>NZ_JACYTY010000041.1:0-253 GCF_014841445.1 Sphingomonas sp. CFBP 8765 | reverse complement strand
TGGGAAGGTGCGCAGCAAGATAACGAGATCGGCCGGAGCCAGAGTGTGACGGCCTCCCTCACCGGGATTGTGCGACAGCCGCGACGATCCGAAGCGTATTTCGAGATCAGCAATTTGCAGTAGATGCCCACGTGCCTTTAATAACATCGACTGCAGCGGCAATGCGGTGCCAATCCTTTACGGCGACGGGGTCGCCGATGGCAGCGACCATCTGATCGACGATATAATTTGGGGTATGTTCGCCGTGTTCTGC
>NZ_JACYTY010000040.1:0-260 GCF_014841445.1 Sphingomonas sp. CFBP 8765 | reverse complement strand
TCATAAGTAGCAAGTGGCGCATAAGTATCAAAATAAGCCACTTGTTGTTGTTCTCTGGGATCGTTGTGCTTTCGCTCTCCAAAAGCATAAGGCAGGCGACTGAGTAACAACAAGTAACAACACTTGATGTGCTGAGAGCAAGAGAGTAAGACAAAAAATTTAACTGAGTGCGCAGAACGACACGACAAAACATACCCGAGTGTCGATGAATCAATGAATTTTTTGTTCAAGTGGCAAAGCACAATTGTACTCATAAGTAG
>NZ_JACYTY010000039.1:0-266 GCF_014841445.1 Sphingomonas sp. CFBP 8765 | reverse complement strand
CGAGGTCGAGTTTATTAAGCAAACGATACAACGCTACTATGGAACAGACGCAGTCATTCGCAATTTCGGCCCCGACCCAAATCGTTTAGAGGTCCACGTCGAAACTGACGCGGAAAATGATATGCGGAAGTATGACTGCCTTGGAGTGCTTCTTACGCGCATCGATCGAGCGCAGATTAGCCTCGAAGTTACGAGCCGCGGCGAGAAACCGCGTGGATCTGCAAAGCTCGCATACCGCCAAGGTATGATCCTCTAACCTCCGCTTT
>NZ_JACYTY010000038.1:0-277 GCF_014841445.1 Sphingomonas sp. CFBP 8765 | reverse complement strand
TCGCCATGTTGTTCACCGACGAGGTGCGTTGGACAGGTGCGGATTTCAGCGCGGCTGCCGCCATTTTCGCCGTTGTCGGCTTTGCGATTGAGCTGATTGTTCGGTTCGTTGACCAGTCGGTCTTACGAATGTCTCTCGTTTGCGGCGTCATCTTAGCTGCGTTGGCGATCTGGGCCGATGGTGCAGTCGGCATCCTATAGCTTGTGGATTGGGACGGCGACTTTCCACCACGTCGCGACGTTCGCGATCGTCAAAGCGGCCCCTGAAAGCCGCCTTT
>NZ_JACYTY010000037.1:0-293 GCF_014841445.1 Sphingomonas sp. CFBP 8765 | reverse complement strand
CCGGGATGACGAAGAAGGGCGGACGCGAACCTAACCTAACCCGTCATCTCCGCGAAGGCGGGGATCCAGACCGGCAACCGCTGCGAGTCATCAACAGCCGCCTAGCCTATGGATCCCCGCCTCCGCGGGGATGACGTAGCAGGGGCTGCCACACCGTCACCCCCTCCCCGTCATCCTGACGAAAGTCAGGACCCAGAGCCAAACAGCACCACCGCCCGAAACCCTGGGTCCCGGGTCAAGCCCGGGATGACGAAGAAGGGCGGACGCGCACCTACCTAGCCCGTCATCCCCGC
>NZ_JACYTY010000036.1:0-526 GCF_014841445.1 Sphingomonas sp. CFBP 8765 | reverse complement strand
ATGGCGACGCGCAAATCGCTCTATCGCAAAATCCAGCTATGCCCTTGATAATGTCGATTTTCGGGAAATCGTGCTTTTTCCGTCACAGACGATGCTACGGAGACCGCTCCCGTAGCTTTGGGCAAAACTTTCCCTGCAAAAAGACCGGCTCAAGACGACCCCTGCGGGAATCGAACCCGTGCTTCAGGCGTGGAGCCGTAATTCGCTTCATTTTCAATGATGCTTGCCTGAAACCGCCTCAAAATCGGCGTCATGTTCAGGAATGGGTTGCGGCGCACGGGCCATCAGCGATGGTATACTGACGAGTCTGGTGAAGCGGCCTGAGCGTTACCGCAACTAAGCTAGTGCGGCGTTTTCCGTGTCAAAGCACGAACGTGCGGCTTTGACCACTCCACCCCTCCTCATCGAGATGGGGCTGTCAGGTTCGCCGCGGATCGTCATGTCGTGGCTTAGTGCTCGAAACGATCCGCTGCCACTGGCCGCTGATTGCCTACGGGAGAATCAGCATGCTGCATACCTTGAGTCC
>NZ_JACYTY010000035.1:0-597 GCF_014841445.1 Sphingomonas sp. CFBP 8765 | reverse complement strand
CACCATCCCGACGCGGGGCTGCTGGCAATGGAGTTTTCGTCGTTCGCCGTCGAAGGAAGGCCGGAACTGGGGATGATTATCTACAACCCCGCCACGCCTGACGATGCCGAGCGGCTGCGGGTGCTGCTGGATGAGCGTGAGAGCTGATCTCGGGTGAAGACGCCGGGGCACATTGGATCCATACCCGGACATTCGCGCGCCTTTCCGCGGTCCCCAACTTAAGACATTCATTCATCCCCCGCGCTGACTGAACTTGGCGCATAATCCCCCGCCATGGACGTCTTGAATGGAGAGGAGAGCGGAACAGCTGCTTCGAGCCAGGACAGGCGCGTAGCCGATTATGGTTCATGTGCAGCGGACGGCGACTTAGCGCTGTCAAACGCCCTTTAGAGGCTAAAGACCGGCGTTCAAAAGCAGCAGTTGATTAGTCGTCGAGCGGCAAAAGGGTGCGCGTTACCGCACTTGTCCCATCCCCGTGCCAGTTTTCGACCACAGTGCATCTCGAAGCCAGTCGCCAACGACTGCCACGAGGCGAGGCGATCCGAGATACGGGCCCAACCTTGACGCCTCATCCGGCTCGCCTGCAACCGCGCCTTC
>NZ_JACYTY010000034.1:0-612 GCF_014841445.1 Sphingomonas sp. CFBP 8765 | reverse complement strand
TCCCGAAAATCGACATTATCAAGGGCATAGCTGGATTTTGCGATAGAGCGATTTGCGCGTCGCCATGGCCCCCGTTATCCTTTCGTTAAGGACAAACTCGAGGAAACCAACATGAAGCGTCTACTTTTTTCGACCATGGCATTCGCATCCGTCTTCGCGATGGCCCCAGCGGCTCATGCAGTTGACTTCACCCCGAACGATCCGGAATTCACCGTTCGCGGCGATATCAACGATGGTACCGTTTCGGCAGATTTTGGCCGTTCGGGCATCGCGGCCGGCACCTTCCAGGATACCTTCAACTTCATTATCGATCAGACCGGTCTGGCTAGCGGCACGCTGAGCACGAACACCACGCGGCTGACGAGCTCGACCGATCTCGACATCCTGTCGGTGTTCATCAACGGCTTCGCAGCAACGAAGACCATTGTCGGCAACGCCGAGTTCTTCGAGCTCAACGACGTCTCGATCGCATCGGGTGTGCCGAACCAGATCGTCGTGAACGGCACGTCGCGTGGCAACGGCTCCTATGCCGGCACCGCGACCTTCGAGCCGACGGCAGCAGTTCCCGAGGCTGGTACCTGGGCAATCATGCTGTTCGGTATCGGCGGGATC
>NZ_JACYTY010000033.1:0-616 GCF_014841445.1 Sphingomonas sp. CFBP 8765 | reverse complement strand
TAACAATCAGAGCATGAATTGCCTTCTGGTGGCTGCGGACGAAGAGCTGAGGCGGAGAAAGGCAGAGCGAAAAAGCCGCCTTGGAAGTCCGCCTGTCGATACCGGCGGTCCCAAACAACGTGATGCGATTGATTACGTCTCGGTCGCGGAAGGACGCACAGACAGCCATTCGGTCGCGCACGACATGCTCAGTGAGGGCGAAGCGTATGAACGATTAGCCGCTACCGGCATCGCCGCAACAACTTGGGAGAGTGCGCCGGATGGTCTTATTGAGACCGACAGCCCCAGCTGGCGGGCCTATACCGGTCAAAGCTATGACGATTGGAAAGGATATGGTTGGCTAACCGCAATCCATCCCGACGACCGAATAGCTACGATGCAGAAGTGGCGTGAGACCGTACACGATCGGCTAGCGGTTGACGCGGAGTACCGGCTAAGAGGGAAGGACGGGCAGTACCGTTGGATGAGTGTGCATGCCGTCCCGTTGCGCGCCAAGGACGGACAGATCGTCAGGTGGCTGGGTATCAACATCGATATTGATGATCGAAAGCAGCAGGAGCTTTTACAACATAGCACCGATCTTTCGGTTTAAAATTAAAAAGACCCACAACCGGTC
>NZ_JACYTY010000032.1:0-826 GCF_014841445.1 Sphingomonas sp. CFBP 8765 | reverse complement strand
GAGCCGACGGCAGCAGTTCCCGAGGCTGGTACCTGGGCAATCATGCTGTTCGGTATCGGCGGGATCGGCGCATCGATGCGCGTTCGTCGTCGCCAGGCGAAGATCGCATTCGCCTAAGCCTATTTCACAGCTGGTCCCAGTGGCCATCTGTGTGAAGGCAGCCGTCAACCTCTCGAGGTTGGCGGCTGTTTTTGTTTAACCTCCGGCGCAATGGGTCTGCCGAAGAATCCATGTGGCGCGGTGGGCGCCGTCGATCAATAATTGGGCAAGCGGGATGGCTTATACTGCGCCCAACGGCCCAAACCCCGAGATCGCGAACGCGCCTAAATAGACGCCGTCAGCTACCGAGCATACGTCCTGGTATCGGCATCCATCGATCTACAGCCACGCAGAGCCACGTACGCGGCTGGGACTGGTAAAGACCACCGGTGTGCGCCATTTTGGGGTCATGATGTTCAAGCGTTGGCGGAGAACTATAACATGAGTCTACGCTTGGAGCATGTTACCAAACTCGCACATAGCAAAGAAGGCCTAAGGGCTGCCTACGCCGCGGGTGTCGATCATCAGCGCAATGCTTGGCTGAGATATCCACCATGCAAATGGGACCATCCAGCAATTCTGGCTTTTGACGAAGGCGGAACTTGCGTTGGCGGTATCAATTGGGGCGAGGACCATGATGATCGGACGCTCACAATTACGTTTGCCTGGGGTTCGCCTACCGCACCTGCTGCCTTTGCTGCCGTACTTTCGCGATTTCGGAAGGTTCACCTAAACGGGTGGTTTACCGAAATCCACTTCACGATATCGACACATAACGAAGCAATGC
>NZ_JACYTY010000031.1:0-991 GCF_014841445.1 Sphingomonas sp. CFBP 8765 | reverse complement strand
TGGGCAGTCCGGTATGCAGGACCGGCAGCACGGAAGATGTCGGCGACCTCGAGCGAGGTGCGCATCGCGCGCTCACCCGGCGGGTGGCTTGCTTCCATCAGCGCCATCAACCGGTCAAGCGGACCGGTCACGGCATGGATCGTGCGCGTGGCGACCTTGGTATAGAGCGGGGTCGTTTCGAGCTTGCTGTGCCCGAGCAGCACCTGGATGACGCGGATGTCGACGTCCTGCTCGAGCAGGTGGGTGGCGAAACTGTGCCGCAGCGTGTGCGGGCTGACGCGCTTGCGGATCCCGGCCGCCTCGGCAGCCTCATGAACGGCGCGGTGGAGCTGTCTGATTGAGATCGGATCGGTGTAGCTGCGCCCCGGGAACAGCCAGCCGTGCGGCAACAGGACACTGCGCCGCTTGCCCTCGCGCCACCAGAGCCGGAGCAGTTCAAGCAGTTGCGGCGACAGCATCGCGTTACGGTCCTTGCGGCCCTTGCCCTCCTCGATGCGGATCAGCATGCGCTTGCTGTCGATGTCGTCGGCTTTGAGGTGTGCGACCTCCGACACCCGCAATCCGGCGCCGTACGCGACGCCCAGCGCGGCGCGGTACTTGATGCCCGGTGCCGCCTCGAGCAGCCGCCCTACCTCCTCGACGCTCAGCACGTCGGGCAGCTTGCGGGGACGAGGCGCGAGGACCAGCCTGCGCGACAGGTCGGGCCGGTCGAGCGTCACGCCAAACAGGAACCGCAGCGCCGATACCGTGGCGCCGATGACGGCCTCTCCGACACCGTGCTCGCGCTGGTGAAGCTGGAAGCGCCGTACGTCCTCGGCAGTCGCGGTCTCCGGCGAGCGTCGCAGGAACGCCGCGAAGGCGCGAACGTGGCGGACATAGTCGTGCTGGGTACGCGACCGCATTGAGCGCATCGCCATGTCGTCGAGCATCCGCTGGCGCAGCGGCGTAACGGACTGTTCGGTGGGTAGAGTCGCCATGGAGAGTTCCTCTC
>NZ_JACYTY010000030.1:0-1129 GCF_014841445.1 Sphingomonas sp. CFBP 8765 | reverse complement strand
GCGTGTCGCTCGTCGCCCGCCGGCACGGCATCGGTGGCAATCAGATCTTCACCTGGCGGCGCTTGATGGCGCAGGGTGCGCTGACCGCCGCGACAGCGGGCGAGGAAGTGGTGCCGGCGTCCGAGTACCGAGCGCTCGAGGCGCAGGTTCGCGAACTACACCGGCTGCTCGGCAAGAAGGCCATGGAGAACGAGCTGCTCCGCGAGGCCGTGTCCCGGGCCGCAGGCCCAAAAAAACTGCTGTTGCGCTCGACCTCGTTGCCGCGGGATGGACGGTGAGCGCGGTGTCAGGCGCGGTCGGAATTGCTCGCCCACACCTGTCCGCAATGCGCCATCGCCCAGCGCCCCGACCACGCGGACGACCGCCGCTGCCGGATGCCGAGCTGGTCGCCGACATCCGCGCGCTCGTCGCCGATCTGCCGACCTATGGCTATCGCCGCGTTCATGCTCTGCTGCGCCGGGAGGCTGAAAAGACTGGGCGCGAAGCGCCCAACCCGAAACGCGTCTACCGCGTCATGAAGGTGCATGGGCTGCTGCTGCAGCGTGACGGCGAACGCCGCGAGGAACGGCGGCACGATGGCCGGGTCGCCGTCGATCTGCGCAACACCCGCTGGTGCTCCGACGGGCTGGAGATCACCTGTGACAATGGCGAGAAGGTACGCGTCGCATTCGCGCTCGACTGCTGCGACCGTGAGGCGATGGGACACGTGGCGACGACGGGCGGCATCACCGCAGAGGACGTCCAGGACTTGATGGTCGCCACCGTCGAACATCGCTACGGACGGGTGAACCGCGTGCCCCAACCGATCGAGTGGCTTACCGACAACGGCAGCTGCTACACCGCTTGCAACACACGCGCCTTCGCCCGAGACATCGGGTTGATCCCGCGCACGACCCCGGTCAGCAGTCCTCAATCGAATGGCATGGCTGAGGCGTTCGTTCGCACCCTCAAGCGCGACTATGTCCGCGTGAACCCCAGGCCGAATGCCCAGAGCGTCATCGACCAACTGCCCGGCTGGTTCGCCCATTATAATGAAGTGCATCCGCACCGCGCTTTGCGCTATCGGTCCCCACGCGAGTTCATCGCGCAAACCTGCGAGGCTCTGTCAGGCCTTTAGGGGGCAACAACA
>NZ_JACYTY010000029.1:0-1216 GCF_014841445.1 Sphingomonas sp. CFBP 8765 | reverse complement strand
TTGCTCAGGTGCCCCCGCGACCGGTTCCCCCCGAACAGACGGCACAGCCTGCTACAACCAGCGCACTGCCAGACGACAGCGTCTTGCCCGCGCCCGATCGCTTCAAGCGGTTCGACGATCTTAGTCTGAAGGGTTGGGCAATCTCGTATCCCAAGGTTGCCGATACGATCCTCGCCGATCATCTGGGCGTTCGTGATGCGCTCGCCGATATCGGGATAGGCATTTCGCCGATCAATACGGCCAATTTCCAATATGATTTCTTGCAGAACGATCGCGGCTATCGTGGACCACAGCTTTATAACGGTCAGCGTGTAACGCGGACCAATACCACGGCCAGCCTCACCGCGACCTATGACCTCGGCCGTATTGGGCTCAAGGGTGGACAGATCGCGACGACATTGAGCATCGTCGACAACAGCTTTCCAGCAGTGAACGGTCCGAAGAAAATCCGGATCGGTCGTCTCCACTATTATCAGGATGTGATCGCCGGGGTGTTGGACTTCAAAGCGGGCTACATCGACAACACGCAGGAGTTCCTTGGGATCAACGTCGGTGGCAATCTGGCAACCGGAAACCTTGGACCGCAGGCGACGATCCCGTTCCAACTCGGTTTGAGTTATGGCGGGTTTGCCGCGCCCGGTATCAACGTCCGGGTACGATCCAAGGCCGGCTTCTACAACAAATTCGGTATTCAGCGCAGCTTGCCACCAGGGGGCGCGACAGCGGAAAACGCCGTAAACCCGGGAGGTTTTCGTTTCTCTCCGCCAGGTACTGGCGTCTTATTGATCGACGAAATCGGTTTCAATCGGGCATCGGCGCCCGGAACAAAATCTGCCTGGGTACGGTTTGGCGGCATTCATAACTCGACTCACTACACTCGCTTTTCCGACGGTGCACAAAAAGATAATTGGGCCGTTTTCGTCGCTGCCGATCGACAGCTGACGCAGACCGATCCGGCGAAACCCTTTCGCGGAATCTATGCCGGAGCGACATTCAACTACGCGCCACCGGAACAAAAACTCTTCACGCAATATTACGAAGGCCGCGTCTATGGCGTCGGTCTCATCAAAAGCCGTCCTTTCGATCTGGCGTCGTTGGTAACAACGTATAACGTGTATAGTCCGGAGGGACTGCGCACTCGTGTCCCGACAAACCAATCATTCTACAAAGGTACCTGGGCTGCCACGGCCAGCTACGCCTATCGCGCTGCGGCGGG
>NZ_JACYTY010000028.1:0-1317 GCF_014841445.1 Sphingomonas sp. CFBP 8765 | reverse complement strand
GTCGAACATTGCCGCACCGCTGCGCTCGGCGGCCACACCGAGGCATGCACCGACTGCGGACACTGGCGGGTCGCCTATAACTCCTGTCGCAACCGGCATTGTCCCCGGTGCCAGGGTGCGGCCGCGCGCGCATGGCTTGCCGAGCGCGAGGCCGACCTGCTTCCGGTCGGCTATTTCCACGTCGTCTTCACCCTGCCGGCCGAGGTCGCCGACATCGCCTACCAGAACAAGGCTGCAGTCTACGGCCTGCTGTTCCAGGCGGCGTCCGAGACGATGACGACCATCGCCGCTGACCCGAAGCATCTCGGCGCCCGCATCGGCATCACCGCGGTCCTTCACACCTGGGGGTCGGCGATGACCCACCACCCCCACATCCATATGATTGTACCGGGCGGTGGACTGTCGCCGGACGGCAGCCGCTGGGTGTCGTCACGCCCCGCGTTCCTGCTGCCGGTGCGCGTGCTCGGCAAGCTGTTCCGCCGCCTGTTCCTGACCCGGCTGATGGCGCTGTACGAGGCGGGACGGCTCGGCTTCTATGGCAGTCTCGCAGCACTCGCCGACCGCCGCGCCTTCCTACGACACCTGTCCCCGGTCCGGAAAAAGAACTGGGTCGTTTATGCCAAGCCGCCGTTCGCCGGCCCTCAGGCGGTGCTCGCTTATCTGTCGCGCTACACCCACCGCGTGGCGATCTCGAACAGCCGCCTCGTCCGCTTCGACGAGACCGGGGTGACATTACGCCACAAGAATTACCGCAACGATGTCGCCGACCGGCAGCAGCTGATGACGCTGGCCACTGACGAGTTCATCCGCCGCTTCCTGATCCACATTCTCCCGAAGGGCTTCCATCGCATCCGTC
This sequence comes from Sphingomonas sp. CFBP 8765, assembly GCF_014841445.1. Classification (NCBI taxonomy): domain Bacteria; kingdom Pseudomonadati; phylum Pseudomonadota; class Alphaproteobacteria; order Sphingomonadales; family Sphingomonadaceae; genus Sphingomonas; species Sphingomonas sp. CFBP 8765. The sequence goes on along the minus strand of NZ_JACYTY010000028.1, from coordinate 461 downwards.
ATTACGGCCTGCTCGCTGGCGCCACCCGCAAGGCTCACCTCGAACACGCCCGCCAACTGCTCGGTATTGTCCCGCCCGTGGCCGATGTCGCGCCGGTCGAACCCGACGATGCCCGCCCGCCGTGCCCATGCTGTGGCGGACGCATGCTCATCATCGAGACCTTCGAACGCTGGCGCCAGCCCCGCGCACCGCCGCATGCCACCGACCCGACCGGGACCACCGCGCCATGACCCGGCATGGTTCACCTGCATTCCGCCGCGCAGCCTGTGCGCTTCCGGCCATAATGACGCTCGCGTCGACGATGCCGCTCCGCGTGCCGACCAACATCTCACGCCTTCGTCGAAGCCAGAATCCAAGCCAAACCCAGCGCCAGACGGCCTTCTTCCAGCCCACAGATGCCCGCCCGGGCAGCTGTTGCACGCGCCTCAAACCAGGGCGAAAACCGAAAACCCCATAGGCCA
>NZ_JACYTY010000027.1:0-1359 GCF_014841445.1 Sphingomonas sp. CFBP 8765 | reverse complement strand
TTTGCCGGCACCAGCCACAGGGCCGCGATGGGTGTTCATGGGGCCGTCATCCGTCAGCACGCCTATAGTTCGGTTAAATCATAGCATTTTAGACTTTCGATTTAACGTGATGCAAAGGCCCACCGCGCCCTCGCAATTCTCTTTATGACACACTTGCTATGGCAGTATGCCCAGTGCGCTTAGCCCCGCGGTCGAGTTGCGTTTAAGGCTGGCCAACTGGCCCGACGATAATGCCGCTGCCATCGTCAGTGATCGCGGCATGTATCTGGGCTATGTCAGCGCAGAGCGTGCGCTGCTGATCTGCAAGCGGATGAAGGAAAGCCAAACGGTCGCCGTTTTTCAGGCAATGCACGGAAGCGGAGCCGACATCCGGATCCGCTTCGTAGGTGGCGTTCCTACCCAACCTGGTCCCCGATGTTCCGAAACGCCCGCCACCCCGCCTGGCTTGGCCTGCGGATCGACCGGTGTACGATTCTCCCGCGCGTACTATCCGGATGAGGATAGGGCCGGTGTCTGGGGCTGAGTTCATTCGGTAGAAAGGAACTTTGTTCGCTCGGTCGAAAGGGATTGGGTTCTACCTCCTTTGCCATGCAAGGCATTGATCGAATTATGGAGCAAACTTTCGAAGCTGGTCGGGTCGCGGGCCAGACTATCGACGGCAAGCTATCTGACTGCCCGCACGAAGAACGGCTTGCCCCGAACCTAAGAAATGTCTGGATTTCCGGCTTTCTGTGCAGCAAGACTGGGCGAGCATACCGCAAGCGACTGCGCCTAAACTAAAGGCCTTGCAGCGCTGGCACCTCGGAACGACCGCCTGCAGTTGCAAGGCCGACATCTCCAACGCGAGGGGTGGCCGCGATCGCGCCAGCCCAGTTCCTAAACCATCAGAAGTTTTGATAAATTTAACACCTACAGCCTCGCTCTGACCATCTGGTCGAGGTGGGGCCGACGATTCTGCGAATTTGATCAACCAAAAACTGTTCTATATTAGCAGGACAGCACCCGTATTCACGCCCGGCCATTCGATAGAAACCTATCGAAAGCGGCACGCCTTTCCTGGGCGGCTGAAAGCGGCTCTTTTTTATGCGCTGGCTATGTCGCGAGCGCATCACCCCGACGAGGAAGGCCCGGGTGGGGCGCCTGGCTGAACACTGTCCGCTGCTGACGGGCCAAGGCGCATCTGGAGAGCAACTGATCGGACAAAGCTTACGCCGCTTCGATGTCGAGTTTGAGAGCAAGGCCGGGCCCATCGAACAGCACCGCCCCTCGTCTGCTAAGACGTTCAGAACTTCAGGACTCAAGGTATGCAGCATGCTGATTCTCCCGTAGGCAATCAGCGGCCAGTGGCAGCGGATCGTT
>NZ_JACYTY010000026.1:0-1791 GCF_014841445.1 Sphingomonas sp. CFBP 8765 | reverse complement strand
TCGTTCAGTGCCCGAACGCGGCATCCCAGAATCGGCCGTTCGTTCACGTAACCGGCCGAGGCCATGGTGTGATCCTCAGGCTATAGTCACGCCGCTGCACGCCAGCGGAATCTACTCACATCAGCGTGCAACGGCGATCTGTTATCCGATCATGAGCTCGGAATGATCATCGCGGCGAGATCGGTGAGTAGATCGGGACCTGTAGGCTCCCATCCCAGCCGCTCCTGCGTCAAGACGCTCGACGCGGTCATGTCGAGAGCAGCGAAGGGAGCCATCCAGCCGAAGAAGCGCTCGATGTCTTCGGTTGCGATCGAACGTACCGGCAATCCGGTTCCCTCGCCGATGGCCTCTGCGATCGTGCGTGCATCGACGCCCTCCTCGACCGACGCATGGTATCGCGCGCCCGGCTCGCCGCGCTCGAGAGCCAGCACGTATAGCTTGGCGACATCGCTGATATGCGCGGCAGCCCAGCGCGTCTTCCCTTCGCCGAAATACGCCACCGCCCCGGCACGGCGGGCCTCGGCGATCAGCGGCGTGATCAGACCGGCCTTGGTAGTATCGTGCACCTGCGGCAGGCGAATGGTGCGGACATCGATGCGGCGGGCGATCAGCGCTGCGGCGGCCAGCTCCGTCACGATGCGCGGATTGGCGTGGAGCGGGTTAAGCACATCCTCGGTCGCAGGACCGCCGTTGCGCGGCGTTCCAATACCGATGCCCGAGGTTATCAGGATCGGCTTGTTGGTTCCCGCCAGCGCATCGCCCATCGCGGCGATGTTGCGTTCATCCTTTCGAGTATTCTCGACGAAGTTGGCAAAGTCGTGATCGAATGCGCAGTGAATGACCGCGTCAGCCGCAGCGACACCACTCGCAAGGGTCTCCGGTCGTTCCAGGTCGCCCCGATGAACATCGGCGCCAGCCGCTTCGAGCTGCTGCGCGCCCGCGTCGGAGCGAGTGAGCCCGAGCACATTGTGACCGCGGTGGAGTAGCTCGGGAATGACATGGGAGCCGATAAAGCCGGTCGCACCGGTCAAGAACACGCGCATGGAAATCTCCTCGTTGACGAGGGATGTATCGCCTTGCGCCCGACCCTGTTAAAGTAGTGAGCTTATCGTGGTATAAGCTGCAACAGGATACATCTTGTCTACTGACGCACCAAATTCGCTGGGCACATACCTGCGCGACCGCCGCACTCGCCTGGACCCGGCGACTTTCGGGCTCAGCGGCAGTCGCCGCCGTACGCCCGGCTTGCGCCGTGAAGAGGTTGCGAGCCGCGCGAATATCAGTCCGACCTGGTACACCTGGCTCGAGCAGGGCCGTGGCGGCGCGCCATCTGCGGATGTCCTCGATCGCATTGCGAAGGGGCTGATGCTGACCGAGCCGGAGCGCGAGCACATCTACATGCTCGGACTGGGTCGTCTGCCAGAGGCCCGCTATCAGCCGGTCGACGGCATCACCCCTCGCCTGCAACGGGTACTCGACGGGATGGTGCTCAGCCCCGCGATCATCAAGACCGCGATGTGGGACGTTGTCGGCTGGAACCGTGCCGCTGCGGTCTTACTGACCGACTATTCCAAGCTGCCGCGCGAGGGGCGCAACATTCTGCGTCTAATGTTCGGCAGCGACCATGTCCGCGCCCGCAATGCCGATTTCGACAGCATCGCCCGCTTCGTCGTCGGCGCCTTCCGCGCCGACGTGGCGCGCGCCGGCGCTAGCACCAGCGCCGAGGTGATAAAGCTCGTCATGGAGTTGTCTCGGCTCAGCCCTGAGTTCGAAGCGCTGTGGCAGGACAAC
>NZ_JACYTY010000025.1:0-2494 GCF_014841445.1 Sphingomonas sp. CFBP 8765 | reverse complement strand
CCGAGGCTGTCCCTGCAACTGTAAGCGGCGAGCGCGATGCATTTCGCTTCTTCCTGCAAAGGAAGGAGCAGCCACTGGGCCAGACGTTTCGTCATGAGGGCCTGGGAAGGCCGTGCATCGTGTGATGACCCGTGAGCCAGGAGACCTGCCGGCGTCTGGTCGCTCTTGCCTGGCCCAGGGGGTGGCCGCGGCACGGTACTCCGTCGAGCGACGACGTGTGCGGTGGGGACCGCACGGGCATGCGTGCCGGTCGCAATCGCGTCCGGCTGGCGCGGATGTCGGCCGTTCGCGGGAGGTCCCTGCCGGGTTCGCCAGACGCCCGGGGGATTACCGTAATGCCGTTCCTATTGTCTCGCCTCGCGCTCGCGGGGGCTATTCTGTCGCCTGTCTTCGCAGCACAAGTCCACGCCCAGTCCGTGCCGGATCCCGATACCAAGGACATCCTGATCGTCGGACAGCATGCCCAGGACACGCTCACCACGCCGAATGCGACCGGCAGCCGCCTGGGGCTCACGCCGCTCGAGACCCCCGCGACGATCTCGGTCATCGATGGCGCCACGATCCGCGCGCGCGGCGACCTGTCGGTGATCGACGCGACGAGCCGCGCACCGGGCATCAGCAACGCCGGAAACCCCGGCAATGGCGGCACCGCGCTCGCCGCGCGCGGCTTCAGCGGCCAGGGATCCGTGCTTCAGCTGATCGACGGTATAAGGCTGTTCCCGGCTGCCGGCACGATAACCTTTCCGACCGATCCGTGGATGGTCGAGCGGATCGACATCCTGAGCGGCCCGGCCTCGGTGCTCTACGGCCAGGGCGCGCTGGGCGGCGCGGTAAATGTCCTGATGCGCAAACCCGATACGCAGCGGACGCATGTGGAGGGGGAGATCGGCTATGGCTCGCAGGACAGCTTCCATCTCGCGGCGGGCGCAGGGGGGCCGATCACCGAGCGCCTCTCCTACCGCATCGACGGCAGCTATCGCCGATCGGACGGCTATGTCGATCGCGGCCAGTCGCGCAGCCATGCCGTGTCGGGCACGCTGCGCTGGGCACCGACCGACACGCTCGTCGTCACCGCGCGGGACGATTATGGCGACCAGAAGCCGATGCGCTATTTCGGTACGCCGCTGATCGACGGTCGGCTCGACGACCGCATCCGGGAGCGCAACTACAACACACGCGACGGCGTCATCCGCTACCGGGACAACCGCACCAGCCTGCAGGTCGACTGGACGCCGAGCGATGTGGTCACCGTCAGCAACCAGGCCTATCGCCTCAGCTCCAAACGCTCCTGGCTCAATCTCGAAACCTATTGCTGGGTCGCCGCAGACGGGGTCTGCGCCAACGGCAGTGGCAACACCGGCACACCCGGTGGCATCCTGCGTACCGACATGACCGGCATCGTCCATGATCAGACGCAGTGGGGCGACCAGGGCAGCGTGACGTTCAGGACGGGCATCGCCGATGGCGTCGGCAACGACTTGGTCATGGGCTTCGATGTCAACCTTATCAAACTGACATATTCCCACAATTTCGGGTCTGACCCGCAGGTTTCGGAGGTCGATCCCTTCGCGTTCGATCCCGGTCTGATCATCGACACGCAAGGCATCGCACCGCGCTATCGCACGCGCACGACCGAATATGCGGTCTTCGCCGAGGACCGGCTGAAGCTCGGAACGCACGTCTCGATCGTCGGTGGCGTCCGCTTCGAGCGCGACACGATCCGCCGCTGGTCGATCGACTATCCGGGCGGCACCGGCACCGAGACGTTCGTGCTCGCCAAGCAACTGCACAATCTGACCTGGCGGGTCGGGAGCGTCTATCAACCGATCACGACGGTGTCGCTCTATGCGCAGTATGCCACCGGCGTGGACCCACTGGGGACGCTGACCACCTATTCGACCGGGCAGGTGCAGTTCAGCAACGCGGTTGGCGATCAGGTCGAGGTCGGCGCGAAGGCCGTGTTCCTCGACGGTCGCGGCACCGCCACCCTCGCCGCCTATCGCATCGTCAAGAAACGCCTGCTGGCACAGTTGACCCCGACGAGCCCGGTCGAGCAGGTCGGCCAGCGATCTGCCAAGGGGATCGAGGCCGCGGTATCGCTCGATCTGCCCTACGGCGTCGGGATCGATGCAAACGGCAGCGTGCTCAACGCGACGTTCGACGACTTCGTCTCCGGCGGCTCGAGCTTCGACGGCAACACCCCGCCAGACGTCCCCGAGACGCTCGCCAATCTCTGGCTGCGCTGGAACGCAACGCGTGCGCTCCAGGCGCGCGCCGGGCTGCGCTACGTCGGGCGCCGCTATTCGGACAACGCCAACAGCTTTCGCGTCCCCAGCTACACCATGGTCGATGCCACGCTTTCCTATGCAGTGACGCCACGGCTCGCGGTCGACATCCACGGCTACAATTTATTCGACCGAAACTATGCGATCAGCACGTACAACAACCAGCAATGGGTGCTCGGCCGTCCCCGCGCGGTCGACGTCTCGCTTCG
>NZ_JACYTY010000024.1:0-2590 GCF_014841445.1 Sphingomonas sp. CFBP 8765 | reverse complement strand
ATGGCGACGCGCAAATCGCTCTATCGCAAAATCCAGCTATGCCCTTGATAATGTCGATTTTCGGGAGAACCGTGCTTTTTCCGTCACAGACGACGCTACGGAGACCGCTCCCGTAGGCTTTGGGCAAAACTTTCCCTGCAAAGGAACCGGCTCAAACCGACAGCATAGGTTCTCACGCCAGTTTGCGGGATTATCTGACCGGTAACGGTGTGATTTAATAGGTCATTTACCCGAGATGGCACATCCCCCTTTCGTCTAAAGGGAACACGATGCGTTTGATCTTTCCGTCAGTTTCAATTGCTACGTATAAGCCCGCGCTAGTCTCGTCTCTCCGTGCACAAGGGCTCGGCGTGGGCTCGTTCGAGACCAGCCAGCCGGGGCCGAACGACCTGTTTCTGGTCGCGGACGGAGAGGGCGTGGTCGCTCCTGCCCGCACCGTCGTCATCGGTTGCGAGGGCCGCGAAGTGATCCCGTCGCGCGCCGGTTCGCCTGCTCGAATCAGCTTTGCCGCAGAGGATGCCGCGGTCGGCAACGGCTTTGCGCGCGCGCTGATCGGCGGCCCGGATATGCCGACCGCTGCGGACCCCGAGTCGCTCGCGTTGCTGGCCCTCGCAGAACGCGTCGCAGCATCTGATATCACCGTGCTGATCAACGGCCCGACTGGCACTGGCAAGGAGGTGCTCGCCCGCGCCATCCACAACGGCTCCGCGCGCAGGAACAAACCGTTCATCGCGATCAACTGCGCGGCGCTCCCCGAATCGATGCTCGAGGCTTTGCTGTTTGGCCACCAGAAGGGCGCGTTCACTGGTGCATCGTCGGGCGGCGACGGGTTCTTCCGTGCGGCGAATGGCGGCACGATCTTGTTGGACGAGATCGCCGAGATGCCGCTCCAGTTGCAGGCCAAACTGCTGCGCGTGTTGCAGGAGCGCGAGGTCGTGCCGCTCGGCGCCTCGGTGCCACAGGCGATCGACGTCCGCGTGATCGCCTGCGCCAACCGCGATCTTCACGTTGAAGTCGCTGCCGGCCGCTTTCGTGCCGATCTCTATTACCGTCTCGCCGTGTTCCCGCTCGCGACCAAGGCGCTGGCGGAGCGCCCGCAAGACATTCCCGCACTCGCCGCGATGCTGATCCTGCGTCACGCTGGCCACCGTACCGTCATTCCCTGGCCCAGCCACGCGGCGATCGACCAGCTGATGCTGCACGATTGGCGGGGCAACGTCCGCGAACTGGAGAACGTGATCCAGCGCGCACTGCTGTTCTGCAGCGGCGACGCGATCGAGGCGAGCCACATCATGTTCGACCGCCCGGTGACGACGACGTTCCAGCGTACGGCGCAGGTGACGCCGATCGCGACCGCCACAGCGCCAGCGCACCTAGAAACACCCCCCGGGACCTTGGGCAACATCGTTCAGATGAGCGAGTTCGCCGCAATCCGCGATACGCTAAAGGCCTGCAACGGCAGCCGCATCGAGACCGCAAAACGCCTCGGCATTTCTGAACGCACGCTGCGCTATCGTCTCGCCAAGGCGCGCGAGCAGGGTGACGATATCGGCAGCGGCCAGATTTTGGGCAATGCTAACTGGGCAGCAACGGCATGAGCGGCGTTTCGGGTATTGGTGGAGGAGCGATGAGCGTCGACCGCGTCATGGCGCTGCGCTCGCAGATCCTTGAACGCAACGAGGCGCTCTCGCGTGCTGGCGCTACGGGAAACCTCGCACCGACGGAGGCGGTCAAGCCAACCAGCTTTGCCAATTCGATGGCAACCGCGCTGAAGAGCGTGAACGAGGGCCAGACCCAGGCCGCGAAGCTCAGCGAAAGCTATGAGCGGGGCGAGACGGTTGACATCGCCAAGGTGATGCTCGCGCGCCAGCAGGCCAGCGTAGGCTTTGAGGCAACATTGCAGGTCCGCAACAAGCTGCTGTCCGCCTACAAAGATATCATGAGCATGCCGGTCTGACATGAGCACCACCTAAGGGCGCTCCATTCAGCTGCCGCTGAATGTGGAAATTTGCTTATCGTTGTCATGAGATCTGCCAAAGATGCCCAACTGTCTCATCCTCGTTGCGCGACGCCGATATACATCCCCATTGGGCTAGATGCAGTTTAGGGGCAGGACTCAGTGATCATAGCCAGAAGATGACGGCAGCTACGAGAGCGACGGCGGAGACGCGTTGATTCGATTGTTGTACCACCGATCTCCGATAGTTGGTGATGAGATGGTGACCCCTATAGGAATCGAACCCGTGCCTCAGCAGTGGAGCCGTAATTCGCTTTGTTTTCAGTGATGCTTGCCTGAATGAGCCTCGAAACCGGCGTCATGTTTATCAATAGGTTACGGTGTAGGGGCATCAGCGATGGTATGCCGACGACTTGGCTGAAGCGGCTTAAGCGTTACCGCAACTAAGCTAGTGCGGCGTTTTCCGTGTCAAAGCACGAACGCGCGGCTTCGACCACTACACCCCTCCTCATCGAGATAGGGCTGTCAGGTTCGCCGCGGATCGTCATGTCGTGGCTTAATGCCCGGAACGATCCGCTGCCACTGGCCGCTGATTGCCTACGGGAGAATCAGCATGCTGCATACCTTGAGTCC
>NZ_JACYTY010000023.1:0-4071 GCF_014841445.1 Sphingomonas sp. CFBP 8765 | reverse complement strand
TCTGCCTTTCTCCGCCTCAGCTCTTCGTCCGCAGCCACCAGAAGGCAATTCATGCTCTGATTGTTACTAGTAGAGCGGCTTGATCCGACGCTGGCGGCACAGTTAACCGAATGGCCCTCTAACACATAGGAGCGGTTCAAGACCTGTTCGATGCGTAATCCTTGTTGCTCAACGTCAAAGTCAGACTCGGAGTCGATTTGCACGACGACAAATTCGTCGCCTCCAAGCCTAACAACCATGTCTTCAGGATTTATAGATGTCCGCAACCTATCGGCGACCAAGCATAGCAAGCTATCGCCTACCTGGTGACCAAGCCGGTCGTTGACCGGCTTGAAGTCGTCGAGGTCGACATAGTGAAACGCGATACGTCCGTGTCGCTCTGGCCGGGCGTTTGTCTCAAATGCCTCGGCGAGAGCCAGCCGGTTGCCAAGCCCAGTGAGGTGATCCGTTTTGACCTGACGAGCAAAGGCGTGTCGCGTTGTCGTCTTTGCCAACTGCGAACGATATCGTTGGCTAGCGCTACGAAGGCCGCCTGTGAGCAGCGCAAATAGGCAAAGAGCCGAAACGATCGCATTCGGATCTCCCCGCAGTAGAAGAACTAAAGCTGGCGGGATTACCGCGACAATCAGACTCGTAATCACGATGTAAGGGCGCATCGCGATCGTAGATGCTGCTCCTGCGGCGTATCCCACGACGAGAATGCCGATGGGCATCTGCCATTCTGCAAGCGGCAGCATGTACGATCGTGCGGCAAATAGACCGAAGACAGTCGCGAAGGCCCAATAGGTGAGTGCAAACCGGCGCTCAAAACGCTTGGCAGTGAGTAAGGGCATTTCGGGGTTATCGCACAGCCGTCTCCCGCGGATCAAAACGGCAAGGCGTGCTACGCTCGCGATCGTTCCTATAGCGACCAAGCTCGCTAGAGCGATATCCCGTGAGGCGTGAACGCTGAGCACACCAACCACGAGGAACAGCAACGTCATGATCGCTGCGGGCATGCGCGTGCCGCACAGACTGGCAACAAGCTCGACGTACGTTCCGTCAGGAATATCGCGAACGATTGGGCTCTCAGTGGCTTTCACACGTCTCTAATTAAACGCAAAAGGTGAAGGCATCCTATCCGAACGCTTCCCTCAGGACACGGGGGCTAGCTTAATTAATGCGAAACACATGAGCCCGTTTTCGAAGCTGGGAAGCGTACCGTCCGCCGTAGACGGCGGTTGATGGGTCCTATCAGCCCCACTCTGTCGGGCAGTCCCGCCGACAGTCGGCCATCCATCGGGTACTATAGTAGGTCCATACTTTCTGCGAACAGTTGACAGATAATTCTACTTAGGTTGAGTAAAAGCATGACCCGTAATCGTCGACCATCGAAGCAAATGCTCCTCTTGCTGGAGGCGCTGTCGGCGCACGCTCAGCAGTGGCGCCACGGCTACGATCTGATGAAAGAGACGGGGCTCCTGTCTGGAACGCTGTACCCGCTACTGATCCGCATGACCGACCAAGGGCTCGTCGAGGCCGAGTGGCTTGAACCGGAACACCCTGGCCGTCCTGCTCGGCATGCGTACCGTTTAACGAGTGCTGGAGTGGCATTTGCGCGTATGGCCGCACCTGCCGGCCCAATGACTTTCACCAAGGCCGCCTTCGCGTGAAATCAGCTGTGTCGCGAGCTCTGCTGTCATTGGCCAGTCGGTCTCTCGGCTCGGATCGCCGAACGTGGGCGATGGCCATGGAAGCGGAGTTCGAAGCTGCGGTGGAGGATCGGCGTCCATTCCAGTTCGCTCTCGGCTGCCTGTTCGTAGCGTGGCGAGAGATCGGGAAGCACAGCGAAGGACGCCTGATCCTTGCGAGTTACGCGCTCGCTCTGGGGTTACTCATTCCGATGGCAACTCTGCAGTTCCAGCAGGCGGTCGGCTTCCTGTCTTCGGCAGACGGTCCGCCTTTCGTTATCGCAAGCTCCGGCGACGGACCGAATCTCTATTTGATCTGGTCTCAAAACAGCGCAATCCCGATATTGCTTATCACGTGGCTTCTGCTCGGTATGGCGCACCTTTGTCTCGCGTGGATGCTCGTAGAGGGGGATTGGCCGCGCATCGTGAAGTGCGGCACGCTGATTGGAGCAGCAATGATCACGTTGTCGCTGTTCATGGGCGTATTGATGCTCGATCTGTCGTCATTGGGGGTGCCAATCGCGGAGCTGGTGATCGAATTTGTAGCGGTTGTAGCCATTTCGCGGTGGCACATTCGGATTTCATCAGACGCCTCATCCGAACTGCTCGCCCGGTAGCGTGTAGGTGCTTTTCGACGATCCGCGCGAACGACCGGAATTTTGCGGAGTCACTTGACTCTTAAATCTACATATGTTGCTCTGCGCCTACAGTGAGGGTGGTGAGGTTCGACGCTCAAGGTCGACAAAGCGCCGCTAGGTGTGGGCAGAACCGACGGGGACACAGCGTCCGACGCGGTGACAGGGGAGCGAAGATGTGGCGAGTTATCAGCTTAGGTGTCGTCGCTGCTGGCACTGTCTTGCTCATCACTCTTCTCGTCTTCCTACGTAAGCCTGTCGTTGATGCCGGTGAGGCCGGCCTTTTCGCCAACGACTGCTGCGGCACGGTAAAGCTGGCCGGCGGCAAGATGCTGCTCAATGATCAGCGGACGGTATCCTACGTTGTCGCGAGAGATGCAGATGGGCCGTACATCCTGCCCCACGTCGACGTCGGCGTTGTAGCCGATCAGGGGCTTGACGTGGATGGAACCCGCTCGGTGCGCAAGCTGCGCCTTGACCGGCTACCTACGCCGACCAGGATTACGCTGCATGAGGGTTTGACACCCTATGTTTTTAAACGGTCGACGCCACGTCTTCGCAAATAACTTCGAAGGGGCCGTTCATCAGCTTGAATGATTTGGTCAGAGCCGCCCTAGCACTATTCATAAATCTACATATGTTTCTATAATGAGGAGCGATAGCTGCTGAATGTTACGAGCGGTTGTTCAGCAGCGAATGGTGAAAAGACTTCGGCACGCCATACCGGCCGTGCTGCACGGTGCGGAAGTGGAGCAATGATAAAAACCATGACTAGTGCTTCCCGCGGCTCCCCCTATCGGGTGCTGACGGCCCTTCTTGCGCTTCTCGCGACAGGCATCGCCGGCCGCGTAGAGGCGCAGCCACAGGCAGAGGTCGGCATCCCTTCGTCGAATCACGCGCGCTTNCTGGCGGGAACGCTGTACCTGCCGGCAGGGCACAGCAAGGGTCCCTATCCTTTGGCCGTGCTGATCGAGGGGAATGGGCCCAATAAACGCGGTGGCTTTTCCGAGATAATCAAACGACTGTCCGTCGACGGCATCGCTGCCCTGGAATATGACAAGCGCGGTGTCGGGCAGTCGACGGGCACTTACGAGGAGGATGTCGAGCGGCTGACCGCGGATGCCCGCGCCGCGGTCGCGGCGATGCGCCATCGCTCGGATATTATCGGCAGCCGCATTGCGTTGGTCGGCCATAGCGGGGGCGGTGTGATCGCGCCGTCGGCGGCGGCTGCCGATCCCGACATCGCGGCCGTTGTGACACTGGCGGGCAATGTTGGCGACGGGCTGCCTTATGTCAGGAAGGGGCTTTACAAGCAGATGATGAAGATGGTTGTCGGCGGCCGTGACACCCTCATCGGCCCGGCGACGGATGCGGCCATGGCTTTGCTCCAGGTTCGTGTAGACAGCCGAGATGCGGCAACGATTGCACGCCTTCATGCCAACGCCGTAGACCGGTTCGAGGCAGCGGGGTTCCCGCGCGCTCAGGCGGAACAAGCGCTCGCCATGATCGACGTTCCAGAGGCCTGGGGCGCACGAAAGCTTCGCTCGGCCTCCGATCTCAGGGCCTTGCACATTCCCGTTCTAGCTATCTACGGGACCAAGGATACGCTGGTGGATGACGCACCTGCGGCGCGTGCCGCTTTGGCGAGCAACCGTCGCGCTCGAATTGTGATGCTCGGCGGGCTCGGTCATTCGTTCCAGGAAGGCGCGGTTGCAGGCGAGCCGGATGAGGCGTCAAGGTTGGGCCCGTATCTCGGATCGCCTCGC
>NZ_JACYTY010000022.1:0-4130 GCF_014841445.1 Sphingomonas sp. CFBP 8765 | reverse complement strand
TCTGCCTTTCTCCGCCTCAGCTCTTCGTCCGCAGCCACCAGAAGGCAATTCATGCTCTGATTGTTATCAGTAGAGCGGCTTGATCCGACGCTGGCGGCACAGTTAACCGAATGGCCCTCTAACACGTAGGCGCGGTTCAAGACCTGTTCGATGCGTAATCCTTGTTGCTCAACGTCAAAGTCAGACTCGGAGTCGATTTGCACGACGACAAATTCGTCGCCTCCAAGCCTAACAACCATGTCTTCAGGATTTATAGATGTCCGCAACCTATCGGCGACCAAGCATAGCAAGCTATCGCCTACCTGGTGACCAAGCCGGTCGTTGACCGGCTTGAAGTCGTCGAGGTCGACATAGTGAAACGCGATACGCCCGTGTCGCTCTGGCCGGGCGTTTGTCTCAAATGCCTCGGCGAGAGCCAGCCGGTTGCCAAGCCCAGTGAGGTGATCCGTTTTGACCTGACGAGCAAAGGCGTGTCGCGTTGTCGTCTTTGCCAACTGCGAACGATATCGTTGGCTAGCGCTACGAAGGCCGCCTGTGAGCAGCGCAAATAGGCAAAGAGCCGAAACGATCGCATTCGGATCTCCCCGCAGTAGCAGAACTAAAGCTGGCGGGATTACCGCGACAATCAGGCTCGTAATCACGATGTAAGGGCGCATAGCGACCGTAGATGCTGCTCCTGCGGCGTATCCCACGACGAGAATGCCGATGGGCATCTGCCATTCTGCCAGCGGCAGCATATAGGATCGTGCGGCAAATAGACCGAAGACAGCCGCGAAGGCCCAATAGGTGAGTGCAAACCGGCGCTCAAAGCGCTTGGCAGTGAGTAAGGGCATTTCGGGGTTATCGCACAGCCGTCTACCGCGGATCAAAACGGCAAGGCGTGCTACGCTCGCGATCGTTCCTATAGCGACCAAGCTCGCCAGAGCGATATCCCGTGAGGCGTGAACGCCGAGCACACCAACCACGAGGAACAGCAACGTCATGATCGCTGCGGGCATGCGCGTGCCGCACAGACTGGCAACCAGCTCGACGTACGTTCCGTCAGGAATGTCGCGAACGAATGGGCTCTCAGTGGCTTTCACACGTCTCTAATTAAACGCAAAAGGTGAAGGCATTCTATCTGAACGCTTCCCTCAGGACACGGGGGCTGGCTTAATTGACGCGAAACACATGAGCCGGTGTTCGAAACTGGGAAGCGTATCGTCCGCCGTAGACGGCGGTTGATGGGTCCTATCAGCCCCACTCTGTCGGGCAGTGCCGTCCACAGTCGGCCATCCATCGGGTGCTATAGTAGGTCCATACTTTCTGGGAACAGTTGACAGATAACTCTACTTAGGTTGAGTAAAAGTATGGCCCGTAATCGTCGACCATCGAAGCAAATGCTCCTCTTGCTGGAGGCACTGTCGGCGCACACTCAGCAGTGGCGCCACGGCTACGATCTGATGAAAGAGACGGGGCTCCTGTCTGGAACGCTGTACCCGCTACTGATCCGCATGACCGACCAAGGGCTTGTCGAGAACGAGTGGCGTGAACCGGAACACCCTGGCCGGCCTGCTCGACATGCATACCGTTTAACGAGTGCTGGAGTGGCATTTGCGCGTATGGCCACACCTGCCGGCCCAATGACTTTCACCAAGGCCGCCTTCGCGTGAAATCAGCTGTGTCGCGAGCTCTGCTGTCATTGGCCAGTCGGTCTCTCGGCTCGGATCGCCGAACATGGGCGATGGCCATGGAAGCGGAGTTCGAAGCTGCGGTGGAGGATCGACGTCCATTCCTGTTCGCTCTCGGCTGCCTGTTCGTAGCGTGGCGAGAGATCGGGAAGCACAGCGAAGGACGCCTGATCCTTGCGAGTTACGCGCTTGCTCTGGGGTTACTCATTCCGATGGCAACTCTGCAGTTCCAGCAGGCGGTCGGCTTCCTGTCTTCGGCAGACGGTCCGCCTTTTGGTATCCCAAGTGCCGGCGACGGACCGAATCTTTATTTGATCTGGTCTCAGAACAGCGCAATCCCGATATTGCTTATCACGTGGCTTCTGCTCGGTATGGCGCACCTATGTCTCGCGTGGACGCTCGTAGAGGGGGATTGGCCGCGCATCGTGAAGTGCGGCACGCTGATTGGAGCAGCAATGATCACGTTGTCGCTGTTCATGGGCGTATTGATGATCGATCTGTCGTCATTGGGGGTGCAAGTCGCGGAGTTGGTGATCGAATTTGTGGCGGTGGTAGTCATTTCGCGGTGGCACATTCGGATTTCATCGGACACCTCATCCGAACTGCTCGCCCGGTAGCTTGTAGGTACTTTTCTACGATCCGAACGAACGACCGGAACTCTGTGGAGTCACTTGACTCTTAAATCTACATATGTTGCTCTGCGCCTACAGCGAGGGTGGTGAGGTTCGACGCTTACGGCCGACAAAACGCTGCCTAGGTGTGGGCAGAACCGACGGGGGGCACAGTGTCCGACGCGGTGAAAGGGGAGCGAAGATGTGGCGAGTTATCAGTCTCGGTGTCGTCGCTGCCGGCACTGTCTTGCTCATCACTCTTCTCGTCTTCCCGCGTAAGCCTGTCGTTGATGCCGGTGAGGCCGGCCTTTTCGCCAACGACTGCTGCGGCACGGTAAAGCTGGCCGGCGGCAAGATGCTGCTCAATGATCAGCGGACGGTATCCTACGTTGTCGCGAGAGATGCAGATGGGCCGTACATCCTGCCCCACGTCGACGTCGGCGTTGTAGCCGATCAGGGGCTCGACGTGGATGGAACACGCTCGGTGCGCAGGCTGCGCCTTGACCGGCTACCTACGCCGACCAGAATTACGCTGCATGAGGGTTTGACACCCTATGTCTTTGCACGGTCGACCCCACGTCTTCGCAAATAACTTCGAAGGGACCGTTCATCAGCTTGAATGATTTGGTTGGAGCCGCCCTAGCACCACTCATAAGTCTACATATGTTTCTATAACGCGGAGCGATGGCTTCTGAATGTTACGAGCGGTTGTTTAGCAGCGAACGGTGAGAAGACTTTGGCACGGCATACCGGCCGTGCTGCACGGTGAGGAAGTGGAGCAATGATAAAAACCATGACTAGTGCGTCCCGCGGCTCCCCCTATCGGGTGCTGACGGCCCTTCTTGCGCTTCTCGCGACAGGCTTCGCCGGCCGCGTAGAGGCGCAGCCACAGGCAGAGGTCGGCATACCTTCGTCGAATCGCGCGCGCTTGGCCGTGCTCGGGCCGACCGCCACCGATGTTCGCATCTCATCTGAGCCCGGTGTTGTTCTGGCGGGAACGCTGTACCTGCCGGCAGGGCACAGCAAGGGTCCCTATCCTTTGGCCGTGCTGATCGAGGGGAATGGGCCCAATAAACGCGGTGGCTTTTCCGAGATAATCAAAAGACTGTCCGCCGACGGCATCGCTGCCCTGGAATATGACAAGCGCGGTGTCGGGCAGTCGACGGGCACGTACGAGGAGGATGTCGAGCGACTGACCGCGGATGCCCGCGCCGCGGTCGCGGCGATGCGCCATCGCTCGGATATTATTGCCAGCCGCATTGCGTTGGTCGGCCATAGCGGGGGCGGTGTGATTGCGCCGTCGGCGGCGGCCGCCGATCCCGAAATCGCGGCCGTGGTGACGCTGGCGGGCAATGTTGGCGACGGGCTGCCCTATGTCAGGAAGGGGCTTTACAAGCAGATGATGAAGATGGTTGTCGGGGGCCGTGACACCCTCGTCGGCCCGGCGGCGGATGCGGCCATAGCTTTGCTCCAGGCTCGTGTAGACAGCGGAGATGCGGCAACGATTGCACGCCTTCATGCCAACGCCGTAGACTGGTTCGAGGCAGCGGGGTTCCCGCGCGCTCAGGCGGAACAAGCGCTCGCCATGATCGACGTTCCAGAGGCCTGGGGCGCACGAAAGCTTCGCTCGGCCTCCGATCTCAGGGCCTTGCACATTCCCGTTCTAGCGATCTACGGAACCAAGGATACGCTGGTGGATGACGCACCCGCGGCGCGTGCCGCTTTGGCGAGCAACCGTCGCGCTCAAATTGTAATGCTCGATGGGCTCGGTCATTCGTTCCAAGAAGGCGCGGTTGCAGGCGAGCCGGATGAGGCGTCAAGGTTGGGCCCGTATCTCGGATCGCCTCGC
>NZ_JACYTY010000020.1:0-7240 GCF_014841445.1 Sphingomonas sp. CFBP 8765 | reverse complement strand
GTGCGCTGGTTGTAGCAGGCTGTGCCGTCTGTTCGGGGGGAACCGGTCGCGGGGGCACCTGAGCAAAAAAGATCGAGGCCTGGCGGCGAGACTACAACGAGAGCCGTCCTCACACGTCGCTTTGCTGACTGACGCCGGTCGAATATGCTGCTGCCGCGGCCAAGATCGCGGCCGAATGAACGCCGGAAACTCAGCCTTGACCTGGATGAGAAACCGGGGGCCCCTCACCCCCTCCCCCACCATCATCAGATTGCGTCCTCAATCGACACCGCAGCAGTGCCTTTTGGGTATGCCCTTAGCTCACCGCCTCAGGCTGGTCAGTTTTACGAAAAAAACGGCGTATCGAATTTTAGTCAATTTCCTCGCCTAGTCCGGTTGAAGCCCTAACCAAACAGGACCATACGGCACCCATTCAAACAGCACCGCTGAAGCTGCATTCGGAGGGCGGTACATCGAACGGACTTAGATACGCTAAGCCCCAGCCGGTTCACCCAGGCGTCGCAAAACACCTGTTTGTCGCACAATAGTGATTTCGACTGGGTTTTCCACATAGGTGCCCACAAACTGGCTTCGTCGTTCAGACAGTGCGAAGGGCGGGAGACTCCAGTCTGAGCCAGCGCGGGCTTCGAGGGGAGCGACGTAGCAGGACCCTTTCAACTATCGCTACGATCAACATTCCGCCCTCAATCACGGGGTCCTAAAAGCTATAACTCCCGCGCATGAACACGGATCTGCCGTTAAATCCGAAGGGGGAAACGGCGTTGTAAGGCTGGGTGCCGGCATTATCGGCGCCATTGGTCCCGACCGCAACGCTAGAGACCGTTGAGGCGATATTCTGGTCCGGATAGATGTCGAAGACGTTCTGCGCTCCGACGCTTAGCTTAAGCGCACGGGTTGCCTGCCAGCCGACATCGATATCCGTCAGGATCTTGGCACCAAAGCGGTGGACGATGTCTGAGTTCGCCGCACTACCCGTCGAGGGAACCAAGCGAACGTCATAGCCCTGAACCAATGCTGCGACTTGGGCCGGCGTACGATTAAGCAACGCTACCGTCGCGACGCGACCATACCGGGTGTTGGTGACGGAGAACGTAAACGGCCCTCGCGCATAATTCAGATCCAGCGTGATCTTGTCGCGCGGTAGGCTGTCAGAGAAGCGGAGCTGCTGGGTGAGATCAAAGAGTGGCGTGGTGATGCCCAGTGCCGCGATCGGCGCCGGGGTGCCCGCGATTCTGTCGAACGTCGTCTTGTTGTAATTGCCAGCAAGCGTGGCTGTGATCCGGCTTCCGTCTCCAAAGCGATGTCGGTAGTTCATGACCAGATCGATGCCCTTTGTCTCCGTGTCGACTGCGTTGGTCAGGAACGACAACGCAGCGAAGCCAGACTGGCCATTGGCGGCCAGATAGTTGGTCAGGCGGGCGTCCTGAAAGGTCGATGAAATGGCGATGCGGTCACGCACCTTAATCCGGTAGGCATCGAGCGTCGCCGTGAAACCGCCGGCCTCGAAGACGGTACCGATAGACACGTTGCGTGACTGTTCAGGTTTCAGGTCAGTCGCGCCCGCTAGCCGCGCTGCAGGATTGTCGACTGCCGCCACCCGCACGATTGCCTGGGCGCCGTTGAGGATCAGCGTATTCGATGCGTTATAGCCGGACTGTGCCAGCGCAGGCGCGCGAAAGCCGGTGTTGTAAGAGCCTCGCAGCGCAAGCCCGCCGAACAGACCGAGCCGCCCGGCAGCCTTGAAATTCGTGGTACTGCCGAAGTCGGAATAACGTTCATGCCTGGCCGCACCTGATAACAGCAGCCCGCCGAAAAACTGCTTTTCCACTTCGCCATACAACGCGACGCTATCGCGAGCGATCGACGCACGATCATCGGGCCCGTTGCTTGGTCCAGGTTGCGAACCAATCGGCCCCGGACGACCGGCATTAGGGCCATCCGGGATCAATACCCCGCCATTGCGATAACCATCGGGCGCCCCCGAGAAAAGACGGTAGGCTTCCTCGCGATACTCGGTGCCGAACGCCAGTCTTACCGGCTGATCGTCACCGACCGGGATCTCTCGTGTGAAATCGAGGTTCGAGGTCCATTGATAGAAATCGCTACCGCCGCGGTAAAAGCGCGACGGGGAGGCAGCCCCCAAGGACACGTTGACGCTGTCGACGTAAGTCGTGCGGACGGTGCTGACGCCATAGACGGTCGACAGGTCCCAACCGAACCCTGCCAGATCATCTCCACGCAGACCGATCGCGGTGGAAATGTTCTCCAGCCTGGTGTCGAGGCCCGGGCTGTAGCCGTCCGGGTAGAGCGCGCGTACCGTCTCCTCCTGTCCAGGACGGCGGAAGAAATACTGGATGTCGCCATCGAGGCGATTGTATCCACCAAAGCTATAAAGTTCGGTCCCCCCTGGCAGGGGCGCGACGAGGTTGTAGAAGAGCTGGTAGTTTCGGTTTGGCTGATCTCCCTGCTGGAATACGTTCCGGTCGAACCCGGCTTCCCGCGGGTCGAGCGTCCCGTTCGATGGTGTCAGTCCAACACCGGAGCCATAGTTGCCAGAAGGCGCGACTGGCCGACCAGCGGCGTTCGTCCCGAAATACTGCTGCCGCGTATCCGCCCGCGCACGATTGGTGCCGTCCCGGTCTTGGTAAGCCGCGGTCAGGCGCAGGACGCCGTTTGCTCCGAGCGGGATGCCTGTGGAGGCACTTGCCTCGTAGGTGTCGCCGTCGCCCTTCGTAGTCTGCACATAGCCCGCCTGCGCGATGGTGCCGAGCGAGCGGTCGAGGATGATGTTGATGACACCCGAGATCGCGTCCGAGCCGTATTGGGCGGCAGCACCATCGCGCAGCACTTCGATCCTCGACATCGCAAGGGTCGGGATGGCGTTGAAATCAACCGCGACGTCGCCGCGACCGATGCCGTTGCTCGAATTGAGGTCGGCCGTGGTGTGGCGACGTTTGCCATTGATCAGGACCAGCAGTTCGCCGGCCCCTAGTCCGCGCAGGGAAGGCGGCTGGATGAAGTCGCCGACACCTGATGCCAGCGGTCGCGGCGCGCTGAAGCTCGGCACCTGAACCTTCAGCATCTGGATGAGATCGACACGCCCACTCTGTTGCAGCGCCTCACGCGATATGGCGTCCACTGGCGTCGACGATTGCGTTGTCGTGCGGCCGCCAAAACGACTGCCCGTAACGATGATCTCGCGGGCCTCATCATTGTCTTCGACTGCGTCGGCTTCCCGAACGACCTCCTGCGCCAACGCAGGCATCGGCATAGCAGCGGTGGCGGCAAGCGCTATCGCGAATGATCGCATGTAGATCCCCTTAGGTGATGTTATCTTATTATGTTTGGCGGGTTGCCAATGGTCGCTTTTTTGAAGAGCGGAAGGCCTGGTAGCGCCGGGTTAGCGACTACCGCCGTGGAGAAGTGGTATCGTCACTGGTCAGCGGCCTCGCCTGATTCACCCGCGGCATTTATTCGAGCGGTAAAGCTCGGTGCTCGGCCAAAGTCGGCTCTACCAAACGGCCGGTCGCGAAACAGATACCCGTAGTAGAAATTGCGCAGCCTGGCGTGGAAGGCACGCACTCGGTTCTGATATGCGAGCTGTGCGCGAACGTCGGTGTCAGCCAGCCGGGTCAGCAAAGCCTGTACTCCCACCGAAGGCAGCACCCACCCAAGTATGCGCGCAGCGGCATCGCGGCGTTCCAACCCGCTTCGATAGGCACGGACCTTGGTTGCGACGCTTTCGTCACCGACCTGATGGAAGGCGAAATACCATTTGTAATGGAAGGCCGACCCAAGCGGGGCAGAGTCCGCCCATTCGGGATGACCGGCATAGAAGCGGCGCATCGTCGTTTCGCGGGGAATGTCCCAGGCGCGGTTGACCATTTCGCGCTGGGCAAGCGCGATCTCTGCGCCCTGACCGATCGGCACGGCGCGGTTGATTGCGACGTGCGCCAGTGTCGGCAGGACGAGCACCAGTACAAGCCAGCACGCTGCGAGCGTTGCAGCGTTTGCAATCGAGCTCCAGCGGAGCCTCGCGACCAGTGCGGCGAGTGCCATCCAAAACAGGAGGTAAGCGAGGATCACGGAGAGAACCGCAAAGATCGCTACGCCCCCGACACCGGACGCTACCGCGGCAACGAGGAAGGGCACGGCAAGCGCCGCCCATAACAGCGCGATACGCAGCAGCATACGTCGCCGCAGCAGCTTTGCGCCACCCCGCGGTAGAGCATCCAGCATCCGCAGCCGCCCCGCCTCGCGTTCTCCGGACGTCAGATCATGGAACAACGCGACCACGAATAACGGCGCGAGGAAGACGAGGACGAACGCAAAATCGAACCGGCCTGGCAAAGCGAGTTCAGGATTGAAGACGTCGCCATCATAGATCTGCGCTTCCAGCCCCAACGCCCGGACTCGCAGAATGTAGGGCGAGACGTCGCGCATCCCGAGTGCGGCGAAGGCCAGGGGGGACGGTGCGTCCCAGGTTGGGTGGAAGCTGTAATAGCCCGCACTGCCCGCGTCCTTGGTCCTATCGACATAGTCGGCAACGGCCGCAATATCTTCGGATTGCGCGGCCGGGATTGCGGCGATCGCGGTGCGCTGCCGGGAGATTTCCACCATGCCTGCGGTGACGGCAGCGGCGGTGAGTATCGCCAGCAGGATCAGTGCCACGACGCTTAGTCGCGCACGGAGCAACAGGCCCAGTTCATGCATCCACAGCGTCATTGACGGGCTCCCAGACGACGGGTCACACGCGTGAGCAGCAGTGTGGCGACGGCCAGCCATAGTCCCAGGATAATGATCCCAGGCAGCGCCGCGGTCGCGAGCGTCGCGGCGCTTGGCGCAACGAAGGCGAAATCAGGCATATGCTGCCAATTGTCCGCTGCAATCCGCTTGCGGCGATCGGCACCAGCATCCTCGGCTATATCGTCGGCGTAGCTGACATTCTTGGCCTCCATCCGGTTGAGCCGCTGCACGAGGGCGTAGCGATACGCCTCCGCCTGTTCGAGGAAGCGGCGATGACCGGCAAAGTCGGTGTCGGCCGCAGCCATCGACAGTGCGCGGATCGCAATAGTCGGGCTCAGCACGCCGATCGCATCGACCAACCGGTTCTGTGCGGTCTGTGCCGCGAAACTGGCACCTGCATAGCGATCGAACAGGCCGGACGTCAGCCGCTCCCCCTCCATCGCCAGTAGTCCTTTGTAGTTCACCGGCAGATCCTCGACCCGGGTTGCGCCGTAGCGTTGCAGGACCGACCGCTTGAAGGCTGCCAGATGCGGATCGTCGGGATTGTGACTGTCACCCAGCTGGCGCAGGTCGCGCGCGATGGCGACATCGGTCTGAAGACGGTTCTGGAGCGGCACCGCGGCCCCCGCGATGTCGGGGGCGATGCGCGGCAGCAGCACGACCGCGACTGTCCATATTGCCAGCAGTGCAAGGAGGGCATCGCGCCCGCGCCGGGCAAAGCCCGACGCAAGCAGGATCAGCACGACCCACAACGCAAGATACAGCGCATAGCCAAGCCCGATGGCCGCCATTGGCAACGCCAGCGTGCCGGGTTGCGCGACGACTGCGACAAAACCGACCATCGCCGGAAATCCGACAATCACGGCCACGATCCCGAGCGCGGCAAGCTTGCCGCGTACCAGCTGTCCGCGCGAGACACCCTGCAGCATCAGTAATCGCAGTGTTCCTCGTTCGGTCTCGCGCGCCAGCACGCCGAAGCCCAGGAAGATCAGCAGTAATGGGGCGACTACCTGGAGGACGAAGGCGGGGGTGAGTTGTCCAAAGCGGACAAGCAGCGAGCTTTGCCGCACGTCGCCAAAATTGGCACTGTTCTGGCGGTGGCCTTCGAGAAACATGCTGTTGCCCGTGAAGGCATCAACACCGGGATCGAACGCGGCCAACGCACCCAACGGTCGATAGATGAAGGTGCCGTAATGGACCATGCGGTGCGGGTGGCGATCGGGTTGAGCCTTGAACGCCGCAGCGGCCACCTGCTGATGCCGCGTGCGCAGCTCGGCAATGCCGCGTTGGTGCGACCATGAACTAAGTACAGCCGCCAGGGTCAACAGGACGAGCAGAACAAGCGCGATCACCGCGACGCGGTTGCGCGCCATCAACCGGAGTTCATCGCGCGCGATCAGGTGCGTCGCACTCATGCGGCACGGGTCTCTACGCCGACCTGGAACCGGGCATGCAGGGCCCGAATGTCGAACCGTTCGGACCCGGTGGCCGTGACATCCTCGACGATCCGGCCCTGTTCAAGGAAGGCGATGCGGTCGGCGACATCGGCGGCAGATAAGAGGTCGTGCGTTACCATGAGCACCGCGGTGCCACGGTCGCGCACTTTCAAGAGCAGCGCGTTGAAGTCGGCGGTTGCGCGCGGGTCGAGACCGGAGGTCGGCTCGTCGAGCAGCAGCACCGGCACTTCACGCAGCAGCGCCACTGCAATCGCGACCTTCTGCCGCATCCCCTTGGAGAAGCCGCCCAGCCGCTGGTCCCAAGCCCGGTCCTGCAACCCGGCAGCAGCCAGCGCAGCGGTGATCGTTCCGCGGTCCTGACGTTGATCCGCCAGTGCCAGCAGGTAATCGGCATTTTCAACCGCGCTTAGATGCTCGTACAGCGCGACGTTTTCGGGGAGATAGGCAATGCGTCGGCGTGCCGCGTCAGCGTCAGCCCCTGGATCGATGCCGCAGACTGCGATCTGTCCCGCATCGGCGCGCACAAAGCCAAGCAGAGCGGACAAGGTGGTCGACTTGCCCGCTCCGTTGCCACCCAGCAATGCCGTGATGCTGCTGGCGGGAACATCGAGCGATAGACCGTCGAGAACGCGATGGTTGCCATAGGCAACCGCCAGTTCGTGGATAGCAATAGGGTTACCGTTATTATCGGGCATAAGCCTCAATCTAGCTTCGACATGATATAGCGTATCATACGATGTTGTTGCCGCGTTGCAACAGGAGCGTTCCGTCCGCTATTGGAAAAGCAGGTTGCGCTAGAGGACGCCGCCTGGACGCTAGACCGTGACGTTCGGTTATGGCGATTGCTCAAGAGCATTGATCGGGATACATCGGCGCCGCTGAACTGCTTTTGAAGCAGGCTGGCATGATCGCGTCGGTGTCCTGAGAGGGACTTAATAGGGAACGCGGTGAGGGTGGTTCGCCGCCTGAATCCGAGGCTGTCCCTGCAACTGTAAGCGGCGAGCGCGATGCATTTCGCTTCTTCCTGCAAAGGAAGG
>NZ_JACYTY010000019.1:0-9845 GCF_014841445.1 Sphingomonas sp. CFBP 8765 | reverse complement strand
TCAGGCGCCGCCAGGTGAAGATCTGATTGCCACCGATGCCGTGCCGGCGGGCGACGAGCGACACGCGCATCCCCGGTAGATACGTCTCCTCGACGATCCGGACCTTTTCCTCCGGCGTCCACCGCCTCCGCCGCTGAACACCGGAGAGAACCTCGCCATCGTTGTAACGCCTGGTCGTACCGTCAGTCATATGCCTCACTCTTATCTAAGAGCGGGGCCCTGTCAGGTCATTTAGGGGGCCACCTCAGGATCCGGCACGGTCGCTCGGGATATAGTGAAGGTTCCCGATGACGATCGTGCGGCGAGAGCCAAATCTCGCTGAGCGACCCGCCCGATAGGCGTCAAGCCACCAGGCGTTCAGCCATGATAGCGATCATAGCTGCATTCAGCGTCAGCCTATTACCGCTGTTTTTCTCAATCACCAGATAGCTTTGCGTGCGCCTAAGTGGATCAAGTCCGCTCCAGCGACGCAGGCATTCGCCTAGCGTTGCCTTCCAAGGCTGATGGATGGTTTCGATCAGTTCGGCGCGATTGTCTGGATCGGTGATGGGCATGCCGCCGCCATAGTCCAGTCTGCTGAACGCTCTGCTAACGCTGCCGCGCACTTCTGCATCTCGTAGATCGGCGTTGTCAGCAACCGCGAACGCACGTGTGTTGCGAGAGGTGTAGCAGCTGCCGTTATCGGTCAACCACTTGATTGGCTCGGGCACGCGGTTCAGACCGCACATGCCTCTTAACCGCCTGTAAAGCATATGCTAACCATAGGCTCAAACGATGCTAAAACACTATTGGCCTATGATTTCTAGGGGAGGCAGACGAGCAGGCCGATCGGGTATGACATACGTTCCTCCAACGATCAGTATGCCCCGTCATGTGAAGCCCACTGCAACCGTTGCAAGCGTCGTGTTATGCCTGGCTCTCGCCGGGATCCTTGCGATCTTGCTTGCCGGACTCTCAATGAATTCCGATGCAATGAACACGCAAAGGCAGCTAATTGACAATGCTGTCAGCCAAGACGTGGTGGAAGCCTTAAACGAAATTCAGAGTATCGCATTTTGGGACGTCGCAGCCGAGAAGACCACGACATCGGTTATGGATGTTGACTGGTTTAACAATGAAATCGGTCAATATCTCAGCAAGGTGAACGGACACGATGCCGTCTGGATACTCGATCAGGATAACAAGCCAGTCTACGGTTACGAAGGCGGTCGGCAGCTTCCCCCCTCTTCGCTTCGACCTTACGGCGGCGAATTAGCAGAACTGGTCAGGATCGTGCGCAGCGGCAAAGAGGACGGTCGCCGAATACGCGACGCGAACATTGAGACACATCGTGGAGCGTACCCTGGCTCCCTCGGCAGCAACTCGCGTGGCCGTTGGAGTTCGCATATCATCGGGGATGCCGGCGAGGCTGTGATACTAACGGTCATGACGATCGTGCCAGTCACTGAACGTGTGGTCTTGCGGCAGCGGCCGCATTTGATCGTCAGCGCCGTCAAAATCAATGAGCAGCGCATTCAGACCTATGCCGACACGTTGCTGATCAACGGGCTTCATGTAAGACCGCTAACGTCCTCGCATAAATATTCGGGCACATATATTTTAACAGATGATAAGGGCCAACCGATCGTCCAACTTGTATGGGCCTCCCGCCGACCAGGCCGGATCCTCTTACAATACGTCTTGCCGCTCTTCGTCATCGTTACCGCGATCGCCGCATTTCTGCTAGTCGCAACATTCCGCCGAATGCAGAAAATGACAATCTCGCTGATCGACAAAGAGCGAGAGGCCAGTTTCCTTGCCAACTTTGATCCGCTATCTTCGCTTCCCAATCGTCGTCTCTTCATGCAACACTTCAACAAATTGCTTGCTCCCCACCTGATTGACTCAAATCCCGCAATGGTAGCATTTTGCGACATCGATAACTTCAAGACCGTCAATGACACATGGGGCCACGAGGTCGGCGATGTTCTCATCAAGACCGTCGCCAAACGATTGCGAAATGGTTTCCCGGACAGTGTTCTCGTCTCGCGCTTCGGCGGCGACGAGTTTGCTCTGGTGCATGCGGAAAAGTGGCTATCGGTAGAGGACTTTGGAAATCGCATACAACGCGCTTTCGCAGAGCCTTTCGATCTCGCAGGAAAGCCGTCACGCATTGGCGTATCGGTCGGTATTGCGATTGCACCAGATCACGGCCGCGGAAGCAGCGAGTTGCTGCGCAACGCTGATATTGGCCTGTACGAGGCCAAGGACGGCGGCCGCGCGCGTTGCGCAGTGTATCACCGCGGCATGCACGACCAGATCGTTGTGCGGAAGGAACGTGAAACGCGGATTCAGGATGCGCTTGAAGCCAGCCGCTTCGAACTCCACTACCAACCCATCGTCGATATCCGCAGCGCCTGCGTCTGCGGCATGGAAGCCCTGCTGCGCTGGCCGGCGGACGATGCGGCAGCGATGCCGCCAGCAGAATTCATCCCGATCGCCGAGCGAGCGGGACTGATGCCCATACTTGGGGACTGGATTATCTCACAGGCCTTCCGTGATTCCCTGCGGTGGCCGGGGCTATGGGTTTCTATCAACCTGTCACCGCTGCAGATCAGCACCGCTGGCCTGATCAACACCCTTAGTCGCGAACTACGCATAAGCGGCGCTGACCCTGCGCACATAATGTTCGAGATAACGGAGGGTCTCCTTCTGAATTCAACTGCCGATACCCGGAAAACCTTTGACGCCATTCGAGCTATGGGCTTCAAGATCAGTCTCGACGACTTTGGAACGGGCTATTCAAGCCTGAGCTACCTCCAAGACTTTACCTTCGACAAACTTAAGATAGACCGCAGCTTCATCTGCGACGGCAAGCTGCAGGACCCGCGCTCTGCTTCCTTGGTGAAAGCCGTCATCGACGTTGGCCGTGCACTCGGCATCGAAGTGGTGGCCGAAGGCGTCGAGTACCTTAGCGAAGCGCGGATTCTTCAGGCGCTTGGTTGCTATCAGTTCCAGGGGTGGCTCTACGGACGAGCGCTTCCACCTATCAAAGCAACTGACCATGT
This sequence comes from Sphingomonas sp. CFBP 8765, assembly GCF_014841445.1. Taxonomy (NCBI): domain Bacteria; kingdom Pseudomonadati; phylum Pseudomonadota; class Alphaproteobacteria; order Sphingomonadales; family Sphingomonadaceae; genus Sphingomonas; species Sphingomonas sp. CFBP 8765. The sequence goes on along the minus strand of NZ_JACYTY010000019.1, from coordinate 6,798 downwards.
ACGAGAATTGAACACACTTGTATCCCAGGGGTTCACCGTCGATCCGGTAGCGTCGCTGCGCGTGGCGAAATAGCAATTCGTATCTCACAAATCTTGCTCTCGCGACTGGTGGCAGGTGCGATGTTGACGGGATCGGTCTCGACCACGTCATCAGCCCAGCTTCCCACATCACGAATTGACGTCGACGAACCAAGGGACATCATCGTGACCGCACAGCGTCGATCGGAGCGTCAAATAGACGTACCGGCCGCGATCACTTCCTTGTCCGGAAAAGGCTTCGACGCAGCGGATTTGGGTGATACCAAGGCAGTTATACGGTTCACGCCCGGTTTTGCCGGCTTCGCAGAGAACAACTTCGTCGACGGCATCGCCATTCGCGGCATCGTTTCAAACGACTACGGGCTTGGTGGCAACCCCTCGATTGGAATTTTTCGAGACGGCGTTCACCAAGGTCGGACAGGTTCGGTGATCACCACCGCCTATGATTTGGAACGCGTTGAGGCGCTACGCGGGCCGCAGGTGTTCCTGTTCGGTCGCAATGCGATTTCCGGAGCTCTGGCAATCGTCACCAAGGCGCCCGAACCGGACGCGGCCGAAGGCTACGTGACGATCCGTGCGGGCACTAGGCACCGCTTTGAGGTTCAGGGGGCTTACAACGCCGCTTTAGGCGATGGTTGGGCGCTTCGCGCGGCCGTTGATCGGGAAACCGAGAGAGGATCGTCACAAAATGCGAGCTTCCCCAATGCGAAACAATTGGGATCCCGCGACGTGGCCGCAACTCGTGTATCACTGCTTCATCGGGGCAATGACACGACGGTACGGCTTACGGGTGAATATGACGACCGCGAACTTGGCGGCACACCGCATCGCGCTAGGATCACCGATGCAGCGGTGATTGACCTGCTACGCGAACTGAATCCACAACTGGAGATCCGGGGCGGTCGGCGGGACGTCGACAGTGATCTATCGAAGCTGCGTGACCACAGCCGTGTCGGATCGCTAACCCTACGGATCGATCACGATGCAGGCTCGGTGACGCTTGCCTCGCTGACCGGACTACGTGCTCATCGCTATCGGTATCTTGAGGACTACGACGGCACACCCTTGGTCATCGATTCGTTCGGCGTCAGACAGCACGGCGACTATGCCAGTCAGGAGTTCACCGCCGTCTCGACGGGCAAAGGTCCGCTGCAATGGGCGGCAGGCATTTCGGCTTACCATGAGCGCGTGAAAGGCAGTTATACCAACGGCATATCGGAGAAGATCGTCTGCGGCCCAGGCTATGGATATCCGGACTGCAACCAGTTGGTGGCGGACATCTATGGCAGCGATCGGGTCTTTGTACCTGCGGCGGACGGCATTCTGACCGACGTGAACCGCGCCAAAGCGGCCAACTGGGGTATCTCGGCCTACGGGGCGGTGGATTGGAAGGCCAGCCCGGATTTCACGATCGGCGCAGGTGCTCGCTACACGTGGGATCACAAGCGGTTCGATCTCGACGTGCCGCAAGTCGCGAGCACGTTGGGAAATGTTTGGCTCTCGACCTACTACACTGGCGGTTACGTCCGGGCGGCACAGGCTTGGGACGGCGTTTCGCCGCGCGTCTACGCACGTTGGGCCCCAAACCATGACTGGACGATCTATCTAAGCGCTACCAAGGCCATGAAGGCGGGAGGGTTTGGAACGTTCAGCCTCGTCGCCTCCGAACCGCTTGATGATTACGATCTCGTTCCCGCCGGCACAAAGCCCGACGACTATGGTAAGGAAACGGTCCGCAGCGTTGAGCTGGGCGTGAAAGGCCGACTTCCTGACGGTCGCGGCACCGCCGCCATTACGGCTTTTCACTACATCTACAACGACCTGCAGGCCAACGTCTTCGATCCGGTGCTCCGCAGTACGCAGGTCATCAATATCGGTAGGGTCCGGGGCACCGGCATTGAGGCGGAGGCGGCGCTGCGGTTTGGCCGTCACGTCAGTCTGGCGCTCACCGGCGCCTGGACGCGTACGGTTAAGACCGGCGATCGCGGCTGCACGCTTTCCGACTGCGGTGGTCTAGGCAATCCTACGCTAACCACGAGCGCGACTTTGCGCCTACAAACGCCACTTCGAAACGGCGAATTGTACGTGCAGAGCGAGGCGTTCTACGCCAGCCGCGCACGGGGCTCGTTCGACGACCGGGGCTTTGGGCGGGTGCCTGTCTGCGCCCGAGGCGACGTGCGGCTGGGATATGCCGGTAATGCAGAATGGAGTTTGGAAAGCTACGTCCGCAACGTGACGAACTCGCTGTGCTACGCCGGTGCCGACAACGGCGGAGGGATCTCGCCAGCCACTCTGTGGGGCCCGATCCTTGCGCGCACCGCGGGACTAGCACTTACGCGACGCTTCTAGGTCCTGTTCTTCCCGTCCCGTATCCCGTGCTCCAGAAGGAATGGGATCTTGTCTAGTCCGCATTGCTTAGTTGATAACGGATGATTGAGCGCGCCTGCGTGGTCGCAGGCTTTCGAACCGCGATGGAGGTCAGGCTCGGCCTGCGCCGATCAATTATACCAGACGTTCGGCTCCACATAGCTTCCCATCCCTCTCTCGAGATCGATCGCCACAGGCGCCAGCCCGCCCGCGATAGGGTAGTTCCCGGACCGTTCGTAAAGCTGACCCGACCACGCCTCCCAAAAACCGACCGGTTTCTCGATGACCATGGATTTGCGGCAAAGACTGACCATGCGCCCCCCCGCCCTCTCATGACTTCGCAACCATGGATCGTAGAGCCGACCATCCTCCCGCCGCAATATTGCGTAGTCCGCGATATCCATATCGAGATGCTGCTCAAGCATGGTCGGCCGCACTGGGAGAAACGGCTTGCCCAGGCCCTTGCTCTCTACAAGGTTGCGCATCGCACCGAGCACCACGCGGGCCAACCCACGATTACGATGTGCGTCCGGTACGGAAACAGAGAGGCCCACCACCATGTTCGGTGCACAGCTAGTCGTTTCGGCAGCGCACTGAAGCGCCCAATCCCAGCCACGCTCCGGCAAGTTAGACGGATCGTCGTAAAACATCGGGATGAGGTTGCCAGTTGCCACAACATAGTCACGATCACGATCGATGACGGCAATTTGATATTCCGGATATCGCTCCATCAGATCAAAGTAATGAACGAACGGCTCTGAGAAGTTTAGGAATCCCATACGGGACCAGACAGCTTTCTCTATTTCATCAGCCGCATTCGCCACCTTGTCCGATTCGGCGAACGTCGTTATTAGTAGGTTATCCATCATTTAGTGTCATCCCTTACGGCCCCGCATGCTTGACCCATAGATGGTTAAAGTCTGATTAAGAATACTTGATGGCATAGATAAATGAAAACCATTGGCGGCTGTGGTTCATCCACCGCATTCCTACGCTCACGTAAGTACAATCAAATCTAAAGCATTCCAAAAGTATAGGCCGTCAGTACCGACATAAATACGCCGGAGCACAAATGATAAAACCGGTTTTCCTGATATGACTGCACGTGTTCCGACTGAGGATCGGCAACCAGCGGATCGGCCAGTGGCCGTTACAATTAGCAATTGTTCTGCCGCGATATTGCGTTACCACGGGGTGGACCCGGAGAAGTTCGCCGTCGTGCGAGCAGTTCCGCGTACGAATGCGATCGAGATAAGCGAGGTGCGTCTTGTTGACGGTCACCTATCGCTAACGATCCTGCTGCCGATGCCGTACGGCTCGAGACGCATGACTGTTATTACGGGTAAGAACGCCAGCATATCCCTTCCGGGCATGGGGTTGTCGCCTGAAGTCGCTGCTGCGGCCGTCGGACGCCCCGTCGGACGTCTCTCTGGTCATCCTGCATTTGAAAACCTTACGGAAGTCGTCGTGACCGAAGTCTTGCAAGTCGTCGAGGTCGGACAGCGCCCGACTACGATTCTGCGCTTTGACGATCAGGTCAAGCTACTAAACGCCGCAGATATCGCAACGCGGTCATATAATTAGATGCCCCGCACTAATACAGGAGTGCCGATCAGCGCTGTTTGGTATACCAGCCCCTGTAAAGCTTCGACGCAGACTCAATGGCTTCGCAAAGATCTACCAGTTTCCACTTTCGGCGTCGACTCACAGGTCTCAGAGGCCACTGTCATAATGTCTGCTACGGGATTGGCTATTTATGAGCATTGATAGCCGAAATACGGGCGCGTACGCCCGTAATTCGAGGTGAACAAACGGCCACTCGCGCAATCTGAGCGTCCCTAAAGCGGTCGGGCCGTAATTCTTCCCATGATCGTCATACCCTAGTCAAATGTGTGGAAAGCCCGGTCGTAATGACAACTGTGCAACAACAGGTGATTTCGGACGGCAGCCTCCCGATCGCCGCAAAACGCCGTCGCCAACCCCGATTGGCGAATATCGTGGATTTTCCGACACTGCATGGCGGACCGTCGGCGCTCAAAAGCGGCCGGGCAGATGTACGCCCAGGGTCAGACGCTGGGGTTGGAGATCCGCTATCTGAAAGCAGCCATTCGGCAACCCAAACGCCGCATCAGTGCCCCGGCAGCAGGTGCTCCACTTTCAGCAGGCAAGTCGTGCAGCGTATGTCGCTGCTACTGGTGGGGTAAAATACATGGCGAACGGTAGTGGCAGCCGCGCAAACTCGGTTGGCGGCGAGCGCTGGCCACTCTTCTAGGGGCGTACCTTTCCAATGGACGAACTGACGACTGCCACAGCCAGCTTTGACTTCCCAAGCGAACGCAATAGCAAAGAGCAACCGGCGTATGGCGTGTATGCTCTGCTCGTCTGGCGACGCTGTCGAGCTACGCCTCGAGCTGAGCGGCTGAACGTGCGATAATAGTCCAGCAGCGCCTCGTCCCAAGGCAGTTAGCGCTTTTCGGTCAGGTTCATTGATCGGCTCGTCGTCGAGCCTGCGCGCCCCGATGCAGCCGCCCTAGGCCGCGCGGTCTTCGGGCGCTTGCCGCCGCCCGCACCGGAAGAACCGGATCATCAAGGGCACAGCCTCGGACCCCAAGAACTGGTCTACGTTGACCTTCTTATGTCGTTCACAGCCACAGATCAGATATGCCCTTATGATAACAAGGGACTGCATGAGTCGGATTTAGACTGTCAATCGCCGACTTAGTGAAAGAGCGGCAAATCCAATAAAAACCGCTTTTATCGAGTCGCATTCAACATCTGCGACATGTCTCATCACACGATCAAGGAATCCCCTTTCTTCGCCAAGGTCTCTCTCAGCTAGATATTCGGTTGTCCATTTTCTGAATTGGCGACAATTGGTCGTAATAGGCCTAAAGTAGCTAATATTATCGTGACGCGAATCTTTAGCAATCCGATTCATCACAGCCTGCACTGCGGCAGCGTCTCCCTCCAGCGCTTGTATGAAGCGGGCACCGTCAGATAGGAGAAGACCAGTAATATCTTCAGAACGGTTTCTGGCATCAGCGAGGTCGCGAAGGTCGGCCAAATCACCTGACGTAAAGTTCTGCTTGGCTCTGCTGATATAAATAATGATCTGCATAGAGCCCTCGGATCGTATCGCACTAAGTCATGTCGATCGAAATGACTCCGCTCGCTGACACATTCTCGGTTTTTTCTGGTTAAGAAATAGTTGATGGCTGATAAGCGAATCCTCAGGAGGATAGTGTCCGTCGGTCGAGTTAAGTAACCGGATCCAAATACCGCTGGCAGCGTGAGTGCCTGCCAAGCAGCGACAGCCATTTCTCTAAACGCGGCCTTCCAAGTAGCGCTGGCCTCTTTCCATGGCGCCCGATCCTCGAGCCGCTCTATCCGGCTGCCTGACATATAGGCCGCGACGTGTTCGATCATCGCGTCCTCATCATTGCTCGTGCATAGGCGACACCGTCCCGTCACATCGACTCCTTACAAGCCTGTTCCTGATAGGTGCCGTGGCAAATGCATCATCAAACACGACTCATAATCAATCTGGCGGTCCAGGTTCTGTGAGCCACGCTCAGTGAGACTGTCAGCGGTCGCGTGGACACGCCAGCGGTGCGCCTAGCCCTGCGGTGCCTCTGGCATCATTGCCCCGAGCGCTGGCCGCTCGTCATGTTCTGGGAAGGTGCGCAGCAAGATAACGAGATCGGCCGGAGCCAGAGTGTGACGGCCTCCCTCACCGGGATTGTGCGACAGCCGCGACGATCCGAAGCGTATTTCGAGATCAGCAATTTGCAGTAGATGCCCACGTGCCTTTAATAACATCGACTGCAGCGGCAATGCGGTGCCAATCCTTTACGGCGACGGGGTCGCCGATGGCAGCGACCATCTGATCGACGATATAATTTGGGGTATGTTCGCCGTGTTCTGCCAGGATGGCGGCCGCCTGTATCCAGACCTCTCGATCACTCATGGGGGCTGACCGGGCCATCAAATGTCGAGATTCCGGCGCTTGACCTCATGGTGAACGCCCTCGCTGGCCTGTAACGCCATCGCGATGATGTGCTCGATGACCGGCTCCGGAATGGCGTTAGCCACATCAAGCCCAAATTGGTCAAGATACGACCACGCCACCCATCCGGAGTAGGCAGTTAGCCCCGGTATATTGAGTGAAAGAAACCGTCCGACCGTAACTCTGTATTCCGAGCGGAGCTTGAACCCCAAAGTTGACACGTTTTGGATAATAGCCGGATGCTCATCTGCAAGAGATGTGATGAGCACGGCTGGAAGACTCATCGCCGTTCGGTTCGAATACCTACGATCAAGCCGACCTTTGCCGGCACCAGCCACAGGGCCGCGATGGGTGTTCATGGGGCCGTCATCCGTCAGCACGCCTAT
>NZ_JACYTY010000018.1:0-12206 GCF_014841445.1 Sphingomonas sp. CFBP 8765 | reverse complement strand
AGGTTCACCTAAACGGGTGGTTTACCGAAATCCACTTCACGATATCGACACATAACGAAGCAATGCGAAAGGCTGTAAAGGTGCTTGGGCTTGTTCCTCGGGCCTTTACTTTTGAGATGCCGGTAAAGGACATGACGAGGTCTTGACGGCAGAAAATGCCCGGCTTGGAAAGCCGGGCATTTTCGAGCTTAGCCGTTATCGAGCTTTGCGGTATTCCAATATTGCGTATTGGATATGTTAGGTTAAGGACAAAGGTATTAATCAGCAGCCTTTGCGAGCCTTACCACTGTTTCAGTGACGCATTGCGCTATCCCCTGCGAAATGCGGCAGTAAAAGATGATAGCTGCTCAGGCTGTTGACACTATTAAGCCCTGATGGGCTTACCGATAGGCCAGTAGCGCATGTGAACCCCCCGAGTTGAAAGTGTTTGTCTTTCGACAAGGGGACTTATGCAGGAACTCTATTTCGTAATTGTAATTCCATACGGTGAAAGGCGCATTAACCGCGACTGGCAGGTTTTTTTGACTCTCTGCTCGAGTGGTGATGTATCAAAGTCCCCGTAGCCGTCCGCATAAGCGGACCGTGCTGAGAGTAGGGGCAGACCACCCTCATCTTTACGCTAGAAGCGACGTTCCAGGCGATTGGCCTACGATATGGATGCCGGTCAGAACCTCCGCCTCGCCCTCACCTAGTTGCGACCCGAGTGTGCAATCGACTGAGGACCAATGGCCACAAGCTTGGAATTCGCTGCATTTAGCAGGCGTCTCGCCGGCATTTTGGCGCTTACTGAGTAAGCCCTACTTTGCCGCTTCTTCGGCACCACGGTCCGCTTGCTCTTTGACGCTGCGGATGTTGCCCGGCCGCGGATAACTTCGCGCGTTTTCCAAATGCCCGTGGCGGGGCGGGTCGTAGAGTTGCCGAGTGCCATCCTGGCAGGAGTGCTGTTGACACGCACGGTGTTGTAGTCCGCCTGCCATGCCTCGCTGATTCGTCCCGCCGTCGCCAGCGAGCAGGTGTTCGCTCAAACCCCCGGCGCGCAAAAGAGAATTGGACAATTTCACGAATTCATTCGTCGGTAGGTCAGTAATGCGCAGGAGGCTCTATATCTATGATGAGATCCAGAAGTTCACGGCGTACTTGATCAAGTTCGAGTGCCCCCTGGAGGTCTCCGCGCTCAATCTTGGCATCGACTTCGCGCTGGGCGACGAACGCAGCATCCACCCCGTACCGACTAACCATAGTGTGGGCCGCAGAGTGCGCCACAGGGAAGTTCGATCGGTGGGAGGCATTCATGCTGCACCTCATTGATAATCATCATCAATGCACAAGCGCTCGACGAATTTCTTCAAGACGATTGTTGATAAAACCTTATGGTAAAGAAGGTGTTAATGGCCACACGCGCTAGTTCGATCAAGCGAAAGCGCCCCGCGTGGCTGTGCGAAAAAACATGGCGAGGCGCTAAAAAGGTACGCGGTACTGAAGGCCATAGCCTCGGTTTTTGGCTACACGCTTGATAGTTGAATATTCGTAAAGCACCCCGCCCGCTTGTGTGACACGCTTGATGTCGCGAGCGGGATGCCGAGCTCTCACTGTCTTGGGTCAGCGGGCTCTTAGGTCTGCCTCGCAGAGAGCCGTCTACGTCGCAAGCGCATTTTAGAATTGCAATCTCGCGGTGATACAGGCCGTTTTTAACTCGAGCAAGAATTGCCACGTTGCTGCCTGCGCAGACCTGCCCGCCCCAAACGCCGATCCGTGGGTCTGAACAGTCTGCTCTACAGCTCCGGCAGGCGGACTGAGCGTTTCCGCGGTACAGCCAGAACGGCTGTTTCCCAAGTCGACGCAAAAACAGACAGCCGATGTCGTCGTGCATTATCGATAACCTGGCTCACGGCACGTGATGCCGTTGTCAGAACCCTAGATGTGTTCGCATAAATTGAGCGAAGCGAGGGGAAACGCCATAGCCGACTGAGGTTGCCAGTATGATAGCAATTGGGAGGCCCCAGACGACCGCAAGTACGCTGTACAGAATTATCATCTGAGAAAGATGGCAAAATTATCGTCTGTGACTAGCCCTAGTTCCGTTCCAAAAGCCTAAAATGTCTCGAACCTGATCAATGTCTACGACCTGCAAGCGTTTAGGTGCGGGGCATCCAGAGCCGGCACGTCTGGTCTCGGTCGATCCTGACACCGAAAACTTAAGCCGCTCTAGCTTGGCCCAAGTTACGAGACAGCAGGCCCAAACCGGTTCAAAGGCACTTTGAGAAACGCCGTCCCACATTCGTCGGCATCTGGCAGTCGGCCGCCACGTATGTTCACCTGAAGCGCGGTGAGCATCAGGTCGGGTAGTGGGAGCGATGCGTCGCGTTTCTCACGGGTTGCGACGAACTCGGCTTCGTCGATGCCATCGTGAACATGGATGTTGTCGCGACGCTGACGTCCGAAATCCACTTCTTTTACGACGCGAAACAAGCCACCATTGGCCTTGAATGTTTAAACGCTCCGTCGCGATACTTAGCGAAGCCGGAACGGAAACGGGGAGTGCTAGCCTCCCCGTTTCGCTTATGCCTCCTCGGTGACCTTCGTTGCGCGAGGTTTGCGGGGAGGCTTGGGGGAATCATCAGTAGCCTTTTCGGCTGTCTGACCAGGCTTACGCCCCAAACCTATCAACTTTGCCATGGTCCGCCGTGCTTCCGAGTACGAAGGTGCAACCATGGGATAATCAGCCTTCAGGTTGTAGCGTGCTCGATATTCCTCAGGCGTAAGGCCATTGCTCGCCAGATGGCGGCGTAATGTCCTGTATGGCTTGCCGTCGATCAAAGAAATGATGTGATCGGGCGACGCCAGCGACTTACGCACCGTGACAGCAGGCTCATAAGCTTGAGCAGCTTCTTCCGGGGCTACTGAAGTAGCTGCGCCTGACAGTTGAGCGACAGCGGCATGCATTGACCGCAAAAATGCAGGTACATCCTCCGCATTTGTGCGGGTGTTAGGATTGGCCAACCACGCAGCGGTCAGTTCAGCGGCCAACTCGACCGCGTTGATATCATCGTTCATTATAATCTCTGAATCTTTGTAGGGATGCATGCAACTAGGTTCTATCGCTCCGACTTTCAAGTCAAACAGATATGTAACGAGGAGGTGATCCGCTGAGAGCTTAAGAAGTTACCGTTTAATGGCCCATCTTGGGACGCTCCGCATCTAACGAGGCACCATCTGCGCGTCGTTTGGTGCCGTGATTACAACATATCACTTAGGATAAGCGACACAGCAGAGCCTATTCGCGATAGCGTTGTGCTCTTCCGACAGACTGCTTGATGCGACCGGATTAGGTCTTCGCTGGTGCGGTCCAGCCGATCCGGGCTAGAGTGCCGATTAGCGTCGAGCGAGGTACCTTGAACGTCCGACAGACAGACGCCTTACTAGCCTCACCGTCCAGTGCGGCTGTAATCCGTTCGAGGGTTTCGGTATCGATCATCAGCGGGTGGCCATTTTGGCGTCCGCGACGCTTTGCCGCAGCAAGTCCAACCATTACACGCTCGCGCGTCAGCGCGCGATTATACTGTGATGATGCATCGATATTAGCTTATATGAAAGCAATTCAATAGAATGTCTATTTGCCTTTCGCTAGTCTAGCTTCATGTGGAGATAACCGGAATCAAAGTTGGCTACCTCATGTAACTCGGCAATATTATGCAGCGTCAAGGTACGCTTCTGAAACTCCATTAACCCTTCATCGCGAAGCCGTCTAAGCATTCGGTTGACGTGAACCGGCGTAAGTCCAAGGGCATTGCCCAGTTGTTGCTGCGTAAGCGGCACAACGCAAGTCGAACCGCGCACGAGACCTAGACATGAGAGACGGGTATGCAACTCACACATCAGATGTGCGATGCGCCGATACGAATCCCGGTTGGCGATATTGACTAGCCACGACCGTAGCACTGCCGCATCAACAAGAGTCGTCTGCCAGAAGGCTCGCGCCACATTGGGGCGATCAAGCATTAGGGCTATCAGATGTTCGCGCCTTGCAGTGCCGATTGTCACCGGCGTTAAAGCGACTACGCCGTAATCCAACCGCCTTAGAAGCGTCGTTTCGCCGTTGCAGAAATCACCAGGCATCAGAAACGCTGTGGTTTGCCGCGATCCATCCACTAAGGTCACGCATTGGGCTGCCCATCCGTCGATCAAGACATGCAAATGCTCGGGTTGTTCACCTTCACGTAGAATATTTCCGCCTTTTTTGAAATGATGCGTGTCGCTGAAAAGCGCGAGCAGGCCTGATCGGTCATCGTCCGATAGGGCGGTAACCCGTTCCAGCTTTGTCATTAATTGGTCCATGCTTGCTGCAGATCTTAATCCAAGGCAACAAGCAAGCTGATTTATTGGGCTTGAAATCGGCAGCTTGATAGCCGAAGGCCACTACCGCGGTCATCAGCGTTAGGCGATAACCTCTTACGGCATCGGCTTCCTCGATAGCGGAGCATCTGCCTCCCTCTGCCTTATTGTCACCACGCGGTCAGATATGTAGAAAAGCGGTCGCAGTTACGACTGCGCGACAAACGTGTGCTTTATGCCAGCAAGCTCCCTGCAGGCGCGGGCTTTCGTCAAATCACAAACCTGATGGGGGATACCTCGTCACGGTTTTCAAAGGTCGTCACTGCGGTGGTGAAAAAGCCGGAAACTACCAAGCACGCGGCTGCCCACCGACCCGCTTAGCTGCGGCTGATTCTATTTCGTTTAAGTCGGCTTGCGTCAGAGCGCCGGTTGCGAGCATCTTTCGCATCAACTCGTCCAATAGGGCCGCAAGGAAGTGTATTTCACGTCGTTCTGAGCCCGTGTCTTCGCCCTCAGTGTTCACTTCCATGCGCCGTTCCTTGGTTCGCCGTGCACTTTAGACACGGCCATTAACGTCCGCCAGGCGAGCATGTTGCACACCCCGCGTCATAAATCCGGGCAAACGTTCTCGTCGCGGAAGGATCTACGTCACTCAAAACGTCGGACATAAATACGTGGTTTAGGAGTGTATCTGAGAAGTTCGACCTGTCGTCACTGACTGGTGCACGACAGAAGGATATCCTCCGACGACAGCCTCTTAATCGTCTCAAGACGCGATCGGCGATCCTGCCTGTGACGACTTACGTGTTTCTTCCGACAGGGCGTTCGATCATGTTTGCATCCTCCCGGATCATCAGCCGTCCGCTCGCGCCCGCGCAAACAGCCGTTTAAAGTCACTTGTCTCGATCGCTCCCATCGCCAGCATACGTCCGGCAAGATAGCCCGGGGTGCCGGTCAGACCGATCGAATAGGCCTCTTGACCGTTTGCACGTAGGCGCGCGGCGACGGCTTCTGCATGTAAAGCAAGCCACGTCGTCGCGCGCTGCCAGTCCCCTCCGGCACTGGTAACGACGTCTCGCAGCATGTCGTCGTCGATGATACGACCGTCGGTCATCAGTTGGCGATGAATGGCCGGATAGATCCCCTGTTCGGCACAGGCGAGCACGATGCTCGCAGCACGTTCGGACGGTGGACCGAAGATCGGCCAGTCCTTATAGACGACCCTAACCTTTCCATCGCGTTCCACCGCCTCGTCCAAAGCGTGGAAGGCATGACGGCAGGCGGGGCAGCGGTAATCGGTGAAGACGGCAAGCCGGAGCGTCGCATCGGCTGGACCTTGCTCGGGTGAATTTCCACTGGTCAGGATCAGGTCGGCGGTCGGCCCAACATCCCGACCGATTGGAGCCGTGCGACGCAGCACCTGCCCGACTGCCCAGCCAGCCACCACGACAGCCCCAAGCCCTACCGCCTGCCTCCGATTAAGTGGCTCTGGCATGTTCATCGCGTCCAAGGCTGGCCGAAAGCTGCTGAGACAAGATGGCGTAAAGTCGGCAGATCGATCGCGTCGTGTACCACCTGCATGCCGACGATCAACGATCGTGGCGCGTTCAAGTCAGCACCGCCTGTGATTGAAAAGACACAGCTGTCCCGAAATTAGACGTCATTAGGCAAACAGCGAATCTCAGCAATATATCGAATTGCGAGTCGTCATGATGTCCATTATACTTTTGTTAGGCATAAGGTGAAGGAGTTCGTCATGAAGCGTCTACTTTGTTCGACTATGGCATTCGTATCTGCTTTCGCGATGGCCCCAGCGGCTTATGCAATTGATTACACTCCGGGCGACCCGGAGTTCACGGTTAGCGGTGATATCACGAATGGTACCGTTTCGGCAGATTTCGGTCGTTCGGGCATCGGGATGGGCGCATTTCAAGATACCTTCAATTTCGTCATCGATCAGGCCGGTCTGGCTAGCGGTACGTTGAGCACGAACACCACGCGACTGACGAGCTCGACCGACCTCGACATACTGTCGGTCTTTATCAATGGCTTCGCAGCAACGAAGACCATTGTAGGCAATGCTGAATTTTTCGAGATCAACAACCTGGCTATTGCTTCGGGTGCGCCGAATCAGATCGTGGTGAACGGCATGTCGCGTGGCAACGGGTCCTATGCCGGCACAGCCACCTTTGAGCCTTCGGCAGTTCCCGAGGCAGGTACCTGGGCGATCATGTTGTTCGGTATTGGCGGGATCGGTGCATCGATGCGTGTTCGCCGTCGCCAGGCAAAGGTCGCATACGCCTAAACACATTTGATAGTTGGTCCCAGTGTCCATCTATTTTAAAACACCCGCCAATCTTTCGAGGTTGGCGGATGTTGCTATTTGAGATTTAGCAAGCTCGGGTCTACGCAATGAACGCCATTGATCGGTGAACTTTAAAGCGAGTCAGGCGGTACTGCGCTCAATGGTAAAAGACTTTAGATCGCAAACTCGTCTTTATGATCGATACGTGTTATTGAACAAAAAGTCTTGTATCGGCATACATCGGTTTACGACCACACACCGCCACCATCCTCGGTCTTGCACGAAGCGCGAGGCAGATTGGACTTCTCAGATTAATAAGTTATGCAGCCTACTGCCACCCTCAAGGCGAAGCTCACCTGCTGCGGCTTATCGCCTCTTGCGATGGTGTTCGGTTGATTTCGAAAGTGATTACCGTCGATCGGATTATCAATCTGATCGCGCTGCCCGATGGAAGCGCGCCCATGGCGCCTATACGTTTAGCGCCATTAGGGTCAGGACCTATTGATGTAAAAGGCGCGATCTGACTCATGCTAAGTGAGGAGAGCGTGGATAAGGGACCTGTACTGGCTGACAGATACGCAGATGGCGCGTCTGCAACCGTTCTTTATTAAGAGCATAGCAAGCCTCGGGTCGACAATCGTCGGGTGCTTGGCGACCGTAATTATGACGCCGATTGGTTCAGGGTCGCCCTGGAAGCCAAGGGCATCCAACTCTACATCCCGGACCGCAGATCGCGCAACGAGCCAATCAGATACGACAAGTGCCGCTACCGGTGTCGCAACCGCATCGAGACCTTGTTCGGCCGTCTGATGATTTGGCGCCGAGTGGCCAATCGCTACGGCCGCTGCCCGACCGCCTTGTTCTCTACTATCACGCTCGCGGCTACCGTCATCTTCTTGCTATGACCAATGGGTCCTCACCCTAAGCAAGACCGCCCAATCGCAAACCAATTCGCTTGTTGTTGACGCGAATCCAATATGGCCGGTCTTCCGCGATGCCTGCCGGCTTGCGTCACAAATTCAGATCTCTATTGACGCGAGATCGGGCGCAATCATGGACCGCGAACTTACCTTGCATTAACCGGGCAGTGCATAGGTTAGCGTATGAAATTCCCGCCAAACCGGATGTTGGTCCCTGCGCAGATCGTCGCTGCAACGTTTGGGCTTGTCGCGTTGACGATGTGGCCGCCAGCATCGGGCTCGATGCTTCTGGTGCCGCTCGGTTCAGATGACGGAGCAATCGTGCAGGGCGCGTTAGCGGGCGGTGCGGCGTTGCTCGGGGCCGGGCCGTTTCCGGGATCGCTGGTCGTCGTTGGTGATCGGGCCCGCATCGCCCCCCGGGTCGCATGGAATACCGTCATCATGGCCGCTCCGCCCGCAGGCTGTGGGGCAAATGGCGGCGCTGGGAGGCCAGTATGAACCGCATCACTTCACTAAAGCCAGCGTTTTCCTGGTTGGATCTCAGGGCCAAGCTCGGGGCCACCGTGGAAATGGGGCACGATGCCGGGCTCAACCCGCTCGACCGGTTGCGGCGTCGCGCTGTGCAAACATGGGCGTTGATCGGCTGGACCTCGTTGGGAGGGCTGCTGATAGGCAACGCCGTATTGGACGCGGGCACGGGTGTCCCGCTGCTGGTCATTGGCACCATCATCACGGCAGGGCCAACCGCGATGGCGCTCAGCGGGCGCTACGATGTCGAGGCCCGGACACTGATGGGATCGCTCGCCGCGGTGATACCGGCGATGCTCGTCTTCCTGCTCAAGGGGCATCCGTGGCAGATGGATGCGCACATGTATTTCTTCGTCGGAATGGCGGCACTGGTAATGTTGGCGGACTGGCGGCCGATCGCGCTGGCGACGGTGCTAACCGCGGTCCATCATCTCGCCCTCCAATGGTGGGCCCCGGAGTTTGTATTCACCGGCTCGGGCAATCTTGGCCGGGTGATCTTTCATGTCGTGGCGGTCGGGCTGCAATTTAGCGCATTGACGGTGCTGACGATCCAGCTCGAGCGGCTGTTCCAGTCGCAGAGTGCGGCGTTACGGCGGTCGCGCGAGTTGACCCAAGTGGCGGAGGATGGCCAGCGGCAGACAGAAGAAGCGATGCTTCAGGCGCGCACAGCGGAGGCGGTGGCGACGCGCGAACGCCGGCAGCGTGAAGAGCAGGCGGCACGGATCGCGAGCGAGCGGCGCGGCGAGCTGGTGGTACTAGCGAACGAGTTCGATCATTCCGTGACGTCAGTCGTGAAGAGCATCGGACAGGCGACCGAACGACTAGAGCATGCGGCAGTTCGGCTCGAGGACGTTACCAGCGACGCGACCCAGGATGCGGTTGAGGCAGCATCGGGCGCAGGTCGAGCAGCACGCGACATCGCGCATGTCGCGTCATCGATCCGCGACCTGTCGGAATCGATCCGGACGATCGCGATTGCAGCCGACCAGCAATCGGAACTGACCGTGGTGGCGAGCCTGGAAGCGCATCGCAGCGTGCAGACGGTCGCGATGCTTGAGGATCACGCGGTCCAGATCGAAGTCATTCTCGACGACATTCGAGAGCTAGCGAACAAGACCAATTTGCTGGCCCTGAACGCGACGATCGAGGCGGCACGGGCGGGCGACGCGGGGCGCGGGTTCGCGGTCGTTGCGGGCGAAGTAAAAGGCTTGTCGGCGGATACCAAGCAGGCAAGCAATCGGATCAGCATGCTGCTTACCGGAATTCGCGAGGGCGTGGCAGATACAGGCGAGAAGCTGCGTAGCGTCAATACCGCGATCGGCCAGGTCTCAGTCGCGGCATCGGGAATCGCGACCGCAGTCGGCGAGCAGCGCTTCACGGCGCAGGAGGTGGATGCGGGTGCAGCGCGAGCGGTCGGCGCCGCGAAGGAAATCGGCACCCGGATCGACGGCGTGGCGGAAGCTGCAGGGTCTGCCGCCCTATTGTCGGCGTCGGTACGGGGCAGCGCCAGCGATCTGGCGGCGAGCGCGCGAAATTTGCGGTCATCGACCGACCTTTTCGTCTCGTTCCTTCAAGCGGACGATGCTGCGGCAGCGTAGTGCCAAGTCGGCCCCATCTCCGTGGGATGCCCGCACGAAGACGCGCATGGTAGGAGAGTGCATGCTCAAGACAAAAATGAAGCGGATCACCGATCGTGGTGATCGCGCCGTTGAACGCCTTGCCAAGATCGAGACGTCCATAACAAGCCTTGCCGACAACGATCTGCTCGACCTGGCCGACATCTTCAAAGCCGAGCCTCGCACGCCGATCGGCGATTTGGCGTTCTTGGAAATGGCTCGGCGGAATATCAGCCTTTGACCGCAGCCTGACCAGGCCGAGCCGAAACAATAGGCCAACCCTAATGTTAACCAACTGGCAGGCGTTACACGTCAACGGCTTGCCGCATTCCAGATTCAACCTGACTCATACGCGTTGCCTTGACATGGCTGTCGAGCATCTTCGCTTTATGAGCAAGATCATCACGCACGCCTGCGGGCATGAGCAAATTCACTATCTCGCCGGCTTCGCAAGCCAGCAAGAGCGGAAAGCCCGCTGGCTAGAGACGACTAAGTGCACTACCTGCTTTCTTGCAACCAAACAGGCTGAACAAGCGGAAGCGGCGGTTCGTGACGGTGCAGCCATAGCGCACCTTGATCTTCCATCGCTCACTGGCAGCGATCGTCAGGTCGCATGGGCATCAACCCTTCGAGCTAGCCGCTTTTGCAAGCTTGTTGCCCAGCCGGTTACACAGAAAGACGGCTACCAGATCTGTGTCCTTATCACTGACGCAAAATGGTGGATCGATCACCGAGCCCTGACAGAGCACGAGCTGCTCAAAGAGGCCGAACGACGCGCAGTCGAAATGAGCGTTTCGGCGAGTTCTGATCCCAGTCTTACTTCCCCACAGGCGGTCTAACGGCCAGATCACAGTCCTGTCTCCGTACGAGCCCTGTAAAGTCGGCTTCGATAGTAGCCATGCCTTGAAGCCGTGCGCTTAAATATACCGTTGACCGTCTCGCACAATACCAAGCGAGTAAGATGTTATTTAAGGACGGCTCCGACCCATAATGTAAAAAGCGCGATCTGACTCAGGCTCCGTGAGAAGACCTGAGATGCGATCTGTACTGGCTGACGGACGAGCAGATGGCGCACCTGCGGTCATTTCCTTGGGAGCCAGGGCAAGCCGCAAGTTGCCGACCGGCAGGTATTGAGCAGTATCGTTTTCGTGAACCGCAATGAGCCTAGCTAGCGTGATGCGTTCAGCAACTAAGGCCTACACAGAACGCTCTACAATTGCTGGAACCGTGAGGTGAGATGGGTGTGCTCCATAGCATAATGGACGGCTTGGTTGCCGTTGATGCCGACCCAAAGACGTCGCTAAAGGCGCACCGCACGGCATCGAGCCTGCCGGTTAAAAAGGGGATCTTGGGCGCTTGATCGGTCTCACCAAAGCCTGCCCTAAGCTTGTCGAAGGGGCGGTATGAACACGAAGCTCCACGCCATGACCGACGTAAACGGCAGTCCGCTCACTTTCTTCATGACCGCTGGACAGTTCAGCGACTACATCGGTGCAGCTGCGTTACTGGACGATTTACGCAAGGCACAATGGCTGCACGGCGGTTGCGGCTACAACGCTGGCTTGCTCAGGGCTGCCTTCTGGCCAAGAGCATACAGCCGTGCATTCTAGGTTGGAAGCTCCGGCTCGAGCTTATTAACTACGACAAGCGCCGCAGCCGTATTGAGATCGTGTTCGGACGGCTGAAGGTCTGGTGCTGCGTTGTGACCCGCTAGGATAATTGTCCAGCAGTCTTCTTATCCGCCGTCACATTCGCTGTCACCATCATCTTCCGGCTTTGATCGACGCACACTGGACTAGACTCATCGAGCGATGGTTTGCACTTCCAAGATCGCTAAGTTTATAGAGTCAAAGCAACGCGTTCACCCCGTCTAGAAACCGCGCCAGGGTTATTGGCTTCGAGATATAAGATTGCGCACCAGCTGCTCGGATTCGCTCTTCATCGTCGGGGCCGGCATAAGCTGTCACGGCCATTATCGGAATTGTCTGCAGGTTCTTGTCACTCACGATCTCGCGGATCAGCTCGTAGCCGGAGACGTACGGCATCTGAATGTCCATAATAATCAAATCAGGGTGAAATTCACGAATCCGGATTAGGGCTTCGCGACCGTCACGTACCGGCTCGACAACAAACTCATGCGCCTGCAATAAGTCGCAGAATAGTTTCAAGTTAAGCTCGTTGTCTTCAACAATTAGTACCCGTTTGTCCATCACGTCACTTATTTTTCTATTGATGACAACGTCCGGCAAATGCGAAAGCCCGTTACTTTGGTATAAGTTATAAGAATATTGCTCTCTTTTTTCGAGAGTTAATGATACAGCCCTGGTCTAATGTTGTGCCATAATGGAGCAACAGCGTATTCTGCTTTTTAACCACCTTAATTTTTCGGCGGCCTTCCAGGGCTGTCTCCACTCTTGTTTATAGGCGGCGCCACAAAGCGTGAGGTGGCCCCCTAAATGACCTGACAGGGCCCCGCTCTTAGATAAGAGTGAGGCATATGACTGA
>NZ_JACYTY010000017.1:0-15983 GCF_014841445.1 Sphingomonas sp. CFBP 8765 | reverse complement strand
CGGTCCCCACGCGAGTTCATCGCGCAAACCTGCGAGGCTCTGTCAGGCCTTTAGGGGGCAACAACAGATCCACTCCGCTTGGCAGCGCGCGGTGCCGAGGACACGATCGCCGGCATCCGTGCCCGGCTCATCGCGAAATCTTCAGCCAATAGATGATGTGTAGGTTGATAAGCCCCGGTTTCTCAATATGCAGCCAGAGAATTGGAGATGCAGGTGTCATATTTGCTTTCAGAAGCCGACACGCAAGCGGCCCAAACGCCTATTAGGCGGCGCAAAATACACGATAAACGCCAGTAGGGGTTGGCGACGGCGTTTTGCGACGGTCGGGAGGCTGCCGTCTGAAATCACCAGTTTGTCGCACAACGATATTTACGACCGGGTTTTTCACACATCTGATCGCCAAATGACGATAACGGGGGAGGAAGGCAGCCCGTCCGTTATTGGAAGTGCATGTGGCGTTAGCGGATGCCGCCTGTTGGTGGGGCCGTTACTAAGGTTCGTATTTCTCAGATAGTGGTATGGTGGCGATGTGCCATCCTAGTCGGCGTCGATAAGGCTTCTACGCTACCGTCCTCGCCCACCGGCCTTCGAGGCTGGGTGATGGAATGAGGCTCGCTGGCCGCGGCATGCTAGGCGGTGGTGCAAACACACCGTTCGCCAAGTAGTTGATGGCATTAACGACACCTGCATGGGAGAAAGGTTTGGCAATCACTCCATGCGCACCGGAGAAATCCGCCGGTATCTTCGAGACGTTGGCCGTGACGAAAACGATCAGCGCGTCCGGCCAGTGCGTCCGTATGTAACGACACACGTCCAGGCCGCTCGAGCCATGCGCTAGATGAATATCAACAAACGCGAGCTGCGGATTGAGATCGTCGGGTAGCGCCTCAACGTCATGGAGGCTGGCCGCCTCAGCCAGAACGCGATGTCCACTATCCTCGACCATCGCCTCCATATCCATTGCGAGGAGCATTTCGTCCTCAACAATCAAAACTTGCATTGTATTGGTCATGATCGCGCTTCGGTCTGAGGAAACGTGATCGTCACGCATGTTCCAGGCATATTGTTGCGCCAAGTAGCCTCCGCGCGAGCTTGGCGCGCAAGACGAGTAATCAGCGACGTGCCAATGCTCTTGCTGCGGGCGGCTGAAGGCATGCCCGGGCCGTCATCGCATATTTGGATGGTCCCATAGTCGTTACCTCCTTCGACAACGAGACTGAGGTGACCCGAGCGGCCATCTGTGAAGGCGTGCTTGACGGCATTCGTTAGAATCTCGTTGAGGATCAGCCCGAGCGCGGATGCATTGGCTGCATCCACGAACAGAGGCTGAGCCTTAACGTCCAACGTGATGTCGCTACGACCGCTTGACCCGACCACATCCGATACCAGGCTTTGCGCGAAGCTACCTATATCGAACCGTGCGATGTCGGAGGATTGGTAGAGCTGGCGATGGACCACCGCGAGGGCATCGACACGTTCGAGCATGGAATCCAGCTTCGATGCCACGGAAGGATCGTCGATAGTGCGAACCTGAAGGCGCAACAGCGATCCGATCATCGTAAGGTTGTTTTTAACCCGATGATCGACCTCATGAAGAAGGATGGTCTTGGCATCCAGCGCGGCGCGCAGATCGGCGGTACGACGCTCGACCTCGCGTTCGACCAGCAGCTTCTGATCATTGATAATATTTTGAGCCTCGACACGATCGCTAACGTCAAGCTGTGATGCGAAGAAAAAGCGGACGATCCCCTCGTTATCCCTGACTGGCGACAGATACAGCGCGTTCCAGAACGTCGTTCCGTCCTTGCGATAATTCAGCAGATCGACGTCAACGGCTTGCCCGACCCTGATGGCTTCGCGGACTTTATCGATTGTCGCAGGGTCGGTTTCGGGGCCTTTTAGAAAGCGGCAGTTTCGTCCGAGGATCTCGTCACGGGAATAACCCGTCAACTCCTGAAACGCGACGTTGCAAAACACGATCGGGTTATCATCGCGGGCCGGGTCGGTGATGACCATCGGCATCCGTGTAGCGCGAACGGCTGCCGCAAAGGGGTCGCCTCGGCCATGCTCGTAATCCAGTACGTCAGTTAGATGCCAGTCGTCACGTTGTTTCAAAGCTACCTCCAGCGAAGGCCGGAAGGCTCCACGCATGCGTGAACGTCGTTTACAGGAATATCGTTCCGTTAGAGCCAGATCGCAGGCGACATTTCTTGTCGCGATCGTTGATTGTGGCATGGCGATTGTGCATTCTCGACATTGGATTCTCGCCGGGAACGGGCTAGTTTTCGATGCGGCGGATCGTTTTCGCCTGTCGCACGGCAATGCCCGTAGCGCGCTGATAAGATAACGGAAGGTATGCCCCTTGCCGTTGTGCAAGGAACTCCAGGCTCAATGTCGAAACAGTCCGAGGCAGACCAGACGATGCCCTTAAGCGGTTCCGGCCATGCCAGCGAGCACGAAGCGGAAACCCGGTTTCGGAATATGGCCGACCATGCCCCGGTCATGATGTGGGTTACAGAGCCAGATGGCTACTGCAGCTATCTCAATAAGCGTTGGTATGAGTTTACGGGGCAAACCGAGGAAGAAGCGCTCGGTCTGGGCTGGACGGCAGCGACTCATCCGGATGACCAGAAGCTAGCCGAGGACACTTTCCTTGCTGCGGTCGCCGTTCAAGGTCCGTTTCGCGTCGAGTATCGGCTGCGCCGTGCCGATGGCGTGTATCGGTGGGCAATTGACGCTGCCGCGCCGCGCTTCGCCGATGACGGAAGCTTTCTTGGTCATGTCGGCTCAGTCATCGACATCGACGAGCGTCGAGAGGCAGAAGACAAGCTGGCACTCAACGAAGAGCGACTTCGTCTCGCACTTGAGGTTGCGGAGATCGGGCAGTGGCATGTCGATACCGACACCGGAATTATGTTCTGGCCACCGCGAGTGAAAGCGATGTTCGGTATTTCGCCCGATGTTCCGGTGACGCTGGCAGACTATTCCAACGGCGTGCATCCGGATGATCGGGAAAAGACCCTTGCAGCTTACGAAGCAGCCTCCGACCCCCGGAATCGTCCTCTTTACGATGTCGAATATCGAACGATCGGCAGGGAAGACGGCGTCGTTAGGTGGGTGGCCGCAAAAGGCCGTGGTTTGTTCGATGCCGAGGGCACATGTTATCGCATGATCGGCACGGCTGTCGACATCACGTCGCGCAAGGCTGACGAGTTGCGGCTTCGCGAGCTAAACGAGTCTCTTGAAGCGCAGGTGGCCGAACGCACGGCCGATCGTAACCGTATGTGGCTGCTTTCGACGGACCTGATGTTGGTCACTCGGTTTGACGCGACGGTCACAGCCGTGAATCCTGCGTGGACGACCCTTCTTGGCTGGGCCGAAAGTGAATTGGTCGAGAGGCGCTTTATCGATCTCGTCCACCCGGAAGATGTAGCAACCACGCTGCAGGAAGTGGAAAAGCTGTCCGAAGGGCGGACCACCATGCGGTTTGAAAACCGATATCGACGTAAGGACGGCACTTATCACTGGCTGTCATGGACCGCCGTGCCCGGTGAAGGTTTAATCCATGCCGTCGCCCGCGACATATCAGGCGAGAAGGAGCAGGCCGAAGCACTGAAGCTGGCTGAGGATGCCCTGCGCCAAGCACAGAAGATGGAAGCGATCGGGCAACTTACTGGTGGGGTTGCTCACGACTTCAACAACCTCCTCACCGTGATACGGGGGTCGGTCGATCTGCTGCGGCGTCCGAACCTTACGGCCGAACGGCGCGACCGATATATCGCCGCAATCGGCGATACTGCTGATCGGGCCGCGAAGCTGACGGGTCAGTTGCTGGCCTTTGCGCGCCGCCAGGCGCTGATGCCGGAGCTGTTTGACGTAGGTCAGAGTATTCTGGACGTGGCCACGATGGTACGGACTCTAGCGGGGGGGCGTATTGAATTAGAATTGAAATCCCCAAAAGAGCCGTTGCTGGTCAAGGCTGACCGAAGCCAGTTCGACACCGCGATCGTTAATCTCGCGATTAACGCGCGTGACGCCATGAATGGCGAGGGAGTGCTTACAATCGCTTTAGGCGCCGTTTCAGGTTTGCCTGCACGTCGAGCGCATGAGGCGGTTGCTGGCGACTTCGTCGCTGTGGCGGTGACGGATGAAGGAACCGGTATTGCTCAAGAGAATCTCAACCGTATCTTTGAACCCTTCTTCACGACCAAGGGGGCCGGGCACGGCACGGGACTTGGTCTGAGCCAGGTCATCGGTTTTGCCAAGCAGTCCGGCGGCGATATCAGGGTGGAGAGTGAGTTTGGAAAGGGAAGTACCTTCACACTCTATCTTCCACGGATGCTGACAGACGCCGGAAGACAGGACGAGCCGTTGGCTGAGGAGAGCATAGACGGACGCGGCATCTGCGTACTCATCGTCGAAGACAATGCTGACGTCGGAGACTTTGCGACCAGCGCGTTGCAGGACTTGGGCTATGCCAGCGTCCTCGCCCGGGACGCAGAAAAGGCCCTCGCTGAATTGGAAAAGGACGCTGAAAAGTTTGATGTCTTATTCACTGATGTAGTCATGCCCGGAGTAAGCGGCGTTGAATTGGCAGAGCGCGTTCGACGTCACTACCCGGATCTACCGATAATTCTTACGAGCGGCTACAGCCATGTTCTTGCAGAAAACGGTGCGCATGGGTTCGAGCTTTTGCATAAGCCCTACTCCCTGGAGCAGCTTTCCCACATTTTACATAAGGCTATTCGCCGGGGAGCGACAAACTTACAAACGTGATCGATTAGTATACAAGACACCTTTTTGTCTATGTGCTGATATACGACGACATTGTTTCAGGGCGTGACGCCCCGCCTTAAATTGTATTGGTTGGGGGCCGACACGGAACGGCGGGCAACATGGTCAAGCGAACGCCCACCGCTGCAAGCCCGCTTTCCCAAAAACCGTTCCCAAAACGTTTTCCGAAATGGCGCCGGTACATAGAACGGACCCAGATATACGCCAGCGCCGTCAGCCCATTGCAAGCGTCCGAAATCACCTGTTTGTCGTACAGTCGCGATTACGACCGGGTTTTCCATACATACGGCTGCTGAACGGTTACAATTTGAGGAAAGCGAACTGTCTGCGATCGGAACTTGGACGGCGATGACAACCATGCTTGACTTCAAATTTATGCCTTAGGCTTTTTTCATCGTACGGTACAGATCGTCGGACTCACATCGCCGCCAGGGGGGGAATGAATTCTAATAAATTTCTGACGGGGCGTGGCCGAGAGCGTTTGACTCTCGAAGAGCAAACCTTGCTTGAGGACAGTAGTAGCAACGTCCAGGTGGTTAAGACCCGGAAAACACTGGTTAGGCAGGGGGAGCCCGTTTGTTCGAGCATGCTGGTGGTCGAAGGTTTTGTCTGCCGCTCCGCAGACGATCACCGAGGGCGGCGGCAGATGGTTAGCCTGCATATACCAGGCGATTTTGTTGACCTTGATGGATTCAACCTCAGAAGCCTCGATCACAACGTAGTAGCGATTGGATCAGCCAAAGTTACTGCTTACAGTCATTATGTGTTAGCAGACTTGAGCGAGCGTTGTCCACGTTTAGCTGAGTCATTCTGGCTGAGTAGCTTGTTGGACGCGGCAATTCACCGTGCGTGGATCTTTCGTCTTGGTCGTCTTGAAGCCGAGGCGCGCGCTGCGCACCTCTTTTGCGAGCTTCATGCGCGACTAGAGATGGTTGGCCTTGCTCAGGATGTCTCGTTTGCGCTTCCGCTGACACAATCTGATTTAGGCGCAGCCTTGAGTCTCACCGTCGTTCACACAAACCGTGTACTGCGTTCTCTGCGTGAACGAGGCCTTATAAAGTTCCGGAACCGGCAAGTGGAAATTCACGATAGGAAGGCTCTGGCGAGCCTAGGCGAATTTGACCCTGCTTATTTATATGCGTCGGACCGGATTACGCCAAGCGGGCGACCGCTGGATGCTGAATGACCGGCCGCTTTCAGATAATTGTATTTCGCGCCTGAGCGTCGGAGTTGGAGCGAATGCAGACTGGCCGCATCGGATTGTTGCCGATCGGCAGCGCGAACGTCGCGACCTGGTGAAAAAGTCGCCGTCCCGATACCCAAGCTAGAGTATGCCGACTGCACCATCGGCCCAGATCGCCAACGCCGCCAATATGACTCCACAAACGAGAGTTATCTGTAAGACCGCCTGGTCAATGAACCGAACAATCAACTCAATCGCACAGCCGACAACGGCGAAAATGGCGGCAGCCGCAATGAAATCGGCACCTGTCCAACGCACTTCGTCGGTGAAAAACATCGCAATAGCCGGTAGGAGGAGTAAGACTCCAAGGAGAGCCCACAGGGCCAGACGCCAGCGTCCGAGATCAGTTGCTCGAGAACTCGTCGATACGGTCACAGGCACCCTCCATCGACGCTAACTTCACATGTGCCTTGAATGTCTGCAAGTGGGCAGCTGCGGAATGGCTCCTTTCCAAATGCCACAGTTCAAACTGAATGCACCTATCAATCCAGAGTAAATGCCCCTCTGGAAAAGCCATGCCACCCCGTGCCCGTTCTCTCCTTGGCCATGATGGCCACGGAGAGAAAGCTATGGGTACGTCACAGTTCGATCCAATCGCAGGCGAACGCCGCCCTTGAAACGGCAGGCGCAAGGGGGGTGCCAAGCGCGCGCTCAAGCCGCGACAGGTCTGAGCCATTCGCTTCTTCTCGACCAGCACCAGTGACTGCGGGATCGAGCGTTGTTCGACTTGGCGATCGACAGCAGGCTGCGTGGTTGTGATGTAGTGAAGATGACGATCGGCGATATCGTCCTTGGTGGCCATGTCCGAACCCGTGCGATCGTCGTCCAGGCGAAAACAGGTA
Organism: Sphingomonas sp. CFBP 8765; assembly: GCF_014841445.1. NCBI lineage: Bacteria > Pseudomonadati > Pseudomonadota > Alphaproteobacteria > Sphingomonadales > Sphingomonadaceae > Sphingomonas > Sphingomonas sp. CFBP 8765. The sequence continues at coordinate 9,104 of NZ_JACYTY010000017.1, read as the reverse complement.
GGCCGGTGCAGTTCGAGTTGATGGCGGACGCCGAGCAAGCTTGCTGGCATGGCTGGAGAGGCGAGGTGGTTCGCTTGCCGACTATGTCTTTCCTAGCCGAACCGATCATGCCCGCCCGCTCAGTACCCGCCAGTACGCCCGGCTGGTAGCCGAATGGGGGAACGGCATAGGGCTGCGCCGCGAAGAGTGTGGGACGCACTCGCTTCGGCGGACCAAGGCTTCCATAATCTACAAGGCGTCGGGCAATCTTCGCGCGGTGCAGATCTGCTCGGCCACGCCAAGATTGAGAATACCGTCCGCTACCTTGGCGTCGATGTCGAAGGTGGTTGACCTTGTCAGAGGGCGTCGAGGTGTGACCTACACCGGCTTCTCGCCACTGTGAGAAGCCGGACCGGACGGACGAGCGGCAGAAGCAGCCCTTCCCCTGCCGCCCAAAGGCTGGCCCCCGATGGGAAGCCAGCTTTTACTTACTCCGCAGTTTCAACTTTTGGCTTTTTGGACTTTGCCGGAGCCTTCGATGCCGTGCCATCGCCGCTGCGGCTGCTACCCAAGCCAATCCGATGAGCCATCGCACGACGCGCTTCCGAATAGGTCGTTGCAACCATCGGATAATCAGCCTTCAGATTGTAACGCTCGCGGTACTCTTCTGGCGTCATTCCATGCTTGCTGAGATGCCGGCGGAGTGTCTTGTATGGCTTGCCATCGATCATGCTGATGATGAAGTCGGGGTTGGCCACCGACTTACGCGCCGACACCGCAGGGGTATATTGCTCGGTATCAGTGACAGGGGCGTTCGCCTCGTTGGCGCCGCCGATTAGAGATTGAACGCTGGAGTGCATCTGGGCGAGAAACGCTGGAACGTCATCTGCTGATGTTCGTGTGTTTGGGTTCGACAACCATGCGATCGTCAGCTCGATTGCAAGCTCGACAGCGTCTAGCTTAATAGTTTCGTCAGACATCATTCACTCCACGTATGTTGCCGTCATTTAGGATCTCCTTTTTAAAAAACAACCGCGGCCATATGCGACTGCATTAATCAACCAGATCCCCAATTTAATAAATAGAGACGCGAGCGCTACCAAGTATGTAAGTGATTGCACCATTCTAGCCGTGGGGCACGCAGGGTAAGAATGACACATTACTGGGGACGTCTGCGCCAATATGCGCACTTCCGTGCGAGCATAGGCCAAACGACCTACAAAGTCGGCTCAGCGCAGTTTAGGTGCCGAAGAGTCGTCGCCTCACCCACCGTGCGACCCCTGCTGCCTTTGCAAGTTGCTCTGTTCTTCTCGGAATAGCCTCGAGCGCTCGCCCAACCGAACGACATGAATGCGATAGCGGACGCTCGACGATCCTGGCACAACCCCGACGTCGCTTCGTCAGGCTCATCAACGCTCCGAGTGGAATGAAAGCGATTAACGCTATTGAACGCTTGCGCAATCGTGGCCCGGCCGTGCGCTCGATGAGATTAAATGCGGGGGCGTACAGATGTCAAAACTGGCATTAATGAGATGGAAAGCGACCGATCCATTAGCCTTGGCCGCTATGACATGCTCCAACTTAACGATATCAAAAATGGGGAGATTCGAGGTGGAAGGGACCTTGCTCTCCTAAAGATCTCGTTTAGCCTCGTCGAGGCGCCTGAAGAGCGGGACACAGGTATTTCGTGCTCCGGCGTACGGGAGGACAAGAGATGAAGAGCGTGCTCAAAATCGCGTTTGCAACGTCGCTAGTGACGTTTCCTTTAGCAGCCTCTGCAGAGACCTTTGTGGTGCTGGGGACCCCGGGAGCGAACCTGGATGCCGCCGTCACTGCTGCAGGCGGCCGGATCAAGAAGCGGCTCGCGAGCATCGACGTCGTCGTGGCCGAAGGCGGATCTGGCTTCCGTGCTGCCGTTGGAGGCAAAGCAGGTGTCGCAGCTGTTGCCGCTGATCGAAAGATCAAGTGGATACCGAAGGGCGAGCGAGCGGTGTTCCGCGACGCCGACGTCGTAAATCCGCCCAATAATCCGGCCGGCATCGATCCGCGGTTTAACCTGCAATGGGGCCACACCGCCATCAAGGCCGTGGACGCGTGGAAGATGGGCTACGAGGGGCACGGCGCTCGCGTCGCAGTGCTCGACGGCGGCTTTCAGCTAAACCATCCGGACATCGCCGGTAGGTACGACCCGAGTTGCACTGCCGATATGACCGGCGAGGGCATTGCCTACGGCCCGAACTCGGATGACGACACGGGGATCTTCGCGCATGGCATGCACACGGCCGGTACGATCGGCGCCGCGCGCAATGGCGTCGGTACGATCGGCGTCGCGCCGAAGGCGACGCTTTGCCTGGTGAAGGTCCTCTTTAACAGCGGTAGCGGTTCGTTCGAGGACGTCGCGGCGGGGATCATCTATGCTGCCGACCGCAGCGTCGACGTCATCAGCATGAGCCTCGGCGGATCGCTTCAGAAGTCCGAGGAAGGGGCATCGACCCTCCGACAGCTGATCGATCGTGCGGTAAGTTACGCCTATAAGAAGGGGGCCTTGGTAATTGTATCGGCGGGCAACGATGGCCAGAGCGCTGACAGCCCGAAAACCACAGGTACGCCGGCTAATCTGATCCATTTGCCGTCTGACTCGCCGCAGGCGATCTCGATTTCTGCGACTGCACCGCATGGCTGGGGCAAGAACCAGAACGTCTTCCTGGACAACCCGGCCAGCTACACCAATTATGGTCGCTCAGTGATTAATCTTGCCGGTCCCGGCGGCGATTACACGCCGTCCGTTACAGGTGATTGCACGGTCGCCGGTGTAACCAGGCCATGTTACATCTTCGACTTCGTCTTCAGCACCGGCGCTGCCAATTCGTACTACTGGAGCATCGGTACGAGCATGGCGACCCCACACGTCTCGGGGGTCGCTGCGCTCATCGTCAGCAAATACGGCAAAATGCATCCTGCTAAGCTACGCGCTTATCTCAACGCGGGAGCGGATGACCTGGGAGTATCTGCGCATGACCCGTATTACGGTAACGGCAGAGTGAACGCTGCGCGGTCTTTGTCGAAGTAAGAGCGATGTCTGAGGCGTACGTTTGTCCGCCTCAGACATTGACCGTTAAACGTTCTGGAACTGCAGGGGCGAATGATGACGGCTGCTCGGGCGCATGGCAGGCGCGGAACAATGGTAAAGGCGATGGTGATAACCGTTGCTTTACTGATCGCTGGCCTTGTCGCGTACTGTGTGCGCAAACCGGCTTCGAAAGACGCTGATAAAGTCCAAATTGTATCGACAGGTGCGCCAACCGTTACCCCGGTGCAGGTGGAAGCGTCACCGCAACCACAATCAAGTGGAGAGATCAAAGCGAACCGCACGCCGTTCACCCAGCGGTTCAATCTCAAGCCTCATTATAGCCGCGGGCAGCTCGACGGCTATTTGCTCGATCCAGCTGATCCAAGCGTTCTCCGAGGCTCAGCATTGCAAGTCGGTGACGTGATTACAATCATCGATGGCATGAGACTTGACGAAGCGAAGTTCGCCCGGCTCGACATGGACACGAAAAATCTCGATGACGTTTTCGTAGCATATGAGCGTAACGGTGCTCTATTCGAGGACATCTTGTCGTTGCAAAACTAGAATGGGAATCTTACCTGCGACCACGGCTTCGGGGTCAGGCCAAGACTTGCTGGATCGCCTCTCACGATGATTTATTGAGGCCATAACCGATAATATACCTTCAGTGCGACCCGGGAAGCATCCGTTCGCCAAGTTGATCTCGATGCCACCGCAGATGGCACCTGTCTGAGGCCGCGCACGCCTGCTTCTGTTTTAACTACGCGTCTGGTCGAGGCCGCCCTTACTTTTAACACAATCGGGCGAAGCGGCCCGGTCGCTTGAGTGCCGACCGCCCCCACGCCTCTATCGGAAAACGGTATGTTTACGATAAACTCGAATGGTTGGCCTACTAGAATCTGTGTTCCCATAAGGTACAGGGGCCGGCTGGCGCTAACCAAACATAAAGCGTTGCTGTGCATATGCTAATCAAGCAATTTATGATGGCGTTTTCGACGGATTAGGCGAGGATGGACAGGCTAAGAGCTACCTGGATGCAGCGGCAAGCATGAAGCACGATGTTGCCTGGAAGCCGCACGGCACCTCTTGGTCTTTGCTAGATGCTCTTGCCGCCGTACGGCAGGAAGCTGATCACTACCGCACCAGCGTTGAGATGGCACGGCACATCAGCTGGAGCGCAGACGCGAGCGGCGCCATCCGCACTGTTAGCGCACAATGGGCGGAGGTCACCGGCATCGATGTCAACAAGGCATTAGATAACGGTTGGCTTGACGCAATCTACCCAGACGACGTGGAGCGAACCCTGTGCGCATGGCGCTTGGCGCTTGAAACGGCATCGTTGATAGACGTTGACTATCGCCTGCAGACATCCAGCGGCTATCGCTGGTTCCGCTCCTGTGCGTCACCACACTTTAATCACGACGGGGAGGTGCTTGCCTGGTTCGGAACGTTGGAGGACATCAACGATCGAAAGCGGGCTCAGAGTGCCTTGCTTGCGAGCGAAGAGCGTTTCCGTTTAGCCGCAGAGGCCGCGGGCGTCGGGATCTGGGACTATGACGCGCTGCTCGGCCGTCGCCTCTGGTCCGATGTGTTCCGCGCAATGCTCGGCCTGGCTGCAGATGTGCCGGCAGAGCCTGCCACCGCACTGGCGTTGGTCGTTCCCGAGGATCGGCCGATATTGCAAAAGGTTGTCGACTCAATCAGCTACGGCGACACCCACCCTCGCTTCGAGTTGACGGTCCGCATCCATCGCGCCAACGATGGTGCACTGCGCTGGATGCAGACGAGTGGCTGGCGGGTTAAAGCGGCAAACGGGCGCATAGAACGCATCCTGGTTACCGTACGAGATGTTACCGAGCAGCTTACGGCAGAGCAGCGCGTCCGCTGGGCGGCTGAACACGACCATCTGACCAAGCTCATCAACCGCGCCGCCTTCAACCAATTGCTTCAGGACGCGATCGAACGAGCGGATCGGTCGGAAGCAGCGGGGCTCACGCTCGCATTGTTCGACGTCGACCATCTTAAAGAAATCAACGACACGTTCGGGCATGACGCTGGAGACATGCTACTATGCGCCGTCGCCGACCGACTAGTTACAGCCTTGGGCGACGACGTGGTCGTGGCGCGCCTGGGCGGGGATGAGTTTGCAGCGATTGTAGAAGCTTCGCCGAATGGACTGGCTGAGGATCGCATTCAATTCGCACTTCACACGCTGCGCCAGCCGGTTTTGGCCGACTCGATCACGCTTGAGTGCCAAGCAACGGCGGGTATCGCCTCCTACCCACAGGATGGGCAGAGCGCGCGTGACCTGCTTAAGACGGCTGACCTCGCGCTTTACGCCGGTAAGGCGAGCGCGCGAGGCGAACTCTCGCGCTTCCGCCCAGAGATGCGTGCAAGCATGCAGCGCCGTACATCAATGCTTTCCGTAGCCCGCATGATCGCGCGCGATGATCGCGTGGTGCCCTTCTATCAGCCGAAGGTCAGGCTTAGTGACGGTGCTCTGTCGGGTTTCGAGGCGCTGCTACGTTGGCGGCACGAAACACTGGGCATTCAAGGACCGGAAACGATCGCGGCGGCATTTGACGACCTCACGGCGGCCACGTCCCTCGGTGAGAGGATGCTGCAACGGATCTGCGCTGACCTTACGCGCTGGCGCGACGACGGCCTAACGCTGACGCGCGTGGCACTGAACCTGTCGCCAGCCGAATTCCGTCGCGAGGATCTATTCGACCGCATCATGGGTCAGCTCCATAGCCACAGCCTACCCGCGAAGCTGCTAGAGCTTGAGGTGACTAAAACCGTGTTCCTCGGCCGCGGCGCAGAAAGCGTCGGAAACACATTGGCCTCCTTCCATAATGCCGGGGTCACCGTCGCACTCGACGATTTCGGCACAGGCTACGCCTCACTCAAGCACCTGCGAGAATACCCCGTCGACGTCATTAAGATTGACCGCAGCTTCGTCGCAGGCCTTCTGACAGAGCCTGGCGACGCGGCCATTGTAAACGCGGTGCTGGGACTGGCAAACCAGCTTGGCATTGAAGTCGTCGCCGAAGGCGTGGAAACCGCGCAGCAGGCGGCCTATTTGCGCACGCGAAACTGTAGCCACGCGCAAGGCTACCTGTTCGGCAGGCCCATGCCCGCAAATGAAGCGAGGGAACTTCTCGCTGCAGGCTTTTCCGCGTGCACTACTGATCAATAGAGAAGCGGATCGCGAGCGCTGCCGTTCGGAATCGGATGCAAGCAAAGATCCTTTCCTAGTGTAATGAGATGCCCCCGCCTCAACACCTGAACGAACAGATTCTTACTGCTGACCGCCGCCCGAGATCGGAATGGCGACTTTCTACCAATTTGGCGGTGCGGCCCTTAGACCGGCCACCTGAACGAGCGTCAGTTTACCCCACCTGCCACCCAAAAGCGGACAGGCCGCCTTCCTGAAGAGTTCTAGACCGACGCCGAAAGCGCAATCCCCTTGGCCCAACGTAAGTGTCTCGGTGCACGTAGAAAGCCGGATGCTGCGGGGGTTACAATCGGCGCCGGCGGGGACCTTCGAACTGTCATCCCCTTTTATGCGACTGCAACAGTTTAACTCGGTTCGATGGGGTCCGGCTTTGCGCGCCGATTTGCACTCATATGCATCGATCCCGAGTTCGAGTCGTTGAACGGCTTCAATCATATCGGGAATCTAGCATGGCTGACCTTGGCGGCATCAAGAAGCATATGGAAGTCATTGGAGCGGACGGCGTCCACGTCGGTACCGTCGACAAGGTCGAGGGTGACCGCATCAAGCTCACCAAGCGCGACAGCGGACAGGGCAGCCATCAGGGTCACCATCATTATCTGTCTGCCGGGCTGGTCGCCGCGGTTGAGGGCGACAAGGTGCGTCTGTCTACAACCGGCGCGAACGCCTCACTGTTTGAAGAGGAGAAAGATAGGTCGAGCGGTGCTGGCGTCGGCACTAGCAGTGGTCACCCGCGCAGCGCGTTCGAAGGGCGCGACCAACAAAATGGTTCTGGACCGGGCTGGCGCACGATCGGGCTGGGAGCAGCGGCATTCGGCGTTGCTGCCGGGGCGGCGTTCCTGACACGGAGCAAGGCCAACACCCGCGATGAGTTCGAGTTCCGGCTTCAAACCGACGAGAGCGTCCGTCTGATTTCCTCGGCAAAGGTCGAGGGCACGCCTGTGGTCGGCCGTAACGGCGAGCATCTCGGCAAGATCGATAGCTTTATGGTCGATAAATACTCAGGCCGGGTCGCCTACGCGGTGATGTCGTTTGGAGGCACGATGGGCTTCGGCGAGGCGCTGTTCCCGTTGCCATGGAGCTACCTGAACTACGACGCCGCCAAGGACGGCTACGTCCTGAACATCTCCAAGCAGCAGCTGGCGACAGCTCCCAAGTTCAAGCCGAGCGAGGTGCCGGAATTCACCGCCAGCTACCGGCAAGGCGTGGCGCGCTTCTACGGCCGAGCTTTGATCTAGGATCGCCTTCGGGAGGGTCGGAGCGCCGATCCTCCCCTGCCGTACAAACGACGCTGAGCCGGGAACTGGAGATAGATCGTCTCATGTGACACCCGCATCGTTCCATCGTTTCCGTGCTCTGTTTCAACCATTCCGATATTTGTTGAGGAGACCATTGATCCTGCAGCTTGGCTGCGACCATCGACTGCAGATGCGGACTAACCGAGAGCAAGCAAGGTTTCGGCAGGCTACGGTGATTTTTTGGAGACGATAAGCCACGTGGTCGATTTAGAGGTGTTCTCCAAGCGTTGCACTTGCAGACTGATCGGAGTCCTGGGTTGGCATCGCGCTCGCGACATTAATCGTGTCACACGAGCGGGCGGGATGCTTTACTAATAATCAACTCTCAAGCGTTTAGCCAGTGACTGAGGCTCTGGCCTTCAGTACAGCGTACCCATTTAGCGCCTCGCCATGTTTCTCTACACGGACATGCGAGGCGCTTTCCGTTTGATCGAATTGGCTCAATGCGGCCATTAACACCTTCTTTACCATATGATTGTACCAAGGATCGCCTTAGCAAAATATTTGTCGAGCGCTCGCGCATTGATGATGACTATCAATGAGGTGCATCATGCATGCCTCCCACCGATCGAACTTCCCTGTGGCACACTCTGCGGCCTACACTATGGTTAGTCAGTACGGGGTGGATGCTGCGTTCGTCGCTCAGCGCGAAGTCGATGCCAAGATCGAGCGTGGGGACCTCGATGGGGCACTTGAAATTGATCAAGTACGCCGTGAGCTTCTAGATCTTATCATAAACATAGAACCTCCCGCGCATTACTGATCCTCCAAAGCGCTGACGAAATGCTTATCCACTGTAGCAAATCTCAGGTTTGCAGACACTGACGCGCAGTTGATCGCAAACTGGCCTCACCGAGGAGCCAGCAAGGCCGAAACTTTAACCGGCGGTTTATATCGTAGGACAGTCCCGCGAAGCGTCGCTTCTAGCGTAAGAATGAGGGTGGCCTGCCACTATGCTCATCACGACCCTCTTATGCGGACGGCTACGGGATCGTTGATACATCACCACTCGAGCAGAGGATCAAAAACCCTGCGCCCCGCGATTAACGCGCCTTTCACCGTATCCAATTACAATTATGAAATAGAGTTCCTGCATAAGTCCCCTTGTCGAAAGACAAACACTTTTAACTCGGGGTGTCACATGCGCTACTGGCATATCACTAAGCCCATCAAGGCTTAATATCTTTTAACAGTCTGAGTAGCTATCCCGGTTCTTACCACCGCATTTCGCAGGGGATAGTGCAATGCGTCAATGGAACAGCGGCAAGCCTCACAGAGGCTGGTGACTAAATACGCGATGTCCGAATAACGCAAAGCTCGATAACGGTTAAGCTCGAAAATGCCCGGCTTCCCAGCCGGGCATTTTTTTGCCATCAAGACCTGGTCATATCCTTGACCGGCATCTCAAAGGTGAAGGCCCGTGGAACAAGCCCAAGCACCTTTACAGCCTTTTGCATTGCTTCGTTATGTGTCGATATCGTGAAGTGGATTTCGGTAAACCACCCGTTTAGGTGAACCT
>NZ_JACYTY010000016.1:0-20891 GCF_014841445.1 Sphingomonas sp. CFBP 8765 | reverse complement strand
CATGGCCTCGGCCGGTTACGTGAACGAACGGCCGATTCTGGGATGCCGCGTTCGGGCACTGAACGACCGCTTGTGGGTCCTGACCGCCCCCCACACTTCCGATCGGGGGTCGAGATCACGCCCCGTCGGACGCTTGGCTAGCTCGAATTAGTGAGGAGGTCGGCCTGAGCAGTCCCCACAAAGTCGCAACGGAGAAGATGGCGCCTTCGAACGCCGCTGTGACGGTCCTGCCGATAGGGCCAAGGCCGGTCTCGCCAAGCGCGCCGCCGAACTCATCGAAGCCGAACTGCGATGATGGAAACGCAACAACTAGAGACTGGAGGCTGCCCGCCATCATACGTCCATCGACGAGTGCGATGCACAGGCCCGCTCCTGCACCGAGCATGGCAGACAAGCCCCAGACCAACCGAGGCCAATGCGACGCGGTGCATAAGGCAAGCCCTATGGCCGCGCCTAAGATCACGCCTTCGGTCGCCCCGGCAATCCTGACGCTGTGCCCGAACAGCAGGCGAAACGCGTCGCTTCCGATCACGTTGGCGAACGCCCCCGTGATCAGGCCGCCCAGCGACCCGCCGGCGACGGTCCAAGAGCAGTGGCGCGGGCGTATAAAACGCGTTGCGGCGATGCCCGCCGCGATGCCCGCCCCGCCAACCCCCGCCGAGACTAGGGACACCACCATCATGACCAGGAGCAACGACACGGCCCCCCCGCCGCCGGCTACCGAATGTGGCTGAGCGGCTCCGACAAAGCCATAGATCAAGCCAATCATCGTTCCGGCAATTATCGCACCAATCGCGCCGGACATCGCGTCACGCACGAACTGCAAACGCGAGTACTCCACCATGGGCGCAGTCCCACCTACTTCCTGATCGACCAGAGCCGTCACCGTCTCGATCGGCGCGACGAACCGGTAGCCATGCTTCGGCACCGTCTGAATATACCGTGGTGCCGTCGCGCTGTCGTCCAGCGTCCGTCGCAAGGTGCGGATCGCCTGGGTCAGCGCTTCGTCGGTGACCGGAATGCCGCGCCAGACCACATCCATGAACCGATCTTTCGCAACGAGGGCGCCGTCCGCTTCCAAAAGAAGGATCAGGGCGTCTAGGTATCGAGCGTTAAGTTCGACCGCGATGCCGGCGCGGAACAGACGACGGTCCACCGGGTCTAGCCGGAAATCGCCGAAGTGCAGGACGGTGCCACTCATATCAGTGATTGCTCACTTTCTGCTCATGCCGCTCATGGTCATTTTCGGCAGTGATGGCGCTCCAGCAATCAGGAGACAAGCTCATGACGTATACACCTCAGGCGCACGGCGTCGGATTGTTCAACCTGTGGCGATTGGCGGGTTGGGCGACGATCGCCGGCCTCATTGCGTTGCCGGCCATCGCGATGCAATTCACCACCGAGGTGAATTGGGGAGCGGAGGATTTCGCCTTCGCCGTCGTCATGCTGGGCGGGGTCGGACTGGCGTTCGAACTTGCGGTCCGCGCCAGCGGAGGCTGGGCGTATCGCGGAGGTGCTGCCGTGGCGCTCGGTTCCGGTTTGCTGTTGCTATGGGGGAACGCCGCAGTCGGAATAGTTGGCAACGAGGAGAACGATCTCAACATGTGGTTCAACGCCGTCCCCGTGATAGCACTGATCGGTGCCACCGTGGCGCGGCTACGCGCCAATCAAATGGCGGTCGCGATGAGCATAACAACTCTTGCTCAGATCGCCGCTGGCGTGATTGTCCAGCTTGCCGGTCATTCCACGTGGATCTTCACGATCGTGTGGGCGGCTGGCTGGACGATCTCTGCCTGGCTGTTCTGCAGGGCGGCGCAGGATCGCAGATCTCTGTGACCTTAGTCGAAACGATCTGACCGGCGGTTTCGCGGCAAGTAGCTGTCGGTCAAACCACATGAACAGGCGTCCGCTTTCGGGAAACGGAATCGTGAATGTCGTCTTGTGGGTCTGGCCGGAAGCCGTGGAGCATGGGCAAGTCCCCCAAAACGGTTCGTCTATCCTCGCCATCGGCGGCCCTACTCGGTCGCTCGCTCACCCAGTCAAATTGACCATGCAGCATGCGATGCGTATATGCTTCGTATGGTCGGTACGAAGGAGCGGTTATGGGCATTGTGAAGATTGACGGCGCGCTACACGAAAAAGCTCGTAAAGCCAGCGCCGTGATGTGCCGCTCTATCAATGCGCAGGCTGAGTTCTGGATGAAGATCGGTATGCTTGCCGAAACGAACCCGACCCTGTCGTTCAACGAACTCGTCAAGGCACAGTTGGCCACCGTTCATGTTCACCTGATCGAAGCGAAAGCTGCCTGACATGGTGAAGACCTCTGACGAACTTGCGCTCATGCGCGTCTCCGGCAAACTGCTTGCCTCGGTCTTCGAGATGCTCGACGGGCAGGATCTGGACGGAATGTCGACGCTGCAGATCAACGATCTAGTCGAAGACTTCATCACCGTTCGCCTCGCGGCACGCCCTGCGAGCAAAGGGCAGTACGGCTTCATGTTCGTCCTGAACTGTTCGATCAATCATGTCGTTTGCCACGGTGTGCCGACGGACGACGAGATCGTTCGCGATGGCGACATCATTAATCTCGACATCACACTGGAAAAGAACGGCTTCATCGCGGATTCGAGCAAGACGTATCTGGTTGGCGACGCGCCGTCCGCTGCTAAGCGGCTGGTACGCGTTGCGCAGGAAGCAATGTGGAAGGGCATCGCCCAGGTGCGACCTGGCGCTCATACTGGCGACATCGGCTTTGCAATCGAGCGTCACGCCAAAAAGCATGGCTACTCGGTCGTGCGCGAATTTTGCGGGCATGGCATCGGTCGCGAGATGCACGAAGAGCCGCAAGTCANACGGGTGGACGGTCGTGACCAACGATCGAAAGCTGTCGGCCCAGTTCGAGCATACGGTTGCGGTTACCAATGATGGGGTTGAGGTTCTGACGCTTCGGCATGACGAAAGCCCTCTGGCAGCGCGCGTGGCTTGACCCCGGGACGTGTGCTTTTGCTGCTGTCCTCTGCAGTAAGACCGCATCTCTCCCGTTTTCGCTATGTGCAGACAGCTGATCCCGTCGCGGAAAGCTGCCGTCTAACGAGATGAACAAGTGGCGGAAGTTAGGAGACTGCGATGGCCCCGCGAACGACGGGTTGTGGGTCTCGTAAGTCGAAGGGTCCGGCAATTGCACCGTGAGCCGGACGCTCAGGTTTGGCGATCCGTGCGCTCGAAAGCCGCCATTCGGCAGGCCATCAGCCGGATCAGTGCCCCGGCGGCGGGTGCTCGGCTTGCAGCAGGCGAACCGCGCGGCGTATGCCACCGCTACTGGTGGGGGTGAATGGATGGCGAACGGCAGAAGAAGCCGCGGAAACTCGGTTGTCGGAGAGCGCTGGCCGCTCTTCTGGGCAGGCTGTGCGGCGATCAGTATTGGGGTTGCCCTTCACTTACCGATGCTCGCGATGGCGCATACGATGGGCAATCACCTGTCGGGCATGCCGATGGACGGATGGATGTACCTAGGCATGGCGCTGATCGGGATCGGCGTGCCTGCTGCGATATTTGGTGCTCTACCCAAGAAACGGCCTGACCACCGGGCGGGAGCTGGCGCTGCGTTTGAAGCGCCCGATGAAACCCCTCTCACCCGCTCGCATGCGGCCGTTCTACTGGTGCTTACCCTCGGCCTAATCATCGACACAATGAAGCCAGCAACGCTTGGCTTTGTGCTCCCCGGCATGCGTGGGGAGTATGGTCTTGAAAAGTCGACCGTTGCCCTGCTTCCGTTCGTTGCCCTTACGGGGACCACAGTTGGCTCGTTCTTGTGGGGGTGGCTTGCGGATATCTATGGTCGGCGTGTGTCGATCCTGTTGTCGACGATCCTGTTCGTCTCGACCTCCATCTGTGGAGCTATGCCTTCCTACAGCTGGAACCTGGTCATGTGTTTTCTGATGGGGTGCTCGGCTGGCGGCATGCTGCCCGTCGTCTACACGCTGCTAGCTGAAATCATGCCCCCGCGGCACAGAAGCTGGGTCCTTGTGCTGGTCGGCGGTACGGGACTGGTCGGCGGCTACCTCGCGGCCAGCGGTGCCGCGCATCTGTTCGAGCCTTTGTTCGGCTGGCGTAGCTTGTGGTTGCAAGGCTTTCCCACCGGTTTGCTGCTGCTTGCGATGGCAAGGTGGATTCCTGAATCTCCGCGCTTTCTGTTGGAACGGGGTATGGACGCTGAGCTAGCTGACATGGCTCGAAAGTTCGGCATCGTCAGGCGTGCGCCACAATCAGCGCCAGCGGACGCTGACAGCGCAGCGGCTCACCACCGCGAGTTGACCATCGCCTTGGTAATCACGGCCCTGTCGTGGAGCTTCGTCAATTTCGGCTTGCTGCTATGGTTGCCTTCCGATCTCCAGGATCGAGGCTTCAGTGCCGAAATTGCGAGCGGTATCATCGCCAGCTCAGCACTCGTTGCCCTGCCCACGATCATGATCGCGGCCTTCCTTTACAGCCGGTGGAGCAGCAAGCGCACCCTGATCGGCACTGTGCTTCTCACACTTGCCGGGCTTGCTGGAGCCCTACTGCCGGCGCCTACGCTGGCTTGGCCACCACTGCTGATCGCTGTGATCGCGCTGCTGGTGGTTGGCACAAACGGATTGATCGCCGTGCTACTTCCCTACGCAGCCGAAAACTACGCATTGCGCGTCCGTGGACGTGCCACCGGGCTTATCGCGGGCAGTAGCAAATTTGGTGGCGTTGCTGTGCAGCTAGGAGCCTTCGCTGGGCTGATCCCGACGATGGGGGGCGCGGCAGTTGCGCTGATCATACCAATGACGCTGTCAGCGGTACTGATCGGACGCTCAGGTAGAGAGACGCGCGGCCGCAGCTTACGTGAGCTAGAAGCGGCGGCTTAGCTGCCGGCAGAACATAGGCCGTGCGGAGCGTCGCCTATCGGCACCTCCCTCCTTGAAAGCGCACTGTCTGCTATCCTGACCAGCTGCGCCGGTGCCTGATTTGGGCCTACTTAGCTGCCGTTCAACCAGATTAACGAATGGCTGCAATTGGAGGCAGGGAAGGGAGCTCGAACGTCCGTTTGTGGGTCGTCGCTGACGCGGATCGGTCGACGGTCTTTCGCGGCGTTGGTCTCAGCTAGCCTAGTCGTGCCGAACCTGTATGCCAGTAAGTAGGTCGCTGACGGGAGTTGATAATGGATTTGGTGTCCAGGCGGACGATGCTCGCGGCCCCGTGCTTCGGGACGCTCGGCATAGCCGTGGCGGCAGGTGCAACAACCGCGACGACGCCTGGCGCCCTTGCCAACTTGTCGACCTGGATGGAGCTGGCGTCCGTACCGGGCGCGAGTTGGGCAATGCTGGACGGGGCCGGCGCAATCTCGTCTGGTGCGGTCGGCTGTGCAAAGGCTAATGCGGTGCCCGCGACACCCGATACATTGTTCGAAGCAGCATCGCTGTCGAAGGTGGTTCTTGCGGTCGCGGTCCATGACATGGTGCGGGACAAATTGATCGACCTCGACCGGCCGGTGGCGAAGCATGTCGCGTTCACGGATGATGCTGCGACGCGATCGATTACGCCTCGCCACCTGCTCTCCCACTCTAGTGGCCTGCCTAACTGGCGTGACGAAGCGGGCGAGCCGTTAACAGCCGCGTTCCCTCCCGGCACGCGATTCCGCTACTCTGGCGAGGGCTTCGCCCTACTTGGCCGGTTGGTCGAGGCAGTTACAGGCCAGACCGCCGCGCAGGTGGTGGAAACGCGGGTCCTGAGACCGGCGGGAATGAGCCGAAGCACCTATGGATGGGCAAGAGACACCGAGCCGGCAGTCGCGTGGGCGCACGACGGAGGCGGAGGTGTAGTCATCGACAAAGGCCCGGCGGGCTATACGATGCGTCGCGATGCTGGCCCGCTGAAACCAGTCGACCGGTGGATGCTAGGCGAACGGGAGAGAGCGGCCGTCGCACTTGGCAAACCGCCAATGCCAATATTCATGACGCCCAACATGGCCGCCGGATTGTGGACCACCGCCAGCGACTACGCGCGGTTCCTGGCTTTCGCACAGCGCTATCCGGGGCTCTCTACGAAGACCATCCGAGTGAAGGGAACACTCGACTGGGGGCTAGGCTGGGGAATGGAGAGTGACGGTGGGCGGCGTTTCGCATGGCACTGGGGCACCAACGACGGCGTCGCGAACCTATTCGTGGTGGACCTCGTGTCGGGCCTGGCGATCGTGGTCCTTACCAATGGCGATGCTGGGCGTAAGGTATACGAGCGTGCTGCCCGCACTGTCTTCACACGCGAGTTCGATGCGTTTGCTTGGCTGAAGTGACTTCTGCCGGCCCATCCGGCTCTGCTTGCAATATGGAGAGGGCAGCCGCTTTAAAGTCGCAACCCTGTCACCACGCGCATCTTAGCCGGCTTTCGCTGGTGGTCTTCCATTCAATTAGCCGAAGGAATTCTCACGGCCTTGAACGATATTGCTGGAGCCAGAACGGTGCGAGCTAAAGGCGACTGATCCAGCGTTCGAGCTGATCGGTATCACGCATGTCGCCGGTGTAAGCATGCACCGGCCTGGCCGGGACGTTCGAACCACGTTTCCTCCCACGATACACCTTCATCGGAATGACGGCCCGGGCAAAACCGCTGGGCAGCGCGACTTGCCGTACGTCCATGTAGAGCGAGTCAGCGCTCGTCTCCTGCCCGACGTGAATGCCGCCTAACGCGGTCCATAGATCGACCGCATCAAGGCATGCCGATCCGCATCCCCAGTCCGTCAGCACGAATACGCGCGCTTGCAGTATGTGAGCAGCGCCGGTTGCCGCTGGCTTTGCTTCGTCAGCATCGATTTCACGCCAGAGCGCCTGCCCGAGCGCGCGGGCAGACGTCATGCCCTTTGCGGTATGAGCTGCCCAGTCTTTCGCCGCCTGCGAGACATCGGCGGAATTCTGCCAGGCGGTGCGATAGCCTTCAAGCGTGGCAATGTTTCCAGCCGAAGCGCGCCAGTCTACCCCTTCCGATCCTGATGGAAGCGCATTCACTGCAGCCTGGCCCCAGAGGATAGCCGCAATCTGATACGACCAGTCGGACGATCCACCGCCATTGCCTCGGAGGTCGAGCACGATGCGCGGCGCCGCTGCGATCGCGATGGCGTCCTTCCTCATCGATTTGATGATTGGCGTTAGGGACTTGGCATCAGCGCTGTCGGGGTCACCGTTGAAGCCGGGGAGCGAGAACCAGCGCGTGCCGTCAGCAAACGTTCGAGCCGCGAACTCCGGACGCGCCCGCGGTGCAGTAGCGGCAAAACGTGCGTCGAAGTCGGCATCAGGCAGATCGCGCCAGCTGAGCGTCGCGTCCTTTGGCTTGCCATCGACCTTGAAGCGGCAGCGGACTGGACGCTTGATGTAAGGGTTGGCGGCGTCAAGGAACAATCGACCACCATTGGTCGCTCGTTGGCTGACCAGTTTCCACCTGCCTCGAAAGGCGCCGACGTTGCGGGCAGCCAGGTGTTCGGCATCAATGCCATCGCAGCTTACGAGTACTGCTCCGAGCGGTAAGGGAGCGTTATCCGCTCGGGCCATCACGACCTGACGTCCGGTGCCGTCAAAGCCGGTCAGGAAGCCGGGCCAGCGGATCGGCAGGGGGGCTGGCTGATCGAGGTCGAGGGCGACATGCCCATCGTTGAAGCTCGCCACGTAACCGCGCATCGCCCATAGATATCCTGGGTAGTTTCCAACGGTTGCAGCACGACGCAGGGCCAAAGCCAGACCGGCATCGTTGCGACGCGCGAAGCCGGGGTCGAGTTTGTTGTAGGGACCAGGGTGATTGTCGGCGATCTGGTCGTGATAAGCTTTGGCGTCCGTTCGCAAGGTCGCTGCCCAGTCGCGAGGTACGTCAGTTGCACCGATCAGCAGAACCGCCGCTGGTATGGCCAGGAGCGACAGGTTCATCTCGGCGCGACCAGTTTGCTCGCTGCCTTCTCAAGATAGGGCCTGACATCAACCGAACTGTAGCCCGGCGTCGTTGAGGCGAAGTGTCGCAGCCAGTACCCGTGACCGGCCCCATACACGACGAGGATGCGATCGCCTGGTTTGGCCACATTGATGAGCTTTGCAAAGATCTTCGCATTGCGGAGGTACCACATGGCATTCAGATCTGCACCGGGCTGCTCGTTACCGTCACCAAGTCGGAGCAGGGAGTAGTATGAATCCTGTCCACCCATGGGCGTAGAGGGGTCATTATAGCGGATCAGCATCCGTGGTATGCTGGTGGTTGCCTGCTCAGCCTCAAACTTCTTGGCAGACGCCTGGACCGTCGCAAAGGCGGCGTCGAGATAGGCCTGCTGCCCGTGAGCTTTTGCATAAGCTTCGACCCGGCCGATTGGGAAATAGTCCGGTTCGCCCTTGCCGGGTTGCTCGTCGATACCTTGAACGGACCGAAGGCCGGCGCGAGCAGCGATGCGGTAGCCGATCTGGGTTGTCTCGTCCCGGTCGGTCTTGAGCACGTTTGGGGAAAACGTTGCGAAGTCCGTCACGTCGTAGGTCGGGCCCGGCCGTTGCGCCTCGACCATGACCCGTGTTGGTCTAAACTCTGCAATGGCATCAGTCAGTGCTTCCAGTTCGCGCTGGCGCTGCGGCGTGGTGACATCGTCGACGTGGGCATTCACCTTGTCACGACCAGGGTTGCCGAAATGATAGCTACCCAGCACCATCACTTGGACAGGTTGCTGTAGTGCAGCGGTGACAGCAGGCGTTACTGCCGCAGCGAGTATGGGTAGCAGCATGCAGCAGGTCTCCTTGGTGTGGTGTTCAGACAATACACGTCGAATGGCAGCTGTCTATCTGGATTTGCGGCGTTGGACGCTGAGCTAACAGAGGTTGATCGGGTCAACCGAAACCCACGTCCGATCGCTTGCAAAATGCATCGAGCAATCCGTTGAAGGCGAGGTAATGTCGGCGCAATCGCCTCTATTACAGACATGAATGAATGGCTGAAGTTGGGAAGTGCGCAGGGTGCTATGAATAACCGGTTATGGGTCAAATCCGGCATTGGCAAACTTAGGCATATGTCAGAGGTTTTTACGCTCCAGCGTCAGCCGCGGATCGTTGCAGAGGCCACATGCGGGGCCGGTGAAGTATGCTTTTGCGCGCTTTGCCCCTTTCAGCTTCCAGTCGAGCCATGCGGTCACGACTTCTGCGCCGACGCCGCCATGCGGCTGCATGTAGGTGCCGCCATGATCGACCGGGATGTTCACCATTGCCGCGGGAATGTTCCCCAATCGCCGGTAGTCATCCGTGCCGTTGGGATAGGCAATGTCGGTCGGGCCGCCAAGGATATAGAGGACCGAGCCGTGCAGCGTCTTGAGCAGCGCCTTATCCGATACCACCCCTCTCAACGGGTTGGTCCCCTCGGGGAAAAAGCCGCTGTTCATGATGACCGATGTCGTGACGCGCGGGTCCTGCGCGGCGTTCAGCGCCTGTAGGCCGCCGCAGCTCCAGCCTGACACTGCGATCCTGTCGGTCGCAATCCGGCCCTCAAACGGGCTGCCGGCGCGGCGGTTCTCACGCTGTGCCCAGTCGATCGCGTCGGTGAGCAGGCGAGTTTCAGTTTCGGTCGTCAGCTTCGCACCGGGCTGCGGCGGGGTAGGGGCCGCAGGCCGGTCACCGAGCGGGATCGTACCAGAGGCGATTACCAGATATCCATGTGACGCGATCTCGAGCAGATGGTTGCGCGAACTGGTGCCGTCAGAGCTGCATCCGCCATTGCCAAACACATAGATGGGCAGCCGGTCCAGGCGCGCCGGTGCAAGATCGGTCGGGCGATAGACAACGTGGTTCGGAAGGTCGTCCCGTGCTTCGAAGATCGCCGGGTAGGGGCCGCTGCCGCGTTTTACTTCCTGGCTATGGACGATCGAACCAATCGATACCACTGCAAACGCAAGCAAAAGAGGCACAACACGCATGTGATATTTTCCCCAACTTTCGCACATATTGTATGAGTATTGACGCGGTGGATAGCGGCTTTTACGCTTTGCTTCATACACGCCCGAAACGAGGCGGCGATAGGAGAGCAGGATCTCGCCAGAGCGATATCCCGTGAGGCGTGAACGCCGAGCACACCAACCACGAGGAACAGCAACGTCATGATCGCTGCGGGCATGCGCGTGCCGCACAGACTGGCAACCAGCTCGACGTACGTTCCGTCAGGAATGTCGCGAACGAATGGGCTCTCAGTGGCTTTCACACGTCTCTAATTAAACGCAAAAGGTGAAGGCATTCTATCTGAACGATTTCCTCAGGACACGGGGGCTGGCTTAATTGACGCGAAACACATGAGCCGGTGTTCGAAGCTGGGAAGCGTACCGTCCGCCGTAGACGGCGGTTGATGGGTCGAGGCCGGCAGAGCCGTGGTGTTTCCGATCTAGCGAGGCTGTTGGTCGGCCGGCCCGATTGCTCCCAATCGCGGCTCATCCTGACGCTCAGCAGAAGGCAGGCGCTGCATACTGGACCAGATCATATGGTCCGCCATAACGCCGACGATGATTGCAATCGAGTAGGCGACCAAGTCCCATAGCGAGAACACGCGCCCAAGGAGCATCTTGCCGGGCAAGGTCAGCCGAAAGGCTTCGAGCAGGGGCGTGTGATAGAGCTTGAACAGTTCGACGCAGAACGCGATCGCGCTCGATACGAGAGCGCCGCGCATGAGCTGCCAAAGTGGGCAAACGGACGAAACGATCCAGTAGATCATTAGCGCCCACATCAGCGATCCGCCATATTTGACGAAGGCGTTCGGCAGCCCGAGCGGCGCTAGTCTGATCGTAAGACCAGTCGCGATGGTGGCGACGATCAGTAGCGCCGACAATGCGAGTGGCCTTCTCCGCACCATCTATGCCTTCCGCGTCGGTGCGACGGCGCATGCAGGCAGCGTGACGAGGAAGACCGCGCCCCTACCGTTGTCCCGGTCTAGGGATATCGTGCTGTGGTGCGCCTGGAGAAGCGAGCGGATGATTGGCAGCCCAAGTCCGGTGCCGCCCGATGTGCGGCGGCTGGTGAAGAAGGGCTCGAAGATGCGGTCGCGATCACCCAGGGGGATGCCTGGACCGTCATCCCGGAACGCCAGTTCTACAAACTCGCCTGACGCCCGCGCTGCGATCGAGACGCGGAATGCTGCGGCCTGTCGGCTGTTCTCGATGAGGCCGGTCATCACCGTTTCGATCACCGCTGGCGGCACAGCGACGCTCGGCAGCCCCGCGGCCGGTTCCGGCACGACGTCGAAGTTGGCACCCGTGAAGGCATCCGCCACACGGCGCATGACGTCGGACAGGTCGGTGGCGGCACCCTCAACCATCTCGGCCATGTCGGCGCGGGCGAGGTCGAGCAGGCGACTGACGAGCCGGTTCAGGCGCGCCGCGTCCGCGCCGATGTTGGCGAGAAAGCGTTCGCGATCCGCTGCGCCCATGTCGGGATGGTCCTGGAGCAACTCGACCGCACCGCCGATCCCGGCCAGGGGGGTCTTGAACTCATGGCTGACCGCGTGCGCGAAATCGCGCAGGTAGCGGGAGCGCCGTTCGATCGCCTCGGCCATTACGCCGAAGTCTCGGTAGAGCGCCTGGATCTCGACGGCGGCGGTGGTCGGGGCAGGCGGCACCGAACCCCCGCCGCTCGCGACCGCCCGCGTCGCGTCGCCCAGCGCCTCGACTGGCCGGACGATGCCGCGCGAAAGCAGCCCGCTCAGAACGACCAACGTCGCGAAGATCAGCACGATGCCGAGCGCGATCTTGCCCCGATCCTCGTAGATCCCAGCAAGCAGCACGCGCGGGGAGCGTGACAGCAACAGCACGCCGATGACGCGCCCGTCGGCGACGATCGGGTGGGCGTGGTGGATGCGCAGGTCCGACGCCCGGCTCAACCATTCGAGCGCGTAGTGCTGCCGGTAGGCGCCATTGCGGCGGAGCGTCGTCGCCCGCTGGCCGTCCAGCGCCGATCGCACCTCGGGCAGATCGGCGTAGGAGGCTCCCGTCTGTGAACCAACGAGGATGCGGCCGTTCGCGTCGAGCAGCAGGATCGATGCCAGCGTGGTGCGCGAGGTCAGCTGCAGGACTGGCCGCATATGATGGCCCCAGACGAGCGTTGCGCGCCCCTCCGGTCCTGCCGAGGGCCGGGGCTCGGGTCGCTCCGGCAGGATGCGCGTCATGCGCAGATCGACCGACGGCGGCTGTGGGACAATCTGCTGCGGCAGCACGCGCGCGTGAACGCCCGGCCATTCGACGATCGCCGCGGCCGCCAGTGCCGCGCTCTGGCCGACCAACTCCGCTTCCGTCTGGCGAACGAGCGAGTTCTCGTAGACCCGCAGGAACAGCGCGCCGACGCCCGGCAGCGCGGCCACGAACAGGAAGGTAAGCAGCAGGATCGTCCGCAGACGCAGCCGTGGCCAGTGGTGGCGGACAACGCTTTTAACCCGCTCGATCATCCGGCGCCGCACACCCCGAGACGATAGCCAATGCCGGCGCGCGTCTCGATCACGTCCTGGGCACCGACGGCTGCGAACTTGGCGCGCAAATTGCGCACGTGGCTGTCGATGGTGCGATCGGTGATGGCAAAACCAGGGCCATGCAGCCGGTCGATGAGCGCATCGCGGCTGAACACCTTGGATGGCATCGTCACGAGCGTGCGAAGGATGCCAAATTCGGTGGCGGTCAGCGGCACCGGCTGATCCGCCCAGCTCGCCTGCCAGCCATCCGGGTCGAGATGCAGGCGGCCATGGCGGAGCGGCGGGGCGGCATCGGCGACCGCCGGCGGACGCCCCGCCGTGCGGCGCAGGATCGCCATCACCCGTGCAACGACCTCGCGTGGGCTGAACGGCTTGGTCACATAATCATCCGCGCCGAGCTCGATGCCGAGCACGCGGTCGAGCTCGTCGTCGCGGCTGGAGAGGAACAGGATTGGAAGGTCGCTCCGCGCGCGTAAGCGGCGGCACGTCTCGATCCCGTCCATCCGCGGCATGTTGATGTCGAGCACGACGAGATCGGGCGCATGGCTCTCCACCGCGGCCAGCGCCGCCTCGCCATCCTCAGCCTCGATCGTGTCAAGCCCGGCCTTGGCGAGCGCGAAGGCGAGAAGCTGTCGGATGTGGGGATCGTCGTCGGCGATCAGGATCGTGCGGGGCATGGGACACTGGATCATGGCTGGCGCTCGCGCGGTCAAGGCTGGGCCGGCGGTGCCGGATGTTCGATCGAGCCGTCGCAGTTGCGCCATGCAGGCTGGTCCACCGCCAGCGGCCGAGCAGGGTTGGGCCCGAGCATCGCCGTCGCCCGGGCCAGGCGACGCGCGCCACGGGGCGTCCACTCCGTCCAGCTGTCCTGCCGGGCCGACAGGTCGGTGAAGATCAGATCGCGAGCGTAGCGCACGCGGTCGCGTGTCACCGCATCCATTCGACGGTGCTCCAGCGCGATCAGCGGCAGCAGCGCCCCATCGCCGACCTGACCGATATAGCAGAGGTCGATCGCTGCCGGTGCCTGCTGGCGAACGTTCCACGATGCCGCGAGCGCGCCCAGGTCGACGAAGCTGCACACCGTCAGCACGACCGCAGCGGCGAACGCGTTCCAGTTGATCAGCCACCGCGCGCTGCGCCCGCGCAGGATGCGCCAGCAGATCAGCACCAGCCCAAGCGCCACCAGCGCCATCCATGCAAACGCGGCGATGCGCCACGCCGTCAGCATCGAGGCTTCGATATAGTCGATCGTCCGCAGTATGCTGGAGGCGACCAGAACCAGATTCTGCACCACCCACAAGGTCACGAGCCGTCGTGCCCAGGGGTGGTGCGCGCTCGCGCTGCCCGGGCGAAGCATCGCCAGCGCCATCACGCCGGCGATCAGTGCGGTGCCGATCAGCGGATAGGCGCCGCGATGCACGTATTCGGTCTGGGTCATGCCGGCAGGCAACGCTCCGCCACTCCACAGGAACGCAATGTCCAGCGCGTTCTGAACGGCGAAGATCGCGTTGAATAAGGCAAGCGCGATCAGAACCGACGGCAGCGACGTTCCGGGCAGCACCGGCTCCGGATCGGGCAGTCGAGCCGCCAGACGCATCACGGAGCGATGCGGCCGCAGGCTCGGCCAGACGCAAACCGCTACAAAAATCCACAGCAGGATTTGCCATACCGACGGCAGTCGAATCGCCGCAAGAGTCTGCGCGATCAGTGGATTAGCGGCGGCGAACAGTGTGACGAACAAGGCGCCGCCCACCAGCGGCAACCCTAGCATTGCCATGACGGAGCCAGCATTGGCGCGTTTGCGTTGCCTGGACCGCCCGAACCGCCGAAGATCGGCGAACGGCTTGCCGATCCCCCCAACTGCATGGATCACTAGGCGCGCACCCCAATGCCAGGCATCGTCGAAGCCACTGACCTTTGGCAGCAGCACGGCGACGGAGAGCGCACACCAGAAGAGGGCCCAGGCAAGCGGCCCCGGATCGTCGAATAGCGACCCCGTGAAGAGCGCCGCGACCGCAAGTGCGATCCATGCGCGCTTGTTCCGCCTGACATCGCCCCTGCCCAGAACGAGGCCCATCAGCCAGACGCCCGCGAACCCACCGATGCGGGCGCCCGAGAAGCTATCAGGAAACAGCCGATCGAACAGCACCACTAGGGCGATGACGATCGCAATCTTGCAGAGAAAACTAAAACGCACGATCCGCTCCTGCCGTTTGAAGCGGGTGATCTAAGCGGACGGTATGGAAGGATGATCGCGGCTATCGGGAGTCCTGAGGGAGAAAATGTGCAGAACCAGTGCAGCAAGTCGGTCATGATGCCAATCTCTTCTGCCGACGAAGTTACTCCGAACGACAGTGAGGCTGGCGACCATACCGGGCAATCATGGGACCTGAACAGAAGTCTGGTTTCGGCAAGCAGCCAAGGCGCGCTGAACGTCCAAAGCTGGGTCCCCCACCGCCGCGCCATGGTTCGCCCGGGTCGGCCTGTAGTCAAGTCGCGGCGGTCTCGCTTCCGGCAGCAGCTGTACGCCGTGGCAGTTTCCACTTTGGCCGGACGTAGTGACACGTGTATCCCTTGGGTCTGCGCTCGAGATAATCCTGATGTTCCGGCTCGGCCTCCCAGAAGTCGCCTGCTGGGGACAGCTCGGTTACGACCTTGCCCGGCCAGAGCCCCGACGCCTCGACGTCCGCAATAGTATCCTCAGCGACGGCCTTCTGGACGTCGTCGGTGTAGAAGATTGCCGAGCGGTAGCTCGCGCCGCGGTCGTTGCCCTGCCGGTTCACCGTTGTCGGGTTGTGGATCTGGAAGAAGAATTCGAGCAGCGCGCGGAAGTCCATGCGGGCGGGGTCGAAGACGATCTCGATCGCCTCAGCATGGTTGCCGTGGTTGCGGTACGTCGCGTTTGGCAACTCGCCGCCCGAATAGCCAACGCGCGTCGAGACGACGCCCGGAAGCTTGCGGATCAGGTCCTGCATGCCCCAGAAGCAGCCGCCGGCCAGCACTGCACGCTGTGTGGTCACGGGTGGTTCCTTAATCTGGTCGAGATAGCCGCCATAGCCCTCCGCAGCCATGTCGGCACGTGCCACGAAGCGAAGTGCGGCCGAGTTGATGCAGTAGCGCAAGCCACCGCGGTCTCGCGGTCCATCCTTGAAGACGTGGCCGAGATGGCTATCGCCCCGCGCGGAGCGCACTTCCGTGCGCGGGATGAGCATCGACCAGTCGCGTGTTGCCTTTACGCTGGCGGCATCGATGGGTTTGGTAAAGCTCGGCCATCCGCAGCCGGACTCATACTTATCGGTGCTGGCGAACAGCGGCTCGCCCGAGACGATGTCGACATAGATGCCCGCCTGCTTGTTCTTTAGCAGCAGGCCGGTGCCGGGACTCTCGGTTCCATTCTGTTGAGTAACACGGAACTGCTCGGGTGTGAGGGCGGCGACGGCTTCGCTAGTCTTGGCATAGTTGGTCATGATCGACCGAATGTGGTGCGCCGTGTCTCTGGTGTCGAGGTGCTGGACGGCCGCAGCCGCGCGTTGACGCTAAGCAAGAAGCTGCAGGAGCTTGCGTTCAGGCGATGGCACATTCTAGACAACATGCGCGTCCTTCGGGATGCTCGGCCGATACCTTCCGATCCTGAAACCTGAACAAATGACCGGTTTCAGCGAGGTGATAGGATGCCCTGAGCGTCGCCTTCTGGGTCATTTTTTAATGGGTGACGACGTTCGACTCCATTACCGCAAGCTTGGCGAGGAAGGCGTTTTGGGCTGGAAACGTCACACCCTCGTGACGCATGGCGCCCTGGAGGTTTTCAACCAGCGCATTCATGTCCTTCGCCTGGATCCCGAGATCCTTGTGCGCGGTCGCCATGTCGCGACCGGTATAGCTACAGCCGCCGTTCAACAGCACGCAGAACTGCTCCTTCAGCGTGCGGCGGAGGCGGACCATGTCCTGCCCCTTGAAGATGTCTCCGATCCGCGGATCGGCCTGGCTCGTCTTCACCAGATCGTCGACGATCCGGTCGATGCCAGCCACCCCGTGAAACGCCTCAAGCATGGCAACGCCCTTGAACGGACCACCGCCGACATTGGCGTCGCTCATCGCATAGGGCGCGACCGGGTCCTCGCCCGGTGGCGTGGGTGCGGTCTGGAGGAGGACGAGCAGGGCAAGCAAGATCATCGAAAACGCTCCCTAGAAGGCCGTCTGGAGCGACAGGAAGCCGCCGCGTTGGCGCTCGGCCGTCGCGATCGATCCGAGATCGACAAGGGCCGCGGTCGCAGTCAGGTTTTTACTGATCGCATAAGCGGCATAGACAGTCTTCCAGTCATTTTCCGTGGCGAACCCGAGATTGTCGGGTTTCGACCGGTATTCGCCGCCGACGACGAGCTGGCGCGAAATTTGATACCCGAGCGTGCTCTCGATCTGGACGCGGCGATTTGCACCGCGATCGCCACCGAACCCGAGCAGGCCGTTCTGGTTGGCCTTGGTGTAGCGGATCGTGGTGCCGAGCAGGATGCTCTGCCGCAGCAGGAGCTTGGTGGCAGCGACGTAGAGGTCGGTTCCGCTGGTGTGGCGCCCGCCAACCGCGGCGACGATCTGCGGATCGGAACTGCGCTTGTACTGCATGCCGATCGCGATCTGGGGCAGGTAGGGGCTGCCATAGACGGCATCGCCGGCGACGCGCAGCTTGGCACCGAACACGTCCTGGTTGAGCGTGTAGCCGCGGCCGATACCGAGCGTTGCACCGACGTCGCGTGTGTCGAGATTCTGTCGGGCGTAGCTCAGTTCCAACCGGTCGTGGACGCCGATGGCTGCGCCGTGGCTTTCCCAGCGATAGTCCGGCAGCAGGATGACCGAGACATGCGCGGACCCGCCGATCCCGTCGACGGTTTCGTTGCCGGCGATCAGAGCCCAGGTGGAGATGCCGCCACCCGAACTGCCTTCGATAGTGGTGACGCCGTTGGTCAGCATCAGCTTGCCGCCGGCGCGACCCTCGCGTGCCGCGGCGGGGGTCGTCGTCATGACGGCGGTCGCCACCGCGACCTTCGCGATACATCCGGCAACAGTCGAAAGCGGAATACGAATCATCTGGCATCTCTTGGAGACCATTGGTTAATACTCGGTCTCCCTCGCCAGGCCATCGCCGCGTCGCCCGGTCGAAAAGGCATGACAAGCCGATGACGTTTACCGGTTTGCAATTCTCCGACTGTTAGAAGCCGATGCATGCACGTATCCGTCCTCCGCCTGAGTTTGCTGTTCGCGGCGTCTGCGCTGCCTGTCGCTGCGCATGCCGCCCCGGTGGTGATCGATGTCCGTGGTTTCGACGGCAAGCCGCTGCCGGGCGCGGTGGTCACGATCGAGACGCCCAAGGCGCCGGGGGTGACGGTGCGCGGGCCATACATGATCGAGCAGCGGGACATCGCGTTTCAACCGCATGTGCTGATCGTCCCCGTCGGCGCGACGGTCGGCTTCCCCAACCGCGATCGGGTGCGTCACCACGTCTATTCGTTTTCGAAGGCCAGGAAGTTCGACCTGAAACTCTACGGGCAGGAGGAGTCGCGGACCGTCCTGTTCGACCGTCCGGGCGTGGTCCCGCTCGGCTGCAACATTCATGACTCGATGAGCGGGTTCGTGTTCGTGACCGCCACCCCGTTTGCCGAACTGACCGACCAGGCTGGGCATGTCAGCATTACCGGCGTGCCCCCAGGCACAGCGACGGTCCGCGTCTGGCACCCCTCGATCCGGGCGCCCGGCAGCACTGCGTCCCAGCCGATCGATGTTGCCGCCACCGGCTTTGCCACGACCTTCGTGCTGCACCGGTGATGCCTTTGCGCCCGCCGCGGTTTCGCCATCTCCGGACCAAGCTGTCGGTGCTGTATGCGAGCCTGTTCGCGGTGACGCTGGTGATACTCGCGTTCGTCGCGCAGGCCATGATCTGGATGCATGCGCGCGACTCCGTGCGCCAAGAACTCATTGCCAGCGGCAGCGTCTACGATCGAATCTGGTCGCTCAGGTCGCAATCCTTGATTGCGTCCGCGAACCTGTTGTCGCGAGATTTTGGATTCCGGGCCGCGGTCGCCAGCGGCGATCGGCCGACGATCGCGTCCGCGCTCGCCAATATCAGCCACCGGGCCGAGGTCACCGCCGCGTTCGTGGTTGATCAGGACGGGCAGATTACCGGCCCCTCGGGCGCACTTGCCGCGACGGCTGCCCGGTTCCCCTTCGCGATGCCGGACGGCCGGCGCGACGCGGTCGTGGTCGTGGCGGGGCAGGTGTACCGATTGATCCTGTCACCGGTTATGGCACCGACGCAGGTAGGCTGGGTGGTCTTCGCAGTGCGGCTCGACGGCACCGAGATGCGCGCGCTCGAACGCTTGTCCGCGATCCCGCTGATCGCAACGATCCTGCGAAGCGATGGCGCAGGGCGCTGGCACGCGGCGGACAGGTCGATCGGATCCGACTCCGCGATCGACGATCTGGTCGACGCATCGCAATCAACCCGGACTCTGGCAACGCTCAACCTGTCAATCGGCCGCGCTTTCGCGATCGCAAAGCCGCTTGCCGGTCTGACACGTCGACCGCAGGCGGCAATCCTGATCCGCTATCCGCTCAACGCCGCACTGACCCCGTACCTGCCGTTGCAGGCGGGCATCGCGCTCGCCGGATTGGCCGGGCTGATCCTCGTCGTGCTCGGCAGCAGGCGGCTGGCGAGGGGGATCGCCGGACCGATCGCCGCGCTGGACGCCGCCGCGCGAGCGCTGGAGGAGGGCGGGCGTGCCCATATCGTCGTGAAGGGGCGCGACGAGATCGGCAGGCTCGCCGCCAGCTTTAATCGGATGTCGGTCGGTATCATCGAACGCGAGAACCGGATCACGCATCTCGCGTTCCACGACGTCCTCACCGGCCTGCCCAACCGGACGTATTTTCGTCAGTCGCTTGACCAGGCGATCCTTCAGGTCGGGCGGACCGGCGGGGCGATCGCGGTGCTGTGTCTTGATCTTGATCGCTTCAAGGGCGTGAACGACACGCTCGGCCATCCGGTCGGCGATGCGTTGCTGAAAGCGATCGGCGCGATGTTGAGCGAGGTCGCGCCCGACGGGCTGGTCTCGCGGCTCGGCGGTGACGAATATGCGGTGATCCTGTCGGGCCAGTTCGATGCCGATCGCCCGCGCGTCCTCGCCCAGAGCATCCTCGACATGATGCGCCAGCCGGTCGAGGCCGATGGCCACCGGATCGCGACGGCGGTCAGCATCGGCATCGCGATCGGCCCGGTCGACGGCGAGGACGCCGACGAGCTCCTCAAGAATGCCGATCTCGCGCTGTATCTCGCGAAAGAAGACGGTCGCGGCGTCTTCCGGTTCTTCGAACCCGCGCTCGACGCCGCGGCGCGCTGGCGTCGGCAGGTCGAGCTCGACCTTCGCGAGGCGATTCAGGCGGGCCATTTCGTCCTCAACTACCAGCCGGTGTTCGACCTGAAGGCGGACCGGATCGGCGGGTTTGAAGCGCTGGTGCGCTGGCATCATCCGGAGCGCGGCATCATTCCCCCGGCCGAATTTATTCCGATCGCCGAGGATACCGGGCTGATCATCGCGATCGGCGAATGGGTGATGCAGGAGGCCTGCCGTCAGGCGATACACTGGCCCGAGCATGTCCGCGTCGCGGTAAACGTGTCGCCGCTGCAGTTTCGCAACACCGGGTTCCAGGCGATCATTCTACAGGCGCTCTCGCGTAGCGGGCTGGCACCCGATCGGCTCGAGATCGAGATCACGGAATCGGTCTTCCTTGACGGCGAGGGGCCGGTGATCGCGTTGCTGCAGAAGCTGCGCGCGATGGGCATCCGGGTTGCGCTTGACGATTTCGGCACCGGCTATTCGTCGCTCAGCTACCTCCGCAGCTTCCCGTTCGACAAGATCAAGATCGACCGCTCGTTCATTACGAGCATCGCCAGCGATCCGAGCGCCGCGGCGATCGTCCGCGCGATCGTAGACCTGGCGACCGCGCTGCACATGGAAACGACCGCCGAGGGCGTCGAGGATATCGGGCAGCTCGACCTGCTGCGCGGCGAGGGCTGCGGTAATATCCAGGGGTATCTATTCAGCCGACCAGTTGCGAGTTGCCGTATCGCCGGGCTGCTCGAGAATAGAACGAGCCAGGCTGCCTAACGGATGGAAGAGGGGGCATCCCCTCAAGGCGGCGCACGACGTCTGAAGATGGCCGGATATCCGAAACCCGACTTTCAAGCCAGATTACCCGGACGACGGTTTTGTCTCACTTTTTGCTCTCCGAGGCCGGCTTTGGTGGCCGGTCGAGACCGTCTGGCTAAGATTAACGAGCGTCTGAAGTTGGGAAAGCCGGGGAGGGCCCTTTAATGTCCACTTATGTGAAGGAAATTGGGCACCGGCAGGTGTACGATATCCTCCAAA
>NZ_JACYTY010000015.1:0-32337 GCF_014841445.1 Sphingomonas sp. CFBP 8765 | reverse complement strand
TCCCCACGCGAGTTCATCGCGCAAACCTGCGAGGCTCTGTCAGGCCTTTAGGGGGCAACAACAACTTGCGCATCGGAGTTCGTTAAGCTGGCCCGTTTGTTAAACCCGGCAGGTTCAGCAAAGGTGTACCTTCAAAGGACCGATGTCTTTTAGCCGATTTTCGCTATCGCTCTGACAGGTTCTGGGCAGTGACGTTGATTCTTAGTATCTCGCGGGCAGGAACCCGCATCCTGCTGGTTCGGAGTTCGGGCCTTCGACGAAACCCGTTTCGGGCCGTCGCCCCAAGTCTCACTAAGACCTACTTCCGGACATTCAACGCGGGTCGGCTGTTTTTCATCTTCAGTCGTTCATTCAGTTGGAAGAGCGGCACTTCGGGCGTCATCTTGATCAACGGTGCGGGACACGCTGTAGTTCTGCGGTGAGCAAAGCTATACCATTGCAGCAGCAGCAAGCTAAAAATATCGGTAAGTGAGCCGAAGGCTTACGGTCGCTATTGGCACTCCCTTGTCATGTTCGGCCTCCGGACCGCCGAGGTGCCGCAACGTGTCGCTTCGTACGACTGCAAGCGCTTCGGCGCGGAACTGCCATCTGGCACCGCCCGCCTCGACGGGGGGTGAATTGGCGGCACCGATGCCGCCGTACGGCACGTCGGCGGTGCCCGCTTCGTAGAAATGGTCCCAGCGTATAGCCGCCAATGCAGGGAAGCTGATCGCCGGTCCGTCGTCCCGCTGCGTCAGGGGAACCGATGGCTCGAGGCCGACCTGAGTGAACAGACCGCCCCGCCCTTGGGCCGCCAGGTCACGACTGTGGTCGGTGACAAGGCGCCGAGGGCCGATTCACCACCCAGCGTGCTGGTCAGGCTCATTTCATGGGGCGTGGAGGATACACCGTTCGGACTGGCCTTGATCGTGTAGACGACGCCGGTGTGCAGATCCTTTGCGGGCGACGCCACCAGTGCGATGGCGTTGTTGCTTTCATACCATGCACGCGGCGCGGTACGCTCTGCCGACACCGGGGCGTGAACACGTTCGAACCGTTGATTCCCAGAAAGAGGTCCGCTTCGTCTTGGGCGTTTCGGTGGGGTTCGGCCGCAAAGCGAAGCTGGAGATGACGGGCAATCGATCCAGGTCTGCCTCGTCGTTGTCATAATTGCCCCGCGCAAAATCACTGTTGCGCACGTCGGGCGCCATCGACGGATGCACGCGGCCGCTGCCAACTGACGCGGACACCAGCGAGGTATCCTCGGTGTCGATGGCCGGCACCTGCTGTGCGTCGGTCGGTGAGGGTACCGCCATCAGCACCTCCGTCAGCACCGCCAGCGCGGACAATCTTTGCAACAGGATGCACGACATCAGGATTCCCCGAAATGTCCCCACCCCGAT
Source organism: Sphingomonas sp. CFBP 8765 (assembly GCF_014841445.1). Classification (NCBI taxonomy): domain Bacteria; kingdom Pseudomonadati; phylum Pseudomonadota; class Alphaproteobacteria; order Sphingomonadales; family Sphingomonadaceae; genus Sphingomonas; species Sphingomonas sp. CFBP 8765. The sequence goes on along the minus strand of NZ_JACYTY010000015.1, from coordinate 30,955 downwards.
CCGCTACAGCGTGCCGGCACCCGATGCAGACGACGACCGCGACGCTATGCGATTGCCGGTATAGCTGACCCGCCAGACTGTGTTGCCAACGTCATCGGCGATCAGAAGCGCGCCGGTCCGATCGATCGCTACCCCCACGGGACGGCCGTGGGCCTTGCCGTCCTTAAGGAAGCCTGTGACGAAATCCTGCGGATTGCCGGTCGGGCGCGCGTCACGGAAACCGATGAACGCGACCTTGTAGCCATGCGGATCGGTGCGGTTCCAGCTGCCGTGCTCGCCTACGAACGCACCGCCGCGGAACCGATCTGGAAAGCTGGCGCCCGTGTAGAATGTCAGCCCGAGCGCCGCGACATGCGAGCTCAACGCATAGTCGGGCCGGATCGCGCGGGTGACCAAATCGGGACGCTGCGGGCGCACGCGTGGGTCTACATGCTGGCCATAATAGCTGTAGGGCCAGCCATAGAAGCCGCCCGGACGAACCGACGTCATGTAATCGGGCACGAGGTTGGGGCCGAGCTCATCGCGCTCGTTGACTACCGTCCACAGAGTATTGGAGCCCGGATAGAAAGTGAGGCCGTTGGGGTTGCGCAGGCCGGTCGCGAACGTCTTCATAAGCCCGGTCCGCGGATCGACCGCGTGGATCGCCGCCCGATCCCGTTCGGCATCGGACCCGCGCTCCATGGCATTGCTGTTCGAACCGACGCTGACGAAGAGCCGCGATCCATCCGGGCTCGCTACGAGGCTCTTGGTCCAATGGTGGTTGATCGAGCCGGCGGGCAGATCGACCAGCTTCGTCCCGGGCGCGGTGATCCGCGTTTCGCCCGGCGTGAACGGGTAGCGGACGATCGCGTCGGTGTTCGCCACGTACAGGAAGCCGCCTAGTACCGCGATGCCGAACGGCGCGTGCAAATGATCGACGAGGACCGAGCGGAGTTCCGGCCGGCCGTCGCCGTTCGCGTCGCGGACCAACGTTATCCGGTTGCTCGCCAGCGGTGCTTGCCCGCTCTTTGTTTGTGAATGCGCCCGCGACATGATCCAGTCGCGGATCGGGTCCTTGGGCCGCTGCACCGGCTCGCCACTCTCGTTGCGCGATTCGACGATCAGCACGTCACCGTTGGGCAGCGCCAGGACGTTACGCGGATTGGACAGGTGTTGAGCAACCGCAGCAATTTGAAAGCCGACGGGCACCGTCGGCGTTTCGCCGTTTTGCCAGCCGACTGTCTCGAATACGCCTACGTCCGCCACAAGCTGCTCATGCGGCGCGGGCAGCAGCGGATTGGCGCCAAATTGGTTGTTCGGATCGATCGCCTGTCCGCTTCCGCACGCGGCAAGGGGCAGCACGCAAAAGGTCGTGATCAGAGTGCGGGTCATCGTACGATCTCCACCGAGCGGTGACGAGCAGACTGCCAAAACCAGCCGGCGAGCAGGCCGAGCACGGTAGCGACGATGGAAAGCGACAATCCCGACGGTACTACAGCGGTCCATCCGTCGCGCGCGTGGATGAACGAGTTGAAGACCTCGATCACCCAGGCGGTGAGCAGGAAAACGAAGTGTGGCAAGAGCGCGCGTCGTTCGCGCGCGCGGACCAATTCGACGATCAACAGGACACCCGCAAGGCCGCCCCCAATCAGACCCGCGAGTAGCAACCAGGACGAGAAGTCGAGCCACATCATGTCGGCACTGGCGATATAAGCTAGATCGGTGATCAGCGCGCCAACGAAGCAGAGGATCGGGACCGGCAACAGCGCCGGATACAACGGATGCGCGTTAGGCCCGAGAAGCCTGACCGAAGTTGAAGCTACGCTTCTCGCCATTGATTAGATCCTCGCCGTTAAACTGCCGGATCTACGACCGGTAGCGATGAGGGTTCCCGCACTGGCGTGATGTTAATGCATGCTCGTGCGAATCCGCTAGATCATGTTTCTACGCCCGCTGTACAGAGCGATCCGGCAAATCTGCGCTACGGCTTGTCGACGGGCTGTTGACCCACAAACAGACGCTTAGGAAGTCTTGTTCCCTCCTTGAAATCAGACGCCCGTTCAGGTTGACTCCGTGACGCTAAGCACTCGAGCAGACCGCCGCCTCGCTGTCCGCTATCGGTTCCAAGCTGTTACCATAGAAGGCCGATCTGCCTCAGGGTTTGCGCGGGATCAAGAAACTGCCCGCCACCACTACCGCACCGGCAAGGATCCAGCATAGCGTTCTATATCCATGCTGGGGCACTATGGCCGTGCCAAGAGCGGCAACCGCAACCGCCGGTAACGTGTTTGCGAGATTCAGCAAACCTAGTCCTTTCCCGCTGGCCAACCCGACAGGTAGCCGGAGCATCGAATATCCCGAGTGAAGCGAGAGACTGATCGCTGCGGAGCTTGCGAACACGAGGTATCCTAATACTGCAGATACCAAGTCTCTTTGTATCGCCATGATTACCAACCCGCTCGCCATGACGGCGATCATTGCCAACAGCACCACGCGGTGGCAGCCGTACTGGTCGGACACTCGCCCCAGGAACAACGCGGCGGGCGGTGCGATGAGGGCGGCGATCAAAGTCAGTTGCGCGATCGCGGCTGGCAGGACTTGCCCAACAGTTTCAGCAAAATAATAGATGAGAAAGAAAAAGACTGCCTTGCTCGCAATTTGTAAGAGCAAGCGGACCAGCCATAACAGCATGAAACTTTGCGCTTCGGCGGGTTCCCCCACAGTCGTTGGCGATTGCTGAGGCCCCCTCTGCACCGGGTACCGTTGTTGAAGAGCGTAGGGTAAAACAAGTATCGTGATCATGGCCGCGATCCAGAGCAGTCCGCGCTCAACCGACATGCCAGGCAACGTAGTGACCACGCTGACCAGTGCACCGGCGGGCGCGCCGATGCACAGTACGCCCCCTAACAGTCCCTTGTCATGAACAGGCACCTCGTCCGCCGCGGTTGCGACCAGCGCCGACAACAAGAGGTTCAGCACGAGTTGAAAGCCGAAAAGCGCCAAGAGCAATCCCGTAGGCGTGCTGGCCAGTGCAAGCATGACATAGCTAAGTAGAACCCCAACCAGTCCCGCTAAGATCAACCATCGCCGCCCGCCGCCCCGCGCCACGACACGGTCGCCGACGAGCCCCCAACCTAAATTGGCAAACCCCGCAGTCACCCCGCCCAGAAGGACCGCCTTACTGAGCAATATCGGATCGGGATGCCCGCCGATCCCGATGATCTTGAGTGGCAGCAGGAACGAAAGAAATGGCTGATAGGCGATCGTCGCACCGGCCCATGCAAGACCGTGCCAGCCGAGATAGGCGCGACGATAGGGGCGAACGGCGTCACAGCCTTGCCATGCTTTGGTCACGGATTTGGCGCCGGACCGCTGGTCTCTCTCTCTATGATCTCATACGGGATTTGCTGGTGCAAGGGCACGTCACCGGCTCCCGCGGAGGGCCTAAGCGATCCTTCGACCAATAGCGCGATCGCGGCGCTACCCATTTCGTGAACCGGCTGGCGCACAGTGGACAAAGCCGGCCATACCGCGTTGGCGATTACATCGTCGTCGAACCCGAATACCGACAACTGGCTCGGCATTGCCAGCCCCAGCTTGTGCGCGGCCACCAGGATACCTGCCGCCATTTCGTCGTTGCTGGCAAATACGGCGGTTGGCACATCCTTGCCTGACAGCAATTCCTGCCCTGCCTCAAACCCCGAGCGAAATTTGTAATCGCCCTCGACCACCGTCGCACGTGCTTCAGGGAATTTGGCGACGGCATCTCGAAAACCGGCGAGGCGGCGGGTTGTCGTGGTGCGCCCCCCCGCGCCAGTCAGGAATGCCACGTGGCGGTGCCCCCATTTCAGCAGCCGCTCTGTGACCTCCCGTGCCGCGCCGCGATCGTCGATCGCGACCGAAGGATAGTTGGGGGAGATGTCACCCGGCGCGATGCTGCATGTCGGTAGCGCCAGTTCGGCCAGCGTCGCCAAGATAACAGGATCGTCACCCAGCGGCGGAGCCAGGATCATAGCATCAAGGTTGGACTGAATGACCAGTTGCCGTACCCATCTCGCGCGCTCGTCAGATGTTCCGACCGAGCATGCCTCAACGACAAGATGATATCCTTCCTGCCGAGCGCGTTCACTGGCACCCATGATCAGGCCGGACACGAACGTCGCAATCGGCGGAAAGTGGAGCAGGCCGATCAGGTACGAACGATCGCTGGCCGCGCTACGTGGCGCGGTGATCGGTCGGTATCCCAGTTCCGCCACCGCGCGTTCTACCCGCTCCCGGGTTGCCGCCGCCACTGGCTCGTGACGAATGACGCGCGATGCCGTCTTGATCGACACGCCCGCAGCCGCGGCAATGTCCGCAAGGGTTGACCGCTTTGGTCGACTGGACTGCGTCACGGTACCCCGATTCCTCTACTTGCACCGACAATATTGTCGAATACGAATTGGCCTGTTAGGGATGCGGGGCAGACACGCATCGGTCAATGCTTGAGCGGGGGGACGGCGTATGAAATCCGGTACATGCACTTGGCGCACGATGCGCAGCGCAAGTATTTTAGTGCTGGCGATGATCCACGTGCCGGCCCATGCTCGCCCATCAGGACCGGCGGTGGTACGCGCCGCGAAAGAAGCACCGGCGGCGCGCCATCCGAACATAATTTTTATCCTGACGGATGATCAGCGTTACGACGAACTCGGGTTCATGAACCGCGAGATCCGCACCCCGGTGCTCGACCGAATGGCACGGGACGGCGTCCATCTGAAGAACGCCTTCGTCACGTCATCGCTATGTTCGCCCAGTCGGGCGACCATCCTGACCGGCGAGTACATGCACGACCACGGCATCGTCGACAACAATGCCGGCGACGAGAGCGGCCAGATCTACTTCCCGCAATATCTGCAGAAAGCGGGGTATCAAACCGCGTTCTTCGGCAAATGGCATATGGGCGCACTGAACGACGACCCGCGCCCCGGCTTCGATCACTGGGTGAGTTTCGAAGGTCAGGGTGTCTATTGGCCAAGACTGGCTGATGGCAGCACCGCACAGTTGAACGTCGATGGGCGGCACGTACCGCAAAAGGGCTATATCACCGACGAATTGACTAATTACGCGCTCGACTGGCTTAAGCAGCGCGACGCAAAGAAACCGTTCTTCCTGTACCTTTCGCACAAGGCGCTGCATGCCGATTTCCAACCGGCGACGCGGCACAAAGAGTTGTACAGGAATACTCCGATCGCCTTGCCGGCAACGTATGACGAGACAAAGTCACCAGACAGCGACGGCAAGCCCCGTTGGGTGCATGACCAGCGCAACAGCTGGCATGGCGTCGAATTTCCCTATCATTCAACACTCGATCTCAAGGAATACAAACGCCGATATCATCAGACGCTGGCCGCTGTTGATGAATCCACCGGCCGATTGCTCGACCATCTCCGCAAGAACGGGCTGCTCGACAATACCGTCGTCATGTTCATGGGCGACAATGGGTTCATGTTCGGCGAACATGGGCTGATCGACAAGCGCAACGCGTATGAGGAATCGATGCGCGTTCCGCTGATCGCCTACGGCCCGGGTGTGATCCAGCGCGGCAAGACGGTGACGGACATGGTCGCCAATCTGGACATCGCGCCGACGATCCTCGATCTGGCCGGCGTCGCGCGCCCCGCGCAATTCTCCGGCGCGAGCTTCGTACCGCAGCTTGAAGGGCAAGCCCCTGCCCGCCCGTGGCGAAGTTCGCTGCTTTACGAATATTACTGGGAATATAACTATCCACAGACCCCCACCACCTTCGCGCTGCGCGGGGACCGGTACAAGCTGATCCAGTATCACGGCGTCTGGGACACCGAGGAGCTTTACGACATTCAGGCCGATCCGCAGGAAACCCGGAACCTGATCGCGTCAAAGGATCTGCAGCCTGTCGTAACGGCGATGCGCCGCGACTTGTTCGGGCAACTGAATGCACGCGGCGGCGGTCATCACGTGAACTTTACCGAACGCCTTGGCGAAGGATCTACCTTCCGCCGTCGCGATGGATCCACCGCAGCCCAGTTTCCCCAGCGCTGGCTGCGCAACGGTAAAGAAGCCGATCTAACCGACGCAACCAAGACAGAAGGCGGCCGGCGAACGCAATGACAATATTGTCATAGCGGTTCGACCACGGTATGGGCCTCCCCAGCATACGGCGAACAGCCGGTGGATAAGGGGGATGTCATCATGAGTGGTTCGACACTGAAACGCCGTTTGCGGGCTGCAATGGGGACAGGCGCGGCGGTATCGGCGCTGATCGCCGGTCCGGCGTTCGCACAGGAGGCAACAGTCGCCGCGCAGCAGCAGCCGGCCGCCGAAGCCGAAATCGTCGTCACCGGTATCCGGGCCAGCCTGGCCAGCGCCATCAACGAAAAGCGCGCGTCGGACACGATCGTCGACGTCATCAATGCGCAGGACGTCGGCAAGCTTCCCGACCAGAACCTGGCCGAAGTGCTGGAGAATGTCAGCGGCGTGCAGATCGACCGTTCGCAGGGTGTCGGCAGCAACGTGTCGATCCGCGGGTCGAACCAGAACCTCGTTTTGATCAACGGGCGCGCGACCACCCCGTCGGGCGATGCGCGCGGCGGCATCAGCTTCGACGACCTACCCGCCGAACTGATCGCCTCGGTCAGCGTGACCAAGGTCGCGACCGCCGATCAGATCGAAGGGTCGGTCGGCGGCATCGTCGACCTGCGCACCTATCGCGGGCTGGGCCTGCGCAAGCCGATCGCCTCGATTCGCGCGGACATGGAATATGCGGAGAATGCCGACGCGTTCAATCCGCGCGTGTCCGCCGTGTTTGGGCGTACGTTCGAAACCGGCATCGGTGACATCGGGGTCGTCGTCTCAGGGGCCTATGGCGAACAGTCTGTTCGCGAGGATGTGCTCAACGTACGCTATGCCGCGCGCACCGGGGTCGACCTCGACGGGGATGGCACCGCCGACCCCTATCTGCGGCCCAATTATGCACAGCAATTCTTCTCGACCCGGGATCGCCGCAACGCATCGGCCAGCGGCTCAGTCGAATGGCAGGCGGCCAGCAACCTGAAGCTGTTCCTCGACGGTACCTATGTCGACCAGCGAATCGTCGGCAACGAGGCCGGCGTGTTCATCCAGCAGACCGCCGATGTCGCCGAGCTGGCATTCCCCGGCGACCGCGTGATCGAAAGCCGCGACGCGAGCGGCTTCAGCTATGACCAGCTGGTCAGCGGCAAGATCGGCGGCACCCAGTTTCGGCCACAGAACAACAGCCCGTTGCGCGACACCCGGTCCTATCTTGCCGCCGGCGGCGCCGAATGGGAATTCGGCGACCTGACGATCAAGGCGGAGGCAAGCCGCGCCGGATCCGACACGACCGACGCCAATTTTCAGCTGGTCAGCCAGTACAACAATCCGGCGAGCGCCAATTTCGGCAACGCCAACGGCCGGATCAGCCCGCCCTTCCTGTTCGATATCACCGGCAAAGACCTGTTCTTCGCTCCGGATACGTCGAGCCCGTTGTTCGCGAACATCGGCAACCCCGCCTATTACCAGACGTTCATCGGTCGCGACAACGCCAGCTATTTCCGCAACATCGAGAATGCCCAGCGGCTGGACCTGGAATGGAAGGCCGATCTCGGCCCGATCCGATCGATCCAGGCCGGCGCGCGGTTCAACCAGACTGATTCCCGCCGCCGTCGCACGACCCAGGCGTCGCGCCAGTTCCCCGGCATCACCGCCGCCAGCCGGCCGGACTTGTATGCGACAGCCCCGACCGACTTCTTCAACTTTACCGGCGACCAGTATCTGGGTGGCTTCGTCGTGCCGTCGGGCCTGCTGACCCGGAACCCCGGCGACGTCCGCCAGGCGCTGGGGCTGGCGGCCGTGCCGCCCGAGGATCTGAGCGCGCGTTTCCGCGTGAAGGAAGAGAGCTACGCGGGCTATCTGCGCGTGAATCTCGACACGCAGATCGGCTCTATCGGCCTGCGCGGCAACGCCGGCGTGCGCGTCGTACGCACCAGCCAGACGGCATCGGGCGTCACGCTGGCGAACGGCGTCGCAGGCGACCTCGATGTTCGGCAGAATTATACCTACTGGCTCCCCAACGCGGTCCTGACCGCCGAGCCAGTTCAGTCGGTGCTGATGCGGGCGTCCTATGGCCGCTCGCTGCGGCGGCCGGACTTCGGCCAGTTGTCGCCGACCGTGCAGTTCCCGCTGCTCGACGTCTATGTCAGCGCCGGCAACCCCAATCTGCGACCGCAGACGGTCGATCAATATGACGCCGCGGTCGAGTGGTACTTCGATCGGAACAGCCTGTTGTCGATCGGCGGCTTTTACAAGAAGTACCAGAACCTGGTAACGACGGTCGCGGTCGCACCCACGCTGATCAATCCGGCGCGCGGGCCGTTCGATCCGAACAACTGCGCAACGGGGATTTTCAACCCGGTGTCGATCGACCAATCCGGAGCGGTCGGCGAATGCGTCGGCATCAACCAGCCCGTCAATGCAGGCGGCGCGACGCTCAAGGGGCTGGAGGTCAATTTCCAGCACAGCTTCACCTATCTGCCCGAAGGACTAGACGGCCTGGGGATCATCGCCAACTACACCTATCAGGACGGCAAGCGCGAGACGACGTTCACCGTGCCGGGGTTCGCGACAGGCGGGGTCGCCCAGCAATTCGAGCTGCCGCTGCGCGACCTTTCGAAAAATAACTATAACCTGACGCTGTTCTACGAGAAATACGGTATCAATGCGCGCGTCCGCTACACCTTTCGCGACCCGTTTCTGCGCGTCGAGGCGGTCGATCTGACCAACAACCTGCCCCTGTACCAGGACGAACGCAGCCAGCTGAACGCAACTGTATCGGTCGACATCAACCCGCAATTCGCAATCACCTTCTCGGGCGTCAACCTCACCAACCAGCCCAATCGCGAGCGGGCGATATTCATCGATGGGCCGATCGGGCAGGAACGGATTGCCGATCGCCGCTACGCAATCGGCGTGCGTGGCAAGTTCTGACGCGCGAGCAACCTTGAAGGCGAGACGCGATGACCGACATTGCCGACCCGAATCCGATGATGACCGTGCCGTCGGGCGTGTTCTGGATGGGCGCGGAGGATCACTACCCGGAAGAAGGTCCGGTGCGCCCGGTGGAAGTCGACGCGTTCCGCATCGACCGGCATCCGGTCACCAACCGACAATTCGCGCGGTTCGTTGCCGCCACCGGCTATGTAACGGTTGCCGAGCGTCCGCTCGATCCAGCGGACTATCCCGGCGTCGGCGCAGATCGGCTCGTGCCCGGGGCGCTGGTATTCCGTGCGCCCCGCGGTGGGGCATCCGCTCGGAACGTAGGTGACTGGTGGGTCTATGTCCCGGACGCACAGTGGCGCCGGCCCGAGGCAGCGACCACGGTGTTCGCCGGCCGCCTTGATCATCCCGTCACCTGCGTCGCCCATGAGGATGCGGCCGCTTATGCCGCCTGGGCGGGCAAGCGGCTGCCGACCGAGGCGGAATGGGAACGCGCCGCGCGCGGCGGTATCGAGAAAGCCACGTACGCCTGGGGCAATGAGATGGCGCCGGGCGGCAAGCGCATGGCCAATATCTGGATGGGCGAGTTCCCGCACCGCGATCGCCGTCCCAAGGGACATCTCACCACCCGCGTCGGCAGCTTCCCGAGCAACGGCTATGGTCTGGTCGACATGATCGGCAACGTCTGGGAATGGACCAGCGACTGGTATCGAACGGATTGCCACACGCGTCCCGCCTCCTCGTGCTGCCTGGCACCGGACGATAGCTACGACCCCGAACAGCCACCCATCCGTATTCCAAGACGCGTTCTGAAAGGCGGCTCGTTCCTGTGCGCGCCGAATTACTGTGCGCGATATCGGCCAGCAGCGCGGCAGGCGCAAATGGTCGACACCGCATCGGTCCATATCGGGTTCAGGTGCGCGGTCGATGCTAACTCCTAGGAATGCATGACGCACGCCTGTTGAAAACCTCATCTTCCGAAAGGACCCACAAGCCGCCATTCAACGGTACTAAGACGGCTCCGATCTTTGGACGCTCATTCATCGGCCCGCCCTTTGATCTGGCTAGGTGCTTGGTGATCTGAGGGAGATGCGTTCGAGGATCTGCGATGTAATTGCGACCCCACGTTGGCCGCCGCAGCTGGTAAGCGCCGCGTACCCATGACCGGACTTCTGGTTCGGGTGAACGTCGAACTGCGGCGCCAGCTCGGCCAGCGTCTTCTTGCCCTTCACGGCAGCCAGGGCCACCTTTGACTTGAAGGCCGGCCTGTGGTTCCGGCGTGTTCGCTTCGTCATCTCATCTCCTGTTCGGCAGCCATGCTGGCTGCCTTCAGGCCGAAACTCCACTCAGCAGCCTGTCCAGATTTGCCGAGGCGCCTCTGCTTTCAGCCCGTCATGTAAGGTCAATCCTCTAACTGCGCCGGGCCGGGTTCACCAAAATTTAACCCCAAAACGGCAATTAATAGGGAGAGCTCCCGGGGGGAGATCCGGGAGTAATCGTGATGCCACAGGATGATGGTGTACTGCCGCGTTGGGCAGTCACGCGGTGGTTGGTTGAATGTGCTGGAGTTGTTCCAGCTGAGATCCGCCCATCCCTGGTTCAAGGATTATACGGATCGCTCCCGATCTTCCTGGGCGGTGTGTTCAATACGATTCTCGTCTCCTCGATCGTTGCCATTAGAATTCCCACACCGGCGTTCCTGTTCTGGGCTGCACTGGAGATTGGGCTTGCTACGCTGCGGCTTCCGCTGCTCGTCAAAGGGTCTCGCGCCGCGAAGAGCGGCAAACGAGCTCATATCGATCTCTATATATTGGCGGCGGTGTGTTGGGCCGCATCGGTAGGCTATGGTTGCTTCATAACGGTTCTAAGTGGGGACTGGCTTGCTGCCACCCTTGTCGTGCTCTCCGCTGCAGCAATGACTGGCGGCGTGGCATTTCGTAACTTTTCGGCACCTCGGCTCGTAATGGTGATGATCATGCTTAGCCTCGGGCCATGCGCCATGGCTGGTGTCATATCCGGTAAACTGATCATGCTCGCAACCGCGCTGCAGATACCGATGTATATCTATGCCATGACGCATGCCGCCTATCGGCTGAATGCGATGCTTGTTCAGACAATGCGATCAGAGCGTGAGAACGGACGTCGCGCATGTCAGGACACGCTTACCGGCCTGTTAAACCGTGCCGGTCTTGAGGACGTCGTTGCTCGTCGTGCAGACAGCACTGAGAGCGGAGCCACGCTTTTCTATATCGACCTCGACGGCTTCAAGACGATCAACGACACGCTCGGCCATGCGGCTGGTGATCAACTGCTAGTCGAGGTCAGCCAGTTGATGAGACAAGTAACGCCGACGATGGACGCCGTTGCACGGATTGGAGGCGACGAATTTATCATTCTTGCCAATGAGATGGATCCTACCACCGCTCGTCAGACCGCGCAGCGCCTCATCGACAGGCTACGCGGCACGTCGTTCGTGGTTAACGGCAACGCGGTGAAAATCAGCGCAAGCGTGGGCATCTCGATCCGGTCGCAAGCAGGCCCAGACCTCTCAACCTTGATGCTCGATGCAGACGGGGCATTGTACGCTGCGAAGCAAGAAGGGCGTTCCCGGGCTGTACTGGCCTCAAATACCTTGCCGAACCTGTACCTTGCTTGTGACCAGGGTTCGAGTTTCCAATCTGTAAGTTGCTTAATTCGCGAAAGCCGGACGCCCGGCGCTGTTGCCACCTAGCTTTGCTCAGTAGCTACTGATTGTAGCGCCCACCCATTTCCGTGCTTGCAACAAATTTTAACCTGCCATGGCAGCGGAGCAATTGATTATGTTTCAGCACGTTATGCAGAATTCCGAGGCCGAAATGGTCTCATCGACGCAGATCCTCGAATCGTTGCAGCACCCAATTCTAGTCGTTGATGCCAACAGTGAAATTACCTACGCTAATGCAACCGCTGCGGCCAGTTTTGGTGGCTGGATCGTCGGGCTGACACTGGCCGATATCTTTTCCGACTACCTGCGCCCTGCGTCGATCGGCGACGGCCCATCGAGCATGCGGCTCATGACGCGTCAGTCCGAAGCGTACGACGCACTGCTCAATCCAGTAGGTGGGGGCAATATCTGCGTTAGTTTCTGGCCGGTTGCCCTAGCTCCCATTGAGAAGACGGAAGCCAAGACAGATGACCTGACGGGATTAGCCTTACGCAATACCTTCATGGCGACACTTGAACGTGCATTACCGGGCACCGCCGAGGGGGGGGAGCCAGTCGCGGTGCTTTGCCTCGATCTTGATCGTTTCAAAATGATCAACGACACGCTGGGCCACGGCATCGGCGACCAGCTACTTAAGAAGGTAGCGGATAGGTTGCGCAAAGCCTCGCGCAAGGACGATCTCGTTGCCAGACTTGGAGGCGACGAGTTCGTCATTCTTCAACGTGGGATCCGCTCGCCGCGCGATGCTGAGCTGCTTGCCGAACGTCTGGTTGACCTTATCGGCAGGACCTACGTGCTCGGTGGGCACACGGTGAACATCGGCATCAGCGTCGGTGTAGCGCTCGGGGTCGGTTCGATGCAGCCTCGCGACCTCCTTCGGAATGCTGATTTGGCACTTTATGAGGCGAAACGGGCAGGCCGCGGACGCTACCGCTTCTTCGAACACGGCATGGACACGCTTCTCCAAGAGCGCCGTGAGTTGGAGATCGACCTTCGCCGCGCGTTAGCGCTCAAGCAGTTTGAGCTCCACTACCAGCCGTTTCTCGATCTCTCGACCGATACCGTGATGGGCTTTGAAGCACTATTGCGCTGGCATCATCCTGTCCGCGGCAATGTGCCCCCGCTCGACTTCATCGCCGTCGCCGAAGAAAACGGGCTTATCGTGAAGATTGGGGAGTGGGTACTCCTGAAGGCATGTATGGAAGCGGCAGCCTGGCCTGGTGATCTCGTGGTGGCAGTCAACGTTTCGCCGCTACAGTTCAAGGCCGACACGTTGCTCGCGTCCGTGTCGTTAGCGCTTGCCAGATCAGGGCTGAAGCCAGAACGCCTTGAGGTTGAGATTACTGAAGGCGCCCTCCTCGCCGACACGGACAACGTGCTGGCAACACTGCACGCGCTGCGGGCCTTAGGTGTGAAAATTTCGATGGATGATTTCGGCACGGGCTATTCCTCGCTGAGCTACCTTCAGAAATTTCCATTTAACAAGATTAAGATCGACCGCTCGTTCGTTGCTGGCGACGATCCCGACAGCGAGGCCATCCTGAGAGCGGTTTCCAGTCTGGGAACTAGCCTCGGTATGGCAATTACAGCCGAGGGCGTCGAAACCGCCGAGCAGCTTAAGCGCATACGTGATCAGAACTGTACCCATGTGCAAGGGTACCTTACTGGACGGCCAATGGCGCAAGCTGACGTCCAGTCATTTCTTACTATCAAACGCAAAGGAGACGGCGATGTCCGCTAACATTTATCGTTTGGTATATTACAGCCGCAACCTTACTGCGGATGACGCTAACAGATTTGCATTAGAGGTGGATGACATCCTCTCAACTAGCCGTGTTAACAATGAGCGGGACGGCATCACCGGCGCTTTGATGTTCAATGCCGGGTGCTTCGCCCAAGTGCTTGAGGGGCCGCTTGACGTGGTGGAGATCGCGTTCGAGAGGATTCAGCAGGATGATCGACATAGCGAAGTCTCCCTCCTTGCGATGGAGTCAATTGCAGAGCGCAGCTTCCCGAATTGGGCGATGGGGTTCGTAGGCCTATCCGACGCGAATGCCGCTCGTTTCGCAAATGTCGCAACAGCAAGCGACTTCGATCCGTCTCGGCTCAGCGGCGACAGGTTGCATTCGGTTCTTCGTGAGCTCGCAGTTGAAGAAGAGAATACGGTAGTTTAGTTGCCCACGAATATTCCTTGGTCGTTACGACTCTCCGACCGCAAGCGCTTCAGGTGCTAATGTCGCCGCGAACAAGCGTTCCAGCCTCAAAATACCATCCTGGCTAAGCTGAATATACCCCGAAGCATCGTCAATGACCTCCAGCAATCCACGCTGCGTCAGTGCCTTTACCCAACGGTCCATGGACTGGGCGGGAAGGCTTATGAGTTTGGCAACCTGGGATGCCGTGACCACTCGACCTTCTGCTTCTGCCAAATACATATGCAATAGGATCAGTCCGACATGATCACTAAACAGGTCCTTTCCAAGCTCTATTATTCGCGCATCATAAATATGCTTGACCCGCAACGCGGCTTTCCAAAGCTTTGACGGCGACGATTCTTGCGGCCCTTCTGTCCAAGACAGTGTCGCTATCAAGCGCCCTTCATTACCGAACTTTGACACCAGCAGATCCGCTTTGATCACGCTCCCATCCGGACGTACATATCCCTTGCGTATGTGCGTTGGCGAGGCTTTGTTAATCAAACTTACAAGCATTTCACTACTCTTAAACAGATCGTCAGGTGCAGTGATGGCCTTATACGACAATCCAACGAGCTGATCTGGTCGCCGTCGAACTAGCTGACAAAATCCCTCGTCAAAGTCCAAAATGATACCTGTCATACTAGATACACAATGAGCGACGGGCATTTAGCGCCTTCCAAATGAATATGCTGTGGTCCTGCCGCCCTTAAGCGAGCTCGACTTGGCTCGATCAGTTCGTATATTTCTGTTAGCCGCGGACACAGACTCCTTCTAGCACATTTTAGAAACCATCCAAAATGCACAGCAATTCTGTGATTGGAGCGGTGACGATCGGGCGCGTCCATCACCCTAGCGCTTCGCGCTGAGGCGTGCGCGAAGCCCAGACGACTTTTCGAGGCGCGGCAAATTGAACGGTTGTCGTGAGCTAGCGAGCGGCTATAACTGCCACCGACGTAGTCGGAGTTTCAATTGAGCCATATAAGTACGGCGGTTGAGTATGCGCTTCATACCCTGCTTTACATCATAGACTTGCCGGAAGAGGCAGCGGCGCCAAGCTCGAAGGATCTGGCTACCCTGCGCGCGCTGCCGGTGAAGTTCATGGCAGGCGTCATGACCAAGCTGAACAAGGCAGGGATTATCGTTGCAACCGAAGGCATGCGAGGCGGCATTCGCCTTGCCCGCCCGGCGGAAGACATATCGTTTTACGACGTGGTGGTCGCAGTCGATGGTCAAAAGGCACTTTTCGACTGCCGCAACGTCAGACATGCCTGTCCCCTGTACGGTCAAACGCCCCCTGCTTGGGCGACCTCAGGCGTATGCGGGATCCATGCCGTGATGCTGGAAGCCGACGCGCGAATGAAGGATGTTCTGAAAGCGAGAACACTTCGTGACATGGCTGATCAGGCCGCCAAACGAGTTCCTAGCGAGTTTCGAGCAGAGACCCGAATGTGGTTAGAAAACCAGGCTCAAACGCGAAGGCAAAGATCGCATATGCCGCAAGACATTTTGAAATCCGCTAAAGTGCCGGAGATACAAGGATGCCAGAAGTAAAAGTACGTTTGCAACAGCTTGCTTTGATAGAGCAAGCCGCTCAGCAAGCCGTGGATATTGCCGATCGATGCAATGAGCCTATCATCGGTATTAGAGCAGACGAATGCCTTCAGACGGTCCGTGAGCGCATTGCTGAAATATCAAAGGAAGGTCGACTTTAGGGCGTTCACGCACTGGCAAACATCGAATGACCTAATACCGATCGTTCGGACTGAACCCACCGCGTTCCAAACCCGACCGTTCTGTCAAGTCTACTCCAAGTTCTAATTAGGTGGCCAGCCGCGGCTTGATCTCCGAGGCTGACCTCCCTGCCGACCTGTTCAGGCGACGATCGCTTCAATTCTCTGAGCGGCGTTCGCCATCGCCGCTTGATCCTGCTCCGGTCCGTACGCGATGCCCTCCGCTCGGATCACCTCGACGTCCAGGATGCCAAGAAAGTTGAAGATCGCCTCGAGGTAAGTTGACAGATGATCGTACGCGGCGAACGGTCCTTCGGAATAAATTCCGCCCGATGAGAGGACGAGATAGACCTTGCCGTTCAGCAAGCCGCGTGGCCCCTCGGCCGTGTAGCTGAAGGTTTGCCCGGCGATCGCTACATGGTCGACCCACGCCTTTAACGTCGAGGGCACCGTAAAGTTGTACATCGGCGAGCCGACCACGACCACGTCCGCCGCCTTGAGCTCGTTAACCAGCGCCTTTGACCGGCACATCGTTTCGGCCAGCTTGGTGTCGCCGGTGTTCTCGGCCGTCCAGGCATGCCGGATCGTCATGTCCACGTGGGGAAGCTGGTTGGCGACGAGATCGCGGTACACGATTGT
The DNA here is from genome assembly GCF_014841445.1 of Sphingomonas sp. CFBP 8765. Classification (NCBI taxonomy): domain Bacteria; kingdom Pseudomonadati; phylum Pseudomonadota; class Alphaproteobacteria; order Sphingomonadales; family Sphingomonadaceae; genus Sphingomonas; species Sphingomonas sp. CFBP 8765. The sequence continues at coordinate 14,675 of NZ_JACYTY010000015.1, read as the reverse complement.
TGCGCTGGGATTGGCGGTTTTGAGCCGCTCGACGAGTTCACTGGAGAGGCGGCGTGTATGCGAGACAGCGCTGTCGCTCGCGCTTGAATCAATGTGCAGGATATTCATAGGGCAGCTCCGGTCTGGAAAAGTGACCAGGACCAGCTATGTGACCTCAAGCGCCCCGCCAAGAAGGCATTTTCGCAGGACCTAGTCACATGGAGCTGACCACCCCCGAACCAATTCACGTTGAATGCAAACGGTTCAGCAGTGTTCTCAGCCTGATTGGCGACAAGTGGACCGTAATGATCGTGCTTACGCTCACTGAGCGGCCGCGCCGTTTTAACGACATTAAGCGCACCATTGGCGGCATTAGCCAACAGATGCTCGCCCGCACGCTGCGTGCGCTCGAACGCGATGGCATGGTGGCCCGCACCGTCCACCCAACCGTGCCGCCTCAGGTGGAGTACGCCCTCACCGCCCTTGGCCGATCATTAGCCGATCCGATCCGCGAACTCGGATTTTGGGCCGGCACGAACATTGCGGAAATCGAGAGCAACCGGTTGGCGTTCGACGAGGCGAGAGACAGCTTGGCCGCCTAGAACTGCAAGGGCGAAGCCATTGTGCTCTATACCCGTCAAACGACCCAGAAGCGGACGCTCACGTCCCTTCCCCAGCTTCCCAACTTCGGACGCTGATTAATCTTTGCGAATGACCGATTTGGAGGCCGGCTATCCACTGCCGAATGTCGTGATGGGGAAGGGAGTCCTTCGATCCGATAGTTAGGGTAGCACCTATGCGCTCACCCGCATCGTCGCTACCCCCGTACCCACGAGCAGGGAAATTCGAGGAGCGTGTGATGCGTCATCATACTTTATTGGCGGCGATCGCAGTTGCCATGTTGAGTTCTACCTCAGGCTCGGCGAGCCCGGCGCAAGCTGTGGTTTCAGGCATCTATGAACTGGACACTGCGCGGAGTGACAACGCTTTCAAAGTGATCGACAGCGCTACCGCCACCATTTCCGACGACAAGCGCCCTCGTGTTCGGATGAGGCTCCGCAAGTCCATTGCGGTAAATAGGATTAGAATTTCCACTGCAGGAGGTCGAGTCGGCCTCGCCTATGATGCCAAAACACCTATCGTAGTTTGGATAGGCGGAGATCCGATCACGTGGAAGCTCATCCCGGAGCTTGTTTACGATGTATCGGTAAAAGCTGATGGTGAAACCGTCGCTCTGACATTCCGCGGCGACGACAGCGAGCGAACCTCAAAATACCATAGTGTCGGCCAGGATTTGGTGGAGAATACCACTATCATCAGTCCACTGCTTTCTACGCCGATCGTCTATAAGCAGGTCTTTAAAAAGACCAGCTGACTGGATCTACGAACAGACCTCCTGACGAGAAGCCGTCGAACGGTCTTCGTCGCATAGATGCGGATGCGGGTCGAGATGGTCTGCCTAGCCTCTACTTCTTGGCGCACCACGACTATGATCGAACGGCAGCAAATGGGTGATCACCCCCTGCCCTACGGCGTCCTGCCAGACCCAGTCCCGGTCAGTCACAGGTCAATCGCCCCTTCATGAAACCGGACGTCCGTTCATCGGCGATAAGTGGGCATCCAGAACCCGAGTTACCCAGTTTGAAATACTCGCGCTCCAGCCGCGCAGGCGAAAGGTACTTTCATGGCAGCGAATTCATGCAACTCGAGGTCACGCCGCAGGTTCAGCGGTGATGACCATGTTCGACAATCAGATTGCTATCGTCACCGGCGGTGAATCCGGCATTGGCGCGGCCTGCGCCAAGTTGTTGGGCGACGCCGGGGCCCGCGTTGTGATCACCTATTTAAAGGATGCCGCCGCGGCGCAGGCGGTCTGCACCTCGATCGGTGGGTCCAACCGCGCGATCGCGGTGCAAGTTGATGTCAGTGATGAAGCCGCGGTCGAACGACTGTTCGAGGAGGCCGAAAAAACGTTCGGCACGGTCAGCCTTCTGGTCAATTCGGCCGGCTTGAACATGAGCAGCGTTATGCTCGTCAACAGGGAACTTACGCAGTTCGACCGGGTCATCCGTTCCGATCTCTATGGCCCGTTCCTCACCTGCCGACGCATGGTGCGCGCGCTTGAGGCAAAGAACGCCAAGGGGCGGATCGTCAACATATCGTCGATTCACGAACGCGCGCCGCGACCCGGCGGCGTCGATTACGACTCAGCTAAGGGCGGCCTGTCGCAGTTGACGGCCACCCTTGCACTAGAGCTGGCGTCGAAGGGCATCGCGGTGAATGGCGTCGCGCCTGGGATGATCCTTACGCCGATGAATCAATCCGCACTGGATCATCCGGACGAGCTGGCGGCGAAGGAGGCGGCAATCCCGTGGAAGCGCGCCGGTCGGCCTGATGAGGTCGCGACGCTGGTCGCTTTCCTGCTGTCGCCGGCCGCGGACTATATCACCGGCACCACGGTAACGATCGACGGCGGGCTGTCATTGACTGTGGCGCAAGGCGCATGACGATCGCCTATGCGGTCGAGCAGCTCGACACGGTGACGATCTCCGCTACGTCTGTGATCGACGGCCTGGACATGATGAGCCCGTTCGTCTGGACGGAAGGCAATCTGTACCGGATCATGGTTCGCGGCGTGCCGCATCCGCTCGGGCCCAGTGATCCGACCGGGATCGTTGCGCGCGGAGAGAGCCGCGATGGGCTGGCCTTCACTATGGATTCGGGGCTCGCAATCACGCCCGGGCCCGGTGCCGAGGACATGGGCGGATGCGAGGATCCGACCGTGCTCGTGGCCGGCGACGAATATCTCGTCTATTATACCGGCGTGGACGCTGCGCGCGCGCAGGGATGCATGATTTTAGCTGCGGGGCCCGACCTGACCGCGCTGGTCAAGGAAGATTTGGTGCTGAAGGCACCACCCGGCGAAGGCAATATCAAGGAAGCGACGCTCGCACAGACTGCGACCGGAGATTGGCGCCTGTTTTACGAATATGCGGCCAAGGGCGCGTCGCGGATCGGCGTGGCGGGCGGGCCGACCCCGAAGGGTCCTTGGACTGTCCTCCCCGACCCTTTCGGCATCCGCGAGGACAGCTGGGACAACTGGCATCTGTCGACCGGGCCTATCTGGCAGGCGACGGGGCAAGATCCGGTGATGTTTTACAACGGCGCGACGCACGACGCGCGCTGGCGGATCGGCTGGATCAGCTTCAGTACGGATTTCGCGCGGGTGACGGGGCGTGGGCTCGAGCCGCTGCTCGTGCCGCCACCAGCGCTGACCCGCGAGGCCACCGACATCGCGTTTGCCGCGTCGAGCGTGGCGGAGGGCGACCGTATCGCGCTGTACTACTCGCTGGAAGACCGGATGCTACGTCGAGCGTTAATCAGACGATATGGCGGTTAAAAAATTGAAAGCCGTAAGTGGAGATTGCGACTCTGCTTCGTCTGCAATGACCCATTTGCAGACGCTCACGGCGCCCTGCTCACTTCCCAGCTTCAGACGTTCGTTCATATCGATATTATACCGTTGCTCCTCAGCGAGAAGAGCGACAATCCATAAAGAAGTTCTACGTCGAGGGTCGATCACAGCATATGTCGACTAAGCACTCACAGTGATATCATAGGATCACCTCCCGGCATTCCTACGATCCTGATGTTGGCTTTAGATTGCCGCTTCGACGCGAGCCACGTCCCAAAGTTCCGTTGGCTTCCCGATCAGGAACCCCTGAACTTGATCACAACCCCATTGCTGCAACACAAACAGCTGCTCTTTGGTTTCAACCCCTTCGGCAACGATGACGAGGCCTAGGCTTTTGCCAAGCCCAATCGTTGCCTTGACGATCGATGACGACGACGCGTTGTTGTGCATGGTGGCCACGAAGCTCCGGTCGATCTTGATCTTGTCGAAGGTAAATTCCTTGAGATTGCTGAGTGACGAGTGCCCTGTTCCAAAGTCGTCCATCACGACTTTGGCGCCGCACTTTCCCAACTCCACGAGGGTCGCGAGAACGTTGTCCCTTTGGAAACCGAGGAGTGTCGCGCTTTCAGTAACTTCGAGTTCCAGTCGGTCGAACGCGACGCGCCAACGCCGTGCGCCATCGCATATTTGGGTAGCAAGCCCGTCGGAACGAAACTGTATCGGCGACAGGTTCATTGCCAGTGACAGTTTCGAGTTCCAGGTCGACGCAGCACGGAGTGCATTGTCGATCATCCATGAGCCGATAGTGCCGATGAGCCCGCTTGACTCGGCGATAGGTATGAAGATTTCCGGCGGTATGTCGCCCAGAATGGGGTGCCGCCAGCGAAGGAGAGCCTCGTACGCGACGATCTCCAACGAAACTGCGTCGGCGATCGGCTGGAACGCTAGACGGAACTCGTTTGCAGAGACGGCATTCTCGAGGTCTCTTGCGAGCCGCACGCGCCGGCTCTCCTCATCCTTCAAATGCTTGTTGTAGATGCGCGCCGTATTCCTGCCATCGGCCTTGGCACGATACAGCGCAAGGTCTGCAAACTCGTGAAGCTCGTCTCCGGTCTGTCCGGGTTCTGAAAGAGCTACTCCGACACTCATCTTGATCGCTACACCCTCGTCCGACGGCGCGGAGGCCATCTTGAAGATGCGCGAGATCAGTGCCTCCGTGGCTGCCGGTTGTGAGCGCGCTACTTGGATGACGGCGAATTCGTCACCACCAATACGCGCAACCAGGTCATCGCCGCGGACGCACGAAGACAGCAGCTGCGCGGTGCGCTTCAGCACGCGGTCTCCGCCCGCATGACCCAATCGATCGTTGATAGCTTTGAACGCGTCCAGATCGATAGCGAACACTGCTACGACGTCACCTGTGCGAGCGCTGCGAGCGAGTTCGTGGGCAAGACGGTTCTCGAACAGCAGGCGGTTCGCAAGCCCGGTGAGCATGTCATGGTTTGCTAGAAACTCGGCGCGGTGCTCGGCGGTCCTGCGGCTCTCCACGGCCTTACGGTATTCGTGAAGTCCACGCGCCAGATCACCGAGCTCGTCGGCCCGCTCAAGACCGGGTACGTCTCGGTCGCTTTCACCTATCCGAAACTCGCGCAGCTGCGCAGCCATGATCGTTATCGGCAATACCAGTCTTTGCCGAAGCCAGATCGCCATGCTGAATATGATGGCAACGATCCCGAGTCCGCCTAGGAGCACCGATATGATGTCCTGACGGCTCTCACGCCGGTTGCTTTCCGCCGCCTTTCCGATCGCCGAGGTCAGTTCCTGTCGCGCCTGACTACGGTTCATCTCCAGGGCCGTTAGCGCGCCCAAGAAACGTGGCATGGCCGTTTTGATGCCGGAGGGGCTGAACCGGCTCGTCTCGATTAGCTGGTCAGAGGCGGCGGCAAACACTGTGGCAGCTTGCTGCCCCTCCTGAATGGTACCCGATCGAGGCTCGGATCCGCGATCGGGTGCTTGGGCCGCTTGCAAAGATCTCATTTTAAACTGCGCGATCCGCTCGTGCAGTTCCGCCCAACGTGCGTCAGGTACTTTCACCCCGTGTTCGGCATCCCGGGTCAGGTGGCCAACATCCTGACGCAACCGCCGCTGTGCCTGATCCAGCCGATCTTCTCGGCCGAGTGCATCGCTGAGAAATGTAATGCGCAGGTCAGCTTGATGAATCTTATTGCCAACCGAGAGGCCAATAGCCAGCAGTGCCAGCGCCATCACGATGACAGACGTGCAGGCTATTGATACACGCGCCGATACTGATAGTCGCACAGGCTTCTCCCTGCACCGCGCTTGACGCCAAAGCGTTACGTTATGGTTAGAGGATCCTGGCCGCGCTCCTTGCTAATACCGATCGCGCCCAAAACCTTAGACATGCCGACAGATGAGCCGGGTAAGGCCGGAAGCCACCGAGCGAAGTCCAGTGCCGAGGAAGACCCACAAACGGCCATTCAGGGCCCCATAGCCTCGCCCCAACTCCGGCCGTCCGTTCATTTGGCGATACGCCATTTTTTCGGCGCTTCGTACGAAAGCTTCGGGCAGATGGAACGTAGAGAGGTGGTCTTGACGACGCGATCGTGATTAGCCGTTACTCGAACTCAAGGTCTTTGATACGCACGGCATATGGTGGACAGTAAAGTCCATGTGTTTCGGTAGATTTCGCAACTACCGAACCGGCGTTGATGACGCACCCCTCTCGCACGATAACGCCTGGGTAGATGGTAACGTTGGCGCCTACCCAGCAACCGCGCTCAATCAGGACAGGTCTGAGGCGATCGCCGTCCACGCCCCGCCGCCAGACCGAGCGAGTGATGTGATGGGTCAGCGAGATGATCGTGCACCGGTAGCTGATCCGCACCGCCTCGCCGATCTCGACGCCACCGCCGGCATCGATCAGTCCTTCCGGGCCGACGAACGCACCCTTTCTCAGCGTCAGGCGATGCGGATCGATAACCGTGCAGCTCGGATCGATAAAGGCCCCTTCCTCTATCGTGATGAGGTGCAGCATGTCTTTTGTCAGCACGGGCGTCTTTTCTCAGTTCTGCAATCCGCCGTCCGTCGTCGAGGCGTCCCTCGCGGTCAACTCCCTACCGTCTCAGTACCTGACCTTCGCCCCCGCGTAAAAATACCGACCGACAGGCGAGATCGGCACGTTGGTCTCGAAGCCGATGTCTGGCTTCTGGTCGGCGAGGTTGTTGACCCCGCCATAGAATGAGAACCGCGCGTCGACCGCAACCTCCGCCTGCACGTCGTGCTGCCACAGTTCTTTGTACCGGAAATAGCGCGAATCGACGAGGCTGGGGTTCGCGTCGGTATCGACCTTGGCGAAACGCCGGACACCGTCCTGCCAGCGCAGATTGTAGCTTAGCGTCAGCGCCCCCGCGGTCCAGCTCGGCGAGAAGGTGAAGGTATATCTCGGGCGGAACGGCTGATCGACATTGTCCTCGGTAACCGCGCCCGGCGTTGCGACCTGTTCGAGCTTGTCGAGATAGCCGCCGACCAACCGGATATCGAACGCCCCCATACGCGCCGTCCGGAAGCGATAGGCGATATTGAGTTCGGCGCCGGCGGTACGGAACGCCGCGACGTTCTGCGGCTGGACGACATAGCCGTTGATGAACGCGGTGCCGCGCTCGCGACTGATCGCGTTGCAATAGGCGTTGTCGAGCGTCGGCTGGTCGACGCACAGCGAGGCGATCGTGTTCGCATCGGGCGTGTTGATCGCGTCGCGCAACCGGATGTCGTACCAGTCGAGCCCGATCGACAGCCCCGAGATCGGTCGCACGACGACGCCCGCCGTCCAGGTGCGGGCGACTTCGGCGCGCAGATCCGGATTGCCCTGCTGCGTGCCGGGAATGAAGATCGTCGCGTTCGGATTGTTCTGTGCGGTGAAGGTTGCGGGATTGCCCCCTGCCCCGGTGATCAGCGTCAGGCAGTTCGCGGTGCGGAACTGCGTGCCGAGCGTGCGGTTGCCGAGATAACACGGATCGGAGAAGAAGTTGCTGCTGCCGGTCTGCGGGCGGAAGATCTCGCCGATGTTCGGCGCGCGGACCGAGCGGCCGTAGGAGCCGCGGAAGCTGATCTCGCGGATCGGCGCGTAGATGCCGTTGAACTGATAGGCTCTGGTCGAGCCGACCGTCGAATAGTCCGAATAGCGTCCGGCGGCACCGACCGAGAGCAGGCTGGCGAACGCCACGTCCTTCAGGAGCGGCGCGTTCAGCTCGCCGAATGCTTCCCAGACATCGAAATGGCCGCTCGACGGGGTCGGCAGAATGTATTCGTCATATTGGTAGAACAGATTGTCGGTGATCGCCTGCGCCGGACGGAAGCTGCTCGACTCGCGACGATATTCGCCACCGACCGCGAATGCGATCGGGCCGCCGGGAAGCGCGAAGAATTGCCCGAAATCGCCGTTCAGCGAGGCGTTGGCGACGTGTTGCGTCAGACGCGCATTGCTCGCCGGGTTGCTCAGGAAATAGCCGAACGAGGCCGGGTCCACGGTACTGCCGCCGAACGTGTTGACCGGGACGCAGCCAGCCGCGCGGGCTTCCGCCGAACGGCAGACGATCGTTCCCCCCGGCCCGCGTACCGCATCGAGCGCGTTCAGGAAGCGGTCGTTCAGGCGGTCGTTGAGCTTGGTCGCGCGGACGTCGGTCTGGCCGTAGGTATAGGACACATCGTAGCTGGCATGCTCCGAGATGCGGCCGGTGACGTCGACGACGCCGCGATACGTGCGTCGGCGATCTTCTTCGCCACGCCGCGGGATGTCGAAATTGTTGCGGTTGACGTCGACCGAGCCAAGTCCGGCGGCGGTCGCCGCTGCGAGGATGCTGGTCGGGATGTAGGGATTGTCGAGCGCGATGGTCGCCGGATAATTGCCGCCATAACCGCCGAAGCTTGTCACGGTCGACTGGACGAACTTGCCCTCCAGGCTGATCTTGAACGCGTCCGACGCGTCGTAATGCGTCAGAGCGTTGACCGCATGGCGGCGGGTGCGCGGGAAGATATCGCCGATATAGCCCGCGACCGGCGTGTCGTCGCCACCGACCGAATAGCCGTCGTTCTGCAGGAAGCGGCCGGGCGTATAGAGCGCGCCGTCGCCGCGGAATGTCTGGTCGCCGATATACACGATGCCCTGGTTCGAGCTGTACGGATAGCGCAGGTCGCCGACCGGTCCGATCTTGTAGCTGCCGGCGCGCGTCGGGTCGTAATTGTCGAGGTTGATGAAATACTGGCGGTCGCCCTGCGCGAGATACCGGCGGTCGTCGTTCGCGAGCGGCTGGTCGGCATTATACTCGTAGGCTAGCGTCAGGTTGCCGCGACCGTCGGCGAAGTTGCGGCCTGCGATCAGCGAGGCGAAGCGGTTGGCAGCGTCGCCGCGCTCGGAGATGCCGAACTGGCTGCGCGCCGCGACGCCGTCGAAATCGCGCTTCAGCACGAAGTTGACGACCCCCGAGACGCCGTCCGCACCATACACGGCCGACGCCGCGCCGGTGAGCACGTCGACGCGCTCGATCAAGTCGGTCGGGATCGCGTTGATGTCGACCGCCGCGGTGTCGGGCTGGCCGGCGACGTGGCGGCGGCCGTTGACGAGCACCAGCGTCCGATTGGGCCCAAGCCCGCGCAGGTCGAGCAGGTTGAGCCCGACCTGCCCGAAGCTGCCGTCCGCCTGCGCGTTGCCCGCGGTCCGCGTGCTGTCGCGAGAGTTGGTGAGCGCCGGCACGCGCTGCAGAAAGGTCGTGACGTTGGTGTTGCCCGACTTCTGGAGGTCGGCGGCACTGAACGAGACGATCGGGTTGGGTGCTTCGTAATCCGGGCGTGCGATGCGCGAGCCGGTGACGACGATCTCGCTTTCGGGGTCCGCGGCTGGGTCTGCGGCAGGCGTTGGCGCAGGCGTATCGGCCGCTGGCGGAGCGATCTGCGCTTGGACCGAATTCGCGGCGAGCAGCGCCACGCCGGACAGCAGATGACGGCGGCGAAGGATACGCATGACTTCTCTCCCTGTTCGCCGGCATTGGCCCCCGCCGGCGTTCATTATGCTCGGCTTAGGCGCATCGTCGGTTGCGGAGCAAGCATTTCGCCTGTGCAAACCCCGACAAGGCATTAACATAGCGCAATATTTCTCCGGTAATCGCCTTGCGCAGGGGGTGGCGCGGAACGCCGCGATACGCCACGATCCGGCGATGAGGGAACAGGCGCAGGACTGGACGCGGAGAGCCGCATTGGGGCTCCTGCCGACATTGGGTCTTGCTGCCTGTACCGGCACGCGCGGTCCCGAACCGCTGAAGTTCTGGGCGATGAGCTACGAGGGCGATTATTCGCCGATGCTGATGCCCGCCTTCACCGCCGCGACGGGGATCGTGGTCGATGTGCAATCGCTCCCGGCGACCGCAGCGCACGAGAAGCTGCTGACTGCGCAGGCAGGCGGCGCGATGCCCGACGTCCTGATGCTCTATACCGGCTGGGTCCAGGAGTTCGCGACGATCGGCGCGATCGCCCCGATCCCGTCGCCCGCGCTGGTCGCGGACATGTTTCCCGGCGTGCTCGATGCGACGCGTGTTCAGGGGCGCGACTTCGCCGTGCCGTGGTCGGTCGCGCCGCAGGTCCAGTTCTACCGCCGGGATATTCTCGCCAAAGCGGGCTATGCCGCGCCTGCCGAAGACTGGGACGGCTGGCTCCGCATGGGCCACGCTCTCAAGCGACGGCGACCCGACGACTTCGTGTTCATGCTGCTGCTCAACTGGCCGGACACGCTCATCACGATGCTCGGCCAGACCGGCGCGAAGATGCTGCGCGACCACGATACGCGCGGCAATTTCCAGACGCCGGAAGCACGGGCAGCGTTCGCCTATTACGCGCGAATCTTCGCCGAAGGGCTCGCACCGAAAGTGCTTTCAACCGAAATCCAGGATCCGGTCGCGGCCTTTGCACAGGGCTATTTCGCGATCTGGCCAACCGGGCCGACCACGTTGCTCGACCTGCATCGGCGTGCCGCGGAGATACCCGCCCAGCATTGGGATACGGCGCGGCTCGCCGGTCCGCACGGGGTCGGCGCGGTGTCAGGACTGAGTACCAGCCTATGCGTGTCCGCCTCGACGTCGCGCCCAGCCGAGGCGTGGGCGCTGGTCCGCCACCTCAGTTCCCCGGCGAGTGAACTCCGCTACCAGCGCCTGATCGGCAATCTCCCGGCCCGCCTGAGCGCCTGGTCGTCGCCGCAACTCCGCGCACCGATACTCGCGTCGTTCAAGGAGCAGATGCGCTTCCCCACCGCTGCGCCGAAGGTGATCGAGTGGGAGCGGATCAAGCTCGAGATACAGTTCGCCGCCGAGCGCGTCGTGCGGGGCGTACAGTCGATCCCGAAGGCGCTGACAGGGCTCGACGCGCGTGTCGACCAGTTGCTCGCCAAGCGCCGAGCGCTGGTCGAGGCGGGGAGGCTTGCATGACCCGCCAGGAACGCGCCGCCTGGCTATTCTCCGCTCCCGTCCTCGCGATCATCGCGCTGGTGTTCGTCCTGCCGACCGCGCTGGCGATGGCGTTGTCGGTCACTGATTACTCGATCTACGCGCTCGCCGACTGGGCGAACCTGCGCTTCGTCGGGCTTGGCAATTTCGTCGACCTGTTCTCGACGCCGCTGTTCTGGCGCGCGATCGGCAATACTGCGCTGTTCGCGGTGCTCGGCGTGCCGATGGCGATCGGTGCGTCGCTCGCCGTCGCGCTGCTGCTCAACGACGCGACCGTGCGGTGGAAGCCGCTCTGGCGCGTGCTGCTGTTCGCGCCTTACGTCACCAGCATCGTCGCAACCGCGGTGGTGTGGCGGTTCCTGTTCAACGAACGCTCGGGGCTCCTCAACCGCGCGCTGGCGACGATCGGCATCGCGCCGGTCGACTGGCTGGGCAACCCGCACACGTCGATCCCGGCAATCCTGATCTTCGTCACGTGGAAGATCTTCGGCTACAACATGATCGTCTTCACCGCCGCGCTATCGGCAGTGCCGCAGGACCTGATGGAGGCGGCACGGCTCGACGGCGCCGGCCGCTGGGGCCGCTTCCGCCACGTCACCCTTCCCGCGATCGGGCCGACGCTGCTGCTTGCAGCGGTGATGAGCGTCGCAGGCTTCCTCCAGATCTTCGCCGAACCCTACGTCATGACGCTGGGCGGCCCTGCGCAGAGCACCACGACGATCCTGTATTTCATGTTCGACGAAGGCTTCAAATGGTGGAATCTCGGCCAGGCCAGCGCAGTCGCGTTCGTCCTGTTCCTGATGATCCTCGTGCTGACGATGGTGCAGACGCGGATCGGGAGGCGCTACGAATGGCTCTGATGAAACCCCGTGCGATCCTCGCCAATGCGGCGGTGGTGCTGCTGACCACGCTGACGATCGCGCCGCTGCTTTACATGGTGATCGTATCGTTCATGCCGCGCGGCGAGTCGAGCAACCTCCCGACACCGCTCTGGCCATCGCGCTGGTCGCTGGAAAATTACCACGAGCTGCTCGTCCGGCGGCTGATCGATGGCGCGTGGTTCGACTACCGGATCGTCCCCGCACTTTTCAACAGCGTCGCCATCGCCATGATCTCGACGCTCCTCGGCCTGCTGCTCACGGTGCCGGCCGGCTACGCGTTCGCCAAGCTCCGCTTCCGCGGACGCGAGCGGCTGCTGAAGATCCTGATCGCGTCGCTGGTCGTGCCCGGCCAGGTCGCGATGCTGCCGCTCTTCCTGATCTTCAAGCAGCTCGGGCTCGTCAACAGCTATGCGGGCGTCATCCTGCCATCGCTCGCTGGCATCTTCGCGATCCTGTTCGTACGGCAGGCGACACTGGCGATCCCCGACGAGATGATCGACGCCGCGCGGATCGACGGGGCGAGCGAGACCCGGATCTTCGTGACGATCGTCCTTCCCCTCCTCACGCCGATCGTCGTCACGCTGTCACTGTTCATGTTCCTCGGCTCATGGAACGACTTCCTCTGGCCGCTGATCGTGCTGGCCGACCAGCATCTCTACACGCTGCCGGTCGCGGTCGCGGCGATCGCGCGCGAGCATTCGGCGGATGGCGAGCTGATGATGGCCGCCGCGGTCGTCACGACGATGCCCGTGCTGCTGCTCTTCCTGGCGATGCAGCGTTATTACCTGACCGGGCTGCTCGGCGGCAGCGTGAAGGGATAGGCGCGGCCATCGGCGCCGAACACATGCGCGGCGTCGGGCGCAACGCCGACCCGCAGGGCTTCGCCAAGCGTGATCGAGCGGTCCCCCGGCAATTGCGCGACGATCGTATCCGCCGCGCCGCGCGCGCCGAGATGCGCGAACGACAACGGCCCGAGCCGCTCGAATAGCTCGACCGCGCCAACCAACGGCCCCGCGTCGTCGACATGCAGATGTTCGGGGCGAACGCCGAGCGTGACCGGCGAACCTACCGCATCCGCCGGGACGATCGCGCCGGTCCTTACCGTCTCGCCGCCTGCCAGCCTTACCGTCGTCCCGTCAGCATCGACCGACGCGATCGTCGCCGCCAGCAGGTTCATCCCGGGCGAGCCGATCGCCGCGGCGACTGCCAGGCTCGCCGGTCGCCGGTACACTTCGATGGGCGGCCCGACCTGCTCGACACGCCCCTCGCTCATTACGACGATGCGGTTGGCGAGCGTCATCGCCTCGAGTTGATCGTGCGTCACGTAGATCATCGTAGCGCCAAGCTGTTGATGCAGCCGCGCAAATTCGTGCCGCATCCGCGCGCGCAGGTTGGCATCGAGGTTCGACAACGGCTCGTCGAGCAACAATACTTTCGGTCGACGCACGACTGCGCGCGCGATCGATACCCGCTGACGCTGCCCACCCGACAAGGCTCGCGGCCGCCGGTCGAGCAGATCCGACAGATCGAGCATCGCCGCGACCTCCGCGACGCGGTCGGTAATCTCGCGCTTGGCGACTTTTGCGACCTTCAACGGAAACGCGATGTTCTCCGCGACTGTGAGATGCGGGTACAGCGCGTAGGACTGGAACACCATCGCCAGCCCGCGATCCGACGGCGCCGCATCGGTCACATCGCGTCCGCCGATCGCCACCCTTCCGGTGCTTGGCACCTCAAGCCCGGCGATCATCCGCAACAATGTCGACTTGCCGCAACCCGACGGCCCGACGAGGACGACGAACTCGCCGTCGGCAATCGTCAGGTCGGTCGGCAGGAGCACTGTGGTGTCGCCGAAGCTCTTGGAAAGTCCGCTGATTTTGACGCTCGCCACCGCATGTCCTTTACTTATCACACGTTGGGTAGCGGCTGACACGACAGCGGGCAAAGCCATCGTACCTTGCAACCAACCGCTACGCGCTGACGAGGGCCCACTTCCGGCCGCACAGAGACTGCGCGGCGCCGCCCGAAACCGACAACTCGTTCAGCATCATCGACGGCTGATCAACCACATTTCTAAACCGACGGTTTACTGCGCATGCGTATACTCGATCGACCGATCTGGGCCGATGGAGATGATCGATGGGTCACTCGTCAATGGACCCCGCCTTTCACGAACTTCGGCCTTGGAACGAAGGCCGGCTGATTGGTGCGAAGCGGGCGCTGAAACAGCAACAGGTTTGGGCCATTCGCTTCTGGCTCGACCAGCAGAGGCGACTGCGCGACCGAGCGCTGTTTGACTTCGCCATCGACAGCAAGCTCCGCGGCTGTGACGTGGTCAGGGTGCGGATCGGCGATGTAGTTTCCGGCGGGCGCGTCCGCGACCGCGCCGTCGTGGTTCAGCAGAAAACCAAACGACCGGTCCAGTTCGAGATAATGGACACGGCGCGAAAGACGATGCGAGCATGGTTGGAACGACGTGGGGGGACACTGAACGACTTCGTTTTCCCGAGCCGCAACGACTACATGGACCACATGAGCACGCGGCAATATGCCCGCCTCGTGCGCGAGTGGGTGGTCGGCATCGGCCTACCGGCGCAGGATTATGGGACGCACTCGCTACGGCGCACGAAAGCGTCGATCATCTACAAGGCGACTGGCAACCTCCGCGCCGTTCAGATCCTTCTTGGCCATGCCAAGATCGACAGCACGGTGCGCTACTTGGGCGTTGACGTGGAGGACGCTTTGGAATTGGCCGAACGCACCGAGGTCTGAGCGGACCCACAGCACGAAGCCGCTGCGCGGCAGTGGTGGTGGTGGTGGCGGTTGAGGTAGCGCAGCGGCTCTGAGGTTTGGTTCTGCGGCAGCGGCGGGAGACGATGGATTTCCTTCAAC
>NZ_JACYTY010000014.1:0-40849 GCF_014841445.1 Sphingomonas sp. CFBP 8765 | reverse complement strand
GTGCGCTGGTTGTAGCAGGCTGTGCCGTCTGTTCGGGGGGAACCGGTCGCGGGGGCACCTGAGCAAGAGCCACGGAGGGCGCTGACACCGCCCATAGCGCTGCAACGCAGCAGAATGCGGTAGGATCGGACATACGCAACTCTCCAAATATCAGCGACGCGTCGCGCGCTCCGCCTGCGCCCAGGCCAGCGCCATCAACTCGGGCAGCACCGCGACGCGCTGGCGTGCCTCGGCAGACGCCGCCGTACCGTTCAGCACGCGGCCTTTTATTCCGTGGAAGATCGCGGCGAGGCGAAAGAAGTTGAACGCAATGTAGAAGTCGTATCCGGGCATCGAAGCCAAGCCACGCCGAGCACAATAGGCCTGCAGATACGTCTCTTCGGACGGGATCCGCAGCGAAGCTGGATCCACACCACCAAGCCCGGCGACGATATGTGCCGGCATCCGGTACATCATGGCATGATAGGCGAAATCCGCTCCCGGATGCCCGAGTGTCGACAATTCCCAATCGAGCACCGCCAATATCCTGGGTTCGCTGGGATGAAAGATCAGATTGTCGCAGCGAAAGTCGCCATGCACGATGGACGATGCATCGTCGTCGAGGGGAATGTTCGCCGGCAGCCATTCGACGAGCCGGTCCATATACGGGTCCCGCCCTGCGGCATCGTCGGACAGATACTGGCTCGACCAACGCGTGATCTGACGTTCGAAATAATTGCCGGGCCTGCCATAGTCGGCGAGTCCGATCGCGTCTGGATCGATCCCGTGGAGCTGCGCCATCGTCGCATTCATTGCATCGAAATACGCAGCCCGCTCTTCGGCAGGTACGTCAGGGAAGGTCGCGTCCCAGACGACGCGCCCTTCGACCATGTCCATGACGTAGAACATCGTGCCGATCACCGTGTCGTCCACCGACAATCCGTGCACGTGCGCTACTGGAAAGCCGGCACGATCGAGTGCGATCAGCACCCGGGCTTCGCGGTCGACGGCGTGAGCGCCCTTCAGCAACGGCCCGGGCGGCTTGCGACGCAGGACGTAACGTCGCTTCGGCGTGGCCAGATGGTAAGTCGGATTGGATTGCCCACCGCGAAACTGCGTGACGATCAGCGGCCCCTGATAGTCCGCAACATTCGCGCGCATCCACGTGTCCAACGAGGCTTCGTCAAGCTCGAAACCCGGGCGTACTGGCGTGGTCCCCAGATTGGCATCGGAGACCCTCGTCATGACGTGCTCGACCCGCAACTTGCCGCGCCGCGGTAGCGGTTCGCCGGGAAGACCAGCGTCAGTTCGGCGGCGCAACATGCGATCTGGCACCGACCAACCCTGGTATGCCAAACCTTCAAAGCGTCTGTCCGTCGTCGATCGTCATCACCGAACCGGTCAGGTTCCGGCTCGAATCGGACGAGAAATACAGGATCATCGCGTCAAGCGCGTCGCTGTCCATAACGCGCTTTCGCGGAAAGGACGCGAGCAGCCCCTGCCCCGCCGGCTGATCCCAAAGCGTTTCGTTCATTTCGGTGGAAATATAGCCGGGGCAAAGCACGTTGACGTTGATGCCCTTGCGTGCCCAATCCTTCGCCAGCGATCGCCCCATCTGGGCGACGGCAGCCTTTGTCGCGCTGTACGGGGCAATGCCCGCCCCCGGTTGATGCGCAGTGATTGACGATATTATCGTGATGCGACCATGTTCGCGGTCCTGCGATCCGGCTGCCACCATGCGCCGCGCACCTTCGCGTGCCGTCAGGAACACGCCCCGCAGATTGACCGCGACGATCCGGTCGAAGGCGTCGGCCTCCAGCCCGAGAGAACTGCCTGCTACGTTCAGTCCAGCGTTAGCAATGACCGTATCGACCGGGCCGAAGCGTGCTGCGGCTTCGTCATAGGCCGCGATGATCGAGGCCTCGTCGGTGACATCCATCGCCAGCGGCAGCGCTTCGCCGCCATTGTCCGCTATCTCCTGCGCAAGCGTGTCGAGCAGTTCGGCACGCCGCGCACCGATCACCACTTTCGCACCGCTCGCCGCCAATATGGTCGCAAACCGACGCCCCAGTCCCGATGAGGCCCCGGTGACCAGCGCGACCCGCCCGGTCAGGTCGAACGAAAATCCAATCATGCCGACACCAGTGCCGCAACCGCACGCGCGGCCATGGCCTTCTTATCGAGCTTTCCGGTCGCGCCGATCGCCATCTCATCGACCAGGACCAGATGTTCCGGCCATTTCTTACGCGACATTCCTTCGCGTTGGAGATGCGCGATCATCTCGTCGAAACTGATCGGCGACGCCCCATCGCGTATCCGACAGACTGCGCAAGCCTGCTCGCCAAGCTTGCGTTCGGGAACGCCGACCACTGCCACCTCGGCGAGCGCCGGGTGGCGCAGCAGTGCGGCTTCGATCTCGGCGGGGTCGATGTTCAGACCGCCGCGAATGATCTGGTCCTTGATCCGACCCACCACCCGGACATAGCCCTCATCGTCGCGCACGATCTCGTCGCCGGTCAGGTAATAGCCGTCGGGCGTCATCCGCTCCTGTCCGGCTCCCAGATCCTCGGCATAGCCCAGGAACAGCGACGGTCCGCGCACGCCCGCCTGTCCACGCTCACCGCGTGGCAGCGAGCGACCGTGCAGATCGAAGGCTTCCTCGAGCGTTCCCGGGAAGGGTCGCCCATCGGTCGATTGACGCCGCACGAGCGTGTCTGCCGGCACTGTCGAACAATGTCCCATGCATTCCGACATGCCGAACATACGCAGTGCTTTCAGGCCCAGCAGAGTATCGGCATCGGCGATCAATTCAGGCGTCATCGCACTACCGCCAACGGCCACCGCGCGTAGCGGCAATCGCCCCGACCACGCGCCCGTCTTCGTTGCTTCCACCATCGTATACAGGTGCGTCGGCACCATGATCGCCCAGCCGCAGCCATGAACGGTCGCACGTCGCATCGCTGTCACGGGATCCCATGGATCGATCAGCACGAGGTGGTGGCCAAGCGACAGGGCGAAATGCGCGGTGAACGTGAAGCCCGGCGCGCTGTCGAGCGGTACGATCCCCAGGATCGAGTCTCCTGGCTTCAGGCCGGCATTGGCAGCGCAGGCACGTGTCGCGTAGTTCAACGCCGTCGACCCGTGCATCACGCCCTTGGGCACGCCTGTCGTACCGGACGTGAACCCGATCAGCGCGGCGTCGCGGTTGCGAAAATCATTGGAGCGGACTGTCGAAGGAGCGGGATCGATGCGGATCGCGTCGTCGGTATCCACGACGATATGCGCGGCGTGGCCAAGCCGGCTCTCTAGCATCGTGCGGTCGGCTTCGGACAATTTTGGCGAATAGGGGCAGAAGATCGCCTCGCACGCCGATACGGCGAGCGCCACGACTAAGGTGCTCGCGCGCTTGTGCCCGGCGACCAGCACGCGCGATCCTGCGCCGACACCCGCTGCACACAGACGGACCTGCAGGGCTTCCGCCTCGGCACGAAGCTCACCCCGGGTCCATCGTCGATCATGGCACTCGACCAGAGCCGTCGCGGCTGGATCTTCGTCGGCCCTCGCCACGAACTGCGGCCACAGCCGGTCGTCCGACCAGACAAGTCCATCCGCGCTCAGGTCAGCCAAGGGATTGCCCTCCGTCCACGAGGAAAGTCTGGCCGGTAATGAAACTGCCGGCCTGGGAGGCAAGCAGGGCCAGCGTACCTGAGACTTCGTCGGGGCGTCCGAAGCGCCCCATCAGGATGCGTGCCCGGGTCTTGTCCTGAATCGCGGCATCAAGCGTCTCTGTCATTCCGGTCTCGATCGATCCGGGCGCGATCGCATTCACGCGTATGCCGTGTTCAGCCCATTGCGCAGCCAGATCACTCGTCAGGTGGACGATAGCCGCCTTGCTCGTGGTGTACGGCACGACCTGGCCATCCGCTGGGCGGTAGGAGATGAAGGCGCCGACCGAGGCGATGTTGACGATCGCACCACCGCCATGCGCGATCATGTGCCGTGCCGCATGCCGACAAGCGAGGAACGTGCCGGTGACGTTCACCTCCATGACCTTGCGCCAGCCCTTGAGCGGAATGTCCTGTGGGAGCCCCCACCACGAGGCACCGGCATTGTTGACGAGGATATCGAGACCGCCAAGTCGAGCGATCGTCTCGGTCACGGCGGCCTCGACGGAGTCCTCATCCGAGATATCGCAGGACAGTCCGATCGCCTGCGTGCCAAAGCGCTCGGTGATCGTGTCGGCTAACGCAACACATTCGTCGCCGTTGCGGGAGGCGAGTGCTACGGCGCAGCCCAGATCCGCCAAGGTCGCGGCCATCGCCTCTGCCAGTGCGCCGCGTCCGCCCGTGATGAGCGCACGCTGGCCGTCCAGTCGAAAGCCTTGAGCCAAAAAGCCAGGAGAGAGTTCACTCATCTCCATACTCCTTCGACTGAACCTGCGCTTCCAGCAGATCGACCTCCTCGGTGATCAGGATGATCCGCCGACCGCCCATCCCCCGGGTCTGGGCAGTCGCCGCCTTCCATTCGGGCGAGGCGAAGGCGACGTCGAGCGCCGCCTGATCAGCGAAGGTCAGCACGGCGTGCCCGTCCCATCCCGGCGTTTCGGGACTGTCATAGTCCTTCGTCACGACGCCGTGGCGATACGCGACGAGACCAGGCAGTACCCGGGCGGCACCGGCATGGGGCCCGCGCCACCACTCGGTGAAACGCGCCTGCGTCCAGTCCTCGGGACGGCTTGCGAGCACGACCATGCTGACCTTCGTCACCTTAGTTGCCCGTCCAGACCGGCTTGCGCTTCTCTAGGAACGCGGCGACGCCTTCCTTCGCATCGGCGGAATGGTGGACGACGTTGCAGGTCATCGTCTCAAGCGTGATGAGCGTGTTCGTGTCCGCGTCCATGCCGCGGTTCAGCGCCATCTTGGTCATCCACATGCAGAACGGGCTCTTGTCGATCAGCGGTGCGCAGAAGTCGGCGATCAGAGCATCGAACTTGTCGGCGGGTGCAGACGCGTTGCACAGGTTCCACTCGACCGTCTCGTCGCCGGTCAGCAGTTTGCCGGTCAGCATCAGTTCCTTGGACTTGCGCATGCCGATGTAGCGCGGCAGGCGATAAATCGGTCCGGCACCGCCGAACAGCGCGCGGCGGATATGGAAATCGCCGATCTTCGCTTCCGATGCAGCCAGTGCGAAATCGCACGAGATCATCAATTCGAAGCCACCCGCGACGGCATAGCCTTCGACTGCAGCGATGGTCGGCTTCGACATGTTGTAGATCTTGTCGTAGGTCCGCGCCGAATCGATCGCGAGCTGCAGCGAGACCGTGCTCTCGTGCAGCACCGGACCAACCAGCTGGTCCAGATCGGCACCAGAGCAGAACGTGTTGCCGCGTCCGCGAAACACCACGGCCAATGCCTTCTTGTCGGCAGCAGCGCGATCGACCGCGACCTCGAGTTCGCGCAGCAGCTGGGGGCTGACGCAGTTCCGCTTGTGAGGCCGGTTCAGCCAAATCGTGCAGATACCATTATCCGCCAGTTCATACTGGATGACGTCTTTTTCGAGTTCCATGTCGCTCTCCGTTTTTAGTGATGGAAATACTTCTAGAAAGTTCAGTCCGCTGCCGGTTCCAGCAGCGCGCCAACGGCCATCCAGGCGGCAACCCCTGCTGCGGGGATCGCGCAGAGCACCGCTTCGGCGATTTCCTCGTCGCTGGCGCCCGCCCGGCGGGCACCGCGAACATGCGTTGCCGCCATCGGGCTATACCCGGCCGCGAGGATCGCCAGCAGCAGCAGTTCGCCATACTTGGGCGACAGCGGGTTCGCGTGGATGCTGCCGCGACGCATGAGATAATATGCGTCCGCGGCCCGCGGCACGAGCCGCAGCAACTGGGCCAGCGGCGGCGGAATCGTCCCGAAATACGCCTCGAAATTGGCGACTGCTTCGCCAGGTGCGGCGTCGGGTAACGGTTGTGGTTTCGGTAACTCGCCCAACGCCATCGTCTTGGTCACTAGTTCGGCGAATTCCAGCGCCGCACCTTCACCGCGCAGGCTGCTCAAGACGATGATTCCGGCAGTCGCCTCCGTCACGGTGAGACCCAGACCCACGCCACGAACGAGTTCGCGGCGAGCAAGATCGGGATAGCGCCGATCGATCGCCGTGACCGCGACGAACAACGCCTTCAACCGCGCCGGAACGGCTCCGCCCCGATCGATGACGTCGCGAAAGGCCGCATACCCAGCCAGCGTGTAAGGGGCGTGAGACCGCAGCAATACCGCGTCTTCCAGCCCGTTCGACGAACTCATCAGCACTATCCTCTCTCGCCGCCAATTGTGTCGACCGTCCGGTCGGGCGTCAATCTTTTTTCTTGGTTGGCGGTCCGGTGGTCGCGATTACCATCCTGCCGAACCGATACTCCAACGTCAGTGTCTAAGCACCGTCCGACCGGACGGTCGCCTGTCTAATTGGTCAATGGATTTCACTAATCGATATCTGCCGAACCCGGCGATTTTGCGCGTCCATGTTCCGCCCCAGGCGCCACAAGACCGGTTGACAGCCGACCGGTCGGTCGAATAGCTTTATCAGTACACGACCGACCGGTCGATTGAGTGATGATTTAGTTGTTAGGCAGGGGTAGCCGCATGAATTTCGAGCATTCGGATCGATCGCAGGCCTGGATGGGCCGTGTCCGCGCATTCATGGACGAGCATATCATTCCTGCCGTTCCTGTTTATCACGAGCAAGCCGCGAAAATCGATCGCTGGAACGATATTCCGCCAATATTCGAAGAGCTTAAAGCCAAAGCCCGCGACGAAGGATTGTGGAATTTCTTTATGCCCCCTTCGGAGCATGACGACGAATTCTTCACCAGTCCCGGGCTGACGAACCTCGATTATGCCCCGATCGCGGAGCTGATGGGTCGCGTGTCATTCGCGAGCGAAGTCTTCAATTGCATGGCGCCCGACACCGGCAATTTCGAGGTGCTTCACCGGTATGGTACGCCTGCACAAAAGGCACGTTTCATGGTGCCGCTGCGTGACGGGATCACGCGGTCTGCGTTCCTGATGACCGAACCCGCCGTCGCCTCGTCCGACGCGCGCAACATACAGACCGCGATCCGCCGCGATGGCGATGAGTATGTCATCAACGGCCGTAAATGGTGGTCGTCCGGTGCGGGCCATCCCAAGTGCGACTTCTTCATTCTCATGGGCAAGACCGACCCCGACGCGGCGGCCTATAAACAGCAATCGATGATCCTGGTGCCGCGCGACACGCCGGGCGTGACCTTGCTGCGCCACCTGCCCGTATTCGGTTACGATCACGCGCCGCACGGCCATTTCGAGGTATTGCTCGAGGACGTTCGCGTGCCCGTCGACAACATGCTGCTCGGCGAGGGACGCGGCTTCGAGATCGCGCAGGGCCGCCTCGGGCCCGGCCGAATCCATCATACCATGCGCAACATTGCGACGATGGAGGTGGCGCTCGAAAAGATGTGCCGGCGACTCCTGACCCGCCATACGTTCGGCAAGGCTATCGCCGAACATTCGGTGTGGGAAGAGCGGATCGCGCGCGCGCGTTGCGAGATCGAGATGACGCGCCTCCTATGCCTGAAGGCGGCCGACATGATGGACACCGTGGGCAACAAGGCCGCCCGCGCGGAAATCGCGATGATCAAGATCGCCGCGCCCCGCATGGCGCAGCAAATCGTCGACGATGCCATTCAGGCGCATGGCGGTGGAGGCGTCAGTGACGATTTCGGATTGGCCGAGTTGTGGGCGAACACCCGCATCGTCCGTCTGACCGACGGCCCCGACGAAGTGCACGAACGTCAGCTCGCACGCATGGAATTCGACAAGTACCGTGGGGAGTTGGCGGCATGAGTGCTCCCGCTGCAACGATCGGCCAGACCGAAGCAGTCGTGCCTGGTACCCAGTTCGACGAGGCGACGCTGGAGCGTTACCTCGTTGGGGCAGTACCTGGGTTTTCTGGTCCCATGGCCGTCGATCAGTTTCAGGGCGGCCAGTCCAATCCGACATTCCTGCTGACGACTCCGGATGCCAAATATGTATTGCGCCGGAAGCCGGCTGGCGTCCTGCTCGCGTCGGCGCATGCGGTGGATCGCGAATATCGCATTACGCGCGCGCTGTTCGAAGCGGGGCTGCCCGTTCCCGAACCGCTGGTGCTGTGCGAGGACCTCGATGTCATCGGCACAATGTTCTACGTCATGCGACATGTACCCGGCCGCGGCTTCTGGGACCCCCGCATGCCGCAATTGTCCCCGGCCGAGCGCGCGGCGGTGTATGATTCCGCAAACGACACGCTCGCCCGACTTCATCGCGTTGATTATGCGGCGCTCGGTCTTGCCGACTATGGTCGCCCGGGAAATTATTTCGTCCGTCAAATCTCACGCTGGACGCGCCAATACGAGGCGTCACGGACGGTCGATATACCGGAAATGGACTGGCTGGCCGAGTGGCTGCCAGGGGCCATTCCGCCAAGCGACGAACGCACGACGATCATCCACGGCGACTATTCGTTCCACAATTTGCTGATCCACCCGACCGAACCCCGCGTCGCGGCGGTGATCGACTGGGAACTGTCGACGTTGGGGGATCCGCTCGGGGACCTGACCTATCACATGATGGAGTGGTTTCGCCCCGAGGGGGTTGATGTCCGCGGAACGTTGCGCGGCGCCGACCTGACGGCCCTCGGTATCCCGACGCCCGAGGCTTATGCCCGGACGTATTGCGAACGCACAGGGTTCGACGTCGACCCCACGCATCCCTTCTACACCGCGTTCAACCTGTTCCGGGTTGCGGCCATCTTGCAGGGCATCGCCGGGCGCGCGCGAGACGGTGTGCAGACCGCCGCCAATGCAGGCGAAATCATCCAGCGGATCCGTCCCCTCGCCTTGGCCGCATGGCACTCAGCGCGCGAGGCCGGCGCAGGCTGACCTTCCTTTCGCGGCCCGAAACCTACCGTCGGGTCACAGCGACCATCTGACTACGGAGCGAAACAAGCGACCATCAGATCCGACAACAGATCGGACGATATAAAGGAGAGGATTATATGACGCGATCGATGATTCCGTTGGCGCTAGGTGTTTCGACGCTGGCCCTGCTTACTCCGATGACGGCTTATTCCCAAGCCGCCGGCACCACGACGCCCGGGGAACAGGAACCCGTTATTCCGACTACGCCAGCCCCCCCGGCCGGCAGCGTGACGGACGCGGTACCGACGCCGCAGGCAACAGCGGCAACTGGCATCGCCGGCGACATCATCGTCACCGCGACGCGGCGGTCCGAACGTCTCCAGAATGTACCGATCGCCGTCAGCGCGCTGGGGGAAGAGCAAATTCAGGCTCGCAAGGTCGACAATTTCGCCGAGATCGTGAAGATCGCACCTGGCCCCACCTTCGTACCGGTCAAAGGTACATCGGTCGTTACGGTACAAATCCGAGGTCAGGGTACCATCAACGATTCACCCGGTCTGGAAAGTCCGGTCGGGGTGTATATCGACGACATATTCTACGGGACGCTCGCGTCGTTCGACGCCAATCTCTATGACGTCTCCCAGGTGTCGATACTTCGCGGACCGCAAGGAACGACCTTCGGTCGCAATGCCGTGGGCGGCGCACTCGTAGTCACCAACAACATGGCCGAGATTGGCGTCAGCAGCGGCCGCGCGACGTTGACTGGAGTGACCTATAAAGGCGGACGCGGCGGGTTGGAGGCTGACGGATTCATCAACGTACCGATATCGGAAACTCTCGCCGGACGTTTCGCTTACAGCGTGAAGTCGGTTGGCGGATATCAGCACAATTTGATCACCGACAACTACCTCGCGAATAACAAGGTATCTTCCTATCGGGCGTCTGTTCGCTGGCGGCCCAACGAGAAATGGAACATCGTCGCGAGCGGCTCCTACCTACGCCGCGTTGGGTCCGGCGATGGCCCTACCATAGTCGGCGACGGCGCCCTGACGGCATCGGTACAAGAACGAACGAACGGCAATCTTCACAAAGTGCTTCTCGATGACGATGGGTTCACGCGGCGTACGATCGGCACCGCGTTGCTCAATGCGAGTTACGAGACCGCCATCGGACAGATCAGTTCGATCACGGGATACCGATACCTGAAGTCGAGGCTTGCCGAAGACGCCGATGGAGGCCCGAACCCCGTCAACTTTCCTTCACTCAACACGAACGACGAGTGGCAGGTAAGTCAGGAATTCCGGGTCACATCAGACCTTGGCGGCCCCTTCGATTTCGTCGCGGGCGCATATTTCGGCTATGAGGACTTGAACCACAAAATCACGTTCGGTTTCGACGGTCGCGATCCGAACCTCTTCTTCTCGGTCCTCAATGCGGGTCGATATACGCCAGGTCAGACGTTCGAGGGACAGATCGAGAATCGCAGCTTCGGACCGTATGCCGAGGGAAAATACAAGTTCACGGACAAATTGTCGCTGACCGCCGGCCTTCGTTACAGCTACGAGCGCAAAACGGGCTACACGCAGCATATCGGATCGTCTCCGTTCCAGGGCGGTCCTTACTTCCAGCAACTGCCGGCCAATGACGATGCGGTCGACAGCTGGAAAGGTTGGACCCCGCGCGTCATCGCGGAGTATCACCCATTCCGTGGCAGCCTGTTTTACGCATCGGCGTCGCGGGGCTTTCAGGGTGGCGGCTGGTCGTTCAACGTCCGAACGCCGCTGGCTGCTGCTACTCCGCTGCGCGCCCAAACGACGTGGAGCTATGAGGTCGGCACAAAGACCGATCTCTTCAATCGTGCGCTCACCATCAATATCGCTGCCTTCCACGCCGACACGGCCAATCTCCAAGTGCGGTCACAGGTGGACGGCGTGTTTCAAGACTCGAATGCAGGGAAGCTTCGGTCTCGCGGCGTCGAGGTCGAGGCAGTGGTACGTCCGACGTCCAACCTGTCGATTGGCGCCAATTATGCTTACACCGACGCTTTTTATGCAAGTTTCGCCGGATGCACTGCAGCAGGTTTGAATTGTACCGGGAACCAGGCTCCATTCACGCCGAAGCATGATTTCACTGCCCTTCTCGATTATACTGCCGATCTTGCGAGCGGCGCTTCGGTGATCTTTCACTTTGATACGAAGTTCGCCAGCCCGTTTCAGGTTACCTCAACCGGACTTGGCCAGCCCGCAGTACGACTGACCGAGCGCAAGAATGTTGCCAATACTTCTTTGACTTTCAAACCGGCCGCCGCCGACTGGGATATCCGTGTCTGGGCGCGCAATCTGTTTGACAAGCAATATGCCACCAACGGTCTCCAGTATAACTTCTATCATGTGTCGCGCGCCGAAGTTGCCGCTGCAGGTGGCTTGGGCAACCTTGACGTTGAACGGATCACCGTCGGCGCACCGCGAACGATCGGTGCGACCCTGACGATACGATATGGGAAATGATATGATGGGACAGGCCGCAGATACCCCGACGACGGCATCACGACGGATCGCATTGTTGGTGCTGATCGTGGTGTCGGTGTTCAACTATCTCGATCGGACGGTGATCTCGATCTTGCAGGTGCCGATCAAGCGCGACCTGTCCCTCAGCGATGCTCAGCTCGGCGCGTTGACCGGGCTGACGTTCGCCCTGTTCTATTCCACGCTCGGCGTGCCGATCGCGCGGCTGGCCGATCGGTACAGTCGCAGGATCGTGATTGCGGGATCGTTGTTGCTGTGGAGCGCGATGACTGCGGTAAGCGGGTTCGCTGGCAGCTTTGCCATGCTAGTTTTCTTTCGCATTGGCGTGGCGCTGGGAGAGGCAGGCAGCATTCCCGCAAGCCATTCGATGATTGCCGACTATTATCCGCCGGAGCGCCGGGCGACGGCGCTCGGTATCTGGGGGCTCGCACTCCCGATTGGGGTCATGCTGGGGTATCTGTCGGGCGGCTGGCTCGCCCAGGCGATCGACTGGCGGGCCGCTTTGTGGATTATCGGAGGGATCGGCGTCGTGCTGGCACCGATCGTCCTGATGATGCTCCGGGAACCGGTTCGCGGGCGCTACGATGCCGGGCCCGCCCCCGACGCCATGCCGTGGCGCGACGGGCTGGCGCTGATGGCGCGACGGCCGAGCCTTTTGCTGCTGTTCGCCGGTGGCGCGCTGAACAACGTCGTGCTCAGTGTTGCGCTCAACTGGAATGCGCCATTCTATACGCGGCTGCACGGCATGGCGCTTGGTGACGTCGCAACTGCGCTGTCGCTGATGACAGGTCTTGGCGGCGCAATCGGTATTTTCCTGGGAGGGTGGCTGACCGATCGTATCGGGGCCGACAAGCCTCATCTCCGGCCGGTATTGACCGGGATTGCTCTGATCGCGGTCACGCCTGCCGCACTCGTCCAGCTGTTGTCGCCATCGACCACGGTATCGCTGATCGCGTGCGCGATGACGGTCATGCTGCTGTTCTTCTACTACGCGCCGATCATCGCGATGACCCAGACGCTGGTGCCGGCATCGATGCGGGCATTCACGTCGTCGATCCTGTTGCTGTCGGTCAATCTCATCGGGCTCGGTCTTGGACCATGGCTGACGGGCGTCCTGAGCGACGTCATCGGCATGGGCGACCAGTCGTTGCGCTATGCGATGGCGGCGATGTCCTTCGTCGGAATCTTCGCAGGGTCATGCTTCCTTCTCGCCGCCCGCTATTACAAAAAGGATTTGGCAAAATGAGCGATTGGTCGAACGGCTGTGCTGTCATTACGGGTGGCGGCAGCGGAATCGGCGCTGCACTTGCGCGCCATGCAGCGACATTGGGCATGAACGTCGTGCTCGCGGATATCGCGGTCGAAGAGGCGCAGGCGGTCGCCGACGAGATCGGAGTCGATCGTGCGATCGCGCTGCGTTGCGACGTGTCGTCCGAAGCCGACGTCACCGCGCTCGCCGATGCTGCGGAGGCCCGGTTCGGCCGTGTCGGCGTGCTCTGCAACAACGCCGGGATCGTGCCTGGTGGGCGTCATCGACGTGTGTGGGAATATACCGAAAACGACTGGCAATGGTCGCTCGGCGTTAATTTGGGGGGCGTATTGAACGGCATGCGCGTGTTCGTGCCCCGTCTATTGGCGGCGGAAGCGCCTGCGCATATCATGAACACGGCGTCGGTCGCCGGGCTGGTCAGCGGGTCGGGATCGGCCTGTTATGGCGCGGCGAAGCACGCCGTGGTCCGCGCGACCGAGGCCCTGTATGCGGGCTTGCAGGAAATGGAGGCTGCGATCGGTGTCACGCTGCTTCTGCCCGGCCTGGTAGCGACGCGGATCTACGATGCCGAGCGGTCTCGTCCGCAAGCGTTGGCGGGGCCAGATGGTCCGCCCAGCGAGTCCGCCGCTCTGGAAGCGATGCGCGACGATCTCTATCGCGGCGCACTTACTGCCGAACAGACCGCCACCATCGCCTTCGACGCGATCCGACAAAACCGCTTCTACGCGACGACGACCGACGCGTTCGATCCCGCAATCCGCGCGCGTGCCGATGCGATCCTGTCCCGGACGAACCCCCATTTCGAGAGCATCGTCGACATGAGCCGCAAGGATGCCGGATTGGCGGTCACGTCGGCGGGATGAGCTTCGTCGGCCGCTCTGTACTGATATCCGGTGCGGCAATGGGTATCGGCCTCGCTACCGCGGGTCGCTTCCTCGAGCACGGGGCCGATGTATGGCTCGCCGACCGAGACGAACGCGCGCTCGCGTCTGCGTGCGGTGATCTCCCCCTTGCCCGCCGCGATCGTGCCATCGTGCTCGACGTCACGAACGAAGATGACTGGGCGGACGCCGCCAGTCGCATCGCCACGGCCGGCGGGTTGGACGTCCTGATCAACAACGCCGGGCGGGGTCATTTCCGTATGCTCGCCGATACCAGCCTTGCCGAGTGGCGCGAGATCCGCGCGGTCAATGTCGACGCACTGTTCCTCGGCACGCGCGCGGTGCTGCCGATGCTTGCCGCGTCGGGATCCGGTGCGATCGTCAACGTCGCGTCGATCCGGGGCATGACTTCGGGGCCGGGATCGGGTTCGTATAGCGCGGCAAAAGGTGCGGCGCGCATGTTCGGCAAGGCGGCCGCGTTGGAGTTCGCGGCGCTCGGCAACGGCGTGCGCGTCAATACGGTCAATCCCGGCCTGATCGACACCCCGCTATCGCGTGCGGTATTCAACGATCCCGCTGCGTCTGCCAGGCGATTGGCGGACATCCCGCTCGGTCGCGCGGGGACTGCGGAGGAAGTCGCCGACGCTATCGTCTTTCTCGCAAGCGACGCCGCCGCCTATATCACGGGTGCGGAGGTGACGATCGACGGCGGCCAGACCGCGGGCTGACGCGTCACGCCGTGACCAGCAGCGTCCCGTCATTACCTCCGTCAAACAGTGCGACGAACGCTTCGGGCAGACGCTCGAACCCGGCGCGCTGGTCGACGCGGACGGTGAGCCGGCCCTCGTCAGCCCAATCCCGCAACTTCGCGCGCGCAACAGCAGCGCGACCGACGAAATCACCGACTACGAACCCTTCCATGCGAATGCGGCCATAGACCAGCTTCATCATGTCTCGCGGCCCTGGAGCGCCGCCCGCCCGGTCGTAGGATGATATTTGCCCACACAAGACGATACGGCCAAAATCGGCCATCGCGTTCGCCGCAGCCTCGAGTTGCTCGCCACCGACATTGTCGAAGAACACGTCGATGCCGCCGGGGCACAGTTCAGCCAAGCGGGCCGGAACGTCATCGTTGCGATAGTCGATCGCTGCCGTCGCACCGAGTTCTTCGACCAGCTTGCGACATTTGTCGGGACCCCCTGCGATACCGATCACGCGACAGCCTACTATCCCCGCGATCTGGCACACCAGCGAGCCAACCGATCCTGCCGCGCCTGACACGACGACGGTTTCGCCCGCCAGAGGCCGTCCGATGTCCAGCAACCCGAAATAGGCCGTCAGGCTGTTCGGTGAATACAGGCCAAGCGCCTCGATGAGTGTCACGTCGGCAGGTATCGGAAACGGCGGAACGGGCGCTGTATCCGGACGCAGCACGCTCCAGTCCTCCCACCGCGCCATCGCGACCATCCGGGTGCCAACGGGATGATCCGGATGGCTCGACTGCACGACCTCACAGGCTGTCATGCCGGCGATCGTGCCGCCGATCGGGATCGAGCCGCGATAGCTTGCGGGGCCGGCGTTCAGCCAGTTGCGGATCGTCGGAGCCACAGCGAAGATATGGTTGCGGACCAACACTTCGCCTTCGTCCAGCGCGGGAGGCGTGAACGGCTCGGTCAGCATGGCAAAATCGCTCGTCGCGACGCGCCCGTCGGGCCGCTTGGCCAAAGTCCATTTGCGGTTGAACGTCACGCCGCGAGCGCCACGCGCGCCTCACTGGCACTGCCGAATACACGTGCCAATAGAATGACCCGGCGCAGGCCGCGTCCGACTGGAAGTTCGTCGGTCACGCCCATGCCGCCGTGAAGGTGCACCGCCTCCTCGGCAAGCCGCTGTGCGGCGTCCGCGACATAGGCCTTGGCGCCCAGCACGCCACGCACGAACCCGGCATCATCGCGGTCGACGATCGCCGCTTTCAGCATGAGCGATCGCGCCTGTTCAAGCGCGACGAACATCCGCGCCAACTTGTGCTGAACGACCTGAAAGGTGCCGATCGCGACGCCGAACTGCTGGCGCTGGCGCACATACTCCACGGTCTGCTCGTACAGCGTGGACATTGCCCCCACCAATTCGGCGACGTGGCAAAGGCGAATCATTGCCAGGGTCGTATCGCCGTCCCCTTGCGTCAGGGCCAGAGCGGGCGTGCCGTCAAACCGCATCATGCCGGCAGCCGATCCGTCGATCAGCCGCACCGGGTCGATCGAAAGCCCCTCGGCGTCGCGTTCGACGAGCCAGGTCGCACCGTCGCCTATCACGACCAGTGCGGCTGCATCGACTGCGGACAATACAAAATCCGCACGTCCCGTCAGCCGCGGGCCATCGTTCGAGACATCGGCCACCGCGACGGCGAGCACGTGATCGCCCGTCATCGCCGGTGCTACCCATGTCTCGATCGCCGCGGCGTCGCCCCCACGGGCGATCGCATCCGCGGCGCCGACGATCCCCTCGGCTAGTGGCGTGATCGCAAGCGCGCGACCGAATTCTTCCGCAACGATCATCACGTCCTGCGGACCGCCGCCCAGGCCACCCGCTGCTTCGGGCAACAGGAAGCCGAACAGTCCCAGTTCGCCCAGCGCACGCCAGTCGTCCTGCAAGATCGGCCCCTCGCCCGCCGTCGCGGAGTCCGTCCGATCCGCCAGAAAACGGCCGACGGTATCGCGCAACAGGACCTGTTCCTCGCTGGGGGTGATGTTCATGTCACACCCGCTCCACGATCGTGACGTTGGCAATGCCCCCGCCCTCGCACATCGTCTGCAAACCGTACCGCCCACCGCGCGCATGCAGCGCATGAACGAGAGTCGCCATCAGCTTCGTGCCCGTCGCACCCAGCGGATGGCCAAGGGCGATGGCACCGCCATTCACGTTGAGCCGTGCTGGATCGGCACCGAGCGCGGACAGCCACGCCATCGGGATTGATGCGAATGCCTCGTTCACCTCGAACAGGTCGATCTGATCCAGCGTCATGCCCGCACGCTGCAGCGCACGACGGGTCGCGGAGATAGGCTCCTCCAGCATGATGACCGGATCGCCCGCCGTCACGGTGAGGTTGTGGATGCGCGCGAGCGGCGTCAGGCCATGCGTCCGAACCGCTTCGGCGGAGGCGACGAGGACACCGCTGGCACCGTCGCAGATCTGGCTGGCGGTCGCCGCGGACAAGGTGCCCTTCTCGCTCAAGAGCTTGACCGAACCGATCGACTCGAGCGACGCGTCGGCACGTACGCCCTCGTCATGATCATGCACGACCGATTTGCCATCCACATCGATCGTCGTGACCGGAACGATCTCGGCAGCGAAGGCGCCGGACGCGCGAGCGGCTACCGCCTTGCGGTGGCTTTCCAGCGCATAGGCGTCCATCGCAGCGCGGTCGAAACCGTATTTGTCGGCGATCATCTGTGCACCGGTGAACTGGCTGAAGCCCTCGACGCCGTAGCGTTCCAGGATCTTCGCCGAGAAGGGACTGCCACCCATGCCGGCCTTGGCGGCCAGCGCCACGGGCGATCCCATATGGACGCGGGACATGCTCTCGACGCCGCCGGCGATCACCAGATCCTGCGTGCCAGACATCACCGCTTGAGCCGCGAAGTGCAGCGCCTGCTGCGAGCTGCCGCATTGACGATCGATCGTAACGGCAGGCACGCTGTCGGGCAGTGACGACGCAAGGACGACGTTACGGCCAAGTGCGAAGGTCTGCTCGCCGATCTGGCTGACGCAGCCGATGATGACGTCGTCGATCGTCGCTGGATCGACACCGGTCTCGGCGATGATGGCGTCGAGTATCGTCGCACCCAGGTCGGCAGGGTGAATCCCTGCAAGCCTGCCATTGCGACGGCCACCGGGAGTACGTTTCGCGGATACGATGAAAGCTTCTGGCATGAAAATGGTCCTTCGATGGTCAGAGGCCGACGGCGGCCTTGGCAATGATGGTGAGCTGGATTTCGCTGGTGCCGCCGAAGATCGACCACGCCCGCGCATTGAGATAGCGTGCGGCGGCCAAGCTGGCCTCGGGCGGACCGACCAGTGCGGGCGCGTCGGCGGCGTGGAACGGGCGTTCGGCGGGGAGTTGCAAGCTCGCCATGCCGAACGCGTCGATCGCAAGACCCTCGATCCCCTGGCGCACTTCGGAGGCGATGAGTTTCACCGCGAGGCTACGCGCATGCGGTGGATTGCCCTGCTCGATCTCCAGCAACGTGCGCAACTCGGTCATCTCGAGCGCTTCCGCCTCCAGCCGCAGCCGTACGGCGCGATCCGCAAGTTCGCCGGTCAGCGTCGTGGCGCGTGTCAGACGGTCGAGATCGGCCAGCAGTTGCAGCGCATAGCCGGTACCACCGCGCTCGTTCTCGAGCAGGAACTTGGCGATCGTCCACCCCTGCCCTTCCTCGCCGACCAGGTTCGCGACGGGGACACGGACGTCTTCGAGAAAGACCTCGTTGAGTTCATGGTCTCCCGATGCGCTCAGGATCGGTCGGACGGTAACACCGGGCGATGCCATGTCGATCAGCAGGAACGAGATGCCGCGCTGCGCCTTGACGGTGGCGTCGGTGCGTACCAGCGCGAACATCCAGTTCGCGAATTGCGCCTGCGTGGTCCAGATCTTCTGACCCGAAACGACATAATCGTCGCCTTCGCGCACCGCGCGCGTGCGAAGCGAGGCGAGGTCCGAGCCTGACCCCGGTTCCGAAAAGCCCTGCGCCCAGATGTGCTCGCCGCTGCGCAATGCGGGCAGAAACCGCTCCTGCTGCTCATCGCTGCCATAGGTATACAGGACAGGCCCGACCAGCTTCAGTCCCATACCGGGCAGGATCGGTGCGCCCGCGGCCGTGCATTCGGTCTCGAATATCCAGCGGCGCACGGCATCCCATCCCGGACCACCCGCTGCCTTAGGCCAGAAATAGACAAGCCAGCCCTTGGCGTTCAACGCCGCCTGCCACGCGAGATACACATCGGGTTCGGCGAACACGCCCGACGTCAGGGTTGCGCCCTGCCGCATCGCCGGCGTCAGCGCGTCCTGCAGAAACGACCGCACCTCCGTACGGAAAGCCTGCTGTTCCGGGGATAGCGAAAGATCCATCACGCGCGCTCCACGATCGCGACGCCCGAGACGCCGGGGGCGCCATAGACGTGACTATAGCCCAACCGGGGGCTGCCCGGCACCTGCCGCGCGCCGGCCTGGCCGGTCAGCTGGCGGTAATTCTCGTACACCTGCCGCAACCCCGAGGCGCCGACCGGCTCCCCGCACGCGAGGCAACCGCCATCGGTGTTGACCGGCAGCGCACCGCCGATCCGCGTGCGTCCCTCGGCTAGCCATCGTTCCTGCTCGCCGTCGGCGCAGAAACCGTTCTCGGCCATGTGCATGATCTCTGCGCCGCTTTCGGTATCCTGCAACTGCGCGACGCTGATATCGGCAGGACCGACCCCGGCCATCTCATATGCGGCGCGCGAGGCGATCTCGGTGGGCGATGGCCCACGATCGATTGCCAGCGCCGGCGAAAAGACCTCGAACGACCCCGGCGGTCGGCTTCGGACCGCGGCCGCACGAAGCCGCACCATCGGCAATCCCAGTTCGCGTGCGCGCTTGCCACTGGCAAAGATCAGAGCGACCGCGCCTTCGCCGGGCGAGCAGAACATGAACTTGGTCAGTGGATCGCTCACCATCGTCGATTGCAGGATCATGTCCGCATCGACCGGTTCGCGCCGCCATGCATGCTCGGTCAGCGCACCATTTGCGAACGCCTTCTCGGCGACCGCCGCGAGCGTCGGTGGCGTAATGCCGTAAGCTGCCATGTACCGCTGGATCTTCATCGCGAAGAACTGCGTGGTCAGCATCAGGCCAGTCTCGCCATACCATTCGGGCAGGCCCCAATCGGCAGGCTTCGGATCGAAGGCACCGCGCGGATGCTTGTCGAAGCCGACGGCGATACCCAGGTCGAATTCGCCTGACTTGATCGTCGTATACGCGCCGAACATCGCCGAGCCGCCGGTCGCGCACCCGTTCGACACGTTGATGAACTGCAAGCCGGTCAGTCCCAGATCGGAGACCATCGTGTCGGCTTTGCCCGCAGCATCCGATCCACCATACGCGAACTGCACGTCGGGCCAGGCAAGACCCGCCTCGGCGAGTGCCGCGCGCACCGCGAACGCCCCCTGCTGCAAGCCGCTGCGCCCCGGCGTACGGCCGAACGGGTGGATGCCAGCACCGACGATGAAGACGTCGCTCATGCCGCGATCCCCGTTGGCGCGAAAGCGAAGGTCGTACGAACCTCGCCATCCATTCGCGTAAAGGCCTGCGCCACCAGCGTCATCGGCATGTCGATCGCGATCCGGTCGATCGGTGCGCCGGTCAACCGACCCTCGACGATCAATGCTTCACCCAGAGCCACATAGCCGACCGCATAGGGTTCGAACGCTTCGGGTCCCGCATAGGGCGGCGACTTGGGACGGAAGCGCTGCACCGTCCACGACCACAAACGGCCTTCGCGGGGCAAGGTTACCGTTTCAAAACGGTCCTCGTCATCGGGTAGCGGAAAGGCGATCGCGCCCGTCATGCGATCGCGACCCGCCAACAAGGCGACGTCGCCCTCTCGATCGCGGACAAGCAAGCGATCGTCGATCAGGGGCGCATCTTTCTGCGGTGCATCCAGCATATCTCTCTCCTTAGTTCGAGAGACTAGCGGCATTGCCTATGATACGCCGCTGACCTTTGTGTCAGCGCACCTTGCCGAGAAAGCCGAGCTGCGCCGCCTTGAACAGCGCCTGGTCGCGATTGACGGCATCGAGCTTCTGCGCGGCGGAGCGGATGTGAAAGCGGATGGTGGTGCGCTTCAGGCCAAGGATGATCGCGATATCGTCGTTGGTCTTGCCTGCCCCCGCCCAACGCAGACACTCTACCTCCCGCTTCGTCAGGGCCACTCCCGCTAGCTGCTCGCGTGGATGTTCTGTCGCCTTGACGTAGCTGGTGATGAAGATTCTCGCGAGCAGCGCCAGTGCCTCGTCATGCGCGCCGAAGATCGCGCTCAGGTCCTCCACGTCATGATCATGATGGACGAAGCTTGCAGCGCCGATCTGACCGAACGGGAGATGCACCGGCGCCACGATCGCCGCGCGCGTGAACGCCCGCGCCTCAAAATCGGAGAGGTCGAGCGCTTCCAGCGCACGATTGCGCGACCGCGAATAAATGCCGCTTCTGTTGCACCAGAACGGTTCCCCCTCCAGCCGACACGCCTTGGGCAAAGGCGACGTCAGTCCGAGCAGGGGTACTTCCCACCATAACGCCCCAGCCTCGCCCGGCGTGAAGACATCGCCGGCGAGTACGCGGCCGTCCACATCCTTCATCGGCGTCGAGGTGGCGATATTGTGCGTGATGTTGACGAGTAGCCCGGTGCGCTCGCTCACCGCATCGCGCAGCGCCTCGGCAGCCGGACGTATGTCTGCGGACGTCTGTATCCGTACCGCGTCGAGGATATTGTCGTCGATCAGCATGGCAGCGTGGAGGGACTCACCGTCCAAGCATAAACACGGTGAGGATCAGGTCGCGATCGGTCGTACATGGACGGGGTCTAACAGGATCGCCGCCGGCGCGTTACCCCTGCGATGGGTTGGTCTTGAGCCCGTCGAAGAAGGGTTGGCATAGCGCATCCGCGACTTGCTCCGGCGTCTGTGTCGGGGCCAGCGGCGGGTACCATTTATACGCCCAGTTGCACATGCCCAGGAAGCCGTAGGTCGTAATGGTCGAATTGACGCTGCGGAATTCGCCGCTCGCTATGCCGGCCTCGATCAAGCCCTTCACGCGGGCGAAATAATCGCGTCTTGCCTGGCGGATAGCATCGCGCATTTCCCCTTCCAGATCACCGTAATTGTCCATGAAAGCACGAACATAGCCCGGGTGGTTGGCGATCTGAGTCAGGATGCCGACGCACGCCGCGCGTAGCGACGGTACCGGATCGGAGCCCTCCTCCACCGTAAGCCCGGCAAGCAAGGCCTGGATATGCGTATCGTGGATCGCGTACAGAATGGAAATCTTGCTCGGGAAGTAATGGTACAGGGTCGGCTTTCCCATGCCGACCTCGTCCGCGAGCATCTGCATCGACGTATTGTGATACCCGACTTTGTCGAACAGGCCGGCGCAATGCTCGATGATCGCAATACGCTTCTCATCATGCGCTTCCGTGCGAACCTTGGTCGTCTTTGCCGGCATGCGGTGTCGTATCCTGTTGTCTATCAGTTGTCGTTCGTATGCCGTTCGAGCGCGTGCGTCCATGCATCCGAGCAGCCTTGGCCTGTTAACCGCCCTTTGGCGCTTCCATCGCGGTTGCGCCGATCACCCATGCCGACAACCCGGCGACCGGGACCGCGCAGAGGATGGCTTCGGCGATCTGGGCCTCGGTCGCGCCCGCCTTTCGTGCGCCATCGATGTGAACGGACGCCCAGTTACTATAGTCCGCGGCGAGCACGGTCACGAGCAGGAGTTCCGCATGAGCCGGCTCCAATGCGGTCCCCGACAGCGTCCCCTCACGCATGAGATAATAGGCGTCGGCGCCGGTGGGCACGAGATCAAGCAACAGCCGAAGCGATGGCGGCACCGTACCGAAATACTTGATGAAATTGCCTTCCGCGTCTCCCTCCTCGACCTCAACCGGCTGCTCATCGGCCTCGATCACGGCATCGTCGGGATAGGTCACGCTCAGCACTTCGGCGAAACGGAGCGCCGCCCCCTCGCCTCGCGAACTCGACAAAATCGTCATCGCCGCGGCGGCATGCTCGCTCGTCAGCCCAGCGGTCGCGGCCTGCGCCAATTCCCGTCGAGCCATCGCCTCATAGCCTTTCGTACAAGCGGCCGCGGCGACAAACAGACGCTTGAGCGAAGCCGGCAGCGCACCGTCCTCCTCGACCACCTTACGAAACCGCGCATAACCCGCGACGGTCTTCGGCGCGTTGGAGCGCAGTCGCCCGCTTGAAAGCAGCGGATTGTCTTCGGGGGCGTCGCGAGTCACGTCTTTCTCCTTCAAGCAGAAGCCGATGAGCCTTGGTGCGGCCTGTGTACCGCCCTTCTTAACGACCATCCGGACGCTGACAACAGTTGACGACCGACCGTACGGTCGATTATTCGTGACGGCGATAATCGAGAAGGATGTCAGGCTATGACGAACGACCGGCAATCGACGTGATGAGAGAATTGGAAAACCGCGTTGCCCTGGTCACCGGCGCAGCGTCGGGCATCGGGCGCGCTACCGCCCGTCGCATGGCCGAACACGGTGCGACCGTTATTCTCGTCGATCGAACAGCAGACGCCTTGCCTAGCGCGCTGGAAGACCTGCCGGCAGGTGCGCACCGCACCGTCACGCTCGACGTCACCGACGAAGCCGGATGGATCGACGTGGCGCGGACCATTGCCAATGAGATCGGGCATCTCGAAATCCTGGTGAACAACGCCGGCTTCGGGACCTTCCGTTCCATCGCCGATACGACGCTCGATCACTGGCGGATGGTCATGGCCGTCAACCTCGACAGTATCTTTCTCAGCACCAAATATCTTCTGCCCCTGCTTGCGAAGTCGCCGACGGGCGGTGCGATCGTCAATATGTCGTCGATCCGCGGCATCGCGGGCGCCGCCAACACCGGCGCTTACTGTGCGGCAAAGGGCGGCGTTCGCATGTTCACCAAGGCCACTGCACTCGAATGCGCGGCCTTGGGCAACGGGGTACGCGCCAACTCCATTCACCCCGGACACGTCGCCACGCCCCTGACAGCGGGAGCGCACGCGTCGGAGGAAGGACAGCGCGCGCTGCTGGCGGACACGCCGCTTGGGCGCAAGGCCTCGCCGGACGAGATAGCCGACGCCATTGTCTTCTTGGCCGGAGACGGATCGCGTTACATGACGGGCTCCGAACTGGTCGTCGATGGCGGATCCACCGCACAATAGGAGACAGTCTTGAAGATCAACGACATAGCCGCCATCGTCACCGGTGGCGCATCCGGACTAGGCGGCGCCACCGCTGCGATGCTCGCGGCCAGAGGGGCCAGGGTAACGATCGTAGATCGGGATCGTGACGCCGCAGAGTCTCACGCCACAGCAATCGGCGGGCGCGCCGAGATCGTCGACGTAACGGACGACGCCGCCATCGAAGCTGCACTCGCCGAGGCGGAGCAGGCCCACGGCGTCGCCCGGATATTGGTCAATTGTGCCGGCGTAGCGCCCGCGATCAAGACCGTCGGCAAAGAAAACGTTCCGCATCCGCTCGACGCCTTCCGCCGCGCCGTCGAGATCAACCTGATAGGCACCTTCGCTATGATTGCCCGCTTCTCGGCGAGACTGGTCGCGGCCGAGCCGATCGGTGAGGAACGCGGCGTGATCGTCAACACCGCTTCGGTGGCCGCCTATGACGGACAGGTAGGCCAGGCAGCCTATGCCGCCTCGAAGGGTGGCGTCGTCGGCATGACGCTCCCCATCGCTCGCGACCTTGCGCAGCATCGCATCCGGGTGATGACGATCGCCCCCGGGATCTTCCTGACGCCGATGCTCATGGGCCTGCCACAAGCGGCGCAGGATTCGCTGGGAACGCAGGTGCCGCACCCTAGCAGGCTCGGGAAACCAGACGAATATGCCGCGTTGGTCGAAGCGATCCTAACCAATCCCATGCTCAACGGCGACGTGATCCGCCTGGACGGTGCGATCCGGATGGCACCCCGATGAGCGGCACCACCATTGCCGCAGCCGTGGCAGGCTTCGTTCGCGACCAGGTGGTGCCGTACGAACACGATCCCCGGCGTAACGCGCACGGTCCTTCGGACGAACTCGTCCAGGAGTTGCGCAATCTGGCGCGTGCGGCCGGAGTCCTGACCCCGCATATTCTTTCCGACGGCAGCCACCTGTCGCATAGAGATACGGCTAAGGTGCTGCGCGCTTCCGGGTTGTCGCCACTCGGGCCATTGGCGGTCAACGTCATGGCACCCGACGAGGGCAACATGTATCTGCTCGGCAAGGTCGCCAGCACCGAGCAAAAGACGCGCTTCCTCTCGCCGCTGGTGGACGGAACGGCGCGATCCGCCTTCTTCATGACGGAGCCAGCGGCCGATGGTGGCGCCGGCTCGGATCCGTCGATGATGCTCACGACCGCAACGCGCGATGGAAACCACTGGGTCGTCAATGGTCGCAAGGCGTTCATCACGGGCGCCGACGGTGCCAAGGTCGGCATCGTGATGGCGAAAGCCGACGAAGGTGCGACGATGTTCCTGGTCGACCTGCCCGATCCTGCGATCACGATCGAACGCGTGCTCGATACGATCGACAGTTCCATGCCGGGCGGTCATTCGGTTGTCGCTGTCACAAACCTGCGCATCCCGGCCGACCAGATGCTTGGCAATCCGGGAGACGGCTTCAAGCTCGCGCAAGTTCGGCTGGCGCCCGCACGGCTTACCCATTGCATGCGGTGGCTGGGTGCCTGCGACCGCGCGAACGAGATCGCGACCGACTATGCCTGCCGCCGCCACGCGTTCGGCAAGCCGCTGGTCGATCACGAAGGGGTCGGCTTCATGCTTGCCGAGAATCTGATCGATCTGAGACAGGCCGAACTGATGATCGATTGGTGCGCCGACGTGCTCGATACGGGCGCGCTTGGTACCGTGGAAAGCTCGATGGCAAAGGTTTCGGTCAGCGAGGCGTTGATGCGCATCGCCGATCGTTGCGTGCAGGTCATGGGCGGCACCGGCGTGACCGACGACACGATCGTCGCGCAAGTCTTTCGCGAGGTACGCGCCTTTCGGATCTACGACGGTCCCACCGAGGTCCATAAGTGGAGCCTTGCCAAGAAGATCAAGCGCGACTGGCGCGACGCCCAAGGTCCGGTTCAAACATGAACGGCTTGCTGTTCGAGCGCGTTGGACCGGTGGCTTGGCTGACCCTCGATCGCCCTGACGCAGCCAACGCGATAGACGTGCTGATGGCGAAGGCGTTGATGGAGACTACGATCGAGTGTGACGAAGACCCGGCGATACGGTGCGTCATCTTGACCGGAAACGGCCGCATGTTCTGTGCCGGTGGGGACGTCGCCGGCTTTGCAAAAATGGGTGATGCGTTACCCGCGCACATCAAGCAGACGACTGCGTATCTGCATGCCGCCATCACTCGCTTGGCGCGAATGGACAAGCCGCTCATTACGGCAGTCAACGGTCCAGCGGCGGGTGCTGGTATCGGGCTTGCCGTCATCGGTGACATCGTGTTGGCAGCCCCCGAGGCCCATTTCACGATGGCGTATACCGCACTCGGAATGTCGCCAGATGGCGGTACAAGTTGGCTTGTTCCACGTCTCGTAGGATTGCGACGGGCACAGGAACTATTCTTTTGCAACACACGCGTCTTGGCGACCGAAGCCGCCAAGATGGGACTTGTGACGCGCGTCGTAGAAGGCGGCAGCCTCAGAGAAGAGGCAACGGCATTGGCCGAAAAGTTGGTGACCTCCGCCACATTGGCACTGGGCGCAACGCGGCGTCTGTTATTCGATAGTCTGGTCACGCCGCTCGAAACACATCTCGACGCCGAAGCACGCAGTATCGCAAGTCAATCGCGACGGTCTGAAGGCCGCGAAGGCATCGCGGCCTTCCTGAGCAAACGCAAACCGACATTCCAAGGTGCTTCTTAGCCCTGTCTACACCGCGTTGAACGACAGAAATTCTGGAGACTGTATGACTTCGCCGATCCGCTCCGAACGCCATGACGACGTGCTCGTCATCACCTCGAACAACCCGCCGGTCAACGCGCTCGGCGCCGCGGTCCGCCAAGGCCTTGAGGCGGCGATCAAGGAAGGCGTGAACGACGATAGCATCACCGCGATGGTGATCCGCTGCGACGGCCGTACGTTCTTTGCGGGTGCGGACATCACCGAGTTCGGCAAGGAGATGGTCGAGCCCGGCCTGCCCACCGTCGTCGACATGATCGAGGCGTCGTCGAAGCCCGTCGTCGCGGCGATCCACGGCACGGCGCTCGGCGGCGGCTGCGAAGTCATGCTCGGTTGCCATTACCGCGTTGCCGTCCCCTCGGCCAAGATCGGCACGCCCGAAGTGAAGCTCGGCCTGCTCCCCGGCGCGGGTGGCACGCAGCGTATTCCGCGCATCGCCGGCGTGAAGCTCGCGCTGGAGATGACCGCGAAGGGCGATCCGATCTCGGCGAAGAAGGCGCTCGACGCCGGCCTGATCGACAAGATCGTCGGCGAGGATTCGCTTGAGACCGACGCCGTTGCATTCGCGCGCGAGATCGCGACCAAGCGTCCCCTGCCCCGTGCGTCCGAGAAGACCGCGCAGGCCGATCCGGATGCCGTGGCTGCGTTCAAGAAGGAGAACGCCCGTCGTTTCCGGAACTTCGACGCGCCGGCTGCCAACATCGCCTGTGTCGAGAAGGCTGCGGACCGCTCCAGCTTCGCAGAGGGCATCGCCTTCGAGCGACAGGAGTTCATGAAGCTCATGATGGGCGTGCAATCCGCCGCACAACGCCA
The DNA here is from genome assembly GCF_014841445.1 of Sphingomonas sp. CFBP 8765. NCBI lineage: Bacteria > Pseudomonadati > Pseudomonadota > Alphaproteobacteria > Sphingomonadales > Sphingomonadaceae > Sphingomonas > Sphingomonas sp. CFBP 8765. Next base: position 13,730 of record NZ_JACYTY010000014.1, on the reverse strand, counting down.
CATCTTCTTCGCCGAGCGCCAGGCCGCCAAGATCGACGACGTCCCCGCCGACACCAAGCTGCGCGAGATCAAGCGCGTCGGCGTGATCGGCGCGGGCACGATGGGCGGCGGCATCTCGATGAACTTCCTGTCGGCGGGCATCCCCGTGACGATCGTCGAGATGCAACAGGACGCACTCGACCGCGGCACCGGCGTCGTGCGCAAGAACTACGAGGCGACCGCCGCGAAGGGCCGGATCAAGCCCGAGCAGGTCGAGCAGGCGATGGGCGCGCTGAAGCCGACGCTGGACTTTGCCGACCTGGCCGAGTGCGACCTGATCATCGAAGCCGTGTACGAGACGATGGAGGTGAAGAAGGAGATCTTCACCAAGCTCGACGCGATCGCCAAGCCGGGCGCGATCCTGGCGTCGAACACCTCGTATCTCGACATCGACGCGATCGCCGCGTGCACCAAGCGGCCTGAGGACGTCGTTGGGATGCACTTCTTCTCGCCGGCCAACGTGATGAAATTGCTGGAGGTGGTGCGCGGCGACAAGACCGCTGACGATGTGCTGGCGACGGTCATGGCGCTCGCGAAGAAGATCAAGAAGGTCGCTGTCGTTGCCGGCGTTACGTACGGGTTCATCGGCAACCGCATGCTGATGCCGCGGCAGGTCGAGGCGACCAAGTTGCTGCTGGAAGGCGCGAGCCCGGAGCAGATCGACAAGGTCCATGTCGCGTTCGGGATGCCGATGGGGCCGTTCCAGATGAGCGATTTGGCGGGCGTCGACATCGGCTGGCACCGGGATCCGAGCCGGATCGAGAACATCCGCGATGCGCTGGCGGCGGAGAACCGCTGGGGCCAGAAGACCAAGGCGGGCTTCTACGATTACGACGAGAAGCGGACGCCGTCGAACTCCGCGCGCGTCACCGAGATCATCGACGACTTCCGCAAGAAATCGGGCGTAACGCCGCGCGAGATCAGCGACGAGGAGATCGTCGTGCGGACGCTCTACACGATGGTGAACGAAGGCGCGCTGATCCTCGAAGAGGGCAAGGCGCAGCGCGCGTCGGACGTCGATGTGGTGTGGATCTATGGCTATGGCTGGCCGGTGTACCGCGGCGGGCCGATGTTCTGGGCGCAGTCCGAGGGGTTGCCGAAGGTCGTCGCGGGGCTCGAGAAATACGGGTTCCCGGTAGCGGAGTCGTTGAGAAATGGGATACGCTGATCTTAGCATGCGCTGCTGTGCGGCATGCCGATGTCGCCCCGTCCGCCCGCTCCCGTCCGTGATTAGGTGGTACAACACAGGCTGCGAAGCCCGATGATCCCGTCGCCGGCCCGACAAGTGAGCAGAACGCTGACCGGGCGGCTCGCGCTTGTCACGGGCGCGGGTGGTGGTCTCGGCCACGCAATCGCTCGGAGCCTCGCTGAGACTGGTGCGGAAGTGGTAGTTCACGGTCGTGACCGGGGGCGGTTGGAAGCGGTCGTAGCCGAATTGGTGGATGCGGGCGGCTATGCCAAGGCAATTGTCGTCGACCTAGAGGACGAGAGCGCCCTTCGCGATTCCGTAACAGCGCTCGGTCCGATCGACATACTCGTCAGTAATGCGGGTCTACGCGATCGACGTCCCCTCGCTGAACTCGACCGCGCCGCTTTCCGCCGGCTGCTCGAAGTAAACCTTGTCGCTCCGTTTGACCTCGTGCGAATGGTGGCACCGCAAATGCGAGAAGGTGGGCGGATTATTACGATCACATCAATTGCCGGACAGATCGCGCGCGCTGGTGACGCCGCTTATACCGCCACCAAGGGCGGGCTTGAAGCGCTGACCCGCGCGCTCGCTGCCGAACTGGGCCCACGTGGGATCACGGTCAACGCGGTCGCGCCGGGCTATTTTGCGACTAATGCCAATGCGCCGATGGTGGCCAGCGAGGAGATCGCGGCGCACCTTGCGAGGCGCACGTCACTCGGCCGCTGGGGCCATCCTGCCGAGATCGCCGGAGCGGTCGTGTTCCTCGCCTCGCCGGCAGCTTCCTACATTACGGGCCAGGTAATTGCCGTCGATGGCGGATACCTTGCCCACTTTTAGGCCGTAGCTTGGTCGGCGTCGAGCGTATCGACCCAAACTCGGTCATTCGTGCTGCTCTGCCTGCTCCCCGGAAACGGACGCTTGTTCATGTGTCAAACCGCCGGTTAAGCCCGAGGCGTGGCGTCTGAGCTTACGACACTCCCCGCGGATATGGGCCTTGTCAGGCCTATGCTGTGCAGCACTGCCGCCTGTGTAAGCATAATCGCCAACCACCAAGTCGCGTCGGCCAAGCTGATCGACCAGGGATGGCCACGTAGATTGAGCGCAATCGAAAGAGCAGGCAGCACGAAGCCGATCCAAATTATGAACGCGCTTCCTAAGGCAACTGTCCACGGCCCCGCGTCTACCGGGGCCAGGATAAGCGCGCCCGCCAGGATCGCCGCCAACCAGAATAGCGCCAGAGTTGCAGCTGCGATCGTTGCGCCTTTGAGTGAATACCGGAACCGGAAGAACAAGATGATCAATCCGGCAATCGTCGCCGCCCCAATCGGGAAAATGTTGCTAAGGATGTACTGCATCGACGTTAATCCTTCTTATATAGTTTTTCTTACTACGGCTAGATCAATGCCCGCCCAACTCTAGACAGTAAGTTGACTGTTCCTGTGCCTTCAGGCCCCCTGTGCACATGCCATTAGTACCGAACTCTAACCTCTTTATGGCACCAGCCCTGCCGGGGAAGCTGCCGAGGCAAGCAAACGGGTTTAATATTCTATCCTTGGCCATCTGTGCGGTTGGGCTAACGGATCCTCTGATCGGTGAGCCGCTCGACACGAAGCTGGTCAAACCTCGATGGATCCATAAGTCGCCGTTCAGGTGCCCTTCCCCGCCTCCCAACTTCCGCCGTTCATTCATCGGGTTCCACGGCATCGCTTGCCTTCCGTTTAAGCGGTCGTTCAAAATGACTGCCTGGAAATCGATGGCTTCCGAAAGTCATCCCGAACGATGCAAGATTGGCCGCCTTGCCTACACCCGCGCCCGGTACGACAATGCGCAGCCTTATATCGGTGTCCGCGCCTACCCTCCATCCCATGACGAACGACAGCTTCGAACTAATCGGGGCCGCCAGGCGCGCGGCTGAAAAGGCGTGGCGGGATGGTTACGCCTACACGAAGGCCGGCATCATGCTCGACGATCTGCTTCCTGAGGACGAACGGCCGCGCACGCTGTTCGAAGAGGATACGGCCAAGCGAGACCGGCTGATGGGCGCACTCGACGCAATCAATGGCACATTCGTGACGTGGACTGCGGTGACGGCGTCGCAGGGCTTCAAGCGCGAGAGGAAGATGCGGTCGGAGATGCGATCGCCGGCGTGGACGACGGACATTGCTGAAGCGCCAATTGTCTCTGCGCGATAGAGGATCAGATGGAGACTGCCGCGTGGCGTCGCTCGGCATTGCGGCTTCTGAAAGCTCAACCCTTCGGGGAGGCGGACACGAGCTTAAACATCGCTTCCCCAATATATGCCCTTAGCGCGCGCCGCGTTAAGCTGATCGTCTTGCCCTCACCGAGACATGACGCAATTGCCGGCTTCAATTGCTCGGTGGCACCGGTATCTTGCAAGCTCCATGGACGTGAAATTAGCAGAACGTGAGCAGCAACAGGTGACGATCGAGCGACGCAATCGCCGAGCGCACGTTCCGGGCGGTAACTGGCCGGCAGTGCTGCAACAGGACCATTAAACTCATCAGCTAACTTAAGGGGGGGAAGGTCTTTTATAAGGCCCAGATCTGGCGCCTTCCAGAATTGAAAGCGGTATAGTGCAGGATACAGGGCACCCCGAAAAACGTCCGGCTGGATTATCATTATCGTAACAGAGCCCGGTCTGCTAGCGCCAACCGAAAGGCATTTAGAATTTGACGCCTTTGACGCCAAATCAAAATATTCTGCCGTATTGGGTATTGATCTGACAAATTGGCTAGCTACCAGTCTAGTCTTTCTGTCTCGTATAATACAATCCGCATACCTCGCCACGAATATGTCAGCTTTGTCATGCCGCAAGTCGGCTCCCGACTGCGCGGCAACGGAAGAAGCTGAGAGGGTGATCGCGCATGCCGCGGAAAATCTAGCTACGCTCAACCGATTCATGACAATCCCCACCATCTATTATGCCATTATGTGATCGGTCTATTTGACCCTACTAATAATGGCATCAACTTCGCGCGTTGGAAACACCGGCTACCTCATTGTCATGCAGTCTGCCGGGTCCGGCCAATCACACCTCCGGGTGTATTGGCGCCACCAATTCGTTCGTGTCACAGGCGGCCAGCACGCACTGGCTTATGGTCAACCTTTCGCCCGAAACCAGCAATTGCTAACACAGCCTACTAGCTATTTCGTATCGCCTCCGGCTGGCGCATTGGTGACATAAGCTGTGAGTCTGAAGAGCATCAGGCCCCGCTTGTTCGTCACGTCGACGACAAAATCTCGACCGTCCCATAAGACAGCTGGTTCGCCGTGCATGATCTGGCCAGCAAAAATTATAGCATGCTTCCTCGCGGCCGCGTGATCAGCCAACTCGGTCCCCTCACTATCAGGCTCATGCCGGTTGTCAGCCGTATTGAAGAAGTATCGTGCCATCGTGATGTTCCTCTGGGCTCGCAAACGGGCACAGGGAGGTAAAGTTGCTACTTTTCACGTGAGATGTGCTGCCGTGGATCAGCATGCAGCTTATCGTGCATCGTCCCGCTCCGCGTCCGGCGGTGCGTTAATCAACGATCCCATACTCACGTAGATATGGTCCGTGGCGTTTGGGGATGAATTGCAGGGCACTGCGACACTATGCTCGCGACGCGGTCCGCGAATTGCTTGAGCGTCGGTACCATGTCCGCCCGCGCCAGCTTGCGCGGATGGGGATCGATCGCGCACAGCGTTCCAAAAAACGTGCCGTCCGAAAGGATGATCGGCAGCGACACATAGCTCTTGAAGCCATAGAGCGCGGGCGCCGGGTGGCTGTTCCAACGCGGATCGGCGGAGACGTCGTCGATCACTACCGCATTGCCGGACTCGCGGATGTCGTTGCAGATCGTCGTCGAGATGCGCAACTCATCTCCCGGCGACATACCGAAGTCGATTTGGTCGAGCACCTGGCACGCAATCCAACGCGCCTCCGTTACGCACGACCGCGACAAATCCCATTCTCGTGAGTGCCGCCACTTCCTCGAGAATGCGACGTATTTCGTCATCATCGCCAAAGCGCGCAGCATCCGCAGCCAGTTCGTCGATCATATGTGATCCCCCAACCCAGTCGTAGTCACATATGATAGGCCTGACGAATCCTACTTAGTCGGAAGCGTACTTAGCCGTTCTGCCCACAGCGAATTTTCACGTTTTGAGCTAGAAAATAGAAGATAGGCCACAGTTCTAACATGCCATCATTCGCAAGAATTACTCAGATCCGCGGCACCCCCAGCGGCCTGATCGGTCACGTGATCGGCGTGAACCCTCGAATCGTATAAATCAAGATTAAGAGTTGGGCAGGATGTCGATCGATAAGGGAACACTATGATCGACCGATCCCTTATCAACTTACGCAAATACAAGGCGTAGGAGAAGATTATGAAGCGGCTTATTCTCACGGCAGCGCTGATCGCTACCCCCACACTGGTAGCGGCACAAAGCGTGCCATCCCCTGCTACCTATGTCATGAAAGCTGGCGCGTCGGACCAATATGAGATCCAATCGAGCAATCTCGTAATGACCACTACGAAGAACGCCGAGCTTAAGCAGTTCGCCACGATGATGGTAAGCGACCACAACAAGAGCACTGCTGATGTGAAGGCCGCAGCTACGCAGTCCGGCCTGCCGCCAAAGCCCCCGATGCTCGACGCGATGGGCCGCAAGAATATTGCTGCGCTCAAGGCGTCCAAGGGACCAGCCCGTGATGCACTTTATATCAAGCAGCAGAAGACTGCTCACCAGCAGGCACTCGCCCTTCACCAGGGTTTTGCCACTTCCGGTTCGGCTCCCGCGCTAAAGCAGGTCGCGTCGACCATCGCGCCAACCGTTCAGCATCACATTGAGATGCTGGCGTCCATGTAAAGACAAACCTCGACCCGTTTCGGCGGGTCGAGATCTTTGGTGACGCCTAACTACAAAATTGCGCGACTGAGCTCTGAGCTCTGAGCTCTGAGCTTTGAGCTTTGAGCTTTGAGCTTTGAGATCTGAGCTCTGAGCTTTGAGCTCTGAGCTCTAAGCTTTGCCGTCGCTAGTCCCTAAGATACTGTCGGATAGCTATTTCTCAGGCCCGCTTCGCGACGTGTCGAGGTCAATGTCCTCACCCGGATTACCGCCACCTGCGCTGGCCCCACTGCCGTAAACTTCACCCGTTTTGTTGTCGATATATGCTCGCTTACCAGCCTCGCAAGGAATGTCCCTGCCGTCATCCCTTTCGACCGACCCGGCACCAGGCGCCCGGTCCCGGTTCTGTAGGTGACGCTCTGCGGCATGGTCCATGCTATCGTACTCGTCGCCCGAGTAACCATCACCTTTACCGAAACCGTCGTCGGCTGAGTTTGCGTCCTTGGATTTTACCCGGACATTTTCGTTAGGCTTCGGCGTGCTCTCGTCAGTCATGGCAACCTCTCATTGTTGTTGGTGACCAACGCACAACCGGCAGAAAGCTCCGCGAATGTGATGAAGGCTTTGTCAGTTGACCGATACCGCGGTCGGCATAGCATCGCCTTGCCCATCAAGGGCTTGGAGATTGGCCACATGCGTACCCTGCTCGTCGCTGCCGCGTCTTTGTCGTTAATTGCCGGTGGGGCGCCTGCATTCGCCGCACCGTGCAAAGACGCCAAGGGACGCTTCACGAAATGCCCGCCCAAAGCACCGGCCAAGCCGGCCCGTTGCAAGAGCGCGAATGGCAAGTTTGCAAAATGCGGCACGGCTGGCGCCTAGCCTGTCTGAGGTGAGACGAGCGCGGGTGATCACACCCGCGCTCGCTAGGTCAGTTTTTCGCCGGTATTTGACAACCATTGTCCGCGTGGTGGCGACATCAACGATCGGCAGTTCTCAGGATTAAGAATGTCGGCGGCGAACGACTGAAATTGGTGTGCGTTGCAGCCCGGAAGGGTGATGTCCGCCTAACGGCGGATCTTGGCACAAGCCGATGTTCCCGCACCTCCCAACGAACGGCGTATGTTGGTCGGGAGCCAACGCCAGCAGCCCGGCGGGGCTGACCCATATTGACGACCCACAAGCGGACACTCATGAGCCGTTTTCGCTTTCCCTACTTCTGCCATTCGTTCAGCTTCCAGCCTGCAAGACGGGGCGCCGATTCTCGATCTCAAGAGGCTTTGTACGCGCAAGCCATGCCGCCCAATAGCCATGCCTTAGTGAGACGAACTCGATCTCTCAGCGGAACGGAAGCCGATCAAAACGATTTAGTCCCGGAACGGAGTTCGGCTGGTCGGCACGCTCCACGGAGGCGTGATGAAGCAGCGGGACGATTGGCATCTGACGGAAGCGCTCGATTACGAGCACGGGCGAGCGGACCCTTTTGCCGCGGCTGTTCGGGCTACCCGAATGCCTATGGTCATCACGGACCCCGCGCAGACCAATAACCCGATCGTCTTCTGCAACGAAGCCTTTCAAACGCTGTCGGGCTATGATCGAAGTGAAATCATCGGCCGTAACTGCCGCTTCCTGCAAGGTCCCGACACCGACCAAGAGCAGGTGGCTAAAGTGCGTCGGGCAATCGACGCCCAGACCGACATTGCCGTGGACCTCCTAAACTATCGAAAGGATGGATCTGCGTTCTGGAACGCGTTGTATCTGAGCCCTGTACGCAACGACGCCGGTAAGGTTGTATTCTTCTTCGCCTCCCAGCTTGATGTTACTGAACGCGTCGAGGCGCAGACTATCATTTCAAAGCAAAAGTTATTGGTCGAACAGGAGGTCGAGGCGCGCACGTCAGACCTCGAGGCCGCGTTAGATGCAAAAACTCTGCTGCTTCACGAAGTCGACCACCGAGTAAAGAACAACCTTACGATGATCGGTTCGCTTCTGCGTTTGCAGGCGCGGAGCATATCTGACCCGGCCGTTTCATCAAAACTTGAAACCATGCTCGAACGGGTTGATGCGCTGGCGACAGTGCATCGCCGTCTTTATCAGTCGGACGACGTCACCCGGTTCGATGTCGGGGCGTTTACCGAAAATCTAATCAGCGACGTCGTTGGTGCCAGCCGACGCAACGACATCAAGCTTGTTTCGAACATTTCGCAAATAGAGGTGCCGTCCAGTAGAGCGGCATCGCTTGGGTTGATCCTCAACGAAATAGCGACCAACGCCATCAGGCATGCATTTGCCGACGGGCGAGCGGGTACGATTTCCGTCCGCACCGCCCTTGAAGGCAATAATGCCCTGATCGAAATCACCGATGATGGGCATGGGCTTGCCAGCAATGACGTTCAGCCGGACGGCATTGGCAAAATGCTTATTTCCCGCCTCGCCAAGCAAGTCAGGGCCGACGTCGTATGGTCCGACGCCGCCCCCGGTGTTCGTGTATCTCTCTCATTCCCGGTGGACGATTAATGAGTGGACGTGCCAAACCGCCGTTGAATGTGCTGATCGTCGAGGACGAAGCTCTTTTGGCGATGGATATTGAAGCGATGATCGAAGACGCCGGTCACCGTGTCGTCGGCGAGGCCGCGTCTCTCTACGAAGTTGAAGACCTGGCAGGCGATCTCCATCCGGACCTGGCTTTTGTCGACATACAGCTTGCGAAAGGCACCAGCGGCCTGGATGTCTGTGCACTGATCCGGAAGCGATGGGCGGACGCGATAGTCGTCTTCGTCACTGCAAACCCACTCAAGATCCCAGCCGACTTTGCCGGTGGCCATGGCGTCATACCCAAGCCCTTCTCCCGGAATGGTCTGATGTCCGCAATGCGCTACATTGAAGAGGGTGTCTGCGATCCGCCGCCCGTATCCCCGCAGCCAGCGAGCTTCATTGCAGCGCCCGCGTTTGCCGCAGAGTGGTCCGAGACCAGTCCCTGATTTCCGGGTTTAAGCGACAATCCACGGCCTCACGAAGTGGGACGACAGATGACAGAAGTTATGCATAATTTCGATTACGTTGATCCATCAACGTCTTACCGCTAGGACGTTCCCGCTTTGGACCGTCAGCCACTCCCGCCTTCGCCTATTCGACCGCACGATGCCTCAGGTGTCGTACGGGAGGCTGTCGACGCATTTGCGTCTCGCCTAAATGAGCATGACCCCTTCGTTGCGGCGTTCGATCACTGCATTACGCCGATGGTCGTCAGCGATCCAACGCTACCGGATAACCCGCTGGTTTACGTCAATCGGGCGTTCGAGGCTCTGACAGGGTTCTCGGCGGTCGAGGTCGTTGGCCGGAACTGCCGTTTCATGCAGGGACCGCTGACCGATCAGGCCGACGTCCGACGCATGAAGGACGCGATTGCTCGCCGTGAGCCGATCGATATCGACCTGCTGAATCACCGTCGTGATGGCACGCCGTTCTGGAACCGCCTCATGGTCGCGCCCGTGCATGACGCGACCGGCAGCCTACGTTACTTTGTGGCATCTCAGCTTGATGTCACACTCGAGCGGCACGGGCTGTTGCAGTTGGAACGCGACCGCGACACGCTGAGTGCCGAGCTTGCGAAGCGCGAAGTTGCGCTAGCCGAACGAGAGGCCCGCCTGGCACTTGCGCTCGATGCTGGCGGACTGGGCACTTGGACCATCGACCTGCCGGAATGGCGGCTCAGCTACTCGCCAAGTTGCCTGACGAACTTTGGCCGGCCTGTCGGCGAACAGTTGTCGATAGAAGGTATGTTGGCATGCGTTCATCCAGAGGATCGAGACCTCCTCACGAACTCGCTGAACAGCGCTATTGAACATGGCACGCGGTATAACGTCGAATACCGCATTCTAACACCTGAAGGCGAGCAACGCTGGATCCATTCCCAAGGCTCGCTGCAGCGCCGTGCGGATGGCACACCGTTGGCAGTTTCGGGCTTTTCGAGCAATGTTTCAGCGCGCAAATTCGCCGAGGAGCAACGTTCGGTTCTGGCCCATGAACTGACCCACCGCGTGAAGAACACACTTGCGACGGTCAGTGCCGTTGTCAGTCAGACGCTACGCGATGCTGGGTCCCTTGCTGAGGCTTGGGATGCGGTGTCGGGCCGCATCGCTAGCCTCGCGTCTGCGCACGAACTGCTGCTCAAGGACGAGATCGAAGGCGCGGCAATCGGTGAGATTGTCGAGCGGGTGCTGGCGCCGTTCATGGATAGCAACGGTCGACGGTTTTCCGCTGTCGGCCCGACGATACGGCTGACCCCGGAAGTGACACTCGCGTTGTCTATGGCACTGCACGAGCTGGCGACCAATGCGATCAAATATGGGGCGCTCTCGGTACCGGAGGGTCAGGTGAGCATACGCTGGGACCTGAACGGCAATGCAACCGAACGCCGACTTACCTTCTCCTGGGCGGAGCGGGATGGACCTATCGTTGCTATGCCAACACGTGTTGGATTTGGTACGAGAATGATTGAGCGCGTCCTATCACGCCACATCCGCGGCAAGGCGGAAATCCAATATTTGCCGGAAGGTGTTCGCTTCGCAATCGAAGCGCCGATCTGAGCTCTCGACCTTGTCTGACATTTATTAACGCCGTGGCGGGCCCATTGCGTGACCACATTGGTTAAGAGCTCAGCTTATCGGGATCTGTCATATGTGCCATGTGCTCGTCATCGAGGATGATTTCCTCATCGCCGATCACATCATCCAGCTGATCGAGCGGGCTGGCGGCACATCCTTTGATCAGGCTGCCTCGCAAGATGAGGCAATCGATGCTGCGAGATTGAGGCCTCCCTCCATCATCATGTCCGACGTCAATCTCTCAGCCGGTACCGGCCCTGCCGCGGTGGAAGCCATCATCTTGGAGCATGGGCCGACGCCCGTGATCTTCGTGACCGGCACGCGCGAAGCATGCCATGTAAGTCGGCCATCGATGATCGTTCTCGACAAACCGATCAACGAACAGGCTCTTATCGCGGCGTTCCAAAGTCTGGCGCCCGCCTGAGTCAGCAATCGCCGACGGTCAGTGAAGCAGTCGCCCCATCGGCCTTACCGGTAAGACCGGGTACTTCATCAAGTTGTCTCAGGTCACTGAACCCGCCACGTTCCTCACGATAGCGGACGATCTCGAACCCGTGCCCCGCTAGCGCCGGGATGGTGTCCAACTCCGCCGCACTCGCCGCGTTGACGTTGATCGGCATCTCGTTCCTCATAGCTCTTCCTCTTTCGTACCCTTGGTGACGGAATGTTGGAAAGGGCTTTGCTATCGATGAGCGCCCTAGCCAGCTAGGCGGAAGGTTTGATCCATGTCCGCCTTCGGCGGATAACTGCTTGTTTGATAAAGAAGATCAACCATCGTGGAGGGGCTTTCCAGTATCCGTGCGTTTCACCCATTCGATCAGGAGAGGGTTCGGCATGGATCAGAAGAGTGCGCCGTTGACCGATGCGTTGGCGGCGATCGAGAAGAGGCCGGTCATCGGATTTGGAGCGCCGGGCCACAACCAGGGTGCAGTCATTCCTGGCGGGATGAAGGCACTGCTCGGCAAGCGCGTTTTCCACGCCGACGTGCTGACGCCGAAGGGGCTCGACGACCGTACCGAAGGCAAGCTGGCCCTCAACGTGCGCACGAGATCGCGGCGGAGGCCTGGAATGCCGACTTCTGCCGGTTTGTAACCGGCGGATCCACCCAGAGTCTTCACACGGTTATGGCCTCGGTCGCCGGACCAGGTGACACCATTCTGGTCGCGGCGAATGCCCACAAGGCTGAGCGTGCCTACGCGCTCGCGACGGGGCTCAATGCCGCCATCGTGCCGGTCCAGATCGACGGGGAATGGGACATTGAGCATGGTGTTGAGCCGCAGGCGCTGAACGCCGCCTTGGCGGCCAATCCAACCGCCAAGGCGTTCATCGTCGTCAGCCCAACCTATTACGGCGTGACGAGCGATATCGCGGCACTCGCCACTGTCTGTCACGATCACGGTATTCCCATGATCGTCGATGCCGCTTGGGGTGGTGCGTTCGCATTTTGTGAAGGACTGCCTGACGATCCGCTGACCAAGGGGGCGGATGCCGCCGTCTACAGCGCCCATAAGACGATGGGGGCTCTCGCGCAGGGATCGGTGATCGTCGCCAAGGGCGACCTGATCGATCGCCAGCGATTGTGGATGGCCTATGAGCTGTTCGAGACCACCAGCCCATCGGTACCGATCCTAGCAACGCTTGACGCGACCCGGCGAGATCACGCGTTGAACGGGGAGCAGATGTGGAACGGCGTCATTGCGCTGGCGGAGAAGGTCCGCAGAAAGATTGCCGGTATTGCCCCGTTGCGAGTGTTAGGTTGCGATCATCTGCCGCCCGATGCCGATCTGGACGTCACCAAGGTGCTGATCGACGTCTCGGTGCTGGGCGTATCGGGGTATGCTATCGATGACTGGCTCTACAAGCATCACCGGATCAGTATGGGGCTATCCGACGCCCGGCATATCCTGGCCGTTCTGTCGCTGGGCACAACCAGGTCCGATCTCCGCAAGCTCGTCCGCGGCTTGCAGGATCTCGTGAATCAGCTCGGTTCCGATCCCTCCATCCTGCCGGCAATTTCGCCTATGCCCGGGATCGGTACCCTGTCCGTCGACATGGCGATGCCCGGGCCTGCGGCACTCTACGGCCCAGCCGAAATGGTGGCCTACGAGGCGGCTGAGGGAAGGATCGCAGCAGAGATGATCGCGCCCGCACCGCCGGGCGTCCCTCGACTGGTGCCGGGCCAGCGCATCTCTGCCGCGCACGTCGCATGGCTTGTCGCGAACCGTGATGCGGGGGTTTTCGTGATGGATCCGGTCGATCCCACGGAAGCGACCGTCAGGGTGGTTCAAAGCTGACGCCGCAACCGGATCGACACGCCAAATCTTACAGCAACTGCAATTAGATGGATACGCAATGCAGACCGATACCGACGAACATTGGATGCAAATGGCGATAGACGTCGCACGCTCCAAAGGGTCCGATCCCTCAACCTCCCCGCTTGGATGCGTCATCGTGCTAGACGGGAAGGTGATTGCAGCCGAACGTAATCAGACCAAGGAGTTGCCTGACGCAACGGCCCATGCCGAGATGATGGCTATCCGTCGGGCTTGTGAGCAAACCGGAGAACTGGAGCGGCGCGGGGCGACGTTATACTCGACACTCCAGCCCTGCGGCATGTGCACGATGGCATCGATCTGGTCGAAAGTCGGCCGCGTCGTTTACGGTGCTGGTCGCAACGATGTGCATCCGATGTATTTCGAGGCAAAGCACGTCGACACTCTCGGCTTCATCGGGGACGCCTATCGGGACGATATCGAGATCGAGGGTGGCTGCCTGCGCGACGCGTGCGCTGAACTCTATTACGGTCCCGATGCTGACTTAAACAAAGAGGAACAGGCCAACCTATAAGCACCCAGCATGTCATAGACGACGACTGTTTGCGGCTGTGAGCGCGAGGGTAACGCAAAGCCTCCTCGAGCAGCCCCGACGACCCATAGCACGAAGCCGCTGCGCGGCAGTGGTGGTGGTGGTGGCGGTTAAGGTAGCGCAGCGGCTCTGAGGTTTGGTTCTGCGGCAGCGGCGGGAGACGATGGATTTCCTTCAAC
>NZ_JACYTY010000013.1:0-47196 GCF_014841445.1 Sphingomonas sp. CFBP 8765 | reverse complement strand
CCGTCCTTCCCCAATGCGACCAGCTCGGGGCTGGCGCGCACCGCCCCCATCACCTGGTCGAACTGCTCCTTGCCGTCGCTGTGCCGGAAGGCGAACGTCGCCAGGTCGCGAGTGGTGAACGTGGCCTGCTGCCGCGTGATCGCGTCCAGCGCGACATTGGGATCGGCGATGATCTTCTCGCCGTTCTCACGAGCGATGCGCGTGTGATCCTCGATCCGCTCCGCCTCAAGCCCCTGCTCCGGACGACGCGATGCGGCCGGGCCGATCTTGTGCTGCGGTTCCAGCCCGATCCCCTGCGCCTCGTAACTGCGGTGGTCGATGCGACCCTCAAGCCCAAGCTCGGCCATGCGCTCATTAACGTGGGCGCTCCACGCCTCGCGCCAGTCCTTCAAAAGCTCGGTCGAGTTCCAGTCGCGGTTCTTCTTCCCGAACCCCTCCGGCCCCACGTCGCGCATCGCAAGCATGACATGCGCGTGCGGCTTGGGCGTGCCGTCCTTCGCCTTGTCCCAATGCACGTTCAGATCCGCGACCATCCCGCGATCGACAAACTGCTGCTTCACGAAATCGCGCGCTAGCTGGACGCCCTGTTTCTCATTCATCTCGCGCGGAATCGAGAACTCCACCTCGCGGGCAAGCTGCGCGTCCTTGCGTTTCTCGCCTGCCTCCACCTCGTTCCACAAGGTCGTGCGGTCGTTTAAACGCTCCGGTGCGCCCTGTGGCAACATCACTTCGGAGTGGATCACGCCTGCCTTGTTGCTGAAGTCGTGATTCCGGTTCAACCGATCGTCGTGCAGCTCGGATGCGGAGCGATAGGCGGCGCTCGCGACGGCGCTCGATCCGTTCGCGCGGCTCACAACCTTGGCGGAGAAATGGTAGATCGCCATGACGCCCTGCTTATTGCACTTCTGAGCGCACGTCGGCAACGACGTATAAGCGCGCACTCATCCTCCGCTTCGCTCCTCCTGATTGACTTGGTGCTGCGTTCTGCTCGTTCTGGCTTTACCCATATGCTCGGCGCGCTAAGATGTTGATGAGCGATACGCGGAAGGGTAAAGGCGATGCAGAAGGTTCGCGATTACGATGCCGAGCTGAAGGCACTGGGTGACAAGGCCCGCGCGCTCAAGGCAAAGCGGGTCGAACAGCTTGGCCAGCTCGTCGTTGCGACCGGGGCCGATGCGCTTGATCCGGAAACCCTCGCCGGGGTGCTGCTCGATGCGATCGGATCAAAGGATGCGGGCGCGAAGGAGGCATGGCGCGCGAAGGGCGCGGCCTTCTTTCAACGACGTGGGCGCAAAGGTGGCGGCGCTGCTGCAATCGACGGATCGGGCACTGCGACTGAACCAGGCGGCGACGCTGCGGGCGGAAGCGGCGGAACGGCGAACGGATAGCAGGGGCTGGGTCGTGCAACGTCGCGAACGAACACGCCATCTGATTGAACTGGGCGGGCTGGTCCAGAAAGCCGGGCTGGTCGAGCTGACCGACGACGATCGCGCCACGCTCTACGGCGCGCTGCTCGATCTCGCCGGGCGTGGTCGCGGCGACGATGCTGGCGACGTGCTGGCGCTATGGAAGCGGCGCGGCAAGCGGGCGTTCGACGCGGAAGCGGAAGGGAGCGAAGCGCAATGAGCGATTTCGATATCGAGACGATCCGTGCCCAAGTCCGCGCGATGAATTTCGTGCGCGGCACGCCGGCGGAAATCGCGATGTGGCATGAGGACATGGCGGACTCGCGCGCCAACCTGGTCATCGAGGACATGATCCCGACGCCCAACGACGATGCGTTCTTCGCGATGATGCTTGACGAGGGCGTGCCCCCTCCCCTTGTATCGCAAATCCTGCTCCGGCTGCTCGATCATCCCGACTCCGACCGGTCCTTGCCGGTCACGCCGATGGAAGCGCACTGATGCCGAGGCGACGGATCAGCCCGCTGTTCGCGGTCTTCGTCGCCTTCGTGGTGCTGATGGCGAGCAACGCCTGGCTCAAGGGCATCTTCGGCTATGGTGAGATTGCGACCGACATTCCGTTCCTGCTGGCCGGCGCGATCCTGTTCCTGGCTTGGCGCTTCAACCGGCGCGCCGCCAACCAGCGGAGCGATCTGCTCGGCTCCGCTCGTTTCGGCGACCGAACCGACGTGCGAAAGCTGGAGGCGAACGGAGATCTCCTGATTGGCCGCTCGGCGAAGTCAGGCAAGCTGCTGCATTACGACGGCGCGGCGCATCTGCTAACGATGGCACCCACCCGGTCGGGCAAGGGCGTCGGCACGATCATTCCCAACCTGCTGCTGCTCGATCGCTCGGTGATCTGCATCGACCCCAAGGGTGAGAATGCCCGCGTCACCGCCCGTGCGCGTGCCGCCAAGGGCAAGGTCTGGTGCCTCGATCCGTTCGGCGTGTCGGGTCAGCCGCCTGCCCGCTACAATCCGCTCGACCGGCTCGATCCCGCCAGCCTCGATCTCGCGGAAGATGCCAACACCCTCGCCGACGCCCTAGTGCATGACGCGCCGGGGCAATCGGGCGAAGCGCATTGGAACGAGGAAGCCAAGGCGCTGATCGCGGGGCTGATCCTGCATACCGTCGTCCACGAACCCGCCGACGCCCGAGTGCTGGCGACGGTGCGCGACAAGCTGACGCTCGCCCCTGCCGGCTTTGCCGCTTTGCTGGCCAAAATGCAGGACAGCGCCGGCGCCGGTGGCCTGATCGCCCGCGCCGCCAACCGCCAGCTCGGCAAGTCCGATCGCGAAGCCGCTGGCGTGCTGTCCTCGGCACAGCGCCATACCCACTTTCTCGACAGCCCTCGCATCGTCGCCAGCACCGCCGCGTCGGATTTCACCTTCGCGGGGCTGAAGGACACGACCGCCACCGTGTTCCTGTGCCTGCCGCCCGATCGGCTCGACACCTATGCGCGCTGGCTGCGGCTGCTGGTGAGCCAGGCCGTCACCGACATGGCGCGGTCCACCGCCCGTCCTGCCCGGCCCGTGCTGTTCCTGCTGGACGAGTTCGCCGCGCTCGGCCGTCTCGAACCGGTTGAACGCGCGATGGGCCTGATGGCGGGCTATGGCCTCCAGCTCTGGCCGATCCTCCAGGACATGCACCAGCTTAAGGCCACCTATGGCGAGCGCGCCGGCACCTTCATGTCCAACGCCGGCGTGATCCAGACGTTCGGGGTCAACGATCATGCCACCGCCGACATGCTCTCGCGCACGATCGGCGACACCACGATCGAATATGATACCGTCAGCACGTCGCGCGGCACCGGCTGGGGCGAAAACCGCGCTGGTCCCTCGGAGAGTGTCAGCGGGCACGTCTCCGCTCGCCGGCTCGCCACACCGGACGAAATCATGCGAATGCGGCCCGATCAGCTTCTGCTGCTCCGCCAGGGCGAAAACCCGCTCGCGGTCGAGAAAATCCGCTACTACGATCAACGCGAGTTCACTGGCCTGTTCGATCCTGCGTGACGATGTGCGAAAGGTGAGTTTTGGGGTAGCGCCTCACCTTCCGAAGGTGACGGAGCTGGTGATCGGATTGACGATCTACGAAACCGATCGCGAAGGAGCTGATTTAAGCACCAACAGCGAGGTTCGGTGCTGCAAGGGTGCGGATCGTGGCAAAGCCCTCTTCCCTGCCCTCATGGCGCTCTTGGTCGGCTCTGGCGTAGTATCTG
This sequence comes from Sphingomonas sp. CFBP 8765, assembly GCF_014841445.1. Taxonomy (NCBI): domain Bacteria; kingdom Pseudomonadati; phylum Pseudomonadota; class Alphaproteobacteria; order Sphingomonadales; family Sphingomonadaceae; genus Sphingomonas; species Sphingomonas sp. CFBP 8765. The sequence goes on along the minus strand of NZ_JACYTY010000013.1, from coordinate 43,536 downwards.
GTCGCCAGCTTGCCTTTCTTCTTTTTCCGCTAAGCACGCGGCGTTTGCGCCGCTCTGGTGACAGCGCAGCTGGCACCAGACGAATAGTGCATCGGCCATTAGGCCGATTCCATTTGCCTATTCTGACGGTGGTTATCCACAGGCTCGCCACCCCAAAGCTCACCTTTCGCCGTTCAGATTCTCTAATTCTTCTGATTCAAGATTCAGAGCCCTGAAAGGTCCGTATTTCTGCCGAAAAATGCCTCCAATAGTGAGCGTTGGGGTCGATTCGCGTGAGTTTCGGGGTAGCATGCGGTGAGCTTTGGGGTCGGTAAAAGTGAGTGTTCGGGCAGGGTCCAGTGAGTGTTGGGGTACCCCAATGGTTGGGTTAAAAGGATCGGTGAGTTTTGGGGTATCCGCCTCTCTGCTCCACGGGGGAGCTGAAACATTTGCCTAGCTCACTTTTCGTGATTAGGGTGAGTTGGTAAGTTCCTCTAGCTCACCGTTGGTCAAGCCTATGTCGCAACCTGCCGTGGTCGATATGACATTCCGCACGCTGGCCCAGAAGGGACGTGGAAATCCTTTTGATCCCGCCAACTACGGTGAAATCGTCAAGCCCGGCGAGTTGGTCGATATTGTAGAGCTAAGCCCCCTCACCCTCGCGGATCGCCGTATCTACAACCTGCTGATCGCCAATGCCTGGGAACGCATTGGCGAGCCGATCATCCATCGCATTGCGAAATCCGGACTGAAAGGGACGCACCAAGGCAACGAGCGCATAGAGAGTTCACTGCTGCGCCTCATGGGCACCATCGCGATCGTCACGATCCGCAAGGATGGCAAGAGCTACAAGCGCCGTGTCCAGCTGCTCGGCCCAAGTGATGAAAGCCTCGAAAAAGACGGCTTCCTTCACTATCGTATCCCAGAAGAGCTAATCGAGATACTGCGGAACAGTCAGGTTTATGCCCGTCTCAAGACGCAGGTAATGTATTGCTTCGAGTCAAAATACGCACTTTGTCTCTATGAAATGATCGAGCGGCGCATTGGTCTCGAATACAAACAGAAAGAGGAGTTTACGATCGAAGAGCTGCGCGGCCTGCTTAACGTGCCTGAAGGTAAACTCGAACGCTTCGCTGATATGAACAAATATTGTCTGAAGGTGGCTGTCGAGGAAATTAACAAGCTTTGCCCCTTCTATGTCGATTTTACGCCGATCAAGAACGGGCGCAAGGTCGAACGGGTGGCACTCCACTGGTTCCCAAAAACGTCCAGCGGCAAGCGCGACGCACAGAACCTGATCGACCAGCACAGCATTGTACGACGGGCAAAGCTGCGCGGCGGAATTCCCGAACTGCCCGTGCTGGTAGATTTCAGCGCGTCGGCCCAAAGGTGAGCCGCTACCCCAAAACTCACCGATAGGCTTTGCTACCAACCTCTACATGCCAGACACGTGTTCACGTTCCATCGTGTTCTCGTGTTCTCGTGCTATCATGTTCACATGCCAACAAGTGGGCTGGCGGATTCCGGGGTGCCCGTTACAGATGCCGGGCATTCACCCAGCCCTTGCATGTTCCACTCGGGACGGATCATTCGGATCGCCCCCTCTTCGGGGTCGGTACATAGAACGGACCCAGATATACGTTAAGCGCCCTCATCCGGGTTCAGGCGGCGCAAATCACCCGTTTGTCGCGCATCTGCGATGGCGACAGGGTTTTCCGTCATCCCTAGTACCTAGCGACGACTTTTGGGACAAAGCCGTCGTAGCAAGTCCAGTCACATCGCGACGATCTACGGGAAAGGCTGTCTGGCGCTCGGCGCCTTTCGCGCGACGGCATGGTGATCGCTCCACCGCCGTCTAGAAAGGGATAGGCTATCGAAAGAGTCTGGGTGACATCGCCCAGCAAAACGATCGATTTCGCTACTGATTTCATCATGGTAGGCCGCTTGCATGACCGCATCCGATCGCGCCGAACAGAATCTGATCCTCCGCTGTCCGGAGCCGCTCAATGCGGAAACGCCCCCGGATAAACTGATCACGTCCTTCCTGACGCCGCAGGCGAACTTCTACATCCGCAGTCACGGACCAACGCCGGAGCTGGCCGACGATCATCGTATAGCGCTGGACGGCTTAGTCGACCGCCCGCGCTCCTACACGGTTGCCGAACTTCAAACGGCATTTGCGACCCGGACAGTGACCGCGACCATGCAGTGCGCCGGCAATCGTCGGGCACATCTTCAAGACGTGGAAAAGACTTCGGGCGATCCCTGGGACGTGGGCGCGATTGGCAATGCGGCGTGGACCGGCGTCGCACTGTGCGACGTGCTCGCCGCAGCCGGCATCCAGGACGGCGCGTCGTTCGTCGGCACTACGGGGGCCGACAACGTGGATGTCGATGGTGAGACGGCACCGTTCGGTGCCTCGATCTCGATCGCCAAGGCGCTAGAGCCCGACGTGCTGATCGTCTGGGCCATGAATGGCGAGGCGCTGGCCCCCGAACATGGCGCACCGCTGCGGCTCGTCGTGCCGGGTTATGCGGGCGTTCGTAGCGCCAAGTGGCTGACGCGCATCGAGGTGCGCGATCGCCCGTCCGATGCGCCGATCCAGGCTAAGGACTACAAGCTCTTTCCGGCGTCGGTAGCGAAGGAGGACGCAGACTGGGATCGGGGTCTGACTATCGAGGAGATGCCGCTCAATGCTGCGATCTGCGCGCCGGTGGACGGCGCGCATGTCAGCGCCGGCGCGTGCGAAATCGCGGGTTATGCGGTCGCCTTCGGCCGAGCGGTCACCCGCGTCGAGGTCTCCGTCAATGGCGGCACCGACTGGCTGCAGGCGGAACTGACTGCAAAACCCGATGCGCCTTGGAGCTGGACGCAGTGGCACGTCACGGTCGATCTGTCTCCCGGACTCCACGTCCTGATCGTGCGCGCCGTTGACGGTGCCGGGCAGATGCAGCCCGAACGGCCCGAGCCGATCTGGAACTTCGCCGGCTATCTCTCGACTGCCTGGCATCGCATCGCCGTTACCGCTGGCTGATGGACGCGCCGCACGACGCCGATCGGGCCCATGCGAAGCTGGCGGAGAGCGCGAGCAAGCTGAAGGACAGCGCAGTCCAGCAGGTGGACAGCGCCGACCGTCGCACAGAGCTTGCCGCGGACCGCACAATCCTCGCCGGCGAACGCACCTATGCTGCCTGGGTGCGTACCGGACTGGCGGCGCTCGCTTCCGGTATCGGCGCGCGCGCGCTGCTCAAGGACGTCGTGTTCCCGTGGCTGGCGACGGCGACCGGGACCATGCTGATCTTGTTCAGCGCCTTTTGCTTCGCCGCTGCGGTGTGGCGAGAGATGGGCGCAGGCGCCCCGCCGCCACGACCGGACATCAAGCGCCTGCCAGCGACGTTGCTCCTAGTGATGAACGGGTTTCTTATGCTCGTGTCACTGGCCGCGCTCGTCGGCATCTGGACGGCACGCTCGTAGCAGCCATCCCTAGGTTTGCTGCGAACCGATCAGACCCCGCAGCGCATCCGCGGCTTTCGTGCGGTATCGCCCCCTTGTGACGAAGCCCGAAAACGACGTGGGCCAAAGCCGATCGGTCCCGCATGCAGCGTACCCGGGGTCGGTACATATAACGGGCTCAGATAGACGCTGCCGACTGGCCGGTCCGAGCATTTGCCCGACCAACATGCCCATTGACGGTTGGGGCAAACGTCTAATAGATCGACTTTGGCAATGGATTTCTGCCGGGCAATTTGGCCGAACCGCTCTGATAAGAGCTGATGATTCCTACTTGGCGCCTTCAGGCAGCAAGGAGGAATTGTGCGCGCTACCTTTCGCAATCTCGTCGGCACGCTGAATGTCGCGGCATTCATGCGCGATCGTCACGACCATGCGATCTCTGTCCTGCGCTGGGCGCTGATCTTGCTGCCCATGGCGGCACTCGTCGGGACGCTATGTGCGGCGTTCCTGCTGAGTCTCGATACCGTTACGCGACTGCGGTTTGCATCGCCTTGGCTGCTCTATCTGCTACCGGTGGGCGGGTTCGTTGTCGGATTCCTCTACCATGTCACCGGGCGCACAGTGGAAGGCGGCAACAATCTGATCGTCGAGCAGATCCACGAGCCTGGCGGCGGGGTGCCTCTGCGGATGGCGCCGCTCATCTTCTTCGGCACAGTGGTGACGCATCTTTTCGGTGGCTCGGCCGGACGTGAGGGCACCGCCGTCCAATTGGGTGGAAGCCTTGCCAGCGGTTTCGGCCGCGCGCTCCGCCTCGATGCGGGCGGCACGCGCATCCTGTTGATGACGGGTATCGCAGCCGGGTTCGGCGCGGTCTTCGGCACGCCGATCGCAGGCGCGGTCTTCGCGCTCGAAGTGCTGGCGATCGGCCGCGTTGAATATTCCGCGCTAGTGCCTTGCCTCGTTGCAGCGCTAGTCGGCGATTGGACGTGCCTCGCCTGGGGTATCCATCACGGTGTCTACCCGATCGGTGCGTTGATACCGGTCGATGCGCTGCTCGTGACGAAGGCGGGTATTGCGGGGATCATATTCGGATTGGTCGGTTTGGCCTTCGCCGAAGCCAACCACGTGGTCGGGGGATGTCTGAAGCGGATCGTCCCCTATGGTCCGCTACGTCCAGTGATCGGCGGGGTCGTCGTTATCGCGCTCGTCTTCCTGTTCGGCACGCGCGACTATCTAGGCCTGGGTGTCCTGGCAGCGAGGCCCGAGAGCCTTACCATCGCCAGCTTCTTCGGACCAGACACGCATCCGTGGAGTTGGGCGATCAAGCTGCTGTTTACTGTCGTCACGCTCGGTGCGGGTTTCAAAGGCGGTGAAGTCACGCCGTTGTTCTTCATCGGCGCGGCGCTCGGTAACGCGCTGGCGCCTTTCTTGGACGTACCGACGGGCCTGTTCGCCGCGGTCGGCTTTGTTGCGGTCTTTGCCGGGGCTGCCAATACCCCGCTCGCCTGCACCTTCATGGGGATTGAACTGTTTGGCGCCAGCTATGCGGTGCCGATCGCCGTCGCCTGTTTCGTGGCCTATCTCTGCTCGGGCCACAATGGCATCTACCTGTCGCAGCGCGTTGCGATACCCAAGGTGCCCGCGAACGGCCTCGCGCCCAATGCAACACTGCGCGAGACACGTACACGCCGCACAGCACTTCGCGCGCAGAACCGCGTGTCGTGAGTGATGTGCTTAGCCTGATCCCCCCGATACGTCGGGCGCAGCCTTCGGATCGGGGTCTTGCGCCTTGCCCTTCGCGGCGCCCGGCTGCTTTGCGCTCATGGCGGTCAGATAAGCGACGATCGCCGGCACGTCAGCCTGTGCAACAGGAGCCTTGTAGACCTCGCGCATCTTGGTGACCTCCGCGGTCCACTGATCGGAGGAGAGTGGCGGCTGGTTCAGCGCCATGCTCGCCGAATGACACGAGGTGCAGTTGGCGTTGATGACGTCGGCATGCGGGCCGGCGGGATATTGCCCTTCGTCGGTCGGGAGATCGACCGAGGTGGACGCCAGCGAGAAGCCGCGCGCCGAAACGCTTGGCGGCGGTGGTGCGGTCGGGGCGGCAGGCGGCGGGGCGATGCGGCTGTTCGGGGCACCGATCGCGAGTAGAAGAACGACGGTCGCGCCGACGAACCCGAACGACAGCGTGCCGATGGAAGGCGTTTTCATGGGGGAGCGCTCCTCAGCCGACGACGATGTTGGTGGTTTCGATGTTGCCGCGCATGAACCCGCCCGGGTTCCAGATCGGCGTCATCGGCTGCGCGATGCCGGCGGTGTTCCAGCAGCGCGACATCAGTCTGGTCGGGCCCGCATGGCTGAGCGGCACCTGCGCATCCCAGCGGCGGAAACTGTATTTGCCGTGATCGGGGCCAAGCGTCGTCTTGTACCAGCTCTTGCCGTTGTCGGTCGACACATCGACCTTGGCGACGCCGCAATCGCCGCCCATCGCGATGCCGCCCAGCGGGATTGACCGGTCAAACGCGATCGCCTGCCCTTCGTCGAGGCTCGTGACCCAACTGCGCGGGATCATCTTGTTGATCGGGACGGCCGGGAAATCCTTCTGGCCAGGCCGCACGTTCGCGCCTGGAGTGTCAGGGATCTTGTACGCCTTGGCCATCCAGTAACCGTCGTCGGGCGCGGCAAGCACCTCGATGTCGTTCAGCATCTTGACCCAATAGGTCGAATACCAGCCGGGTACGATCAGCCGGACCGGGAAGCCGTTGAGGAGCGGCATCTGTTCACCGTTCATCCCGAAGGCGAGCATCACTTCGCCGTCGCGTGCGTGGTCGATCGACAGCGACTTCGCAAAATCCGGTCCACCCGCGACCACCGGCTGGTCGAGCGCACCGAACCGCACCGCGACCGCGCCCGGCTTCACGCCGGCGATATCGAGCACGTCGCGCAGGCGCACGCCGAGCCATTTGGCGTTGCCCATCGCCCCGTGACGCCACTGCGCACCGGCAACAGGGGGCTGGAACAGCGCACGCGAATTGCCCGAGCATTGGTTGATCGCCGCCAGCTCGACGCGTGGCAACTTCAGCAGTTGCGCGAGCGAGATCGACAGCGGCCGCGTGACCGCGCCGTGCACCTTGATCCGGAACGCCTCGACATCGATCGCGGTCGGAATGTCGGCCCAGTGCCAGCGGACGAAGAACTGGTCGTTCGGTGTGAAGACGTCGCCATTGAACACGCTCATCGGCGTTTCCAGCAGCGGCGGGTGGATCCGCTGGAGGATCATGCTGCCCTTGCCGGGGAACGCACTGGTTATCGGCCGTTCCGATGGGCCACCCGGAAGATGCAGGTCGACCATGCTCTGCGCCAGCGCGGGTGCGGCGATCAGCGCGCCGCTGCCGATCGCAGCCTCTGCGAGAAAGCGACGGCGGTTCGTCGCCTGCGCCAGTTTCATATCCAGGCTGTCCACCAGCATTCTCCCTTCGATGTCATGCTCTTATGCGCGATCCGTCCGACGGTCTGCCCGGTACGGGTCGATCGGATGGGCCGGTTCGATCCGGCAGGACGATCAGTTCGGCCCATCAATTGGCTTGGGCGATGCAGGGCGACACGAACAGGTTTCCGCGCCAGCCGCCTGCGACCGTCTTGGCGCCGACCAGCAGCCACATCGCTGCGAGCGCGATGGTGAGGATGGTGCCGACGATCCCGAAAAAGCCGAGCTGGAGCGTCGTGCCGAGCTTGAAGGTGGCGACAGTGTAGACGCCGAGCGGGAAGGTGTAGCCCCACCAGCCAAGGTTGAACGGGATACCCGCGCGCCAGTAGCGGATCGTGATCAGCGTCGCGAGCGCCAGCCACCACAGGCCGAAGCCCCAGAGCAACAGCCCGGCGATCGTGCCGATCCCCTGCGCTACCGCGCCGATCTGGCCGAGGCCGTTGGCGGCGAGGATCGCGGGCGCGTCGCTACCGAGCACCAGCATCCCGAGCGCACCGGTGCCGATCGGACCGAGCGCGAGCCAGCTCGAGGCGGCCATGCTCTCGTGCGGCAGCTTGTGGAGAGCCATCCGCAGGATCAGGATCGCGAGAATGCCGAACGCGACCGGCACCGAATAGGCCCACAGGACATAGGAGGTCGCCAGCACCACGAACTGATGATGGGCGTCGGCCAGATGCGGTGCGAGCAGGCCTCCGCTCGCGCCTGCGACCTCGGCCGCGACCACTGGCAGGAGCCACACCGCGGTCATGCCGTCGAGCGAATGTTCGTGCCGGGTAAACATGAGGTAGGGGATCGCTACACCGCAGGCGAGCGACATCGCGACGTCGATCCACCACAATGTCTCGGCGATCGGGATCACGCCGGCGCCGAACCGCGGCAGGCCGAACGCCAGGAACCCGTTGATGATCGTCGCGAGGCCCATCGGGATCGTACCGATGAACATCGATACGGTGTTGTGCCCGAAGATCCGCCGCGCCTCGTGCCCGAACATCGTCCAGCGCGCGGTGTAGAGCCCGGCGAACAGCGTGAAGAGCGCGATGTTGAAATACCACAATGCCTCGCCGACCGGGTGCAGCGACGTGCCGACGCCCGGCACCTGCGGTAAGGCCAGCGCCAGGATACCGGTGCCCATGGTCGCGGCGAACCAGTTGGGCGTGAACTGCCGGATCATCTCGCGCGGTGAGTCGAGCCGGCTGAGCGGCTTCAGGCCATCAAGAACGGGTTTCAGATCGGCGGTCACTTGCCAGTCTCCTTGATGAGATCGGTCAGCGCATCGGCCGCCCGGGTACGATAGCGCTCTTTGTGCCGCAGCGCGTAGAACGGACGCCGCGGCAGACCGAGCGGCAGATCGTGCAACGTTCCGGCCGCGATTGCAGGTGCGACGACATGCTGCGACAGGACCGCGACGCCTGCGCCAGCCTCGACCGCGCTACGTACCGCCTCGTTCGACGGCAGGGTCAGCGCGGTGGTGAGGTCCGACGGATCGACGCCGCGCTGGCGCAACACCTCCTCGAACGACGAGCGCGTGCCCGATCCCTGTTCGCGGACGATCCAGCGCGCGGCGCGGATCCAGTCCTCGTCGATCGTGTCGGCTGCGCGATCGCTTACCAGCACCATGCGGTCGTTCGCGACCGTCCAATGCGCGAGCGCGGGCTCGTCGATCACACCCTCGACGAAGCCGAGCTCGACCGCACCGTCGAGCACGCGCGCCGCGGCCCCCTCGGTGTTGTCGATCGCCAGTTCGATTGAGATCGCGGGGTAGCGCGCATGGAACGCCGCCAGCTGGCGGGGCAGCCAATAGCCTGCGATCGTCTGGCTTGCGACCAGCCGCAGTGTGCCGCGCTCCAGTCCTGCATATTCGGCCAGTGCAAGTTCCGCGCTGGCGGCACGGCCAAGCACTGCGCGCGCGTCGACCAGAAACATGCGGCCCGCTTCGGACAGTTCGATCCCGCGGCCGACCCGGTGGAACAGCGGCACGCCGTGCCGAGCTTCTAGCGCGGCGATGGCAGCGCTTGCGGCTGACTGCGTCACATTGAGCGCTTCGGCAGCGCGCGTCATGTGCTCGCGCTCTGCGACACCGACGAAAATCCTGAGTTGTTCGAGGGTCATGCCCGATCTCCTTGCCCCAATGATAGGGAAAGGAGATCAATCGCACCAACCAAAGATTACAGTCATTCCAATCAGATATACCGATCGTTCATTTCAGAATGTCGATAACCGCCTCACGTTCATCGACCAGTTCGGCAATCGTGCGATCGAGCATCGATCGCTGGAACGGATCGAGGGTCAGGCCTTCGATACGCGCATACCCACCGCTCATGCAGTGCACCGGCACGCCGCACACCAGTCCTTGCGGGATACCGTAGGAGCCATCTGACACCACGCCCATCGACACCCAATTATCGCCTGCGCCGTGCACCCAGTCGCGCAGATGGTCGATCGCTGCATTTGCGGCCGACGCGGCCGAGGACGCACCCCGTGCTTCGATGATCGCGGTTCCGCGCTGCGCAACGGTGGGGATCAGGGTTTCGCGGTACCAGGCCTCGTTTCCGATACGGTCGGCAAGCTTTTGGCCATCGAGTTCGGCATTCCCCCAGTCGGCAAACATCGTCGGCGAATGGTTTCCCCAGACGACGAGCTTTGTAATCGCATCGACACCTACACCCGCCTTGGCCGCAAGCTGTCCCTGCGCGCGGTTGTGATCGAGGCGGATCATCGACGTGATGTTTTCGGCAGGAAAACCCGGTGCGCTTTGCGCAAGAATCCAGGCATTTGTGTTGGCGGGATTGCCGACGACCAGGATCTTGGCGTCACGTTTGGCCACTGCGTCCAATGCTGCGCCCTGCGTCTTGAAGATCGCTGCGTTGGCAGCGAGCAAATCACGGCGCTCCATGCCCTTTGAGCGGGGACGAGACCCAACCAGCATGGCCGCATCGATGTCCTTGAAAGCCACCATCGGATCATCAGTAATGATCACACCTGCCAGTAGCGGGAACGCGCAATCCTCCAGTTCCATGACCACGCCGCGTACGGCGTCCATAGCCTGCGGCACGTCGAGCAGTTGAAGGATAACGGGCTGGTCCGGTCCGAACACGTCACCCTGCGCAACCCGGAAGAGCAGCGAATAGCAAATTTGTCCTGCGGCACCGCTGATCGCGATCCTGACGGGGGGCTTGGTCATTTTAGAAAGGGCTTTCCTTGGGAAATTACAGACGGTGTAAGACCGATCAACGCGCCGCCACGGCAAGCGCCGCATCGCGCCCGGATGGCACCAGATTGGCGAGACCTTTTCCTGATCGCACGGCACCAGGAACGTAGATCAGGCTTTGCGCATCCGTACTGATAGGGATTGTCGACACGGTGGTGTACGTCAGCGTGTCGATCCCAGCGACCTTGTTGGTTCCGGCCAGGCTGGCATAGATTCTCGTACCATCGCCCGACGGCCAAACCGCACTTGGAGCCGCTTGTAGCGGGACGGTTGCCACAGCCTCCAGGCTGTCGGTTCTATAGACCTTGATTGCAGGTTGATCGCCGCCAATGCTGACATAGGCAAAGGAATCGTCCGCGCGCTGGGCGAAGTTGACCGCGCCCGTTGCTGGACCAGTGTTTATCACTTCGCGTACCGCAAACGGCGGTTTGGCAGCAAAAACCGTGGTCGTGCCGCTCTCGCGGCGTGTTGCCCAAATCTGTTTGCCATCTGGCGAGACCGCGATTGCTCCCTCACCTGCACCGTTGCTGGCAACGTGTCCGACGACGCGCCGATGCTCGACGTCGACAACCAGGATGGACGGCCTTTCAGTAAGCGATACAAAGGCATAGCGTCCGTTTGGCGACAGGATGGTCGCGCCCGCTCCGCCACTTGCTGGTACGCGGGTGATCTCCCGCGCGGTCTTAGGATCCACGACTGCGATGGCATGTTCATCGCCGAGCGAAACCCAGAGTTCGTGCCCATTGGGCGTAAACGCGACGGCGGTAGGCGACGTCTGGAACACGGTCCGGCCTCGTTCCGTGTTCGTGGCCAGATCTACGAGCGTCACACTGTGCTGCGCTAATGCCGATACCGCCAGGGTCCGCCCGTCACGCGTTGCAGCCAGGTGCTGGACTTTGGGGCTGGAAAAGCTGGGCTCAGCTATCGCGCTTTTGGTGAGGTCGATGCGTCCCAGTTCGTTGCCCGCTGCAGGATCGATGACAACGATCTTTGTCGATGTCGGGTCAGACACATAGATCCGGTCATGATGACTAAGGTCGATATCAGCCTTCGACCACGGTGCCTGAACCGCCTTGATATCGCAGGGAAAGTCGTCCGCCGCAGGTGCAGCCCAATAGGCCTGAGCGATCGCCGGGACTGGGGCTACGGAGGCCAACATCGCGGCAACCAGAACGATCGCAGCTTTCATCGTTTGATCCTTATCGCGGATCCGGCGGGTGATCGTGCCAGTCCGATGCCGCTAGATCGACCGATATCTCCCCTGCGTCCAACGCATGGTAGCGATGGTTTCAATACGAAAACGCGATCATAGATTGTCTACCGTTCTTTTTAGATGATCAGAACAACCATGCTTATGCGTTGGATCGATGGCTGCGCCGCGATCATTTACGCTGTCACGCTCGGCATTCATCGCTCGCGTGTCATAAATGGGAATACTAAAGGCATGACGATGAAATCTCGCACGGCCTTGCTAACGGCGATAGCCGTGTCCGTATCGACGGGTGCGTTAGCGCAAACGGACGGTTTCGCGTCCGCAATGGATGCGGCGATGGCGCGGATGCACGGCGCGATGATGACCGGTTATTCAAGCGATCCCGATCGCGACTTCGCAAGAATGATGATCCCGCATCATCAGGGTGCGATCGACATGGCCGAAGTCGAACTGCGGTTCGGCAAGGATGAACGCCTGCGCCGGCTCGCCCAGGGAATCATCGTCGAACAGCGTCAGGAAATCGCGGTGATGCAGGGCATCCTATCCGAAGGCGGCGCGTTGCTGCCTCACACCGAACCGACCGCGACCGGTCACCCCCATCACGGAGACCGTCCATGAAGCGTTTCACCCTAACCGCCTGCGCCGCCTTGTGTTTCTCGGGCCCTGCGTTTGCCCAGCAAGTGCCGAACGCGACCCCCGACGTCCCCGTCAGCGCGCAGGACCGGTTCTACACCTCGGACCAGTTCTCCAACACCGTGTCGGTGATCGATCCGTCGACCAACACGCTGCTCGGCGTGATAAAACTCGGCGACCAGACCCCCGCGAACCTCAGCCCGCTCTACAAGGGACAGCTGCTCGTCCACGGCATGGGCTTCTCGCCTGATCGCAAGACGCTGGCGGCGATCTCGATCGGCTCGAACTCGGTGACGTTCATCGACACTGCGACCAATGCCGTGAAGCATACGACCTATGTGGGCCGATCGCCGCACGAAGCGTTCTTCCGCCCCGACGGTCGCGAAGTCTGGGTCGCGGTGCGCGGCGAGGATTATATCCAGGTGCTCGACGGCAAGACCTTCGCGCCGACTACGCGCATCCCCGTTCCTAATGGCCCCGGCATGACGATCTTCTCGCCGAACGGGAAATACGGTTACGTCTGTTCGAGCTTTTCTCCCGAGACCGTTGTGATCGACACCGCCTCGAAGAAGATCGTCGGTCGCGTCAAGCAGGCGAGCCCGTTCTGCCCCGACATCGCCGCGACGCCCGACGGCAAGCAGGTCTGGTTGACGCTGAAAGACGTCGGCAAAGTCATGGTGTTCGACGCCAAGCCACCCTTCGCAGTGCTCAAGACGTTCGACACAGGCGCGATCACCAACCACGTCAACATCGCCCGCACCAAGGCTGGCCAGTTCGCCTATGTGACGGTCGGCACCGAGAACGTCGTCAAGGTGTTCCGCACCACCGACTTCGCGCAGGTCGCGAACATCCCGGTCGGCGCGCTCCCGCACGGCCTTTGGCCGTCGGGCGACGGTACGCGGATGTATGTCGGGCTGGAGAACGCCGACGCAGTCGCGGCGATCGATACCGCCAGCAACACCGTTATCGCGACGATTCCGATCGGTCAGGGGCCCCAAGGCGTGGCCTACGTTCCCGGCGCGGTGCCGGTAGGCGATGGCCGTGCAAACCTGATGCCGCTCGCCCAGGCCGGCATGAAGATCCAGCTGACTCTTTCCGGGACTGGGCGCAGCCAGGTCACGCTGTTCGATCAGGGCCAAGTCCAGATTTTGCAGGCGGCGGTTGCGGGCCTCAGTCCAAAGATGCCCTATGTCCTTGGGCTATCCTCCCGCGCTGATGGCAGCGGCGTGATCCAGCCTCTGGCGAAGTTCATGACCAATCCGGCGGGCGGCGCGATAGTCAACACGCTCGGACCGCTCCGCCAGATCGTCAGCGACGCAAAAGGCGACATGCGCCGTTACCTCGTCATTGCTCCGGGCGACCCGATGATGCCGGGCGCCGTCGTTCAGGTGCAAAAATGAGGATTCCGGTGAAACCTGCGATCTCTTGTCCGTATCCGGTATCTTGGTCATGACGCTGGTATAGGCTGCCGCAGCGTTTTGAGACTGTCGGAAAACACATGCTTTCGGACAGGGTGCGCTCCGGCCTTGGGTCGTGGCGCCAACAGGATGGCAGAGTGTGCGACAAACCCTGTCGCTTTGGTCAGCTGTACGGAAACCCGAATCTGGGGGTTTGCTGACACCCGATCGCGTTAGCGTACATCTGGGTCCGTTCTATGTGCAGACCCCTCTTCAAAGCTGCGCGTCACCGCTCCCCGAACGGGTGCTTGCCGTACTGGCGCATGAGAAGGTCGATTGCCTCGCCCATCAAGGCCTGAAGGGTAGTTCCGTTCTCGGCCGCCAGCACATTTAAGCCTCGGCTAACTTCCGGACTAAAGTATGCGCTGACAGCCTTCTTGCCCTGCCGCGCCGCCGATCGCACCGACGCCGAGCCCTCAATGGCTGGGGTCGAGACGCTCGGCTCCACCTTCGCGCGTTCTGCACGCTGCTGCCTCATGGCGCCAAATTTGCTCATGTCAGCCTCGCTTCTTTCTGCCCTGCTTACTTGTGGGCAAGTTCACACGTTCGCTTGTCCACGTCCATAGCGCGGCGATCTCCTCCGCCGCCTTACCGTCAGGCTCCGCCTCTATCGCGGTTTTCCCTTGCGCCGTGCTGTGGTGATAGATCGCGCGCATCGTGAGCATGACGGGCGCGACCGGCACACCCATACCCTCAACGCCTTCGCTGCCCTCAATCAGCTCCCGCGCGTCTCTGTAAGTAGTTGGCGCGCGCTGAGGACCGCCCATGAAGAGCACGAAGGCCGGCTTGCCTGCTGCCTTCACCAGCTCGGCCGTCGTTTCAACGGCTGACAAGTCGAACGCTTGGGGACGACAAGGAATAAGGATCAGGTCCGCAGCCTTGCACGCCTCGCGCGCCATGATGTCCGCGTGTGGGGGCGTATCGATAATGACTAGGTCCGCGCCTAGATCGGCTGCTTGCTGCACCTTGCGCGGAAGGAGGGTGGGGGAGGCACAATCTACGACCTCAGGGTCCGCGCCGCCTCGCCAGTGGTTCCATTGGCTAGCGGTCGCTTGCGGGTCCGCGTCGAGGATCAGCGCGGAGAGGCCCGCACTGGTGGCGGCACCGGCAAGGTGGATGGCAAGCGTGGTCTTACCCGCTCCGCCCTTCTGGCTGATGATAGATATGGTCTTCATGTAGCCCCTGCACGTGTTCGCGTGTGAACATGATGGATAGCACACAAGTGAGCAAGATAACAATCTCACTTGTGAACTGATAGCCTTCGTGGCCTGTAGCAGCGTGGTTGGGTGGTCGTAAGCTGCACCCGAGGTTCGCGGCATAAGGGAGCATACGTGACAGGAATATCAGGGGGGTCAGGATCAGGCGGCTGGACGTGGGTGCAGGGCTTCGGAACGGCCTTTGCGGGCGTGCTTGCCTACCTTGGCGCGCGTTTTGGCGCGCAGGCCGGGAAGGAGAACGCAGACAAGGCCATCTTCGTCCAGATCGTCACCAGCGAGCGCGCGGTATGGCGAGAAGCAATGCGAGGGCTGGTTGTAGAGTTAACGGCCGAGGTGCGGCGTGGTGCAGTTAGCCCTGCCAAGCCGGTGAATTGGCGAAAGGTACATGCCGCGCGCGCTGGTATCGTACTCCGCCTAAACCCGGCCTGCCGCGACGTAGGGACTGAGGACAAACATGCCCTGGATCGCGCGCTCTTCCGCGCAGTCGAGGAGCTAGTGAGTGCGCGGCATACTCCAAAGCCCGATTGGCTCAAAAAGGCGGATACGGTCGAGAAAGCAGCCCAACGGCTCATCAAGAAGGAATGGGACAAGTCGAAGAAGGAGGCTCGCACAGGCAGGCTTGAAGAATGAGGCTGTGAGGGCCGCAGGATAGCAACTGTCGACTGTCTCAAATGTTCTAAGTTTCGCAACAGAGCCCTTAGAGCTCGTGTTCTCTCATGTGCTGATGTCGCAAAAGTCGGTTGCAAAATACTTTTATTACGATACAATTTTGCAACATGCTGATTGGCTATGCTCGTGTGTCCACCGATGACCAAGATCTCCGGCTGCAACGCGCCGCGTTGAAGGAGGCCGGATGCAAGCGGACGTTCGAGGAGAAGATCTCGGGCGCGAAGCGTGACCGGCCCGAGCTGGCCAAGATGATCGAGCAGCTGCGCGACGACGACACGGTGGTAGTGACGCGGCTCGACCGACTGGCGCGCTCGACGCGCGACCTGCTGGACATCGCCGAGAAGCTGAAGGAGGCTGGTTCCGGCCTGCGCTCGCTGGCCGAGCCCTGGGCCGACACGACCTCGCCAGCTGGTCGCATGGTGCTGACCGTGTTCGCCGGCATCGCTGAGTTCGAGCGTGAGCTGATCCACCAGCGCACCAGCAGCGGACGAGTGGCGGCTAAGGCGAGGGGAGTCCGCTTTGGCCGTCCGCCAAAGCTCACCCCCGATCAGATCACGCTCGGCGAACGATTGATAAGCGAAGGCACATCGGTGCGCGAAGCCGCCAAGCTGCTCAAATGCCACCATGCCACACTCTACCGGGCGCTGACCGCAGCGACGGTGGCTTTATAATGCGGTGGACTGCGCAGCCTGACACTTCGGCAGGGAAGGCCTGATGCCTATCCGGCCCGAGCACGTGTTCTTGTACCCGATCGACTGGGTGCAGCTATCACACCAGGTACGCTTCGTGCGGGCGGGGGGACACTGCGAGCATTGTGGACGTCCCCACAGGCAGAAGGTCTTCCACCTAGGCGACGGACGGTGGTGGGATCGGAACCGGCAATGCTGGCGCAATGGCCGGGGCCGGCGCGTGCGACGGCCTACGGAAAACATTCTGGTACAAGGCCGGTGGACACCGGTGGTCCTGGCCTGTGCGCACCTTAACCATGATCCGAGCGACAGTGCGCTTCACCAGCTCGCAGCGCTCTGCCAACGCTGCCACATGCTCCACGATGGCCCGGAGCATCGACGCCGGCGCTGGATGAACGCGCACTATCGGCGTGCGCTGGGTGATCTGTTCTACGGTCCATACCCCAAGCTGGGAGGCGACTGGATTACGCCCACCCCGCTCAGCATGCTCGACGATCACCGCAGTGGAACGTCTTCCCGTTGACACTCGTTTCACTTATTGCGTTTACAACTCGCAGTCACTAGATGGCTTCCGCCCTGGGAGATGAAACATGGCCGCCGTGGCCTTCAATATCGACGAGGCCTACGAGCCTACTGCACACGAGATCGAGGCGGCCGGTAACGCCGCGCGTGCACTGTCGAGGGTAGATTCCAGCCGCCCTATTCACCTGACTGTAGAAGGGGCAGGTGAGGACGTTATCAGCCTGCCGTCTGGTGTGTTCAACAGCATCGTCAAGATGCTAGTTGAGATCGGCAACGGTCATGCCGTCACTGTCGTGCCGGTACAGGCAGAGCTTACAACTAGCCAAGCAGCCGACCTGCTCAACATGTCGCGTCCACACCTCATTAAGCTCTTAGAACGCGGTGATCTGCCGTTCCGGATGGTCGGCACGCATCGTAAGCTGCTCGGACGCGACGTGCTGACCTACCGCAGCCGCATGGATGCGGCCCGGCATGAGGCCCTGCAGGAAATGGCGGATCTGGATCAGGAAGCTGGCCTCTTCGACGATCACACGCCTCTCGATCGTCCCTGATGCTGGTCGGCCGCTACACCGTCCTGCTCGATGCCAACGTCATGCACCCCTCCATCGTGCGGGGTGCGCTTTTGTGGTTCGCCGCCAGCCGGCTGTTCCGGCCGCTCTGGAGCGAGGCCATCCTGGCCGAGTGGGAGGAAAGCTTAAGGCGACGGTTTGCCGATCTGGCAGCTGACCATTTCCAACGCCAGCGGACCTACATGGACAGCTTCGGAGAGGCGCTGGTGGAAGGCTACGAACCGCTGATGCCTGCCCTGACACTGCCTGATCCCAAGGACGTCCATGTTCTTGCCGCAGCGATTCACGGCAGAGCCGACGCGATTGTCACGTACAACCTCAAGGATTTTCCGGTCGAAGCAGCCGCCCGCCACGGTATCGAGGTGAAGCATCCCGACGACTTCATCGTTAATGTCATCGACCTCGATACGGCCAAGGCGCTGACCGCAATCGGAAACCAACGCCGTCAGTTTCACAATCCCGCTGTCACCGCCGAAGATTACCTCGACCGCTTTCGGAAAAGCGATTTGGTCCAAGCAAGCCACCGACTGCAACCCCTTGTCGAGCTATTCTGAATGAGGGTTCTGACACCAGTAAGCGCTTGAAAGGCGGCGACCTATCTCAAGCGTCAGAACCGTTCGGTTTTGACACAAAGCTTCCTCGAAAACGATGGTCTTTTGGGAACGATAGATCTTTCCCAAAAGCCGTTTTCACACGAGAAGGGAGAACACTAGAACCGCTTGCGAACGCCCACAGGCGGTAGAGCGCGGCACGCTAAGCGCCGCGCTCGATCGGATTATTCAGCGAGGCTTTCGATAATTGGGCACTCCGGGCGATCATCGCCGTGACAGCGCTCAACCAAGTCGATCAGCGCCAATTGCATAGCTTTCAACGCGCGCGCCTTGCGGCCCAGCTCGGCAGCGCGCGCTTTCGCCAGCGCCTTAACTTCGGCGCTCGACCGATCCCGATCCGACCACAAGCCGAGTAGCGTGCGGATCTCCTCGATTGGAAACCCAAGGTCTCGCGCGTTGGCGATGAACCGCAGCCGATGAATGTCCACTTCCGAATAATCCCGGTAGCTCCCGCGCCGGAGCGGTGCGGGCACAAGGTCGATCTTCTCGTAGTGGCGGATCATGCGTTGCGAGACGCCGCTGGCCTCCGACGCCGCCCCGATGTTCATAGTTTCACCGTGTTCAGACGCAGCGCGTTGAGCACGACGGTGAAGGAAGAGAGGGCCATCGCAGCGCCAGCCAGCATTGGTGACAGAAGGATGCCGGCAACGGGGTAGAGCACGCCGGCCGCGACGGGCACGCCGACCCCGTTGAACAGGAATGAGAAGAACAGGTTCTGCCGAATGTTCCGCATCGTCGCACGGGCGAGCTTGCGCGCGCGCACGATCGCCGAAAGATCGCCGCGTGTGAGCGTCATGCCCGCGCTTTCTATCGCTACGTCGGTTCCCGTCCCCATCGCGAGCCCAACGTCGGCAGCGGCCAGCGCCGGGGCGTCGTTGATACCGTCGCCGGCCATTGCAACCTTGGCACCATCAGCTTTCAATTCGCCGATGATCCGCGCCTTATCTTCCGGTCGCAGATCGGCGCGTACATCGTCCAGGCCGCCCACGGCGCGCGCAACCGCATCGGCCGTCCCGCGATTGTCGCCCGTCAGCATGATAACGCGCAGACCTTCCTTGCGAAGAGCCGCGATGGCGTCGCGCGCCGAAGGGCGCACCGGGTCAGCAACCGCGAGCAAGCCCGCGAGTGCGCCGTCGATCGCGATCAGGATGACGCCGGCTCCCTCGCTCCGATGGCGATCGGCCGAAGCGTCGAGTGACTGGGGATCGGCACCGACCCGGCTCATTTGTGCGGCATTGCCGATCACCACCGATCGGCCGCCAACCGTGGCACTGACACCCATGCCGGTCTGCGAAGCGAAGTCTGCGACCGTGGCGAGTTGCAATCCGCGTTCCTTGGCGGCGACGACGATCGCGTGGGCTAGCGGGTGTTCGGACTGTCCTTCGACAGCCGCAGCGAGCGCGAGCATGTCGTTCTCTCCAACGGTGCCGGTTGCCTCGATCGCGACCAGCGACGGCTTGCCTTCCGTTAGCGTGCCCGTCTTGTCGATGACCAGCGTATCGACCTTATCGAGTGCCTGTAGGCTTTCGGCATTCTTGACGAGCACGCCGGCCTGCGCGCCGCGGCCGGTGCCAACCATAATCGACATAGGGGTCGCGAGCCCGAGCGCGCACGGGCAGGCGATCACCAGCACGGCGATCGCATTAAGAAGGGCGTGACCCATGCGTGGCTCGGGACCGACCAGCGACCACACCACGAAGGTCGCGACCGAGATCAGCACGACCAAAGGTACGAACCAGCCCGATACCCGGTCGGCGACCGCCTGGATCGGGGCACGGCTGCGCTGCGCTTCCGCGACCATGCGGACGATGCGCGCCAGCATCGTGTCCGAACCGACCGCGCCGGCTTCCATAACGAGGCTGCCCGTGCCGTTCACCGTCCCCCCCGTGACTGCGGCATCGACTTCCTTGAGGACGGGGGCCGGCTCGCCGGTGAGCATGGATTCATCGACCGAGGAGCGACCCTCGACCACCACGCCATCGACCGGGATCGCATCGCCGGGGCGGACCCGCAACCGATCTCCGGTTGCCACGTCGGCAAGGCTGACTTCTTCCTCTGACCCGTCAGACCGCAACCGTCGCGCTGTCTTGGGAGCGAGGTCCATGAGGGCGCGTATCGCGCGGCCAGTCGCCGCTCTGGCGCGCAATTCGAGAACCTGTCCGAGCAACACCAGTGTCACGACGACGCCGGCAGCTTCGTAATAGACTGGGACCATGCCCCCGTGCATCCGGAACGTCGCAGGGAAGATGCTGGGCGCGAGTGTTGCGACCAGGCTGTAGAGGAATGCCGCACCGACGCCGATCGCGATCAGCGTGAACATATTCAGATGGCGGGTGCGAAGCGACATCCACCCCCGCTCGAAAAACGGCCATCCCGCCCACAGCACAATTGGCGCAGTGAGTGCGAGTTGGACCCAAGGCGAAGCGGTAGGGCTAACAACATGGAGCCCAAACATCTCGGCGAACATCGAAACAATGAGCAGCGGAACGGTGAGCGCTCCTGCTACCCACAAACGCCGGGTGAAATCGACTAGTTCTGGATTGGGACCGTCATCGAGCGACGGCTCTTCCGGTTCGAGGGCCATGCCGCAAATGGGGCACGTTCCCGGCCCTTCCCGACGAATCTCAGGGTGCATGGGGCACGTCCACATCGCTCCCGGGGTTGCCACCGGCTCGGGCTTTGGCTTGGCCCCAAGGTAGGCATCAGGGTCAGCGACGAACTTGGTTCGACACCCTGCACTACAGAAATGATACTCGTGCCCGGCATGCTCGGCATGGTGCGCTGTTTTTGCCAGATCAACGGTCATGCCGCATACCGGGTCGGTCACTGTGGCAGAAGGTTCTCCGCCCGCTTTCCCTGAGCAGCATCCTTCCTTGGCAGCTTGTGGAACAGCCGGAGATTTGGAGGACGAGCAGCAGGACGCGCCCGCCTCGCGCTCGATCGCAGCAGCTTTATCAGCTTGCTTGTTCGAGCACCCGCAGCCCCCGGCCAAATGGGCGTGGAAATCAGGGTCGTTCATAGAAAAACTCCTTCAACCCGAGAGCATGTAGGGTCTGACACCGTGTCAGGGTCAAGCCCCCCTTCCAACGACTCACGGCACCTAATTAAATTACGTCGCAAAGCTCGATTGCCCTCAAACCAATAGCTACATGGCCGACGCAGGGGGTTCGAGCGTGCCGAGCCAACCTACCAGCACGAGGATCGCGACCACGCACGAAGCCTCGACTGCAAGACTTGTTCGCAAGGTTCGCAGCGCGCCTTTATAATCGCCTGCTGACACCGATCGTTCGAATGCCGGTGTAAAGCGGAAGCGGTTAAGCGAAGCGAGTCCGAGCATCCCACCCAACAGCACAAGCTTGGCGATCAAGAGCCTGCCGTAGACCGTCGTGCCGAGGGTCGGGAGATTGCCAAGGCCAACCAACAGCCAAGCGTTGATGAGGCCGGTGATGACGATCGTACCGACGACAATCGTGCCGGTCAGACCGAACCCGTGCAGCGCTCGATAGGTCAGTGCGAGGTGGGCGGCATCGGTGCGCCGCGCTGGTCGTGTCACCAGCAGCCCAAGCCCGAGCAGCGCTCCCACCCACGCACCAGCGCTCAGGAGATGGAGGATATCGGCCGCCAGATGCACCCACCCGGTCGCGCCTTCGTCCATCGCCCCGTGCCCCGTCCAGGCGAGCGTTGCGAGAGCGACGCCGGAAAAGATGGCGACCAAGCCAAGCGGCATCGTGCGCCGCGCCGCTATTAGGGCAGCGATAGACGCCACCAAGAGCGCGATCATGCGCACTTTCCATGCCGTGCCCGTTGCGGAGTCAGAGAGCAGCATTCCGACTGCTTCCCGATCGATCGGCCACGGAGGTGCACCTGCCATCGCGGCTGCGAGCAGCGCGACCGCTATGCCGGAGAATAGCAGGGCGAGAAGCCCGGTCCCGAACAGCCAAGGGCGGAAGGCAAGCGCGTTGCCGCGCTCACCGACCTTCAACCCGTAGAGGCCGAATGCCGAGAGGCCGAACAGCCCGCTCAGCGTCACGTAAAGCGCGAAGCGAACCGCGATCAGCGGCCAGTCGGCTTCCACCTTACTTCACCGTGAAGGCGTAGTTTCCGGTGATGCGGTGTGTGTCGGTCGAGACCACATGCCAGGCAAGCTTATAGCTACCCGCGCCGAGCGGCGACTTGGGCGTGACGACGAGGGTGCGACCGTCCGAGCCGACAGTTGCGGTCCCGACGACTTTCATTGGTGCGTGCGTCATGCCGCCATGCCCGGTCATCATCAGATCCGCACCGGAAAACTTGGGCATCAGCTTCTCGCTGAAGCGCAGTGTGACATTGGCGGGCTTCGCGACCATCGCATTCGGTGCCGGGGATGCGGATACGAGTTTGGGATGGGCCTGGGCGGCTCCGGCAAGGCCGAGAAGGACGACAGCGGTAGGAAGGAAGACGCGACGCATGGGAATACTCCGATCAGGTTCGTGCCTGTTCTACGCGGCCCGGCCGCTCGCCCCTCATGACGGAAGTCGAGGGGTGATGGGCATCGCTGCGTAACAAGTGGTAGAGGCGCGGAGTGGACAGCATGGACGATCTAGACAGAACATTGGCGAGGCTCGCGGGCGCACCCGTGCCGGCATCGCTGGACGGGATCGAAGCGCAGGTGTTCGCACGCATCGGTGCGCAGCCCGTCGCACGGTTGACCGGATTGGGCGTCGGGGGCGTGATGGTCGCAGCGCTCGCGATCGGCATGGTTGGCGCGGAACTTCCGGCGACCGCCAGCCCTGCGGTGTCGCTTTCGCCGCTCGGGGGCGCATCACCACTGGCGCCATCGGTCTTGCTGATTGGTGAGCCATGACATCGACCAAGCGGCTTATCGTCTGCGTTGTACTGGCCTTCCTCGCGGCTATCGCAGGCGTATTTCTTGCGCGCGTGTTGCTGCCCCAGCCTAAGCAACCGGGCACCGCCTTGCACGAGGTCCTGCACCATAAGCTGGCGCTTGATGGCAATCAGCAGGCCCGGCTGAAAAGCCTAGAGGACCGGTTCGCGGTGCAACGCCACGCGCTGGAATTGGAAATGCGCGCGGACAATGCACGGCTAGCCGAGGCCATTGAGACCGAGCATGGCAACGGCCCCAAGGTGACCGCCGCGGTCGATCAGAGTCATGCGGCGATGGGCGAGTTACAGAAGGCAACGTTGGCGCATATCTTCGCCATGCGGCAGCTTTTGCGCCCGGATCAGACCCCCCAATTCGATGCTGCGGTGGTGAAGGCGCTCACCGACGACCAGGGGTGAGCCTCGATTGGACCACCCTGTCCGACGGCGAACTGGCGACGCTCAGCATCGCTGGCCGACAAGCGGCATTCTCCGAAATCATGCGTCGCTATCGTCAGCCTATATTCCGGCTCGCGCGCGCCTTTGTCGGCGAGGCCGACGAAGCGCTCGATTTGGTTCAAGAGACGTTTGTCGCGGCGCATCAGGCGATGCCGCGCTACGATACACAGCGGGCGATGAAAGCATGGCTTTCTACGATCGCCGTCAACAAATGCCGGGATTGGGCAAGGAAGCGCGCGGTCCGTCGGTTTTTCTCCTTTGCCGCACCGCTCGACGAACAGGCCGAGACGATCGCGGACGATCAGGTAGCAATCGATGACGCAGCAGCCGATCGGCAGGAACTTGCCAAAGTGACGCGCGCCATCGCGACCTTGCCGATGAATCTCAAAGAACCGTTGGTGCTCCGCACGATCGAGGGTTTGAGCCAGGCGGAAACGGCCGATGTATTGGGGATCAGCCAGAAGGCGGTCGAAACCAGGCTATATCGGGCTCGCGCGCGCCTCGCCGAAAATTTGAAAGAGAACCAAGGGGTAGGCGCACGGGACGCGTAAGAGGTGAGACGGGCCGGCAGCGGCTCAATCCCAAGGAGCTACCATGTCGCGCGTTCTAGACCGCCGCCAATTGCTGCGCGGTGCCACTCTTGCAGGAGGCGGTGTTGCGCTGTCGGCATATATGCCGGCATGGGCGCAGCCTGTTTCCGCTGGTATTGTGAAGCCGCTGCCTACTGTATCGGGTGATGAAATCCGGCTCCGGGTCGCGCACCAGATGATGATGATCGACGGACGGCAGAGCCACGCCATCGGCATTAACGGCACTGTGCCCGCACCGCTGATCCGGCTGCGGGAAGGTCAGACCGTGCGGCTGCATGTCGAGAACGGTCTTGATGAGCAGACCTCGTTGCACTGGCACGGCCTGATCGTGCCGTTCCAGATGGACGGCGTGCCGGGCGTTGCCTTCCCCGGCATCGATAAGCGCACGACCTTCACCTACGAGTTCCCGATCGTGCAGGCCGGCACCTATTGGTATCACAGCCATTCCGGGTTGCAGGAGCAGATGGGGCTCTACGGCCCCATCGTGATCGACCCCAAGGGCGTTGACCCGATCCAGTCGGATCGCGAGCACGTTATCGTGCTGTCCGACCACAGCCAGCTCCACCCGCATCGCATCTTCATGAAGCTCAAGAAGCAGTCGGGCTATTTCAACCGGCAGCAGCAGACGCTCGCCGGCCTGCTCAAGGGCGAGGACCAGCCGCTCAAGGATCGCCTCGATTGGGGCAAGATGCGGATGGACCCGACCGACGTCGCCGACGTGACGGGTTCAAACTACACCTATCTCGTCAACGGGCATGGGCCGCAGGACAATTGGACGGGGCTGTTCAGGCCGGGCGAGCGGGTGCGGCTGCGTGTCATCAATGCGTCCGCGATGACGACCTTCAACGTCCGGATTCCGGGGTTGAAGCTGAGCGTTGTCCAGGCGGACGGCCTCAACGTCCGTCCCGTTGAGGTCGACGAGTTCCAGATCGGCGTGGCCGAGACCTACGACGTGATCGTCACTCCATCGGACGAGCGCGCCTACACGCTGGTCGGTGAGAGCGTGGACAGGTCCGGCATGGCGCGCGCAACGCTAAGCCCCCGCGAAGGCATGGCCGCTGAAGTCCCTCCACTTCGCAAGCGCCCTGTCGCCACCATGAAGGACATGGGGATGGACATGAACATGGATATGTCGGGCGGCGGTTCGATGCAGGGCATGGACCATAGTGGCATGCCTGGAATGGATCACGGATCAATGGCCACGGCTGAAAAGCCCGCCGCTGCGATGGACCACGCGCAGATGGACCACGGTGCTGCCGGTGCCGGCGCGGGCGGAATGGCCGGGATGGATCACGGCGCGATGCAGTCGGGTGCTACGATGCCAGGCATGGCAGGTGCGCCCGACGCCGCAGGTGGTATGGCAATGGGCGGCATGGCGGGCATGGACATGAACATGCGCGACTTTTCGAAAGCGCCGGGCGTGAAGAAGGGGCCGGGTGTCCAGACCATCTCGCCGATGCCGATGGATCGTACCGGCGACCCCGGTCAGGGTCTGGAGAATGTCGGGCATCGTGTGCTGAATTACCGCGATCTGGTCGCGGTCGATCGCAATCCCGATGTGCGCGCGCCGTCGCGCGAGGTGCAGATCCACCTTACCGGCAACATGGAACGCTACATGTGGGCGCTCGACGGTGAAAAGCTGTCCGAGGTGAAGGCACCGATCCCATTTCTTGCTGGCGAGCGCGTCCGCGTCACGCTGGTCAACGACACGATGATGGGCCACCCGATCCACTTGCACGGCCACTTCTTCGAATTGGTGACGGGGCACGGCGCGTACAGCCCGAGAAAGCATACCGTCATGGTCCAACCGGGGGGCAAGGTCAGTTGGGACGTGACCGCCAACGAGGGCGATTGGGCATTCCACTGCCACATGCTCTACCACATGCACGCGGGCATGATGCAGGTCGTCCAGGTCCGTTCGGCGAAGGGAGAGGCGGCATGAAGGCGCTGCTTCTCGCCGGGATCGGCGCGCTGGTCGCCACGGCACCTGCCACGGCGCAGACGATGGACCATTCAATGATGCCGGGCATGAGCATGCCGGGCATGAAAATGCCGGCGAAAAAACCGACCGCTAGATCGAGACCGGCCACAAAGCGGGCCCCTGCCAAGAAGGCAGCGACTAGGAAGGTCCCGGCAAAGCGTCCCTCCAAGCCTGCAGCCGATCCACATGCCGAACACACGATGCCCGGCATGGACATGAGCGGTGCGAACGCGGCCGATCCGCACGCCGGCCACGACATGTCCCAAATGTCAGGCATGAACCCTGCTCCGGCTACCGCAACAGGCGAGCACACCGGCCATGATATGTCGGCGATGCCCGGCATGGATATGGCACCCGGCCAGCCAACGCAGCATGACATGTCTTCAATGCCGGGAATGGCGACCGTGCCTGTCGGTACAGACCTGAAGCCGGGCAATGCGCCCGCGCCTGCACCATCTCCGGTGCTGGCAGCGTCTCGCTATTACGGCGAGGCAGCCATGAGCGATGCCAACCGCGACCTGCGCCGCGAGCATGGCGGAATGACCTACTACCAAGTGCTCTTCAACCTTGCCGAGTATCAGGCGCGCAAAGGCGGGGACGGCTATCGATGGGATGGCGAGGCTTGGATCGGGGGAGACATCAACCGTCTCACCCTGAAGAGCGAAGGCGAGGGCACATTTGGCAAACCGCTCGAAGCGGCCGAGGTGCAGGCGCTCTACAGCCGTGCGCTCGATCCCTATTGGAACCTTCAGGCGGGCGTCCGCTACGACTTCAAGCCGAACCCTTCTCGCACCTACGCGACGGTCGGGATCGAGGGGCTTGCGCCCTATTGGTTCGACGTCGAGGGGGCACTGTTCCTTTCTGACAAGGGCGACGTGCTTGGCCGAGCCGAGGCATGGTACGACGAGCGAGTGACACAATTCTTCGTCCTTCAGCCTCGCGTGGAAGCCAACTTTGCAGCCCAAGACGTGCGCCAGGACGGCATCGGATCGGGGCTTACGGACCTCGAACTCGGGCTCAGGCTGCGCTACGAAAAGTCGCGTGAGTTTGCGCCCTACATCGGCGTGTCGTGGGAAAGGCAATTCGGCGACACGGCACGCTTCACGAGAGCACGCGGTGATGACACGGGCGGCTTCAGCTTCGTTGCCGGCGTGAGGACCTGGTTCTGAGGAGCGGCAGGCTCCGCCTTCATGTCGGTGCCAGCAAGCTTCATCGCTGGCTGGCACTGATTATCGGGGTGCAGCTACTGCTCTGGTTCTCCAGCGGCTTGTTGATGAGCATCCTGCCGATCGAGCGGGTACGAGGAGAACACCTCGTTGCACGCGAGAACACGGCGACGATCGATCCGGCTCAGGAGTTTGCTTCCCCGGCATCGGTGTTGGGCGCTGCCCCCGGCCCGGTGCGCGAACTGCGCTACACGACCTTGTTCGGACAACCCGTCGCCGAGTTGACGATGGCTAACGGCACGGTCCGGATGCACGACGCCCGGACCGGTTTGCCGATGCAGCGTATCGATGCGCCCTTTGCGCTACGAGTTGCACGCGCGGCATATCGCGGCCCCGGTGTCCCTGTTGCGTCCGTCATGTTTGCTCGAACAGCGAGCACGGAGTTTCGTGGCAAACTGCCGGTCTGGCGTGTGGAGTTCGAGGACGCCGAGACGACGCGCGTGTTCGTGTCACCGGAGAACGGTAGGATTGTCGGTGTCCGAACGGGTACGTGGCGGCTCTATGATTTTTTCTGGGGCCTCCACATCATGGACTGGAAAAACCATGAGAACTTCAACACCCCTTGGATGATGGCATTTGCAGCTGGGGGGCTAGCCCTTGCGGTGGCAGGCGTGGTGCTGCTCTACATGCGCTGGCCGCGCCGCAGGCAAAGAAAAGTCCAAGGGGTGCACGACGTTGCCGCGTAACTCTCTCTAGGTGGGGGATACCTCGGGAGAACGACTATGAAGACCATTACCACGATCGGCATGTTAGCCGCAGCGCTCGCCGCCAGTCCGCTTGCCGCACAGAGCAGCATGGCGGGCATGGATCATAGCCAGATGCAGGGAATGGATCATTCCAAGATGATGAATGATCCGGGCAATCCTTACGCCGCATCCGAGATGGACATGCATCAGAAGATGATGGCCGCGAAGCAGGGAGACGCATCGGAGATGTGGACCCGCAAGATGATCGAACATCATCGTGGAGCCGTTACCATGTCGCGCGTGGCGCTTCGGGACGCGAAGGATGCCGACACGAAGCGGATGGCGCAGATGACCATTACGAAGCAGGAAAAGGACATCGCCGAGCTTCAGGGCTGGCTCAAGTCGCATGGCAAGCGCGCCCAATAAGGCCGCTGGCAGGAACCCCGCCCCCGGGCGGGGCTTCACCAAAGGAGTTTAGCAATGAAGTTTACGATCCGGAGTGCGATCGTCGCCGCAGCGATGATGACCCCGGCTGTGGCCTTAGCGGCGAACAGCATTGCCATGCACCGCGATCCAGGGTGCGGCTGTTGCGAGCAGTGGGCCAAGCAGGTCCGTCAGCAGTTCGGGCGCAACGTGCAGATCATCGATGACGCTCACCGCGATGTGCTTCAGCGCAAGATGGGTGTCCCCGCCGACCTCAGTTCATGTCACACCGCGGTAGTCGACGGTATGGCATTTGAGGGCCATGTACCGATTGCCGACATGAAACGGGTGCTTGCCCAGCATCCCAAAGGCGTAAACGGGCTTGCCGTGCCGGGTATGCCGGTGGGATCACCTGGCATGGAAATGCCGGGCATGAACGCACAGCCCTATGAGGTGATCGCGTTCGGACCAACCGGACGCAAGGTGTTCGCCCGCCATTAAAAGAGGGAGGCGCGGACGCCTCCCTCCCATTTACTTTTCATGCCCGACATGTCGTGGCCGGCATGGTCTTTACGCCTGCCGCTTTCATGTCGGTGCAGGGCGTTGTCGGAATCGATAGTGGTTTGAAGATCGTGAGAGCTTTCATAACTTAACATATCCGCTATGCCGGATGCATGGATAACGATTCGGCTATCATTGCGCTTGGTGCGCTCGCGCAAGGCACACGCCTCGACGTGTTTCGCCTGCTGGTTCGCCACGAACCGGACGGCATGGCGGCGGGTGAAATTGCCCGTCAGCTCGACGTGCCGCAGAACACCATGTCCGCGCACCTCGGCATTCTCGCGCGCGCCGGCATCGTGCGCTCGGAACGGCATAGCCGGTCGATTATTTACCGTGCCGATCTAGACGGGCTGCGCGCGCTAACGCTGTTCCTCGTCAAGGATTGCTGTGCCGGCTCGCCTGAACTGTGTGCGCCGCTCCTGGCCGAACTCACCCCCTGCTGCTGAAAGGACGCCCCGTGGCCGTCGATATCGTGATCTATCACAACCCCGAGTGCGGCACGTCGCGCAACACGCTGGCGATGATCCGCAATGCTGGCATCGAGCCGCACGTCATCGAATATCTGAAAACCCCACCCTCGCGCGCGTTGCTGGTCGAGCTGATCGACCGCGCCGGGATCACGCCCCGCGATCTGCTACGCGAGAAGGGGACGCCCTATGCGGAGCTGGGCCTTGGTGACGATGCGCTGTCAGACGACACGCTGGTGGACGCGATGATGGCGCATCCGGTCCTCATTAACCGGCCGCTGGTCGTCTCGCCGCTCGGCGTGAAGCTGTGCCGACCGTCCGAAGCGGTCCTCGATCTGCTGCCTGATGCCCAACAGGGCGCGTTTGCCAAGGAAGACGGCGAACAGGTTGTGGATGCTTCGGGCCAGCGCATCGCCTGATGCTGCTCGCGTTCGCTATCTTCGTCGTCACGATCGCGCTCGTCATCTGGCAGCCCAAGGGCCTGGGCATCGGCTGGAGCGCGCTAGGCGGCGCGGCCGTCGCGCTACTCGTCGGGGTCGTTTCGCTCTCTGACGTGCCGGTGGTGTGGGGCATCGTCTGGAACGCGACCGCGACGTTCGTCGCGATCATCATCGTCAGCCTGTTGCTCGATGAAGCCGGGTTCTTCGAATGGGCGGCGCTCCACGTTGCGCGCTGGGGCGGGGGGCATGGTCGTCGGCTGTTCGTGCTGATCGTCCTGCTCGGGGCGGCGGTGTCGGCGCTGTTCGCCAATGACGGCGCCGCGCTGATCCTGACGCCGATCGTCATCGCGATGCTGAGGGCCCTGGGATACAAGGACAAGGCGACGCTGGCGTTCGTCATGGCGGCGGGGTTCATTGCCGATACCGCAAGCCTGCCGCTGATCGTCTCCAACCTCGTCAACATCGTGTCGGCCGACTTCTTCCGGATCGGCTTTGCCGATTATGCCTCGGTGATGGTGCCGGTCGATCTGGCGTCGATCGCCGCGACGCTGGTCGTGCTGCTGCTGTTCTTCCGGCGCGACATACCCGCCAGCTACGATGTGGCGCAGCTCCGCGCGCCCGCTGATGCGATCCGTGACCATGCCACATTCAAGGCGGGCTGGGTCGTCCTCGCCCTGCTGCTCGCCGGCTTCTTCTTGCTCGAACCTATCGGCGTGCCGGTCAGCGCCGTCGCTGCTGCCGGTGCCGTGCTCTTGCTGGTCATCGCCGCGCGCGGCCATGTCATCCAGACGCGCAAGGTGCTGGCCGGCGCGCCGTGGCAGGTCGTGATCTTCTCGCTCGGCATGTACCTGGTCGTCTATGGCCTGCGGAATGCCGGACTGACCGACCATCTTGCCGGCCTGCTCGATCGCACCGCGCAAGGCGGCGTTTGGGGTGCGGCGTTCGGCACCGGGATCATTGCCGCGCTGCTGTCGTCGGTGATGAACAACATGCCGACCGTTCTGGTGGGTGCGCTGTCGATCGACGCGACGCACGCCACGGGCGCGATCAAGGAAGCCATGATTTACGCCAACGTGATCGGGTGCGACCTTGGCCCGAAAATCACACCGATTGGCTCGCTCGCGACGCTGCTCTGGCTGCACGTCCTCGGGCAAAAGGGCATTCGGATCGGCTGGGGCTATTACTTCAAGGTCGGCGCGACGCTAACGATTCCGGTGCTGCTGGTAACGCTCGCGGCACTCGCGATCAGGATCAGCATGGGATGACGGCACTCGTATATCTGGCCGCGTCGCTCGCGGAAATCGCAGGCTGCTTTGCCTTTTGGGCATGGTTGCGGCTGGGCAAATCGCCCCTGTGGCTGGCTCCGGGCGTGGTATCGCTTGTGCTGTTCGCCTGGCTGCTGACACGCGTGGACAGCGATGCAGCAGGGCGGGCCTATGCAGCCTATGGCGGCGTCTACATCTGTGCATCGCTGATCTGGCTGTGGGCTGTCGAAGGGGTGAGGCCCGACCGCTGGGACGCTGGTGGAGCGACACTCTGCCTGATCGGCACCTGTATCATTCTGCTTGGCCCAAGGACCGCCTGATGCCGCTTCGCGCCCTCTCTGACCCCGATCATCTACCCGCCCTTGATCGGCGCTATGCGCTCGATCGTCCTGCCCTTGGGCTGGGCGCTGGTGATCCACCTCCGCGCATACTGTTGCTCTACGGCTCTTTGCGGGAGCGGTCCTTTTCGCGGTTGTGCGTTGAGGAAGCCGCTCGCCTGCTGCAATTCTTCGGCTGCGAAACGCGAATCTTCGATCCTTCGACGTTGCCGCTGCCCGATCAGGTGACGGGGGACGATCACCTGGCCGTCCACGAGCTACGCGAACTGTCGATGTGGTCGGAGGGGCATGTGTGGTGCAGCCCCGAGCGCCACGGCCAGATCACCGGCATCATGAAGCTGCAAGTCGATCACCTGCCGCTGTCGATGGGTGGGATGCGCCCGACGCAGGGCCGCACGCTTGCCGTCATGCAGGTGTCGGCCGGATCGCAGTCGTTCAACAGCGTGAACACCCTGCGCGTCCTCGGCCGTTGGATGCGAATGGTGACGATCCCAAACCAATCGAGCGTCGCGAAGGCGTTTGCGGAGTTCGACGAAAGCGACCGAATGAAGCCTTCGGCCTACTATGATCGGATCGTGGATGTGATGGAGGAGCTGGTGCGCTTCACGGTCCTTCTACGCCCGCACACCACGCAGCTTGTTGATCGCTATTCCGAGCGAAAGGAGGCAGATGTGCCGATCGATAGCGCCACGGACCTTTCGAGCATCGCAACCTCGCCAACGTACCGGAAAGGCGAGTAAAGTTCTCTTAGTGTGGCGAACCGCTCCTCCGACATTGTGCATCACTGAGTGTGCTTCTAGATGCATCCAATGAAACGCCGGGCTCGCCCATTCTCCAAGATATTGCGTTCCATGGCGTTTTTCGTCCTGGCAGTGATGTTGCTGGTCCGGCTTGGCCCGCTCTGCGAGACGATGGCGATGGCCGCGCCTCCGGCTGCGTCCGCGATGATGGACTGCGCCAGCAAATCAGCAGGCGCTCCCATCAAAAAGGCACCTGCGTCGGCCTGCGCCATACCGTGCGTTGCGGTTGCCGGCGAAACCGTCGAGCATATCGGGCTGGTTCCGTCCTCCCATCTATCGCCTTGGCCAGCTCCACAGACGGGCCTTTTGGGCATGGCATACGCTCCGGCCACGCCCCCTCCGCAAACCGTGTGACGTCGAACACCATCACACGTAAATTTCGGAGAATATCATGACCAAGTTTAAGCTCATCAGCGCTGCCTTCGCCCTCACTCTGTCGACTGGCGCATTCGCCGCTGTCGCCAATTGCTGCGCCGACATGGCGTGCTGCAAGGACGGTGCGGACTGCTGCAAGGATGGCGCAAAAGCCAAGGCCGCGGACTGCTGCGATCATGCTAAGGGCGGCATGAAGCACGGCTGAAGCTGGATAGGGGCGGGCAACCGCCCCTATTTTTCTAGTCTACATCTACCCGCCGCGGCACGCCGTCGCGCCATGGTCGCTGTGACGAGCGGAGAGTTACCCGTAGGGTTGAGGCTCTTCCCCGAACCGCATCCATCGTTCGGCCCATCTCGCGTGCGATTACCGCCAGAGTCTGCTTGGCCTCGATACGCCGACGAAGCTCGACGTCATCATCATTGGTCCAAGACGTTCCACGTCGAGCGGTCAGCCCAAAAACTCCTCGATCAGGAGCAATCCCAAAAAGCCGATGAAAAACATGGCGCTGATAAGCGGGGTATCGGGCTTCTCGTGCGCCTCCACCAATAGCTCTTCCGTCACAAGGTAGAGCAGCGCCATCAAACCGAAACTGAGAAACCCGGCGATGACGACGGGCGGAAACGTCGCAACGGGAGTCGCTATCGCCGCACCGATCGGCAGCAACAACGCGATCCCCATCGTAATCGCGATGATCCGCGCCTTGGACTTGATCGTCTCGCCCAACTCGGTGGTCACGGTCAGTCCGAGAAACAGCACCTCCAACGTCAACGCGATCGTCAGCAACACGCCGGCCTTCCCGCCAGCGACGAACGCCAACCCGAGAACAAGCCCGTCGATCAGGATATCCACTGCGACCGCGCCCAACATAGCGATCGGGCCACTGGCGCGACCCTCAAGAGCTTTGAGCGACAGCATCACGAGAATGCCAAGCGCGCCGCCTGTGAATGTCGCGATCGGTGAACCTTCGTGCATCACCTGGGGCAAGATCTCGGCTGCCGCTGCGGCGAACACGACGCCTGCCGCCAAGTGCTGCATAGCGCTTACGAAGGCATCACTTGGCCGTCTCGATACCGCGAATAGCGAGCCGATCAGTACGGCGACGACGGGAATGAGCGTGAAGGCAACGGCCTGCATAGCTTAAGCCCTCACGCTGTCATGATTCAAAGGCGGCAGTTCGATGTGTCCCCCTGATGGGGCTGGCAGCTCGCGCCGTCCGAAACGAGCGTAGAGCGTCGGCAGCACGAACAAGGTGAGCAAGGTTGCGGATATCAGGCCACCAATGACGACGGTCGCCAGCGGCTTTTGCACCTCGGCTCCAGCACCATGACCAAGTGCCATCGGCACAAAGCCAAGCGATGCGACGAGCGCCGTCATCGCAACCGGCCGGAGCCGCGCCAGAGCGCCTTGATGCGCCGCTACCGCACGACCCATGCCTTGCCGCATCAGATCATGGATGGACGACACCATGACCAGCCCGTTGAGAACCGCGACACCTGATAGCGCGATGAAGCCGACTGCCGCTGAAATGGAGAACGGCATGCCTCTTAGCACCAGCGCAAGGATGCCTCCGACCAGCGCCAGCGGAACGCCGGTAAACACGATCAACGCATCCCTGACGGAGCCAAGCGCGCCGTAGAGCAGGAACATGATGACCACGAAGCAGATCGGCACCACAACGCTAAGCCTATCGCGGGCAGATGCCAGGTTCTCGAACTGACCGCCCCATTCGAGATACGTGCCAGGCGGCAATTTCACCTGAGCGTCGATGGCTGACCGGGCATCAGCCACGACACCGGCCACGTCTCGATCGCGCACGTTGGCCTGCACCACGACACGCCGCTTGCCGTTCTCGCGGCTGATCTGGTTGGGACCATCGACCACGGCGATATCCGCCACTGTCGATAGCGGTACGAAGCCGCCACTGCCGGTCGGCACCGGCACCTGAGCAACCGCCGTCAGATCGGATCGTGAGCTTTCGGCCATCCGGATCACGACGGGGAAGCGACGATCGCCTTCAAAGATCACGCCAGCCTGTCGGCCGCCAATGGCTGCGGCAACCGTGTCCTGCACGTCACCCGCCGTCACCCCGACGCGGGACATGGCAGTGCGGTTCGGCCGGATATCGAGCATCGGCAAGCCTTCGGTTTGTTCAACCCGCACGTCTGCTGCACCCCGCGTCTTTCGAAGGATGCCGGCTATCCGATCTGCGGTCGCGTTCATCTCGCCAAAGTCGTCGCCAAAGACCTTGATCGCGATGTCGCCGCGCACGCCTGCAATCAGCTCGTTGAACCGCATCTGGATCGGCTGAGTGATCTCATAGGCGTTGCCGGGCAGAGTGGAGAGCCGCTTTTCCAGCCGCTCGACCAGCTCTTCCTTGGACAGGCCGGGGTCGGGCCACTCCTTCTTCGGCTTCAGGATGACGAAGGTGTCGGTCGCGTTAGGCGGCATCGGGTCCGATGCGATTTCGGACGTGCCGGTGCGCGAGAAGGCGAAACGGACCTCAGGGGCCTTGGCGAGTGCCTTTTCCACCTGGAATTGCATCGCCTGGCTCTGATCGACCGATGTGCCCGGGATGCGGACCGCCTGCACGAGGATGTTGCCCTCATCGAGCTGCGGCAAGAACTCCTGCCCCAATGTCGTAAAAGCGGCCCCGGCGAGTGCCAGCGCACCGATCGCGACGCCGATGGTGAGGGTGGGTCGGCGCATTGCCGCATCAAGTCCCGGCTCATAACGTTTCCGGAGGAAGGTGACGACGCGGCTTTCCTTCTCCTCGACCCGCTTGCTGAGACAGATCGCAATCGCTGCCGGTATGAAGGTCAGCGATAGGATGAAGGCGAACACCAGAGCGATGATGACCGTGAGCGCCATCGGCTCGAACATCTTGCCTTCGACACCCGTGAAGGTGAGCAACGGCGCATAGACAAGGATGATGATAGCCTGCCCGTACACCGATGGCCGGATCATCTCGCGCGCCGACGCCGCGACAATCCCGAGACGTTGCTCGATGGTCAGCACGTCATCACGACCATGCTGCGCCTCGCCCAAACGCCGTAATGCGTTCTCCACAATAATGACCGCGCCATCTACGATCAGACCAAAGTCGAGCGCACCAAGGCTCATCAGATTTGCGGAAACGCCCGCCTCCAACATGCCGATGCTGGTCAGCAGCATCGTGATCGGAATGACGCAGGCCGCGATCAGCGCCGCGCGGAAATTGCCAAGCAGCGCAAACAGAACGACGATTACCAGCACCGCACCTTCGGCGAGGTTGCGGGCAACCGTCGAAATTGTGGAGTTCACCAGCTCGGTCCGGTTCATGACCGGCTTCACGACAACATCGACCGGCAAAGAGCGGCCGATCTGCGTCAGCCGTTCGGCAACGCCGGTCGATACCGTGCGGCTATTCTCCCCGATCCGCATAACCGCGGTGCCGACGACAACTTCATGGCCGTTTTCTGACGCCGATCCCATGCGTAGCGCCTGCCCGGTGCGAACGGTCGCGATCTGGTTAAGCAGGATCGGAACGCTCTCGCGGGTGGCAACGACGGTACGTGCCAGCTCGTCGGCGTTGCGAACACGCCCATCCGATCGAACCGCCAGCCCTTCTCCGTTGCGGTTGACCACGCCAGCGCCCGCGCTGGTATTGCTGCGCTGAAGGGCGGTGGTGAGATCCTGAAGCGTTAGCCGCATTGCCGCCATGCGCTGTATGTCCGGAATAACGAGATATTCCTTGGTGTAGCCACCAAGGGAGTCGACGCCAGCAAGCCCGGCCGTGCTTTTGAGCTGCGGCGTGACGATCCAATCCTGTACGGTGCGCAGATAGGTCGCCTTGTCGGCGTCGCTGACAAGGTGATCCCCCTCGGGGGTGATATAGCTGGCATCGCGCTGCAAGCCGGGTTCGCCGTTGCGGTGGTGAACTTGGTCCAGCTCGCGATATTCGACCGTCCACATGAAGATATCGCCGAGGCCCGTAGCGATCGGCCCCATCTCGGGGTTCACACCTTCGGGAAGGTCTTCCTCAGCGGTTCGCAGACGTTCCGCGACCTGCGCTCGCGCAAAGTAGATATCGGTCTTTTCACCGAAAACCGCTGTGATCTGGGCAAAGCCATTGCGACTTAGCGAGCGGGTATATTCAAGGCCAGGAATGCCCGCGAGCGCGGTTTCGACCGTGAACGCAACCTGCTTCTCGATCTGATCGGGGGAGAGGGCAGGAGCAACGACATTGATCTGCACCTGGTTATTGGTGATGTCGGGTACGGCGTCGATCGGAAGCTGACGCAGCGCGCCAATCCCGAGCAATGCAGCCGCGATGGTGAGAAGCAGGACGAGCCAGCGCTTCTCGACGGAGAGGGTGACGATGCGACCGATCATGGCTCAGTCCTCATCCCCGCCTGCACCCTTGCCGAGTTCGGCCTTGAGCGTGAAGCTGTTGGTGGAAGCGATGCGCTCCGAGCCGGTAAGGCCTGCCGTTACGGTGACTTGCCCGCCGTTGGTGCGACCAAGCGTCACGGGAATTGCCCGGAATCCTGTCGCAGTGCGGACGAACACGAACGACTTGTCCTCGATCATCTGCACTGCGGCCGATGGCACGGCGACGGTGCGGTCCCCGGTCGCAGGAACGAGGATCGATACGTTGACCGTTTCGCCGACGCGCCATGTGCTGCCGGCGTTGTCGAGGGTAGCGATCACCGGCACCAATCGGGTCGTCTCGTCCAGAATGGGGGATACGAACGTGACGCGCCCCTCCTGACGCCGCCCCGGTGCCGTCACTTCGACACGCACGCCGGGTTTCACCCGACCGGCATCGGTGGGGACGAGTGAGGTGGTTACAGTGACCTTCGACAGGTTGGCGACGCGGAACAGCTCTGCATCGGCCGCGACCGCCTGCCCGAGTGTAGCGGATCTCGCGATGACCTGGCCGGCGATCGGCGAGCGAACCGCGATGCGGTTGAGCGCGCCGCCTCCGCTGCCCGTCGCTGACAATTGCTGCTGCGCGAGGCGAAGGGCAATGCTGGCCTCCGTCGCTGCCGTCCGCGCTGCGACCAGATCCTGCTCTGGCGAAACACGTTCAGCGAACAGGCGCTGTTCGCGGCGAAGGTTTGATTGGGCGAGTGCGGAACGCGCGCGCGCGGCTTCTACCTCCGCTTTCAGTGATGCCGCTTCCCGGCTTTCGATGATAGCCAGCGGGTCTCCCCGGCTGACTGACTGCCCGAGATTGCTGGTGAGGGAAACGAGCCGACCGCCTACGGAGGTGGACACAACCTGCACACCCTGAGGATCGCCCTCGATCGTTGCCGATAGCTCGATCGCTCCGGCCACGCCGCCTACTGTAGGACGCGTAACCTCTATCCCGGCATCCGCAATCTGCTGCGCGGACAGGGTGACGATATCCTTTGGACCCTCCTTGGCTTCGCTGGCCTCGGCACCTTCGGTCTTCTCGGCTCCGGCTTTCTCACCGGCCTCGCCGTTGCCACCCCCGCCGCATCCGGCAAGGAGGACAGCCAGGGTCACAGGCGCGAGCGCCCGCATGATGGTCTTCGTCATTGATTGGTTTCCTCGGTCGAGGGCGCTCCGGCAACGAGCCGTTCGAGGCGTGCCTTGGCGTCGTGATAGGTGGCGAGCGCATCGATCGCGGCGGTTCGTGTTTCGGACAGGGTACGTTCGGCATCGAGCAAATCGAGCTGACCGAACTTGCCCTCCCGGTAGCCGATCCGGGCGATCCGAGCGGCTTCGCTTGCCGACGCCAATGCCGGCCCGCTGGCGTTGCGAGCGGTCGTCGCGGCATTCGCGACGTTCGCCTGTGCGCTTGCGATATCCTGCGCG
This sequence comes from Sphingomonas sp. CFBP 8765, assembly GCF_014841445.1. NCBI lineage: Bacteria > Pseudomonadati > Pseudomonadota > Alphaproteobacteria > Sphingomonadales > Sphingomonadaceae > Sphingomonas > Sphingomonas sp. CFBP 8765. Next base: position 5,534 of record NZ_JACYTY010000013.1, on the reverse strand, counting down.
GTATCCAGCTCGGCCGCGCGACGTAGCGCCTGCGCCTGATCAGTCTGCGCCCGCGCCTGCGCCACTGCCGCCTTGCCGTTGTTGAACAGTGGGAACGGGATCGACAGCCCGAACACCGCTGCCACGTCGTTCGTAGCCTCAAGCCGTCGTGCGCTGGCGCTGAGTGTCACGTCGGGAATGCGCTGCGACCTAGCAAGCCGCACCTGTGCCTCTGCCGTTGTCACGTCCGCGCGTGTCGCCGCCAATGCCAGCGTCCCGGCGGTCTCGATCGGCCGCGCTGGACCAAAGCCCTCGACACGGCCGAACCACACCAAGTCCAACGGTCCCGTGAGGGGTTGGCCGATCCGTCGGGCAAGATTGCTTCGGGCGACCTCGGCAAGCCGCTCTGCGCGCTCCACAGCCGTCTCCGCGTTGATCCGCAATACATCGGCGCGCTGCTGTTCGAGCGGTGATGCTCGCCCCGCTTGAACGCGGACGCCGGCTGCGCGCGATGCTTCGCGGGCGATACCGGCCTGCTCGCGCGCGGTCACCAGTCGGCGTTCCGCTGCGGTCGCCTCGATGTAGAGCTGCGTGATGGCAAGCCGTAGATCAGCCTCGGCCAACGCCGTGCCTATCCTCGCTCGATTACCAATCGCATCTGCGACAGCGATCCGTGCCGATCGTTTGCCACCCAACTCGATCGGTAGTGCCAGACCTGCCGTTGTCTCGGCGCTTCGAAGACCGCGATATTGGCCGCTGCCGGCAATGTTCTCGGTCTCGGCGACGATCGACGGGTTCGGGCGGTAGCCGGCAACCGTGCGGCCTGCTTGTGCTGCCCGGACGCCAGCCGTGGCAGCCTCAAGGCTGGGGGCGCTGGCTCCGGCAAGCGAAAGCGCCTGCTCAAGGGTGAGCGGGGGACTGGTCGATGTTGGATCGGCTGACTGCGCCTGTGCGATCGACGCGCACGACGCCACGGCCAATAAGGCCGCAATAAAACGGTGCATGGGTAACGGACTCCTGACGAACCTTGGGCATCCGCACGGGCTTTCCCGGCGGAATTAGGCGTTGGTCAGGCTTGGGGAGGACGTAGGGCTGGGTCCGACGCTACCGGGGCCTTGGGCGCATTGCGCCACATCGATGCAGTCATACGAACGCTGCTGGCTGGTCCGGTTGAATCGGACGCGATCGGCACGCCGACATGATGGCCGTGGCAACCACCATGATGGTGAGGATAAGCCTTGTCGGCGTCTGCCGGCACTTGGTCGGCATCGCCGTCGCAATGATCGAGGGAGCTGACCGCTGTGGTATCAACGCACGTCACGCCTTCGGTCGCATGCGCGACTGATCCAAGCCCGAGCATAAGCACGAGCATGAAACTGAGGAACAGGGCGGAGAGGCGGTGCATCGGCCCGCGCCTTAGCAGCTTACCGACTGCCATGTAACGACTGCTGGTAACTAGCGGGGGCGGGTGAGGGCTCGCTACGCATTTCGGCGCGTGCCTGCCGCATGATCTGAACACCGCCCGATATTCCCAACACAGCCATCAAGGTGGCGACGGCGAGATCAGGCCACGCGCTGTTGAGGCCGAACACTCCGCCTGCGGCCAGTACGACGGCGATGTTGCCAATCGCGTCGTTACGCGAGCAAATCCACACTGACCGCATGTTCGCATCACCGCTTCGAAAGCGGTACAGCATGACCGCGACTACAAGGTTCGCGATCAACGCGGCGATGCCGACCACGCCCATAATTTCGGCATGGGGCGTTGCTTCGTGGAGCGCCCCCCATCCCGCCGCGAACAAGACATAGACGCCTAGCAAAGCAAGCGTCGCCCCCTTCAACATCGCAGCGCGTGCGCGCCAGGCTATCGCCATTCCGGCAACGCCAAGGCTGATTGCGTAGTTCGCAGTATCCCCAAAAAAGTCGAGCGCGTCGGCTTGCAGCGCCTTCGATCCACCCGTGATGCCGGCAACGATCTCGATAACGAACATGCCGCCATTGATGGCGAGCGCAATCCATAGCGCGCGCCGCCACTTAGGGTCGTTGAGAGTGTCCGCCTTGTCGGACGCGCAGCTTGTGCAGGCCATATTCGCCACCTCGATAGAATCGATCTGACAGCCTATATGCACCCTCTAGTCGCTAGAGGGTCAAGCGCTGTGTCTGAGAAACTGACGATCGGAAAACTGGCTGGTGCGACCGGCACGAAAGTCGAGACGATCCGCTACTATGAGCAGATTGGCTTGCTGCCGGCTCCTGAGCGATCGGCGGGGAACTATCGGACCTATGAGGGCGCGCATCTACGCCGCCTGTCCTTCATCCGTCGCGCGCGTGATCTTGGCTTTTCAATCGATCAGGTGCGCGAGCTTATGGGGCTTGCCGATCGGCGCGATCAGTCCTGCATCGCCGTCGATGTCGTTGCCAACCAACACCGCGACGCGATTAGACGCAAAATTGCAGACCTCACCGCGCTTGCTGGTGAACTCGACGCGCTAATAGATTCCTGTAGCCGCAACACCGTCGCCGACTGCCGGATCATCGAAGCACTTGCCCCTTCCGCATAGCGCATCGCTGCTGTCCGGTGGAATGATCGGCTTGCACCGCTTGGGCACTTCAATCCGTGGAGCTGACGATCGCACTTCTTGCCGCCACGTCATCCCGACTGATCTCGATGGTACAGCGCACCGTCTTCTTAGTCCTCACAGCTATCTTGTAGCAGGCTTGCACAGCCTTGCGATTTGCGGTGATGATCCGATCGGCTGCCGCGATGTTGGCGAAAGCATCCGGCCCAGCAGCTCGCATGAGGCGCTGCCCGGCTTCCCATTTCGGTAGGTCAAGCGTGCGCGCTGCCATCCACTCGGGCACCTGCCACTTCCCCGGGAGCTCGCGCGCGATGATCCCCGGCACGATCGTCCATAGCAGCGCCCCGCCCAGGCACGCTCCCGCACCGACCTGCCACAAGGTACGGCGCTGCTCGTCCGCACGGCGGGCAGAACCGCCGATACCGTGCAAAGCGGTCGTCGCCTTGTCCATCTTCTCACCGGCGGTCGCGATCATGCGCCGATCCTCGTCGCGGGCATGGCCGCCAGCCGCGACGATCCGGTCGGCGACATAGCGCGGCGCGACATTGTCCTCGGCCGTTTTCGCCAGCACGCCGACATTTTGCATGGTCGCGTTGAGCGCCTTCGCCATTTTCCCCAGCGTCTCGCTGTAATCGGGTATCTCCGGCACCTCGGCGCGCTCCGCGGACAGCCGCTCGACGGCGCGGCGCAACAGCGCAAGCTCACCGCGGACACCTTCAAACGCCTCCGCTGCGGCGTCCGGTTCGTGATCGTCACTCATGCACTTCTTCCCCTTTACTGCATGAAACCACAAACCGGATCGTACCCGAAAGCACGAACCGTCACCGGCTCATCCCCCGATCCCGGTCGCGCCCACGATCGAGCGACGACGACAGCGCATCGCCGATCGACCGCTCGCTTTCCTGCTTCAGCGCCAGGTCGGGTGCATGGCGACGCAGTGCGGATTCGAGCTGCGGGTCACGGTGCAGCCCGCCCGCCGCCTTCTCCATCCGCTCGCGCAACCGCTCGGCACCGGCACTGTCGCCGGCCCGCTCCATGCCTGCCCGCGCCTGCTGCATTTTCTGCCAGCCTTCCACGAACCGCTCGGCACGCGCGTCCGGGTCTAGCCGCACACGCTTCTCGTCGGCCATCGCGCGTGCCGCGCCAACTGTATTGCCGCCCGACACCTGCTCGATAAGCTTCGGATCACGCGCAAGCGCCGATGCAAGGTCGCGCGCGGCATGGGGACGGGTCGCGTCCAGCCTCTCGCCAGCCTTCTGCAAAGCGCTCTCCTGATGCGGCAGCACGGGCAGACCCTTGTTGCGCATCCGGCCGATATCGCCCGCGGCACGTGCATAGCGTTCGATCGCCTTGGCCTGAGAGACGTCCAAGGTGGTGTTAATCGGCCCCCCCTGGCTGCGATCACGGGCGGTGTTAATCAGACCCCCCTGGCCGTGATCGCGGGCAGTGTTAATCGCCCCCTCTTTCGCGACAGCCGGCTTTGGCCGGAAACCGGCAAACATGCCCTTGGCCTTGTCGCGCACCTTCTCGACCATCTGGCGTGCGAGTTCCGGGAACCGGATCTCGCGCCGATCGGCGAACGCCCGCGCCTGATCCTGCTCGGGCTTAGCGTAATCGCCCGCCATGTCCTTGCCGCGATCACGCGAGAGCGCGCGGACGAGCTGGCGCTGGTCGCTGAAGTCGTCGCGGCCATAGTGGAGCTGCACGTCGTCACGATGACGCGACATGCCGACATAGGCGCTGTGCCGGTCCATGCCGGGGGTGGCGAGGACGTGCGCGCGATCGACCGTCACGCCCTGCGATTTATGGAACGTCGCCGCATAGCCATGATCGACATGGGCATAGTCCTTGGTGTCGAACGCGACGCCGCGCCCGTCATCGAGGCGCACCGCCATGCCCTCGGACGATACCCGCTCGATCGTCGCCAGCATGCCGTTCTTCACCCCCATGCCGCGCTCGTTGCGCAGGAACATGATGCGGTCGCCCGTCGCGAACTGCCGCTCACCGCGCTCGGCCTTCACCGTCACGTCGTCGCCAAGGTCGCCGGATGCGCGCAACCGGTTGCGCGCCTCGCCATTGAGGCTCTGCACCTCGGCGTTGGTGTGGGTGAGGATGATCCGGGTCTTGCCCGGCTCGGTCTGGCGTGCGCGATCCCAACCGTCCACCAGCTCGCCCCGCGCCTCGTCACGGTTGTCGGCGACGTGGACCATGCCCTTGCTGTCATAGGCATGGATCGCCTCGCCGGTGCGCCCGGTCGCCAGCGCACGCGTGGCGTCGCGCTGCCAGTCCTCGCGCTGCCGGCGTATCTCGGTGATCTCGGCCGCGCCGTGGCGCTCGGTGACGCTGCGAAAGGCCGCGCCGGCCTCGATCGCCTGCAACTGCTCGGGGTCGCCGACCATCACGACCTTGGCCCCGGCATCGCGTGCTTGGGACAGCACCCGCTCCATCTGACGCGAGCCGATCATGCCGGCCTCGTCCACCACCAACACGTCCCTTGGGCCTAGCTGTTCACGCCCCCGCCCCCATGCGTGTTCAAGGCTGGCGATGGTGCGGGACTGGATGCCGGACCCGCCCTCAAGGTTCTCGGCCGCGATGCCTGACAACGCCGCGCCGCGCACCGTGTAGCCCTGCCCCTCCCAAGCCTCGCGCGCGACGCCCAGCATCGCCGATTTACCGCTGCCGGCATAGCCGACGACGGACGCCAGCCCACTGTTGCCGGTGACGTGATCGAAGGCGTCGCGCTGCTCGCTCGACAGGACAAGCCCTCGGCCCTCGGCTGCGTCGATCGCGGCGTCACGATGCCGATCGACGATGCCATGCGCGGCGCGGCCCGCCAGCTCGTCGCTCGCGCGCTCAAGCCGGTTCTCCACCGCGATCATGTCGCGGCTGGTGAACCGCTCCTGGTCGCGCCCGTCCTTCCCCAATGCGACCAGCTCGGGGCTGGCGCGCACCGCCCCCATCACCTGGTCGAACTGC
>NZ_JACYTY010000012.1:0-59379 GCF_014841445.1 Sphingomonas sp. CFBP 8765 | reverse complement strand
GCAGCCCGGTAGCTCGTCAGGCTCATAACCTGAAGGTCACAGGTTCAAATCCTGTCCCCGCAACCACCGCCATAGAACTACAATCGCCGCCCTTACGGGCGGCGTTGTCGTTTGTCGCCCAGGTGAGCAGATCCGACACCTTTGCTACCACCTCCGCCTCCGGACCGCCCGGCTCGTCGGGAAAGATCGTCACGCTCTCGATGAGCGTCGAAAGCACCGCCGCTGCCTCGGTCCGGATCGACGCGTCGTCCAGTGATTGACGGAGCGAGGCGACCTTGCTCCGAAACTGCTCGACGAGGACCGGATGCGGCAAGAGGATCGCGGTAGGCTTGCTATCGGCTACGGCGCCTGCGCTCGTCTCCAGTAGCACCTTCTCGGCCTCGCGCTCGGCGATCATCGCCCGCAGTGCCGGAGTGGCGAGGCCTGCCAGCAGGTTCTGATACAGATTCTCGAGCTCGGTGGTGACCTGCCTCAAACGCTGTTGCGCAGCGTCATGCCGGCCCGTGTCTTGGCGTGTCAGTCGCTGCAGTTCACGCTCGAACTCTTCTATGAACAAGCGCACATGCTCGTCGGTCAGCAGATGCTCCTGGAGGATCGCCAACGTCGCGGTCTCCAGTGGACCTTTGCGTACCGACACGCGGTTTCCGCACGTGCCGCGCTCCTTCTGCCCCGCGCAGCGGTAATAGTCCTTGCCGCTGATCGTGTAATTGGCACCGCAGCAGCTGCAGCGGATAAGGCCGGAGAGCAGATGCCGCGCGCGGGTCCCGCCTGCAGGCGAGGCTGCCTGTGGCGCACGCTTTCGGCGCTCAATCTCGGCGTGCGCCGCATCGAACAGCGCGTCGTCAACGATGCGTAGCTCTGGCACCGCCACCTCGACCCATTCCGTACGATCGCGGAGCCGGTAGCGGCGTTCGCGCTTCTCGCTGTCCGGGTTCTTGCGCCATTGCCGGCGGCCCCAATCCAGCCGACCCGCGTAGAGCGGGTTATTGAGGATGCCGACCAGCTTGGTCGGGTCACCGCGGATCGTCGAGGCGTTCCACTGCCCGCCACGCGGGCCGGGCACGCCTTCCTCGTTCAGGCGGGTGGCAATCTGAATGGAGGACAGCCCTGCGGCAAACCACGCGAAGATACGGCGGACCACCGCCGCCTGTCTTTCCTCGATCTCCAGCAACCCGCGCTGGACCTCGCCCTTAGCATCGAGCCGGACCATGCGCTTGTAGCCATAGGCTCGCCCTCCGGCGAACCGCCCCGCGAGTACGGCAGCCTCCATGCCGCGCAGCGTCTTGTCGACCAGATGCTTGAGGAAGATCGAGCCGAGCAGGCCGGCGACCGCAAATTTGATCTCGTCGACATGGCCTTCGCTCACTGTATGTAGCTGGACCCTGTGGTAGGCGAGCTTCTTGCCCAGCCAGGCCACGTCCTCGGCATCGCGCGCCAGCCGGTCGAGCGCCTCGCATACAATGATGTCGATCTGGCCCGTTTCCATTGCGCGGAGCAACTGGCGAAGGCCGGGACGGTCGCGCCGGTACCCCGACAATTCCGGGTCGAGCCACGTCTTTGTTACCGTGCCGGCAAGATAGCCGACCAGCGGCGCGCAGGACGCGACCTGATCAGCACTCGATGATGCCGACTGCATGGCGGTTGAGTGTCTGCCATAGAGTGCGATGCGGCGGTGCGTGGTCGTGAGCATGGCTTATTGTTTCACAGGTTTTGCCGCACGGGAATCCTGCATGCGCGCATGATGTTCGGCCGCTGCCTGTCGTGCCAGCAGGCGTACAAGCTCGGTTAGTGCGTCTTGCGCATCGACAGTTTGTGCCAATATGATCCGGGCGACGGCCATGGCGACGTTTTGGGACGGCCGTCACCGCGCGTGCACGAAATCTACATACATTCGCCATCATTGGTCTTTCATGAAGACGGTACGTCCCCCCGCCCGGATGCGACTGCCAGAAGGCTTCAGCCACCTGCGCGCCGACCTGGGGCAGATCCTCAAGGATCATCGTATGGGCGTTAAGGGCGTTGTGGGGCCGATTAGCCAGGACGCACTTGCCATGAGCGTCGGGATAACCCGCGTAGCCCTGTCGCGCATCGAAAACGGACACACTTGGCCGCAGGGCTCCACGCTCGACCGGATCATGGAGCAGCTGGAACTTGAGTGGCCGCAGGTGGCAATGGTCGGTGACAGTGGCCGTCCACCGCTCTTGTTTGACGGTAGCCGTCAAGGCACGCGTATCTATCAGCTTTGTCAGCGCCTGCGCGTAGAACGTAAAGCGCTCGGCTGGTCGTTAGCCGAGCTTTCGCGGCGATCTGGTGTGTCCCCAGCTCAGCTTTCCCGAATCGAGCGTGCGCAGGGTGGCAGGTCGGGCGTCCTCACATGGCATCCGGATGATCTCGGCGAAGTACCCGAAGACCGCCGTGTCGTCTTCGGCAATCCCATACTTGACGATCTAGCCGCTGGCAGATTCGATTACGGGCCTGACGAAGAAAGCTGAGGCGAGTGAAGGCGTAGGTTCGTAACGGCGCGCGGCTGACATCATCCGGCGATGCGGAACGTCTGCATTTCTGGTGGAAAGCGGCCCGGCCGCTTTCGGGCAGCGGTCGCTGTAAGCAGCCGTTCGTTCATTTGATAGGGCAGGGGCCTAATTGGCCGGGTTCTGGTAGACCGGACGGGCCGCTTTCGGCGTGCAGTTGCATCAAGCATTCGTTAGTTCACTTGATCTGTCACGGGGTAAGCCGCTGGTCGCCCGTTTAGCAGCTCGGCCTGTTACGGGTGACGATGTGCCGTAACCTGACTATCGTTGATGCAGCGGGACAAGGGCGTTAAATCCCCGTGGGTAGTGATAACCATGAGTACGCCTTAAAATACCGAGCAGGCAAACCTAGACCCAGGCTGATAGCGTCGGTGAACTGTAAGAGGACTTGGATTTGCACACGCTATACGAAACGATCGAGCCCTATCATTCCGGCATGCTCGACGTCGGTGACGGGCATTCGGTGTATTTCGAGCGCTGCGGCACGCCTGGGGGCAAGCCCGCAGTGTTCCTCCATGGCGGGCCAGGCGGGGGCATCTCGGCAAAACATCGCCAGCTGTTCGATCCTGCGAGATACGATGTGCTGCTGTTCGATCAGCGAGGATGTGGGCGGTCGACGCCGCATGCCGGGCTCGACGCGAACACCACCTGGGATCTGGTCGCTGACATGGAGCAACTGCGCACGATGATCGGTGTCGAACGCTGGCTAGTGTTCGGTGGATCCTGGGGATCGACGCTGGCGCTAGCTTATGCACAGACGCATCCCGAACGAGTCAGCGAGCTGGTCCTGCGCGGCATCTTCACCTTGCGGACGTCGGAGCTCGACTGGTATTATCAGTTTGGCGCGTCGGAGGTGTTCCCCGACAAATGGGCAGCATTCGAGGCGCCGATCCCGATTACTGAGCGTGACGACATGCGCGGCGCGTACCGCAAGCGTCTGACCGGCTACGATCCCGCGGCACAGATCGAGGCGGCCAAGGCCTGGGCGTTGTGGGAGGGCGAGACGATCACCTTGCTGCCCGATCCGGCGACCAGCGCGGGGTTCGAGGACGCGCATTTCGCGCTGGCGTTCGCACGGATCGAGAACCATTATTTCGTCAATAACGGCTGGCTCGACGAGGGACAGTTGATCCGCAATGCGGGCATGCTCGCGGGCATTCCCGGCACGATCGTCCAGGGCCGTTACGACATGGTCTGCCCGGCACGCACCGCGTACGATCTGCATCACGCCTGGCCCGAAGCGGACTTTCATCTGGTGGAGGGCGCCGGTCATGCCTGGAACGAGCCGGGTATCCTCAACCAATTGATCCGCGCGACGGACCGCTACGCCGCCGATTAGGCGGGCGCGCGGGCCAGTCGGCGAGGAATGGTGAAGTCGGTTTCGCCAGCCTCTGAGATCGCGGTTGCCATCACGTGGTGCATCGGCGCGCGCGTGCAGGCGGGATCGGTCGCGGCGGCGTTGCCGGCAAGTGCTAGCGCCTGGCAGCGACATCCGCCCCAATCGATCTCGCGGCGGTCGCAGCCTTGGCATGGTGCCGGCATCCAGTCGGTGCCGCGGAACCGCGCAAATGCTTCGGCGTCATGCCAAAGATCGAAGAGCGACCATTCGCGGACCGAGGGGAATTCCATGTCGGGGATCGTCTCGGCGGCATGGCAGGGCAGTGCCTTGCCGGAGGGCGAGATGTTGATGAAACGCTGGCCCCAGCCGCCCATACAGGCCTTGGGCCGCGCCGCATAATAATCGGGGACGACGTAATCGATCGCGATCCGGCCGTGCAGTCGAGCGCGCGCAGCCTCGACGATCGCGGTGGTGCTCTCAAGCTGGTCGATCGTCGGCAGCAGCGCGTTGCGATTGCGCAGCGCCCACCCGTAATACTGGACGTGAGCGATCTCCATGCGTTCGGAACCGAGCGCTTCGCCAAGCGCGATCATCTCCTCGACCCGATCGATATTCTGGCGGTGAACGACGAAGTTGCTCGTCAGAGGCAGGCCAGAGTTGCGGATCAGCGCAGCGGCGAGCAGTTTCTTCGCATGGCCGCCACGATAACCGCCCGCGACGTCCGCGCGCAGCGCCTCGCTGTCCTGGAAGCTCAGCTGTACATGATCCACCCCCGCCGTGATCAGCGCGCGCATCCGCTCGGCGTCGAGCAGCACCCCGGAGGTGATGATGTTGGTATAAAGCCCAGCGGCGTTCGCATGGGCTACGAGCTGTTCCAGATCGCGCCGCGCCATCGGTTCGCCACCCGAGAAATGAACCTGCAGCACGCCGAGCGCGGCCGCCTCGTCGAGCACGCGGAGCCATTCGTCGGTCGCCAGTTCGCTGGACGGCGGATCGAGCTTCAGCGGATTCGAGCAATAGGCGCATTGGAGGGGGCAGCGGTGGGTGAGTTCAATGATGAGTCCCATCGGGGGTGGGGTCATAGCTGTATCGCTCCGCGGAGGGAAAGGTCGTCGAGGGCCGCCACGACGTCGTCCGCGATCGTCTCGCGCGGGGCATCGAACCGGCGGGCAAGGTCGTCGACGATATGGTCGGTCGTGCGCGCTCCGTCGACGAGCCTCAGGATTTCCACCGCAATGTCGTCGGGCATGAACAGCTTTTCGGGCGCGAGGATGATCCAGACGTTGCGGACGGTGTCGAAGCGGAACTTCACGCCGCGCTTGAAACGAGGCACTGCAGTCATCGTACGTCCTGCGGCACGAACGCGCCGGGCGGGATCAGTCCGGGCGCGACATAGGCGAGGTACAGCCCATCGAGCTGCGACCAGAGCACGTCGCACTTGAAGCGCAACGCCGACAGCACCGCCTGCTGCTTCTCCGCCGTATCGGCATGCGCCTTCACATAGGCGAGCGCGAAGTCGCTGTCCTGCGGCGCCTGGGTGAGGCGCGGGGTGAAGTAGGACAGCGTATCGGGCGTTATGAAGTCGTAATGCGCGAGCATGCCGGACACGCGCTCGGCGATGATGGTCGGCGAGAAGAGTTCGGTCAGCGACGATGCCACCGCCTCCAGCAACGTGCGGTCGCGGACGAAATGGACGTAGGCGTCGACCGCGAAACGGGTGGTCGGCAGGATCGCGTCGGTACTCTTGACCAGCGCACGGTCCAGGCCGACGCCCTCGGCCAGCTTGATCCAGCGTTCGATACCGCCGGGCTTGCTGCCATCGCCGTCGTGATCCTCGATCCTTCGGCGCCACTCGCGGCGCAGCTCCGAAGTCGGCAGGCGCGCGAGCAGATGCGCGTCCTTCACCGGGATCTGATTCTGGTAGTAATAACGGTTCAGTGCCCAGGCCTGAACCTGGCCGCGGGTGAGCTTACCGTCGTGGAGGAGGCGGTGGAACGGATGGAGGATATGATAACGCTCGGCGCCGATCGCGCGAAGCGCTGTTTCCAAGCCATCGTCGTCCATCAATTCGGTCATAATGTGAACCGCAAACCGTCCTCGGCGATGATCCACTTCGCGGCTTCGGCCTCGGTGCGCTCGGGGCTGTCGTCTAGCAGCACGGGGTTGGAATTGTTGATGTGGAGCGCGATGCGTCGTCCGATCGTCAGGTCGGCAAGCGATGCTATCGAGCCTCCTGCACCGGCCATGCTCATATGGCCCATACGGCGGCCCGTCTTGGCGCCGAGCCCGGCATGGATCATCTCGTCGTCGTCCCACAAAGTCGCATCGAAGAAGAGCAGGTCGGCGCCGTCGATCCGCGCACGCAGGTCGTCCGTCATCGCCGCGCAGCCGGGAATGAAGAGGACGCGGTGCGTGCCGTCGGAAATCTCTGCGCCGACCGTGGTGTCGTCGACCAGGATCGGCTGCATGCGGTCGCCATCCTCCATGTAAAGCGGGACCTTGCCCGGCACCGCGAAGAGCGTCGCGGTTAGCGTGTCGTCCAGCGCTATGGGCTGGCCGAGCATGACCGTGTGACGGTCGACGATGCCATCCGCCAGCACGTCGAAGATCGGATTGGCGGTGAGGATGGCGTGCACGGCTGTGGTCGCATGCAGTGCGAAGGGCTCGCGTTCGCGCAAGGTCAACAGTCCGGCAATCACGTCGACGTCGCCGCCGGTGAGCACGACGCTAGCAATCGGGGTCGAGCGTCGGCCATGGGTGGGATGCAGCGCCGACGTGAGTTCAAGCTGGCGACGTAGGTCGGGCGAGGCGTTGAAAAGGTGCCAGCGCTGACCATCGCCGCTGACCACGATGCTGGCTTGCGTCCGCGGACGTGCTGCAGTGTCACCGGCGCGGGCGCGGCGGGAGGCGGGCGAATGGCAGTTCCATTGGGGGAAGCCGCCGCCGGCCGCCGCCCCCAGGACGATGACGTCCATCTGCTATCAGACGAGTTCGGCGCACGCATAGCAGTTGATTTCGGCACCGAGGGCGATCTCGACGATCCGGGGCTTCTTCCAGGCCATTCACTGTCTCCTGTGCGCGGATATGCGCCTGCTGGACCCTAGCGATCGGTCGATGCGAGGGAATTGGCCTTAAGTACGACTTGGCCAAATCGCGCCGGACTAGCTGCTTGATCATCCGACCCGGTTGGCGATCAGGTGATCGACGACGCTTGGATCGCCCAGCGTGCTGGTGTCGCCGAGGCTCGAGGTGTCGCCTTCCGCGATCTTGCGCAGGATGCGGCGCATGATCTTTCCCGAGCGCGTCTTGGGCAAAGCCGGAGCGAATTGGAGTTTGTCGGGGGTTGCGATCGGGCCGATCTCGGTGCGTACCCAGCGGCACAGCTCGTCGCGCAGGTCGTGGCTATGGTCGATGCCGTCGTTGAGTGTGACATAGGCGTAGATGCCCTGGCCCTTCACGTCGTGCGGCATGCCGACCACTGCCGCCTCGGCGACGTGTTTGTGCAGCACCAGCGCGCTTTCGACTTCGGCCGTGCCCATCCGGTGCCCGCTAACGTTGATCACGTCGTCGACGCGGCCGGTGATCCAGTAATAACCGTCCTCATCGCGGCGACATCCATCGCCGGTGAAATACTTGCCCTGGTAGGTCGAGAAATAGGTCTGAAAGAAGCGTTCGTGATCGCCCCAGACGGTCCGCATCTGGCCTGGCCAGCTCTGCGTGATGACGAGGTTGCCTTCCGCCGGACCGACCAGCACGTTGCCCTTCTCGTCGACCAGTTCCAGCGTCACGCCGGGCAGGGGCTTGGTTGCCGAACCCGGCTTCAATGCGGTCGCGCCGGGCAGTGGGCAGATCATGATACCGCCGGTCTCGGTCTGCCACCACGCGTCGATGATCGGCGCTCGTCCGCCGCCGACGACATCGTGATACCAGCGCCATGCCTCGGGATTGATCGGTTCGCCGACACTGCCGAGCAGCTTGAGCGACGAGCGATCGGTGCGCGTGACGAAATCGTCGCCTTCTTTCATCAGCGCGCGCAGCACGGTCGGTGCGGTAAACAGTGTGTGGACCTTGTGGCGATCGACGATCTCCCAGATCCGGCTGGCGTTCGGCCAGTTCGGAAGCCCCTCGTACATCAAGGTCGTCGCACCATTGGCTAGCGGGCCGTAGAGGATGTACGTGTGGCCGGTGACCCAACCGATATCGGCGGCACACCAGTAGATGTCGCCGGGCTGGTAATCGAACGCCATCTCATGGGTGTAGGCCGCCCAGAGCAGATAGCCGCCACTAGTGTGCAGCACGCCCTTGGGCTTGCCGGTCGATCCGCTGGTGTAGAGCACGAACAGCGGATCTTCGGCGGCGACCGGCACCGCGGGGCAGTCGGTGCCGACTCCCTCGGCTGCTTCGTGATACCAGACGTCGCGGGTGTGCATCGTCACGTCGCCGCCGGTCGCCTTGACGACGATGACGCGCTTGAGGCCTGGAGCCTTTTCGGCGGCGGCATCGACATTGGCCTTCAATGGAATGCGCTTGCCGCCACGACAGCCTTCGTCGGCGGTGACGACGATCGTCGATCCACAATCCTCGATCCGCCCGGCAATCGCCTCGGGGGAGAAGCCGCCGAACACCACCGAATGCACCGCACCGAGCCGCGCGCAGGCGAGTACCGCGAATGCCGCTTCGGGGATCATCGGCAGGTAGATCGTGACGCGATCGCCCTTCGCAACGCCCTGCGCGGTCAGCACGTTGGCGAAGCGGCACACTCCGGCATGGAGTTCGCGGTAGGTGATGTGACGAGGCGCATCGGTGGGGCAGTCCGGCTCCCAGATGATCGCGACCTGATCGCCGCGTGTATCGAGATGCCGGTCTAGACAGTTCGCGGCGACGTTCAGTTCGCCGTCCTCGAACCATTTGATGTGGAAATCATCTTTCGCGAACGACCAGTCGCCTGCGATCTCGGGTACCTTCGTCCAGTCCAGCCGCTTCGCCTGTTCCAGCCAGAACGCGCCCGGATTGCTCGACGCCGCTTCATACAGCGTGTCGTAGCCGTCCCCGTCGATGCGGGCGTGGTCGGCCCAGCCACTGGTTACGGGGAAGATGGTCTGTTCGGTCATAGGTGTCCCGGAAAGAAGAGGCCGCGGGGCGATGATGTCCCGCGGCCGGGCGTCGGATCAGAAGAACAGGATCGCACCCGCTGCCAAAGTATCGGACTTGGCATCGTTGCCGTTATGGGCCTCGGCCTTGGTCCGCGTGTATTCGCCGATCAGCGTGACCCAGCTGGTCAGGCCGTAGCGCGCCTGACCGACCCAACTGCTGTTCTTGTCAAGCAGCGTCGGGTTGACCTCGTTGCGGGCAAGATCGAGGAAGCTCGCGCCGTAGCTTCCGCCGAGCGTGAGCTTGCCGATCGTGTACGTGCCCTGGGCATAATAGCCGCTACTGTCGCGCTTGCGCCCGGCGGCGTCTGTGGAGAGGATGAACAAGCCGGTCGTACCGATGCCCGAGCCATTGTAATAGTAACCAAGCAAACCAAAGCCGGCATAGGTCAGCTTCGCGCCGACATCGAAGCCGCTGCCGGTGTAGCTGGGAGATCCATCGACCCCGTCATGCTTCTGGGTGATGCCGCCAGCCCAAAAGTGTCCACCGAGCTGATCCGACTTGAAGTCATAGGTGACTTTAGCTTGGAAGCCGGGCGAACCATTGACCTCCGAATTGCCGATCGTCTGGAGCGGCTGGAAGATGCCGGCGCTTACCTGGAGCCCACCGAATTTGGGGCTGGAATAGGTGATCTGGGGCTGGAAGTCGGTGTAGATATAGCCGATGCCGATCCGCCCGAGCGAGGTGTTCGACGGCGCGACGTTGCCGCCGGTCGAGCCGACGCCGAGCAGTGTAATATCGTTGAGGATCGCGTCCGAGCCGAACAGGCCGATGTCGCGACCGACCTTGATCGTGCCGAAATTGGGCTTTCCGAAGGTAAGGTAGGTCTGGCGGGCGTCGATGCCCGATGTGGCGAGCGCTTGCGGCGTACCGGCTGAATTGGCCCCGCCCACGTTGGAGACGCTGTTGATGCCGGGATACAGGCCAATATGCGCGGCGACGTCCCAACCGCCCTGGTTGGTCGATACGTCGATGCCGAAGATGCCGGGCAACAGGCCGTTGCGGATCGACGAGCTGCTTTTGCCAACGGCGGCGAGGCCGCCGACGACGGTATTGCTGGCAATCGCGCGGTCGCCATTGTCGTGGACGTAGAAGCCGTTGACCGATCCGGAGAATTTCACGGTCACGCCGCCGAACTCCATGCCGACGCCGGCTTCGGTCATGCGGACGGAGCGCTTGTCGTCAAGCTGAGCCTGCGCGGCCTGTTGCGGCGCCTGGGGCGCACTGGTGGCGACGGCGGTAGGCTGAGACGGTGCGACTTCGGCGGTCTTGCGGGCAACGAGCGCGTTGTATTCGTCATTGGTGAGGATGCCCTTTTCCTTCAAGCGCAAGAGCAACTGACTGGTCGTGTCATCGGCCTGTGCGAAAGCGGGCGTTGCCGCACAGCACAGTAAAGTCCCGCCTGCCGCCGTTGCCAGCAGATTGCCTAGTCCGATCATCCAAACCTCCCTTTGCGACGCGATGTGATCTGCGCCTTGTTGCAAAGGCTGGCGGATACAGGCGGTCGCGAAAATTAGACTTTGGGTCTGGCGTGCGAATGACGTCAGGGTGCGATCGCGACTCCCCAGGGTGCGCGGCCGGTGGGGATCGTCGCGGTCACCTTGGCGGTCGCGATGTCGATCACCGACACGGTGTCGCTGAGGCCATTGGCGGCGAAGGCGCGCCTGCCGTCGGGGCTGATCGCGAGGTGCCAGACGCGGAGGCCGACGGGAACGATCCGCGTCACCTTGTGGCTGGCAACGTCGATGAACGCGACGGCGTTGCCGCGGCCCAAGGCAACCAACGCGGTCTTGTGATCGGGGGTAAACCGGATGCCGACCGGCATGATCTTCTCGGGGTTGGTGCCGGGGATTGCGAAGCGGATCGTGTCGGTTACCGTCCGAGCTGCGGTGTCGACGATCTGAACCGTCCCGCCGATCTCGGCCGAAACCCATAACTGTTTGCCGTCGCGCGTATATTCGGCATGACGCGGACGTTGCTCGACCGCGGTGACGCCGGTCGGCTGGTGGCTGGCGATATCGATCCAGTGGAGCGAATTGTCGGTCTCCGCGGTCGATACCGCGGTCTTGCCGTCGGGACTGACCGCCATCCCCTCGGGCTCGACGCCGACCACGACTTGGAACGCGACTTTCCGCCCCGGCACGTCGATCGCGGTGACCGCGGCGTCCCGCTCGTTGGAGGCGAACAGCAGCGTGCCGTCGGGGGAGAGCGCGAACGTCTCCGGATCCTCGCCCGAAGGCAGGTCGGCGATGAGCTTGCCGGTCTTGCTGTCAATCACCTGCACGGCATTCTCGTCGCTGGCGCAGACGTAGAGCTGAGTACCGTCACGCGACAGGATGATGCCGCGCGGGCGACGGCCAACTGGCCACGTCGCGATCGGTTTCAGCGTCGCGCCGTCTATGACGGTGATCGAGTTTCCCTTCTCGTTGGAAACGTAGATCGTCTCCGCAAGTGCAGGAGCGGCGGCGGTCAACGCCAGCAGGGGAAGCAGGGTCAGGGTTCGCATTTGCCGACACTAACTCCGATGAGCGCGCAACACCCTGATACCAAAGTGCAATAGGACTAGCGCGTGGGCCGTCCATAGGGTTCTGCCATGCCGCGTCAGATCGGCCGACGGCAATGGTGAGGTGTTTGGAATGGCTGGAAGAGTATCGCGGTTCGTCTTCGCGGCTTCGGCAATGGTCGCGGCCGGATCGATCGGCATCAATGTGTATGCGCATGGCAATGTAACGCCCCAAGCCGTCGACACGACCGCGCTGAAGGACATTGGCACTACATGGCTGAAGGTGAACCCGTATCGCAGCGACGCGACCGCGATCAAAATCGGCGAGAGCGCGTATGGCCAGAATTGCGCGCGCTGCCACGGCTTGGAGGCCATCTCCGGCGGGATCGCGCCGGACCTGCGCTATCTCGACGTCGGCGAGGCGGGTGACGAATGGTACATCCAGCGATTCCAGCATGGCTCGGTCCGCGATGGCAAGGTGTACATGCCGCCGATGGGCGACGTGCTGGGGCAGAAGGCCGGCTGGGCGATCCGTTCCTGGCTCGACACGAAGCATTCGGAGGAGTGATCGTGAGACCATCGCGGCGGGCGTTTCTCGGCGGCGCATTGGCCAGCGCCGCGCTGGTGCCGTTCGGAACGGCGGCAGCGGCACCGATCGACAAGATCAAGGCGAACGGCGTGCTGCGCGTCGCGGTATACCGCGATTTCGAGCCATGGTCGTGGAAGCGGGACGGCAAGATCGTCGGGATCGACGTCGAGATCGCCGAAGCCATCGCGAAGAAACTCGGGGTCCGTGCCGAACCGATCGACTTCCTCGCGGACGAGGGGGTGTCGGACGATCTCCGAAACATGGTGTGGCGCGGCTCGCTGGTCGGCGGGACGGTCTGCGACGTGATGATGCACGTGCCGGTCGATCGGGCGTTCGCGCTCGCCAACGACCGTGCGGTGATCGGCGCGCCTTACTACCGCGAAGGTTTCCAGATGGCCTGCGGCCTCGACACCGACTGCGAGGTCGCGCCCGCGGCGTTCAAGGGCATGCGCCTGGTTGCCGAGCTCGACAGCATCCCTGACTTCTATCTGTCTGGCTCGTTCGGCGGCGTGCTGCGCCCCGACGTCAAGCATCTCACCAGCGGTCAGGCGGCGATCGACGCAGTCAAGACCGGCGACGCCGACGTCGCGATGGCGAGCCGCGCGCAGATCGAACATGCGCTTCATGGCGGCAGTAAGACGGTGAAGGTCCGTAAAGGCCCCCTGCCAGCACTGCCGAGTCCGGGTTGGGACATCGGCATGGCGGTCAAGGACGACAGCCGCGATCTGGCGGACGCACTCGATACGATGATCGCCGGATTTCGCACCGACGGAACGCTGGACGCCATTTTCGCACGGTACGGTGTCT
The DNA here is from genome assembly GCF_014841445.1 of Sphingomonas sp. CFBP 8765. Classification (NCBI taxonomy): domain Bacteria; kingdom Pseudomonadati; phylum Pseudomonadota; class Alphaproteobacteria; order Sphingomonadales; family Sphingomonadaceae; genus Sphingomonas; species Sphingomonas sp. CFBP 8765. The sequence goes on along the minus strand of NZ_JACYTY010000012.1, from coordinate 46,459 downwards.
CGCCGAAAACGCCAATCTCGATCTAGCGTGGTCGCAGCGACCGAAGGTCCTATGTGGCGGTGGCGAGTCTGAGATTATCCTGAGAAAATTCCAAGACGGTTCAAAGAACGGGTCGATCCAATGAATGGACGAACAGGAGGGGAGAAGACGATGACGTTTCGCATGACGCGCGCGGCCGCACTGCTGGCGGGGGCCGCCATGATGGCGACGACGCCGCTCGCAGCGGCGGTCAAGGATGCTGCCGCCCCGGCTGCGACGCCGGCGGCACCTGCCGCGCCGCCGATGGCCGGGGCCGGCCCGACCGACGCCGACCTGATGAGCGACGCGAACACCCCTGGCGACATTCTGACCTACGGCATGGGGCCCAAGGCTCAGCGCTACAGCACGATCACCCAGATCAACGATACCAATGTCGCCAAGCTGGTCCCGGCCTTCTCCGCCTCGCTCGGTGGTGAAAAGCAGCGCGGCCAGGAATCGCAGCCGATCGTCTATGACGGCACGATCTACGTGACCGGCTCCTATTCGCGACTGTTCGCGTTCGATGCGAAGACCGGCGAAGAGAAGTGGCAATACGACGCGCGTCTGCCCGACGGCATTATGCCCTGCTGCGACGTGGTCAACCGCGGTGCGGCGATCTACGGCGACAAGATCATCTTCGCGACGCTCGACGCGCACATGGTCGCGCTCAACCGCAACACCGGCAAGGTGATCTGGAACAAGACGCTGCAGGATTACGCGGCGGGTTACTCGAACACCGCGGCACCGATCATCGTCAAGGGCAAGGTGATCTATGGCAATTCGGGCGGTGAGTTCGGCGTCATCGGCAAAGTCGAGGCGCGCGACGTCAACACCGGCGAGCTGGTCTGGTCGCGGCCGACGATCGAAGGCAATATGGGCTCGCTCAACGGCAAGGACTCAACGATCACCGGCAAGACCAACGCGAGTTGGCAGGGCGATCAGTACAAGACTGGCGGCGGCGCGCCATGGCTGGGCGGCACCTACGATCCCGACACCAATCTGCTCTTTTTCGGTACCGGCAACCCGGCACCTTGGAACAGCCATCTGCGGCCGGGCGACAATCTCTACACCTCGTCGACGCTGGCGATCGATGCCGACACCGGCGAAATCAAATGGCATTACCAGTATACGCCGCACGACGGCTGGGATTTCGACGGCGTGAACGAGTTCATCCCGTTCGATGCCAAGATCGGCGGCAAGATGATGAAGCTTGGCGCGCAAGCTAATCGCAACGGCTATTTCTTCGTGCTAGACCGGACGACCGGCAAGTTCATCTCGGCCAATCCGTTCGTGTCCAAGACGACCTGGGCAAAGGGCTATACCAAGGCCGGCCGGCCCATCTTCGACGATACCAACCGTCCGGGTCCGCCTTCGACCGAAAAGGGTACGACGGTGTTCTCCGCGCCTGCGTTCCTCGGCGCCAAGAACTGGATGCCGATGGCGTATAGCGGCCAGACGGGGATGTTCTACGTGCCTTCCAACGAATGGGGCATGGATATCTGGAACGAGCCGATCGCGTACAAGAAGGGCGCAGCCTATCTGGGCGCGGGCTTCACGATCAAGCCGCTGTACCCCGATCATATCGGCGTGCTGCGCGCGATCGATCCCGCCACCGGCAAGATCGCGTGGGAATACAACAACAAGGCGCCACTGTGGGGCGGGGTGCTCGCGACCGCGGGGAATTTGGTCTTCACCGGCACGCCCGAGGGCTATCTGAAGGCATTCGACGCGAAGACCGGCAAGGAACTCTGGAAGTTCAACACCGGATCGGGCGTGGTCGGTTCGCCGGTCACTTGGACCCAGGACGGCGAGCAGTTCGTCGCGGTCATGTCGGGCTGGGGTGGCGCGGTGCCGCTATGGGGTGGTGAGGTCGCCAAGGCGGTGCAGCATATCAACCAGGGCGGTGCGCTCTGGGTGTTCAAGCTGCCAAAATCGTGATGATCGAGAATGGGATGTCGCAGGCGGCATCCCATTCCTTGTCGCGCGCTGAGCCAGTACACCAGCCGCGGGCAGGGGGGCATGACGTGGAACGGGTGCTAATCGCGGACGATCATCCGCTCGTACGGGACGGACTCCGCACCGTCATCTCGGTCGCGTTCGATCAGTGCGAATTGTTCGAGGCGTCGTCGATCGCCGAGGCCATCGCAATCGTCGAGCGTGAAGGCGATTTCGACCTCGTCCTGCTCGATCTCAACATGCCCGATGCCGAAGGGTTTTCGGGACTTGCCCAGATGCGCGACCGGTTCCCGTCGGTACCCGTCGTGATCGTATCGGGTGCGTGCGAGGGCGGTTTGATCAGCGCGTCGATTGCCAACGGCGCGGCCGGGTTCATCCCGAAGTCGCTCAAGCGCAGCGCGATCGTCGAGGCGATCCAGTCAATCCTGGCGGGCGACGTCTTCATGCCGGAAGAATTCCGGACTATCGGCGCGGACAATGTCGCACTCGACGACATCCGCCGCCGCGTCGAAACGTTGACGCCGCAACAGCGCGTCGTGTTGGGGCTGGTCGTCGGCGGCAAGCTCAACAAGCAGATCGCGTTTGAACTTGATGTCTCGATGACGACGGTGAAGGCGCACGTCTCGGCGATCCTGGCGAAACTGAACGTTTATAGCAGGACCCAAGCCGTGATCCTGGCAAACAAGATCAATTTCGTGCCGGCACCGTTGGCGGCCCGGCACTGAGGAGACCGATTAAAGTTTACCGACATTCGAGCTTTTAACCTTCCCTTGCCAGGAGGGGGTGTCGCGAACGCGACTGAGGGGGAGGTTACGGAACGGAGATGGTCGTTTGCCACCCCCTCCTTCGGGCGCCCCCCCCGGGGGATGACAATCGCCTTTTGCGTGTTCTACCCTGTCAGCCGCGCCAGCAACGCCCGCAACTGCGCCGGCTTCACCGGCTTCTGCAATACATGCAGACCGGCACCCAGCAACCGGTCGCGCAGGTCCGGTTCGCGGTCCGCGGTGATGATCACCGCCGGTGTCGGCCGGTCGAGCAACGTACGCAACTGGGCCACGACGACTTCCCCGGTCATGCCGTTACCCAGATGATAGTCCGCCAGGATCACCTCTACCGGTGCGCTAGACGCGGCGATCGCTTCCCTCGCCTCGGACCCACCGACCGCGGTCAAGACGTCGCAACCCCAGCCCTCCAGTACGGCCCGCATGCCTTCGAGGATTATTTCCTCGTTGTCGATTACTAGCACGGTGCGCGCGGCGATCCCGCGGCGGGCGGCGGGGGTGGCGGCGCAAATCTGACGCGTACCCTCGACTGTCAGCGGCACCGTCACGCAGAAGGTCGACCCTTGACCGATCGCCGATCGCACGCCGATCGGGTGGTCTAGCATTCGCCCGGCACGCTGCACGATCGCGAGGCCTAGACCCATGCCACGCTCATGCCCCGAGTTCAGCCGGCGAAACTCTTCGAAGATCTCACCATGGTGCGTGGGATCGATCCCCGCACCAGTATCGGTGACCGCGATCTGGACATGCGCTCCTTCGTGCCGTGCGGCCATCACAACGCCACCCTGCCGGGTGTAGCGCAGCGCGTTCGACAAGAAGTTCTGCAGGATTCGTCGCAGCAGGCGCGCGTCCGTGCGGACCCAGGCGGTGGTCGGCTCGACAGTCAGCGTCAACCCGCGCGTGCTTGCCGCCAGCGCGAACTCGGCGTGCAGCGCGCGCATCAATTCGCCGAGCGGCACGTCAGTGATCTCGGGCGTTACCGCGCCTGCGTCGAGCTTCGAGATTTCCAGCAGTGCTTCGAGCAAGTCCTCAATCGAGTCTAGCGCCGAGCCGGTCTGTTCGACCAACGTCCGATTCGCCGGCGCCAATCGGCGTGTTGCCAAGGCCGAGACAAACAATCGCGCGGCGTTCAACGGCTGCAAGAGATCGTGGCTCGCGGCGGCGAGGAACCGTGTCTTCGACAGGTTCGCCTGTTCCGCGGCGGTCTTCGCCTCGCGCATCGCGGCCTCGGCGGCGACGCGTTCAGCGACCTGCTGCTGAAGCTCCATATTGACCGCGACGACCGCGGCAGTGCGTTCCTGCACCCGGCGTTCGAGCGTCTCGTTCGTCTCGCGCAACGCCGCCGCCGCACGCAGCCGGTCGGTGACGTCGTCGAAGCTCATCACCATGCCGCCTCCCGGCATCGGCAATCGTCGCACCTCGACGCTGCGGCCATCCTCCAGCGCGCGAACTGCTACGATTTCCGGTTCTCCTTCGCCGAGCCAGCCAAGCGTGTCGGCAGCGTCGGCACGCGGTAACGCGGTGCGGCACCACTGGATCAATGCGGCGTGCTCCGCTATTTCCAGCCTTGCCCGCGTCGGCTGCAGCTTGAGAAACGCGAGCAGCGGATCGTTCCACGCAAGCAGCGCGCGTTCACGATCGAACACGCACACGCCCTGCGGCATCGCATCGAGCGTCGCCTGCAACACGACCGCGCGCTCGGCGAGCTCGCGCGCGCGCAATCGGGCATCCTCGGCCTTGATGTCGGTGATGTCGGTATAGACGCCGACGACGCCGCCTTCGGTTGTGCGCCGCTCGTTGACCTGGATCCAGCGGCCGTCGGCAAGCGCGATAACCTGGCCACCCTCAGCGAGCTCATGCGCCGCGCCACGCTCCGATATCCAGCGATCGGGTGCGACCATCGCTCCGAGCATCCCGCTGGTTTCGCCGATCTTGCCTAGAATCTCGTCGAAGCGCACACCTGGTACGATCTGGTCGGCGACCTTGGGCCAAAGCGACAAATAGGTCTGGTTGCATAGCACCAGCCGATCGTCCGCGTCGAAGATCGCGAATCCCTCGTTGATCGTTTCGATCGCGTCGCCCAAACGGCGGCGTGCACTGTCTGCGGCGTCGGTCGCCTGAGCGAGTTCGGCGTTGGTCGAGGCGAGTTCGCCGAGCGCGCGTTCCAGGTCCGCCGTCCGTTCACGGACCTTCCCCTCCAGCGAGATCGCGGTCTCAAACACCGAAAAAGCGTTGCCGCGCAGATCGGTCGATCGCTCGACCCGGCCCATCAGCGACGCGTTGATCCGCGCGAGTTTCCCCAGCTGGATTTCGAGCGAGGCGACCCGGTCGTCGCGATGCCCATCAGTATCCGCGATCATCGCCCGATCGCCAGCCCGCTGAAAGTCTGGTTGACGTGCAGCGCGTGATATTGCTCGCCGTACGTATTGAACCCAACGACACCTCGATCTGCGAACAGCGCCGATACCGCGCTGCGCAATTGGCGCTGCTCAACCTCGACGTTATTCAGGACACAGTCGAAGCCGAGGATACGGTCGATCCCGCCGACCGAAAGATCGAGATTTTCGAACAGGTCGTGGAGATTCTGCATGATGTCGGTCGCTTCGCCCAACGTCAGGACGATACCCTCGTCGATCGCGCAGTAGAAGGTGAGGCTACCATCGGGGTTCGCGGTCTGGATCGATCGCACGAAATATTCGCCGCCTGCGCGGACCATCGGCGGGTGTGCCGCGAAGTGGTTGGGGCTGAGTTCCGCCACGGTCGTGCCGATCAGCCGCGCATATTCCTCGACCGCGGGCTCGGCATTGATCTCATGGACGATGCGCGTCACCGGGTCGGCGACGGTGATGACCATCTTGACGCCGCCCGGGCCGTAATGCTGCGCACGAAACACCTTCATGCGTCGCGACGACGACAGGATTGCGACGATCGCGGCGTCGCGGCGAAACTGCCCTTCGTAGAACACGAACGTCTCGCGGAAATCGAGGCCATCGCCCGACGAGCCGCCGATCAGCGGCACCTCGCCCAGCGCATCCTGCAACGTCAGCGTCAGCATCTCTTCGCGATGCGAAAGCCCGTCGACCAGGAAGATCGCGGCGTGGCTTGGCGTGTCGCCCAGTTGCGGTCCTGGCAGCGCCGCGGTGGCGACCATCGAGCGCACCGTCTGCTGTGCGACGCGCGCATCGAACGTGTCGAGATTCTCGAAACAGGTCGCGCTCAATCGGAAATCGCTCGCGGGAAAGCCGATCGCGGTGATCGTGCCCTCGTCCAATCCGTCCGGCGTGATCTCGCCGGACGACGTACAACCGACGATCGTCAGACCCTCGGCACGGCTGCCGATCGCTTCGGCCAATGCGTCGAGCGGGTATCGGCTCGAACAGAACAGGACGATGCCAGCGAGTTCGGGCAGATCGAGCCGACCGAACAGATCGCGGATCGCCAGTTCGGGATCGGTCACGCGGGTCGCGGCGACACGGATCGGTGAGGACGGTGCACGCGACGGGTGAGGCGGAACGAACATCGCCGCGATCATGTCATGCTTGGGCAGTCCCGTCATCCGCCGATCGACCGGGTCAGGCGCCACGCTCGGGCGGGCCGGCCGCGTCGAGCGCATCGACTTCGGCGTCGGTAAAGACGCGGCTGCGGATCATGAAGCGCAGTCCCTCGGGTCCTTCGAGCGAGAACCCCGCGCCGCGCCCCGGGACGACGTCGATCGTCACCTGGGTATGCCGCCAATAGTCGAATTGCGCGGCGCCGATCCAGACGGGGACGCCACCTTCCGCCGTGCCGGGCGCGATCCGCCCGAGCAGGATGTCCTGCGTTCCGACGCGGAATTCTTCTGCCGGATAGCACATCGGCGCCGACCCATCGCAGCAGCCGCCGGACTGGTGAAACATCAGTGGGCCGTGCTGCGCGGCAAGCTTCGCTATCAGCGCATCGGCAGCGGCGGTGGACAGGATCCGGGGCGGGGCGAGCGTAGCAAAGGTCATGGAGCCAGCCTTGAAAACGGAAAAATGCGGCGGACCCTGAGGCCCGCCGCAGTGCGGTCGCGAGATCATGGGAGAAAGGGGATCCGATCTCGCGTGCGTACCAGAAGCTGTATCAGAAGAAGCCAAGCGCCTTGGCCGAATAGCTGACCAGCAGGCACTTGGTCTGCTGATAGTGATCGAGCATCATCTTGTGGTTCTCGCGGCCGATGCCCGACTGCTTGTAGCCACCGAATGCGGCATGCGCAGGGTAGAGGTGGTAGCAGTTGGTCCATACGCGCCCGGCCTGGATACCGCGGCCCATCCGGTAGGCGGTCGTGCCGTTGCGCGACCAGACGCCGGCGCCGAGGCCGTAGAGCGTGTCGTTGGCGATCGCGAGCGCGTCGGCTTCGTCCTTGAAGGTCGTCACCGCGACGACGGGTCCGAAGATCTCTTCCTGGAAGACGCGCATCCTGTTGTTACCCTCGATGATCGTGGGCTCCATGTAATACCCGTCGGAGAACTCGCCGTCGTGCTGCGCGCGTTCGCCGCCAGTCAGAATCTTGGCACCTTCCGCCTTGCCGATATCGATGTACGACAGGATCTTCTCGAGCTGGTCGTTCGACGCCTGCGCGCCGATCATCGTCGAGGGATCGAGCGGCGAGCCCATTTTGATCGCCTTCACCCGCTCGATCGCGCGCGCGATGAACTTTTCGTAGATCGATTCCTGGATCAGCACGCGGCTCGGGCAGGTGCAGACCTCGCCCTGATTGAGCGCGAACATCGCGAAGCCTTCGAGACACTTGTCGAAATAATCGTCGTCGGCGTCCATCACGTCGGCGAAGAAGATGTTGGGCGACTTGCCGCCGAGTTCGAGCGTAACGGGGATCAGGTTCTCCGTCGCATATTGCATGATCAGGCGGCCGGTGGTCGTCTCGCCGGTGAACGCGATCTTTGCGATGCGCTTGTTCTGCGCGAGCGGCTTGCCCGCCTCGACGCCGAAGCCGTTGACGACATTCAGCACGCCCGGTGGCAGCAGGTCGCCGATCACGTCCATCAGCACCATGATCGACATCGGCGTCTGCTCGGCGGGTTTCAGCACGACGCAGTTGCCGGCACCCAGCGCAGGTGCGAGCTTCCACACCGCCATCAGGATCGGGAAGTTCCACGGGATGATCTGGCCGACGACGCCCAGCGGCTCGTGAAAATGATAGGCGATCGTATCGTGGTCGATCTCGGAAATGCCGCCTTCCTGCGCGCGGACGCAGCCGGCAAAATAGCGGAAATGGTCGATTGCGAGCGGGATATCGGCGTTGGTCGTCTCGCGGATCGGCTTGCCGTTGTCGATCGTCTCGACCATTGCGAGCAGATCGAGCTTTTCCTCCATCCGGTCGGCGATCTTGTTGAGGATGTTGGCCCTCTCGGCCGGGCTGCTCTTGCCCCAGGCGTCTTTAGCGGCGTGCGCGGCGTCGAGCGCCAGCTCGATGTCCTCGGCGGTGCCGCGCGCGACCTGGCACACCGTCTTGCCGGTGACGGGGGAAGGGTTGTCGAAATACTGCCCCTTGGTCGGCGCGACCCACTCGCCACCGATGTAATTGTCGTATTTCGATCGGATCGCGATCTGGCCCTTCAACTGGTCGAGTGCCTGCTGCAGCATGATAATCCCTCCTCGGTACAATTCGCCCGCGCGTCAGTGGTGGCGGACGTATCTGTGGCTTGCAGCGACCATCGACCTGCTGCGGCGCACGCGCCATTGCACCAAAGGGCAATTGCGGGATCGTGCCGCAGCGTGCGTGAGGGGACGGCAATCGCGGGTCGAGCCGCGCGCGTTTCAGGAGAGTATCGCATGAAGCTTATCATCGCATCACTGGCGGCAACCGTCGTTTTCGCGGCGGCACCCGCATCCGCCAAGGACGTCACCGTCCATATGAAGACCAGCGGGCAGGGGGGCATGATGGTGTTCGAGCCATCTTTCATCAAGGCGCAGCCGGGCGACGTGATCCACTTCGTCCCGACCAACCCGAGCCACAACGCCGAGACGATCCCGACGATGCTGCCTGACGGGGTCGCACCGAGTTCGGGGCTGATGAACAAGGAGTTCGTTCTCCCCGTCACCAAGCCGGGCATCTACGGCATCAAGTGCAAGCCCCATTACGCGATGGGCATGGTCGCGGTCGTCCAGGTCGGCAACGGCCCCTCCGCGAACCTTGCCGCGGCCAAGGCGGTGAAGGTCCCTGGATTGGCCGGCAAGCGCATGGCCGCCGCACTCGCACAGGCGAAGTAGGATGGCCGGTATCCTGCTCGTCAGCTATCCCGTCACTGAAGGCGCACGCTTCGATCGCGCCTATTACACGGACACGCACATGCCGCTCGTGAAGGAGAAATGGGGACCGCTAGGCCTGACCGATGCGTTGGCGTTGTTTCCCGACGACGATGCGCCGGCTGCCGTCGCGGTGGCGGTACTGACCTTCACCGATGGGGCCGTGCGCGATGCGGCGATGTCAGCGCCGGTAGCAGCAGAGGTGTTCGGCGATGTTCCGAACTTCACGACGATAAGCCCCGCGGCGCAACGCCTTACCGGGTGACGTCTTTACCCCTCCCCAGCGAAGGGAGGGGCCCGGGATGGGTAGGTTCGTGACGGGATTGCGCCTGCCCCATACCTACCCATCCCACCCCTCGAGGATGCGCTATTCACGTCCGAACGGCACCGCATCGACCAGCGGTCGCCCGCTTTCGCTCCAACCATCGGTACCGTCCGCATACCAATAGACATGCCCGTACCCCGCCTTCGCCAACCGGCGCGAGGCGTTCCAGCTCATCCAGCAGTCGGCGAGGCAGAACACGATCAGCGGACGCGGATCGCGCTTGCCGCGAAGCGATGCGACGCCCGTTTCGAACCATGCCGCGATGCCGGGATCAACCACCCCGCGCCCCGCTTCGGGAAACCAGTGCGCCCCAGCGATGCTCGGACGCGGCTTGGCCAGCCGCCAGACGCCCGTCGCCGCATCGCGTACGCCACCCTCGGCCGGCATCACGTCGATCAGGATGGCGCGCTTCTTCGTGCGCAGCCGCGCCACGGTCGTCGTATCGATCCTTGGTACGCGCTCGGGGGCGGTCGGAACGATCGCGCGGTAATGCGCGGTGCGGTATCCGGTCGTGGCGTCGATATCGGAGCGAGGAGCGACCGTTTGCGCAGCGACTGCGACCGCGAAAACCAAGATACGAATCACCGCGGCTCTCCTCCCAAAGTCGGATTGTAGCGCATCCCTCTCGTGCGTACCTTTCTACCAAGGTATGAAGACACTTAGCATCTTGCTCGCCGGCCTTTCGGCCTTTTCTGCCACCGCCGGTGCGGCGCTGCCGAAGGACCAGCTCGGCTCGCCGATGTTCGGTTATGTCGGCAAGCAGGTGTTCGGCGAAAACGCGGTCGTCCGGTTCGATCCGCGAGTGAAGGTCGACTTTCCGAAGATCGCGGAAAATCAGCGCTCCTTTCCGGTCCAGGTCGATGCGCGCGGTATACCCGACGTCATGCGGATCGTGATCTTCGCCGATATGAACCCGATCCAGCAATCGATCGATTTCACTCTGGCGAATGCCGAGCCGTTCATCGCGACCCGGATCAAGCTCGATCAGCGCACGCCGGTGCGCGGAGCGGTACAGCTGAAGGACGGCAGCTGGCTCGTCTCGGGTGGCTGGATCGACGCGGCGGGCGGCGGCTGTTCGGCACCACCGGTCAGCCGCGTCAAGGGCGACTGGGCGCAGCATCTCGGCGAGTCCCGCGGGCGGCTTTGGGAAAGTGCCGGTGCTGCGCGTATCATGCTGTCGTTCCGGCATCCGATGGACACCGGCTTCGTCGACAATATCCCGGCCTATTATCTCGAACAGATAAAGGTCACGTCCTCGGGCGGCAGCGCGATCGGCACGGTTCATATGCAGGCGTCGGTTGCCGAGGATCCGGTCCTTACGCTCATGCCCAAGATCAAGCCAGGCGAGTCGGTCTCGTTCGACGGCCGCGACACCAACGGCATCGAATACGCCGGCACCTTGACCGCAGCAACGGTGAATGCAGCAGTGCAGGGAGCAGGTCGCTGATTCACCGACGAGCATTCGTCGGCGGCTGCCTGGCGAGCGTTGCAGCAATGCCGGTCGTGGCAGCCGCGTTTCAATATGGCCTGAAACCGGAGGTCGTCGCCGATGGCATCTGGGTGGTGCGCGGCGCCGACGACGCGATCCTGATGGGCAATGGCGGCGCGATCGCCAACGTCACGATCCTTGATACCGCGGACGGCGCAGTGCTGGTCGATGCGGGTCCGTCGCTGCGCTATGGTACCGAGCTGACCGCGCTTGCAAAAAAGCTGACCGGCAAGCCTGTCGCGCGCGTCTATCTGACCCATCTTCACCCCGATCACACCTACGGTGATGCCGCGTTCCAGCCTCCGCAGATCGCCGGGACACCCGCGCTGATCGCCGAGCTCAAAAGCGAAGGGCCGGGCTTTTCGGATGGCATGTACCGCCTGCTGGGCGACTGGATGCGCGGGACCGAGCTGCACATCCCCGGTCATGTGATCGCTACGCCCAGCGAGACGATCGGCGGCCGCACGCTCCGGCTCCTGGCGTTGGCCGGGCACAGCGGCGCAGACCTTGCGATCTATGACGAAGCGACGAGGACGCTGATTGCCGGCGATCTGGTGTTCCACGATCGTGCGCCATCGACGCCGCATGCCGACCTGCCGCACTGGCGTACGTCGCTCGATACGCTGAAGGTGTTGGGACAGCTCCGGGTGATTCCCGGCCATGGGCCGATCGATTCTACGCCGCACGCCGCGATCGACCAGACCCGCGACTGGATAGACTGGATCGATATGGCGTTGACCGACGCGATCCAGGCTGGATTAGATCCAGTCGAAGCCGGCGAGATCGCGATCCCGCCACGCTTCGCTGCGATGAAGGCCGCGCGCTATGAGCTACAGCGGTCGGTGTCGCACTTCTATCCGGGTCTTGAGGAACGATCGCTGCCACTGGTGGGCAAGCGAGCCTAGCGTTCTGCCCTCGTCCGGTCGAGATACAGCTTGCACGGCTTTGTTGTGCCGCGAAGGCGAGAGCCCAGTCTGGAGCCTCGCTTTCGCGGGGAGACATGCTGTTTTCTCGCACAAGACGAGCGCCGACCAAGACCTCAGAACCGCACTTTGGCGCCGACCTGGATCGAGCGTGGGGCACCCGGTGCATAGAAGGTCGACGACGCTAATGGCCGTTCGCCGTCGATCACCGGCCCGGCAAACGGTCGCGCGACGAAGTTGCCGCTCGCATCGAACCCGGTCGCGCCCAGTTGCGCGGCGGTCGCATAGCGCTTGTCGAACGCGTTGTTGAGCTGTGCGAAGATCGTCAACTGGCGGGCCGGGCGGATCTCCGCGCCAAAATTGACGACCGCATACGCGTCGGTCTTGCCCTCGCCGAGGTAGTACACCCCGTCGGGCTCATGCTCGTTGTTCTCGTTGCCGCGCGCATACACGCCCGAAATCGCAATCATGTCGGCACTGAGCGATAGCATCTCTACCGGTTTCCAGCGTGCGCCGGCCTTCAAGATGTGTCGCGGGATCAGTGGGACGCGATCACCCTTCTCGATGTCGATCTCGCCTTCGAATCCGGGCGCGACGTGCTCGCTCGAACTGTTGCCCGAGCCGTCGACGGTCTCGCCATTGCGATAGGTCGCGTCGAGCAGCGTGTAGTGGCCGGTCAGGTGAACCGGGCCGACATCGCCGGCGAGATCGACGTCGATACCCTGGCGGCGAGTTTTCCCGAAATTGCGAAAATAGCCGAAGCCCGCGGTATCGTCGGCAACGAACAGGATGTCGTTCCGACTGACAGTGCGGAATGCGCCGAGACGCAGCGCGATACCGTGGAGGTCGGCGTTGATGCCCGTCTCGACGGTGCGCGCAACGACCTGGTCGAGCGGCGGATCGCCCGCCAAGGCGTTGGGCAGGCGGCAGGGGCTCTCGGGGTCCGCGCAGCCAAGTTCGATCGCCGATGGCGCACGGCTGGTCTGGGCGAGCGCCGCATCGATCGCGAAGGTCTCGGTCGGACTCCAGCGCAGCGCGATCGCCGGGTTCACGCGGTCGAACTTGTGGTCGCCGTCGAGCGATCCGGTACCGCCACCGGGTTGAAGCCCATCGCGGTTATGGACGACGGTGTGGTCATAGCGCGCGGACAGGTCGACATGCAGCGTCCGGCTGACGTCGAACGCATCGAGCGCATAGGCGCTGAGCGTGGTCGTGCGGCCGGTCAGGTCGACGCGCGCATCGAATGCGTGTTCGGAGTCCTGCGTCCCATCTGCGAACGCGCCCGCGCCGATAACCGGGACGATGCCGCGGTCGGGCGTGAGATAGCCGAATTGCGACGATTGGACGAACACCGAGCGACCGTTGACGTAGCTCGCGCCTACCGTCAGCGCGTTGAAACCGCCCCCGACTGGCGTCTTCAGCGTCAGCTCACCGGTCGCGCCGAACTCGCGCTGTCGTGTGTTCGAACGGTTGGCGAGCCCGTTGCACTTCTCGTTCGGCTCGCTGTTCAGCAGCACGTTGGCGATGCAGCGCCATCCGGGGAAGGGGGTGTTGGCCTGCGTCTCGCCCGCGACCGGGAAGCCGCTATATCCGGCCACGGTCAGTGCGGCGCGCTCGGCGGCGCTGGGTTGATACAGGTTCTCGCCGAGTGCATCGTCGTTGATGTCGCCGTTGAACGTGCGCGTCCTGATGCTGCGGAAAAATGCGTTGCCGGCAAAGGAGAGAACGTCGGAAAACCGGTGGTCGCCCGTGAGGTTGATCAGGTACGCGGTGTTCCGGGTAGTGTCGGGATAGGTGTAGACGCTGGACCGATCACGTTCGAGCAGGCGCTGGTCCTGTAGCCCGTTGCCGTTGAGGTCGGTCTTCGCATAGCTTCCCGACAGCGCGACGTTGGTTTTCGTATCAGACCAGCCAAGCTTGCCGAATGCCTGCCCCGCCTCCGACCGCGAGACATCGCGCCAGCCGTCCTCGGCAAAATAATCGCTACTCAGGAACCAGTTGAAACCGCTGTCGGCATTGCCGCCGGCCTGCACCTCGACGGTACGGCGATCGAATGATCCATAGCTCGCCTCGATCTCGACACCGGGGTCGGATTTGCCATCCTTGGTCCGGACAGAGATCGCACCACCCAGCGAATTACGCCCGAACAGCGGGTTTGATCCTGGCACCAGAGTCATCGAACGGATTGCGGATTTGGGGATAAGGTCCCAACTGACGACGTCGCCGAACGGTTGGTTGACGCGGACGCCGTCGACATAGACCGACAGCCCCTGCGGCGTGCCGAGCAGCGGCGATGCGGTGAAGCCGCGATAGTTTATATCGGGCTGCAACGGGTTGTTCTGGATGTCGTTGACGAACACGCCGCCCGCCATCCGCTTCAGATAGTCGGTGATGTCGGTCGCGTGCGCGGCCTCGATCTCCTCGTCGCTGGTGGTCTGTGCGGGGAAGGGCAGCGTCCCTTCGCCGACGTCGGACAGCGGGGTCGCAGTCACGATGATTTCGGGGGAGAGGCCTGTCTGCGTTTGCGGCTGCGCGTGGCCAGCGGCCGGCATGACAATCAGGGCGACACCGGCCAGCCAACGGAAACGGGTCTTCATGCTGCATCCCCCCAACGCCTGCGATCTGCGTCGCTGAGGAAACGATAACTTGGCTGATCGACACTTGCCTGAGATCGGTCTCAGGTTACGTCATACCTTGGTCGATGGCACTAGCCGGAAGCCACGACCGCGCAGTGTCTCGATCGCCGGCGCTCCGCGAAGTTCGCTCAGTCGGCGGCGAAGATAGCCGATATAGACGTCGAGCGCGTTGTCGCTGATCCCGGCATCTGCGCCCCAGACAGCAGCGGCCAGCGCCACTCGTGTCGCAGTGCCGCCATTGGCCGCGACGAGCCGCTGCAGCAGGTCGAACTCACGCCGGCTTAGCGCGAGCGGGCGGTCGTCGACCAGCGCATGCCGCGAAATCGGGTCGAGCGCGAGATTGGCGTAGCGCATTGGCGGCGGTGCGGCGTCCGCTCCCCGACGGACGATCGCCGCCAGTCGCGCGACGAGTTCTTCGAATGCGAACGGCTTGGGGAGATAATCGTCCGCCCCGCTGTCGAACCCGTCGAGCCGGTCCTGTAACGTTCCTCGCGCCGTCAACATCAGGATCGGCACCCGGATCCCGTCTTCACGCAGGGCCCGGCAAAGGTCCATCCCGTCACGGTCGGGAAGGCCCACGTCGAGCAGTGCGGCGGCAAATCCGCCGGTTCGCAGCATCGTCGGCACCTCCCGCGCCGCGCGTTCCCAGGCAACCTCATACCCGCGCGCGGTCAGTCCGCGGCTGACGAAACGGCCGATGCCGGCATCGTCCTCGACCAACAGGATCTTCATACTGGTACCAAGGGAAGGTCGATCGTCACGGTACAGCCGACGCTCAGGCCATTGGCGAGCGCGTTGGCGGCATGGATCGATCCGTCATGCTGCTCGACGACCCACCGCGCGAGTGACAGGCCGAGCCCGGTGCCGCCCCGCGATCGCCCCGCATCCCCCTGGTAATAGGCGTCGAAGATCCGCGGCAAAGCCTCGTCCGCCACGCCCGATCCCTGATCCACCACATCGATCCGCGCCGCATCATCATTGGTCGTGAGCCGTACGGTAACGGTTCCCCCGAATGGCGAAAACTTTACCGCGTTATCGACGATTGCAAGCACCGCCTGTTGCAGCCACCGCGCGTCGCCCCGCACAGTCAGCGGCGGCACCATAGTCTCGACCGCCAGCGCTACCTCGGCCGAGCGCGCATAACCACGTGCGGCGTCGCCCGCCCCCTCTACCAGCGTCGCCAGATCGATCAGCTCGCGCGCGAGTTGAAGCTGACCGTCATCCGCGCGCGCCAAGGCTAGCAATTCAGCGATCCGGTGTTCGAGAAACTCGGCATTAGCGACGACGTGCCCGAGCGCCTCGCGCAGTGCACGTGGCTCGGCAGCGAAATCGGCCAGCGCTACTTCCGCTTCTCCCCGCATCACGGTGATCGGAGTCCGCATTTCATGGCTGGCTTTTGCAAAGAACAGCCGACGCGATTGATCGATCATGGCAAGTTCCGCCGTCTTCTCCGAAACTTCATTGGCGAGCTGGCGATTGGCTGCGATCAACCCCAACGCTCCCAGCAACGCTGATCCGCCTGCCACCAGCACGAGTAGCACGGCCAGGATCGTCGTTCGCGCCCGCAGCCGGATCATGTCCGCGCCGATCCGCGCGGCTTCTGTGCGTTCCCGTGCGACGATGCGGGAGACCAGGTCCGCGAGTTCGCCGCGCCGCTTCGGATCGCCGGCCAGCACAGCGAGATGGTCCGCATCCACCGCCTCACGCACCTGCGCTGCGTGTTCGGCGGAAGCGGTAGGTAACAGCGCCGTCTCGGTGCGGATCAATCGTGCATAGGCGTGGAGATGCGGGCGCAGCGCCGCAGCGTCCCCGGTGTTTGCCAGCGTTTCGATCCGCGACACGGCCGCAAGCTGCGCCTGCGCGATTCCGGCGCGGTCAAAGTTCCGTCCCGCACTCGCAAGGCTTAGGATGAACGCCGTCACCAACGCTGCCAGTGATACCAACAGCGCAATGGAACACAGCGCAGCGAGCGTTAGTGGCTGACGTAGGCGAGTTTCAATCGACATGGCCCGATCCTAGTCGTCGCGCGCCGCCGAACAAGAAGGAGCATATTGAACTAGGGTCAGGACCCATTGATGTGAGAGGCGCGATCTGATTCAGGCTCCGTGAGGAGAGCGTGGATGAGCGACCTGTACTGGCTGACGGATGAGCAGATGGTGCGTCTGCAACCGTTCTTTCCCAAGAGCCATGGCAAGCCTCGGGTCGATGATCGGCGGGTGCTCAGCGGCATCGTTTTCGTCAATCGCAACGGGCTACGCTGGTGTGATGCGCCGAAGGACTATGGGCCGCACAAGACGCTCTACAATCGCTGGAAGCGGTCGGGCGAGAGGGGAGTCTTCTTGCGCATGATGGAGGGGCTCGCGGCAGCGCAAGCCGTACCGAAAACGGTCATGATCGACGCGACCTACCTGAAGGCACACCGCACGGCATCAAGTCTGCGGGTAAAAAAGGGGATCTCGGCCGCCTGATCGGCCGCACGAAAGGCGGCATGAACACCAAACTGCATGCCGTCAGCGATGCGGATGGGCGGCCGTTGAGCTTCTTCATGACCGCCGGGCAGGTCAGCGACTACACCGGCGCGGCAGCCTTGCTCGACGATCTGCCGAAAGCGCAGTGGCTGCTTGGCGACCGTGGTTATGACGCCGATTGGTTCAGGGACGCCCTGGAAGCCAAGGGCATCCAGCCATGCATCCCGGGCCGCAGATCGCGCAACGAGCCGGTCAGATACGACAAGCGCCGCTACCGGCGCCGCAGCCGCATCGAGATCATGTTCGGCCGTCTGAAGGATTGGCGTCGCGTCGCCACTCGCTACGACCGCTGCCCAACCGTCTTCTTCTCTGCCGTCGCGCTCGCGGCCACCGTCATCTTCTGGCTATGACCAATGAGTCCTGACCCTAGTCTGTCCGGTTGGTACCAAGCATGTCGTGCACTCGCCGTGCCAACTCAGTCATTGAAAACGGCTTGGTCAGCAGTTCCATCCCGGGTTCCATGTGGCCATTGCCGACTGCGGCATTCTCGGCATAGCCGGTGATAAAAAGCACCTTCAAGTTGGGGCGCAACACTCGCGCCGCATCTGCGACCTGGCGGCCATTCATACCATTCGGCAGCCCTACGTCGGTGATAAGCAAATCGACTGGGGTGCCCGATTCAAGTATCGTCAAGCCTGCGGCACCATCACCGGCTTCGATCACGTGATAACCCGCTTCGTCAAGAACCTCGTCAATCAGATGTCGGATCGTCGGTTCGTCATCAACGACTAGGACAGTTTCACGACCTTCCGCGCGCAATATGGCGGTGCCATCCTCGCCTTCCGCATCGATAGCACTATCGACGTCACCGCGATGGCGGGGCAGATAGATGCAAAGGGTCGTACCTTCGCCGATCTGCGAGTAGATGCGCACCTGCCCGCCGGACTGTTTGGCGAAGCCATAGATCATCGATAGCCCCAGACCGGTTCCCTGCCCGATCGGCTTGGTCGTGAAAAACGGATCAAAGGCCCGCTCGATCGTTTCAGGTGTCATGCCAGTGCCGGTGTCCGTCACGCAGATCGACAGATATTGCCCCGGTGCGATATCGCGCTCCCGTCCCGCTCGCCCGTCCATCCACTTGTTGGCGGTTTCGATCGTCAGGCGGCCACCCCCCGGCATGGCATCGCGAGCGTTGATGCACAGGTTCAACAGGGCGTTTTCGAGCTGGCTGGCATCGACCATCGCCGGCCATAGTCCGGCCGCGCCGACGACCTCCATCTGGACTTCCGGTCCGACCGTGCGACGGATCAGTTCCTCGATCCCGGCGATCAAACGGTTGACGTCCGTAGGCTTGGGATCAAGGGTCTGGCGTCGCGAGAACGCCAGCAATCGCTGGGTAAGCGATGCAGCTCGATTTCCAGCTCCTTGTGCGGCGGTGATGAAGCGCTCGAGATCGTCCGTCCTGCCCCGTGTGATGCGCAGATGCAGCAGCTCCAGATTGCCCATCACGCCGGTCAGCAGATTGTTGAAGTCATGAGCCAGACCACCGGTAAGCTGACCCACCGCTTCCATCTTTTGCGACTGACGCAGGGCTTCCTGCGCGCCCTGAAGCTCAGCCTGGGCGCGGACGCGATCAGTGATGTCCCGCGCATGATGGAACGCACCAAAGATCCTTCCCTCCTCATCGCGCAGTGGTGAGTAGGCGACTTCCCAATAGGGTTTTGCGCGATCGGGGTCGCCGAACTCCTCGACGATCGTGAAGCTTTCGCCAGCCAGGGCGCGCTCCATAAAACCACGGATCACAGCGCCCTGATCGGGCAGGAACAGGCTGGGGAAGTCATCACCGATCTGGACCCTGTAGCCGTAGATGCGGTGAAAATCGTCACTGTGCGCCCGGTTGAAGGCGATGAGGCGGCAATCCCTGTCGAAGGCGCACACCGGTGCCTGATCGGACTGAACTATGTTCTGATAGAGCAGAAGCGCGGCGGTACGCTCGCGCACTTGCTCTTCCAGCGTCTCTGCGAGGTCACGCAATCCCCGCTCGGCTACAACCTGCGCCGTCGTCTCGCTGGTGACGCAAAACAAACCCGCAATCGTACCCTCATCGTCAAAGGCGGGTGAATAGGTAAAGGTCCACCACCCCTCCTCGTCGACGCCCCTACGGCTGAGATTGAGCGGCATGTCGGTCATGGTCCGCGACTCCCCGGCAAGGGTAGCAGCGACCAAGGGGCCGATGTCGTCCCAGATGCTTCCCCAGACTTCCCTGAACGGGCGGCCAAGGGCAGCATCAAGCCGGTAACCTAGGAACGGCCGGTATGCGTCGTTATAGAAGCATAGCAGCTCCGGTCCCCACGCGAGGAACATAGGGGTCGGGCATGCAAGCATCAGTGCGAGGGTTGAGCGCAACGATGGTGGCCAACCCTTCATCGAACCTAGCGACGTAAGCGACCAATCCTGTTCGAATATTTCCCTCCTGGTAATGCTGGCGGCATTGGGGAAGTCTGCGGAAGGGGGCGGCATTGGCATCATACCTACCTAATGAACTTCGCAAAAAAAACTCGCATTTTTAATGAAGGGTACAGTCCAGGGAACCAACCCAGGCAGATTACGTTTCACGGGGACGTGAAGCCTTCCGGCCTTCGCCGGAGGCAATCTTGAAGCAACGCGACGACTGGCATCTAACCGACGCTCTTGAATACGAACACGGTCGAGGCGATCCCTTCGCAGCCGCTGTACGCGCTACGCGTATGCCGATGGTAATTACCGACCCGGCACAGGACGATAATCCCATCGTTTTTTGTAACGTCGCGTTTCAGGAGCTGACCGGTTACACGCGAGGCGAGATCGTTGGGCGTAACTGTCGCTTCCTTCAAGGCCCTGACACCGATCGTGCATCGGTTGCGAAGGTGCGCGAAGCTATAGCGGCCGGGCATGATATCGACGTCGACCTGCTGAACTATCGCAAAGACGGCACCACCTTTTGGAACGCTCTGTATCTGTCCCCGGTCAGAGACAAGGACGGTGTGATCCGCTTCTTTTTTGCATCCCAGCTCGACGTCAGCGACCGGGTCGAAGCCCAGAGGATCATCAACGATCAGAAGCTTTTGGTCGAGCGGGAGGTGGAATGGCGCACCGCTGATCTACGCGCCGCGCTTGATGCCAAAACCATCCTACTCCACGAGGTCGATCACCGGGTAAAAAACAACCTGACGATGATCGGGTCGCTGTTGCGGCTTCAGGTGCGAACGATCGATGATCCCTCGGTAGCGGCGAAGCTCGATTCCATGCTGGAGCGCGTTGACGCCCTCGCCGTGGTGCATCGTCAGCTATACCAGTCCTCTGATATTGCCCGCTTCGATATCGGCAGTTTCGCAGAAAGCCTTGTCTCGGACGTGGTAGGGTCAAGTGGACGCAGCGACATCACACTGGATGTCAGGGCGCAGCCGCTATTCGTGGATGCCGCCAATGCGTCGGCGCTCGGTCTGATCCTCAACGAAATCCTGACCAACGCAGTCAAGCACGCCTTCACGGATGGTCGGTCGGGACATTTGAGCCTTGTGGTCCAGGGAAGTGATGACCACGGCACCATTCGCATATGCGATGACGGACCCGGCATGCCCTCTGCCGCCCGTGGCAGAAGCATCGGCACTTCATTGATAACCCGCCTCGCCCGTCAGGCTCATGCCGAGGCGACTTGGGAAGACAATGCGCCCGGAACGTGTGTGACGATCACATTTCCGCAAACCGGGGTAGGATCATGACCAACCGGCTGGACGTCCTGATCGTCGAAGACGAGATGCTCCTTGCGATGGACATCGAGGCCATGGTCGAGGACAGCGGCCACCGTGTTCTGGCGGAAGCCGCGAGCCTTCAGGATGTCGAAGCGTTACCCGACGACCTTAATCCTCAGCTTGCATTCGTCGATATACATCTGGCGGACGACTCGAACGGTCTAGATGTGTGCCACTACATACGGGCGCACTGGCCCGACGCACTGATTGTTTTCGTCACTGCTAATGTATCGAAGATACCCCCAGACTTTTCTGGCGCGCATGGCGTGATAGCCAAACCTTTTTCGCATGCAGGCGTCGTCACCGCCATCAATTACCTGGCCAACGGTGTGTTTGATCCACCGCCCAGCATGCCGCGCCCGGCAAGTTTGATCGCTTCACCACATCTTGAACGTCGATGGTCTACCGCAACCGGCTAGCCCGATGAGGACATCGCCCGAGTTGACCGCTGTCGAGACCTAGCAATTTAGCATCTGTTTCTAACGACGTGACGGACGCCCGAAGCGATATAAAAGCCCCGATTGACCGACCTTTTTGAGAACGTTGGCGGAACAGCGAGTGAAGCTTGGGCTCAGCACCTTCTCCGCTGCTAATATGAATGGATGGCAGAAAGCGGGAAGCCGAAAAAAGGCCACGAACGTCCGGAACTGGGTCTTCGTCCCAGCATCAGCTGACACAGCATTTTGCAGAACCGGTCGCGACCCAAGCCATTGTCACAGCGCCATGGCGGCTGCTGGCTCAGCGTGGAGCCGTTCGATGTCGGCACGTGGAGGCGCTCCGAACAGTCGCCTGTATTCGCGGCTGAATTGCGATGGGCTCTCATAGCCGACGGCAAAGCCTGCCGTGCTCGCCGTGGCACCCTCCGCCAGCATCAGGCGTCTGGCCTCCTGCAACCGCAGCTGTTTTTGATACTCCAGCGGCGTCATGCGGGTAATCGCCTTGAAGTGCACGTGGAGCGAGGAGGAGCTCATGCCTGCCTCGGCTGCGACATCATCGATGCGGATCGGCGCGTCGAAACGCCGGCGGATTGCGGCGATCGCACGGCTGACCTGATTGAGATGGCTGCCAGCGGTTGCGACGTGACGAAGCATCGGACCGTGCGGCCCGGTGAGCAGACGATAGAGGATCTCGCGCTCGATCAGTGGTGCGAGCGCGCGGATCGTGTCGGGTCGGTCGAGCAGCCCGACCAGCCGGCATGCCGCGTCAATCAGGTCGGGATCGCCTGGGTAGACGCCGAGCACCGGCAAATCCGTACGGGCCATCCCGCCGCCTTCGCTTGCCATGAGATCGGCCAGCATCGCGGCATCGAGATCGATCTTACAGCAGAGATAAGGTCGTTCGGGGCTCGCATCGAGTACATGACCGATCAGTGGCAAGTCTACCGAGACCAAGAGGTAATGCGCCGCGTCATAGACGACGCTGTGCTCTCCAATCGATACCCGCTTCGACCCCTGGGCTGTCAGGCAAAGGGAGGCCTCATAGACAGCGGGCGTGGGGGTGCTCGGCGCATCGGCCCGGATCAGCGATACATGCGGCATCGCCGTGCTGCAAATGCCAGTGCCCACGACGTGTCGGTCGATGAGGGCGGAGAGTTCAGCGATCCGGTCCATGTCGACGGTCCTTCTCCTACTCGCGCGTCGTGGGCAAGCACCCGACGTTAACTCTGGAGGATCGTGCAAGCCATTCGGGGGATCGCTCTACCGCCCGACACGGGCGATGGCCCATCTGCGTCCCATCACCACAACGGAAGGGCTGCATCATGGCAGGGAATATTGACAAGGTCGTCCTCATCACCGGCGCGTCGAGTGGGATTGGCGAGGCAACTGCGCGCGAACTTGCTGCGGCCGGCGCCCGGCTGTTCATCGGCGCGCGTCGCGGAGAGCGTCTGAAGGCACTGGCGGAGGAACTGGGCGAGACCGTCGCCTGGCGCGAACTCGACGTCACCGACGGCATCGATTTCGACGCGTTCGCAGAGGCCGCTGAAGCGCGCTTCGGACGTGTTGACGTGCTGGTCAACAATGCGGGCGTGATGCCGCTCTCGCCGCTTGCTGCGCTGAAGCGCGACGAGTGGAAGCGGATGGTCGACGTCAACATCCACGGCGTCCTCAATGGCATCGCTGCGGTCCTGCCGCGGTTCGTGGTTCAGCGGAGCGGCCATGTCGTCAATGTCGCCTCGGTCGCGGCGCACATGGTGATGCCGACCGCTGCGGTTTATTGCGCCACCAAGCATGCTGTGCGCGCCATTACCGAGGGCCTGCGGCAGGAGCATGACGACGTCCGTTCGACGTTAATCTCGCCGGGCGTAGTTGCCACCGAGCTGGGTCATGACATCACCGATCCTGAGGTTGCGGCGGCACTGACCGGATGGCGGAAGAAGTCGCTGAGGCCGGATGCGATCGCGCGAGCCGTTCGCTATGCCATTGAGCAGCCGGAGGGTGTCGACATCAATGAGGTGATCGTACGCCTGACCGCAGCGGACATGTGAGTGCTTGGGCGTGCCGGTGCCGTAGCGGGCACGCCCCAAACGACGGGTTCGCCGATACGATCAGCTCGTCGGACCGCGATGAACGTATGTCCGGTTACGGGAAGCTACCAAATGGACCTGAGTGGCCGATTTTGGGTCGAATTGCTTTCCATCACGCGCTGAAATCAACAAGCGCGGCCGGCGAACCATAAGCCTCGTACGACATGATATTTTTTGCGAATCCCAATAGGTTAAACGTGCGCCTGCGCGCGCCCGTCTCAACGATCATGACAAAACCGTTATATTGCTAGTGACTCGCAACAGCATATGACATAGAGCCCTTCCGATAACGGGGGTTCAGTATGAGTTTTTCGAGTATATTGCTGGCAAGCGCAGCGTTTGTCGGGGCGCCTTTGCCAGCTCCAGCTGAGGAGCCAACGACCGTAGAAACGTCCACCGGATCGGACGACGCGCAGAAGTCCGACGAAATCATGGTCATCGGCAAAAGCTATGGTCGTGCGGTCGGCAAGACCGTGACGCCGCTCAAGGACACGCCGAACACCGTTACCGTGATCGATCGCGATCAGATCGAGGCGCAGAACCTGTTCACGCTGGAAGACGCTCTGACCGCGACCAATGGCATCACCGTCAATGGCGTTGGCAGCGAGGATCCGTCGTTCTTCTCGCGCGGGTTCGCGATCACCAATTACCTGATCGACGGCGTCCCGAGTTTTGCGTTCAACTTCCCGTCCGCCGTGCCGGACTTGTTCTTCTACGACCGGCTGGAAGTACTGCGCGGCCCGGCAGGTTTGTTCAGCGGTTCGGGCAATCCGGCGGGCAGCATTAACATGGTGCGAAAGCGACCGCTCGACGCGTTCAAGATGCAGGCTAGCGCCGGTGCCGGCAGCTACGACAATCTACGCTTCGAGCTCGACGTCTCGACGCCAATCGGCACCAAGGCGGGGTTGCGGTTCGGTGCGATGGCACAGGACCAGAATCAGTTCTTCGCAACCGCGCACCGCAACCGCATTGGCGGGTTCGCGGTCGTTTCGCTCGAGATCGGCGAGCGCACAACGCTGACCGTCGGCGGCTATTACGATCGCTTCCGCCCGGCGGTGCAGTCGGGCCTGCCGGGCATCATCGGCAGCGCGGACGGCAGCGACGGCAAGTTGCTCGACGTGAAGCGATCGACCTATCTCGGTGCCGACTGGAACCGGTTCAACGCCGAGACCTGGACCGGGTTCGCCGAACTCGCGCACAAGATCAGCGATCGCTGGACGTTGCGCGCGACCGGCCTGTTCACCGACGTCGATCGCGTCGACATCTACAGCTATATCGGCAACCAGCCGGTCACCGCGACCAATGGCTCGACCAGCCACATCGCCTATCGCGGCGACAGCAAGCAGCAGACGCGCTCGTTCGATTTCAACGGCATTGGCAGCTTCCCGCTGTTCGGGCGCGACCAGACGCTGATCCTCGGCACCGATTATCAGGCGAGTTCGGGCACGTCGTATTTCACGCGGTTGTCCAATTATGCGCGGATCGACGTGTACAACCCGGTGTCGCCGTTCGAGCCGCCCCTGAACCCGTATGGCGCCTCGCCCTATTATCCGGTGCAGGGGACGGGAGCGACCTGTCCCAGTTCCAGCACCACGATCACACCCGCGCCCGCCAATTGCGTGCTGCAGGCCTACGGCGGTTCCTCGACCGACGTCGAGCAGTACGGCATCTACGGGCAGATGCGGCTGAGCCCGCTCGCCGGCCTGACGCTCATCGGTGGCGGGCGCGTGACATGGTGGGATACCACGACGACCACGTTGCTGACACCAAGCGGTGTCTTGCCACCGTCGACCCGCTACGGGATCGACAACCGCTTCACGCCCTATGCCGGTATTGTCTGGGCCGTAACGTCGCATCTCAATCTCTATGCGAGCTATGCCGACAGCTTCACGCCGCAGGCGGCACCGGTCGGCCGGGCACGTCCCGACGGGCAGCAGATCGAGCCGCTGGTCGGAGCGCAATATGAGGCAGGCACCAAGCTTTCGCTGATGAACGATCGCCTGCTGCTGTCCGCGGCGGCGTACCAGATCACACAGACCAACCGGTTGTTCAACGATCCCGACATTCAGACCGTCGTGCTTCAGACCGGCAAGGTCCGCTCGCGCGGTATCGAGGCCGAGGCGACCGGCGAGATCCTGCCCGGCTGGCGGATCAATGGCGGCTATACCTACACCAAGACTGAGTATCTGGAGGACCAGACCACTGCGTTCGAGGGGCTGCCACTGGTACCGATCGTGCCGAAGCACATGGTTAAGGCGTTCACCAACTACGCCCCGGTCGATGGGCCACTGGCAGGCGCGAGCCTTGGCGGCAGCGTGACGTGGTTCAGTTCGACCTATGGCGGCAATGCGGCGGTGTTCAACGCCGACGGTACGCTGCGCACCCGGTCCACCATCGTCCGCCAGCCAAGCTATGCGGTGCTCGACCTGCGCGCAGGCTATAAGTTCAACGAGCGGGTGGGTGTCTCGGTCAACGTCGCGAACGTACTCGACAAGAGCTATTACGCGCGCATCGCCGCCACCGGCCGCGGCAACTACTACGGCAGCCCGCGCACCGCGTTCGCGACGCTTCGGTACAGCTTCGAATGACGGCGGGCGATGCGCATGCCCGTGCGCGCTGGGCGCGGCGCGGCGACATCGCGCTGCGCGTCGTCGCCTCCGTGCCGCTCGCTTATGCAACTGCGAGCCTGTGGGCGATGGCGCTTGCGCGGCTGCTGCCGGGGGATCGTGCCGAGGCGACCGTCACCGCCTCGCTGATCGCGCTCGCCTTGTGCGCGCTTGCGGCGATGTGGGCGTTCGCGGCCCGTAGCGGCTGGCGCGCGATCTGGACACTCGGCCTCGCAGCGGCGGTTGCGGCCACAATCACGTGGATATCGATCGACGCGACGGGGCGGGTATGAGCAAGGGCTTCCGTCAGTCGCAGGCGTTCCTGCACACCTGGTCCGGATTGCTGCTCGGCTGGATCCTGTTCCTCGTCTTTGTCGCCGGCACGATCGCGTTCTGGCGCGAGGGTCTCAACCGCTGGATGCGGCCCAAGATCGCGCGCGTCGAACAGCCGATGCGCGTGCTGGCAGGGTCGCAAGCGTTCCTTGCTCGCAAAGCGCCCGATGCGAAGAGCTGGATCATCCCGGTAGCGACGGAACGATCGCCCGGTGCGCAGGTCTTCTGGGTGCCGCAGCCGAAGCCCGGCGAAGAGCATGGCAGGCGGGGCAGGCGGGGCAGGCGAGGGCGCGGCGACACGCAGGCGCTGATCGGCGCCGACGGACAGGTCGCGCAGGCGCGCGAGACGCGGGGCGGGGATTTCTTTTACCGCTTCCACTTCGATCTCCATTACATGCCGGTGATCTGGGCACGGTGGTTGGTCGGATTCGCAACTATGATGATGCTGGTCGCGATCGTCAGCGGGATCGTCACGCACAAGAAGATCTTCAAAGACTTCTTCACGCTGCGACGTGCCAAGGGCCAGCGATCCTGGCTCGACGGACATAACGCGACCGCGGTGCTGGCGCTGCCGTTCCATCTGATGATCACCTATACCGGGCTGGTCACGTTGATGACGCTGCTGATACCGTGGGCGGTCGTCGCCAATTATAACGATCAGAATACCGTGTTCGCGACGCTGTTTCCGACCGCTTCGGTGGTCGAGCGGACCGGTCGTCCCGCACCGCTGATCGACCTGCGACTGATTGCCGCCGATGCCGAGCGCCGCCTCGCTGCCCCCGCCAGCTTCATTGAAGTCAGTGATCCCGGCGACGCCGCTGCGCGCGTGTCGGTCAGTCAGAGCGCCAGTTCGATGCTGTCGTCGCGGACACCGCGTCTGACCTATGACGGCGTGACCGGGCTCCTCGTGTGGCGCTCGCCGCCACCGGGTGTGGCGGCCGAGACTGCCGGTGCGATGATCGGGCTTCATGCCGGACGGTTTGCGGGTAACGGAGGGCGCTGGCTTTATTTCCTGTGCGGGATCGCGGGCACGCTGATGGTCGCGAGCGGTCTCGTGCTATGGACCGTCAAACGTCGCGAGCGCCTACCCGATCCGACCCGGCCGCATCTCGGGTTCCGCCTCGTCGAGCGGCTCAACGTCGCGGTGATCGGCGGTCTCCCGCTCGGGATCACGTGCTTCTTCTGGGCCAACCGCCTACTCCCGGTAGCACTTCGCGGACGCGCCGATTGGGAGATGCACATGCTGTTCATCGCCTGGGCTGCCGCGGCACTGATGGCCTTCGTCGTCAGGCCGGCGTGCGTTTGGCCTTCGCTATTCGCGGTGACCGGCGTGCTGCTCGTCGCGTTGCCAATGTACGACGTCGTCGCGACCGATCGCGGGCTGTTCGCGTCGCTGGCGATAGGCGACCTGATGATCGCCGGCATCGATGCGGCGATCTTGGTCTTCGGAATAGCGTTTCTGCTGCTTGCCCGCCGCGTCGCGCACCATCGCCCCGTTGCAAAGCGCGTTCGCAGGGCTAGAACCGCCACCGCCTCTAGGGTTCCGGAGGCCGCCGAATGAGCATCCTGTCACTCCTGCTCGCCAGCGCCGCGTTCTTCCTGCTTGGCCTGGCGACCGAGGCGCATCATCGCCGTCGGTTCGGGGCATGTCCGCAGGCAGCGCGGTGTAAAATGTTGCGGACCGGCGGCTGGCTTTCGCTGGTTGTAAGCGTCGCGCCCGCGCTTCTTGCCCGAGGATGGATCTTCGGGCCGATCCTATGGGCAGGCGCGATCATGGCCGGCGCCGGGATCGCCTTCCTCGCGCTCAACTTCGTTCCCGCTCGTGCGATGCGCGATCCGGAAATCCCTAGCCCATCGGTGAGCGCTTCCAGCCGCCTGTGTAACGGATTGGCCTGCAGGTGCGGCGCATCGATCTGATGAATGATTGGCCGATATTGGGTAGCCGACAAGAGCCTACGAATGTCGGCTTGTGGATCGTGGGAGCCACAGTCATGCCGGAGATGTGATAGTCGAAAGCACGAGCTCAGCTCAAATTGACGTCTGATCGCGCCCACATCCGAACGTTAGAGGTACGACTGCGAAGCCATTCCATAAAAGCGACTTTTCATTCCGATCGCTTTAGTTCGCTGCCAAACCGACCCCCGGCAGCGGCTTCTCCCACTTGTCTTCTGTCGGCCAGCTACCTGCCGGTCCCTGCCAGTTGGTGGCATACATGGCAGTCACCGGTACTTCCTCACCGTCTAGAGACGCGCTGCACCGTATTTGGGTGGCGGTGCTTCTTAGCCAGACCTTTAATTCACCATCGCCGAACGGCGTGAGCCACGGCTCGCGGTATTTCTGTGAAAACCGCATCCTGCCGTTGCTGGCGTGAACTTGCTCTCCGTTCACTAGCAGGCGTTCTTGTCCCCACAGTGTCCAGCTGTACGCGTTATCCACCTCGACCATGGTGTTACCGATCTGGAATTCCCAGCGTTGACCAATAAGCCTCATTTTCCGTTCCTGCCCAACCAATGTCTTTGATGATGACGTTAATCTAACCACCATCATCGCCTAACCAGAAGTGAGGCGGAAACCGTTTTCTTTGCACTGCGCGTACCGGATCAATACGGCGAACCAAAGATGCCATAGTGGTCGACTTTGTCCAGAGCACGACATTCGTCAGTGGATGGCCGGGGTATCAGGCTGATTATTCGCGACGATGAACGAACGTCCAAAGTTGGGGAGCGGGAAGGGGTGGCTGAATTTCCACTTGTGGGTCGGCAGGAACTCGGCACAGAGCTTTGGCACACTAGCGTACCAAAGCCAAAACTGCTCTTCGGCCCACGCTCAGCCTTCAAATTAGCCAGCATCAACATGACTTGAATGGGTATAACTCTTGTCGGCTTCGCTCGCGCCTTCAAGGGTTGGCTTACTTAACAGGATATTTACCCCAGCCGCTGCAGTAAGGCACGATGTCGATTTCACCGATGGACCGCCTGCAACTGCTCTTCGCCCACCCGCTGGACGAGCCTCCTTACAACCTCCTCCGCTACAAGCGGACTGACGCTCAAGGTGTGCACCTGTACGACGTATACGCCTTAGATGGGCGGCATCTAGGGGAGGGCGGTGCGTTGAAGGCGATCCAGTTAGCCCACCGCGAACATCCTGGTAAGTGCTGGTACTGCGACACCGGGATTCCAATCAGCTCCGTCCATCGCGACCACGTCAAGCCTCGTGCCTCGAAGGGCGGTAACGACCTACACAACATCGTCATCGCCTGCCCGAAACACAACTGCGCAAAATCGAACATGCCCATCGCAGCGTTTGATGCGCACGGGGCCACTAAATACCTCGACGTCCTGCACGATCATTTATCTCGCGTTGCGCGCGCTCATCAGAGATGACTCGTACCTTCGCAGCCTTCATTTCCGAATAAAGGGTCGCCCGGGCGCCACCGCCGCATCAGATTCAATCAGGCTACCCCCTTCGATGCTTTCGCCATTCTCAACTGACTGAGATCGGCTGACCGGTCGGTCCGTTCACATGAACGAGCGGCAGATATTGGGCAGCTCAAGGGGGCACACGAATGACCGGAAGTGGGTCAATTAGGGAATTGTGTTGGGGTATATGCGCAGTGTTTTCGGGTCGCGAAGTGGCGAGAGTTTTACAGCTTAATAGAGCAAAGACAAATCTAGTGGATTCCACTGCAGCACAGCCTCGACTTGTACCAATGCAGCGGTATCAATTAGTTCGGAGCGACGGCCGGGGAAATGAACGAGACCCTCTTTGTTGCGGTTGATGTGCCACATCCGGTCTGCGTATGCGCGCATTGCCTCGCGGTACCGCCTTCCGCCGATTTCGTGCTCTAACAACAAGAGGTTCTTAAAATAAATTGCGTTAAACGGCGGGGGCTGATTGTCGATGCGGCTGCCCGTGACCAGATGAGTATGACTTACCGCGGCTATCCGTCTAGCCGCCGCGAGATATTCCGGTTTGTGCGTCGCGCGCCAGAGCAGGACGTTGACGCCGACAGGCACGCCCTGATTGTAGCTCCAGACGCGTTTCTCGACCAGACCGTTTGTCTTGAGGTGATCGGCGTACAGGCCGTCTGGCTGTTGCAGCGTCGCGTTGGTCCAGTGATAGAAACGCAGAGCGTCGTCGAGATAACTGCGATCGCCGGTTATCATGTACAGCCGCACGCCCATCTCTGCGGCCGGCATGTTGGACACAGTGTTGCGATCGCCATTGTCCTTTTTCTGCGTCCAGCGCACGCCGCCGGGCGACGCTAGGGATTTGTCGTTGGACCAACCGGACCGGATCAGTTCGAAGATATCGCGTGCGTTGCGTAGCGAAACCGGGTCACGCCGGAACAAATGGTACTGAATTTCGGCTAGGCCGACCCATTCGTTGTCGTCGTAATAAAGATCGTCTCCGTGACCGAGCGGCGGTAGCACCTTGGCCAGATGGCCAGCGCGCCCCGTCGTCGATGTCTTCGACCAGTAACGGCCTTGAGCGGCGCGGACCTTCGCCAGTGCGGGGGCGAACCGCCGTCCCGTCGTACCGTGGATCATCGCAAGATCGAGCAAGGCGATGTGCGCTTGGGAGAAGGGCCATTCCGTAGAATATGGCTCGTCCTGTGGCTCCGGCGGATGGTATTCCCGGTACAGCCCGGTTCCATCCGCCACGGCGAAGCAGCGCTCAAGCGCGGCATGCCACGCCAGGGCTCTGTCGAACGTGGCCCCGTCGTTGCCGGGACCACGCTGACCGGCAGCCGCATTGGCGACGACGGTGGCCGATAAACCCACCGTAATGCCAAGAAGAGTCCGACGCGAGACGCGTTGCTCCGTCATCAGAAACGGAACCGTGCGCCCAGGGCGAAGACGCGGCTTTCGTACCGGACATCGCGTGGGTAGTTGGCATTCTCCAGCCCTGGAACTGCACGCAAGGCGCGATAGGGCGAACCGGTAATGTTGCTGACGTCGAACGTCAAAGTCACGGCTTCGATTGCGGCAACCGACAAGGAGAAATCAAGCCGTTCGATCGGGCGGTTGAACTCGGCGCCGATCAGCTGCCCTAGCTGGTCGGTGGCGAAGAAGTTCGTCACCCGCGATCGCCAGTTATACGCTAGCCGTGCGGAAACCAGACCCTTCTCGTAAATGCCGACCGCGTTGTAGCTCCACTTTGAGACGCCGGGTATGTCGCTGTTTTGACCTGTGGCACCGAGCGACACCGGTAGCGCCTGCGACGCGTCGATATAAGTGCCGTTGAGCTGCGTTCCGAATCCGCTGAGCCAGCCAGGCAGGAAATCGAAAAAGGTCTGGAACGCGACCTCGACGCCCTGGAGCCTGCCGCTACCGCCGTTTTCCGGCCGGTTGACGACGATCTGGCCATAGGGGTCGACGACCGTTGGAACGTTGAGGTTGGTGATGAACCCCTTCACGTCGCGCCGGAAGATCGCGCCGGTTAGCGAGCCGGTCTTGGTAAAATACCATTCCAGCGAAGCGTCATAGTTCTTTGACTGAATTGGCTGAAGGTTGATGTTCCCGCTGTTGCCGGTAATCGGCGGTGTGCCGTTGGGGTTGCCGATCGTGATCGCCGGATTGAGCTGGCCATACTCCGGACGCGTCCGAGTTTCCGTCGCGGACAGGCGCAATTGCAAATTGTCCAAGAACTTGGCGCGGAACGAGGCGCTCGGCAGCACGTCCAGGTAGTTCTGGCGCGAGGTTGTGGTAACCAGGGTGCCGCCGACCAGCGCATTGCCGGTCAAATTAGCTTTGGTGTTGACCAAGCGCGTGCCAATCACGCCGTCGATAGGAACGTTGCCCACGTTGAAGCCGTAGTGGAATTGGCCGTAAAAGGCGTAGGACCGCTCGACGGCGTCGAGCTGCTCGTTCTGGACGAATGCCGGGATCGCCGATCCCCATTGCGCTAGTTCGGCAAGTGCGGCCGGCGTCCCGATCTGTGCGAGACCGGAGCGGGCGAGATCACGCAACGCTTCGATGTTGCCGACGATGCCGTTTCGTGTGGGCGCATACCATTGGTTTAAAGCTGGCGCCTGCCCGCCGTGGAAGCCGACATCGATCGGCTGACCGTTGTCACTGCCCGGGACCGAGGTAAGCGGCAGTGCGAGCGGACGGAGTGTTGCATATCGTCCACCGCTGCGAAGCCGGGCGTCACGATCGGTATAGCGGAAACCGACGTCGATCTGCTTGATGATCGGCAGTTCGGTCTGCAGCTTCAGGTCGGTACGCCACTGGATGCCCTTGCCGGTCGCGAGCGAACGTCGATCGTAAATGCCGCGCAGGATATAGTTGCCCGCGTTGTTCGCATCAAAGCCGGGAAGTCCAAGCGCGGGTCCGCCGTCCTTGCCGCCGACGTCGAACACGATCGACGCTGCCTGAGCCGCCGCCGGGGCATAGTCGAAGTTATAGTCGGTATATTCCGCCTTCGAATCCGTATAGGCAAAGTCCGTGGTAATCGTGGCGCGCTCGGTCTTCCACGAACCGCCGATCGCGCCTTGGTACGCGTTGGTGCGGCCGGCACGCGTGCTGCGCGAGAAGTCGATGTTCTTGCCGTTCGCGAAGTCGGGCGTTGCCGTGACACTGTTCAAAGTGCCCGGAGCATCCGGGTTGCGAACGATGTTGCTCAGCGCAGGGTTGTCGCTGACTAGGTTGAGGCCGGCGAAATCGTTGGCGACATCAGTCCGGGCGCCCTGAAACAGGCCATCGATGTAGAATTCGAGGTTGTCGCTCGGACGCCATTGCAGCGAACCGTTGACGGACGGCCGCCAGCGCTTGCCACGGTCGTAATAGACGCCGGCGGACTCGGGCAGCACGAAGTCTCGTGGACCCGCAACGCTCTGGGCGGCGTTCGGCGAGACGACGTTGCCGTTGATGTAGCGAGAAGACGTCAGATAATTGAGCTGCGTATACGATACGTTCACCAGTGCGCCGATCTGCCCGATGCCGGTGTTCCAGCGGTCCGTGACCAGCACGTTGATATTGGGATCGTACTTCTTCGCCTGATCGCCATAAGTGCCCCGTACCGCACCCGCGATCTGGAACCCGGCAAAATCGAATGGACGCCGCGACCGCACGTTGATCAGGCCGGCGATGCCGCCCTCGATCTGATCCGCGCTGGTCGTCTTGTAGACCTCGAGACCCGCAAGTGCGCCCGCCGGAAAGTCCTGCAGCGCGACGTTGCGTTGCTCGGCGGTGAACATCTCGCGCCCGTTAAAGGTCGTTGTGAGGTTCGGAAGCCCGCGAACCTGCACGCCGCCGGCTTCGTCACTGCTGCGGTTGACCTGAACGCCGGTTATACGCGCCAGCGCCTCGGATGCGTTATTGTCGGGAAGCTTGCCGATGTCCTCGGCAACGACCGCATCGACGATCTGGTCGGAATCGCGTTTCAGCGCCTGGGCCGACTGGAGGCTGCGTCGCAAGCCGGTGACGACGATGTCCGCGGATGCGGGTTGCGCGGCTACCGCGCCGTCTGCCGCAGCTGGGGGGCCGGCTTCTGCAGGAGTTGCGTCGGCTTGCGCCGCGGGTTGCGAAGTGGATGCGGGTGCCGTCTGCGCGGCGCTTCCGGTGCTCCATAAGGACGCTGCGGCCAGCGCGATGGAAGAAACGACCAGTCGGTCGGGTGCTGTCATTTATTCTCTCCCTGTGTCGTTATTGTTTTGTATTGTCGGTGATTTCGTCGTCGGTTCGGACGTATGCCCGCATCACGGCGCAACGGCCGCCGTCTCCATCGAGCGACCGCAGTCGATAAGCGCCGATTTCGGCCGGCACGATGAAGGTTTCGGCGTAATGGACTTCGTACGGCGCGAAGGATCCGGTCGGGGACTCGATGACCGCGGCGGTGCCCGCGACAAGGTTCAGGACGTTGAGGTTCCGCTGGGTGTCGAGATCGACGGCGGACGCGAACCAGATCCGCTCGGTCTCGATGAATTCGAGCCGGTGCAATCCGGTCCGCTCCCGCGTCCAGTCTGGGCCTTCTGCAACCGTGGTGATCTGGTTGACGAGCTCATCGCGCGTGAAGTCCTCGCGCCGCGACCAGTCGATGTTCGCCAGACCGTGCTTCAGGTGTATCGGCCGCGGTCGACCGTCGAGCCCTAGCCGCTCCCAGTCCCACAATTTGAAGGTGAAGATGTACGGGGTCGCGCTGATCTCCAGCACCATCGCATTGCTGCCGGAGCAATGTACGGTTCCCGCGGGGATAAGGAAATGATCGTGCTTCCGCGCGGGGATCCGGTTCACGAAGGCGTCCACGTCGGGGGCAGGGCCACCATTCTGGCCTGCGGCGAACGTCTCGGCGAACACCGCAGGATCGGCGGTGTCCGTCAATCCGAGATAAACGACCGCATCGTCGCCTGCATCGAGCATATAATAGCTCTCGTCCTGCGTGTAGCGCAGGTTGAAGGCGTCGCGCGCATAGTCGTGCTGAGGATGGACCTGTAGCGACAGGTTCCCGCCGCCCATCGTGTCCAGCATGTCGAAACGGATCGGGAACTCTGCGCCGAAGCGCGACATGATGGTGGGCCCGAGTAGCATCTCAGGTCGAAGCCGGACGAGATCGAGCGCCGGAATCTCGAACCGACGATCGCCGAAGCCAAGCAGCAGACTGTTCTCCTCCGGCACGCAGTCGAAGCACCAGGCGTAGTTGGGCGGACCGTCTGGAAGATCGAACTGCTTTCGCATCCATTGACCACCCCACGGACCTGCGTCGAAGAAGGGCACGACGCGAATGGGACGGTGGACCGCGAGATCAAGTGCGAGGAGGTAGGTCGCGGTACTGACCATCTTGGGCTCAGGACCGTTCATCTCGATCACGAACTGCGTGAGGGGCAGCAGATCGTACTTGATCTCGTCTCCGACGCGCCAGTCGACGAAAAAGGCCCGGCGATACAAATCGGCGGCCCGTGTTCCACGGTTGCAACTGCCAAGATTGCCGATGTGCCCACGGCGCTGGCGCTGCTGCAATTCCCACCGTGCCATCGAGACGTAGATCGACGCATTGGAGGTCGGAAGGATCGTCGCGGCACCCGGGCCGACCACTATCGTGCGCGCATCGGTCACTCGGGCGGACCGCCAGGCCGCGACCGCGGCGACACTGAGGAAAGCGTCGATCCCGACGGTCTCAAAACGCGCGAAGACGGGATCGCCGCCGAGGTGTGCGGCGATCCAATCGTCGATCACCTCCGTCGGCTTGAACAGGGTTGCGGTATCGACGACCTGGGCGTCGGGATAGGCCGCCCGCATCGCGGCGACGATCTGGTCCACTGGCGCGCCGGGATAGCATTCGACGCTCAGATCGCCGGTATCGGGAAGGCGTGAAACGATGTCTGGCCATCCAACGGCGCATGCCTGCGGGTCGCCGCCAATGTGCACGACGGGCTGCTTGTCATAGATGGCCATTGCGGTCCTCCCAAAGGGGGGTGGCGGCAAGCAGCGCTGCGTCGGACCCGAGCGCCCCCCGCACCACGACCGGCGGCGCACCCAGACACCAGACGTGGCGACGGAGATGCTCCTGGATGAATGGCGCCACTTCGGGTGCCGCAGCCGCCCCGCCGGTGATGAGAACGTACGAAGCGTCGTAGGATGTGACGAGATTAAGCGCGACGGTCGCCCAGGCCGTGAGGCAGGTCGAGCGGATCGAACAGGCGTCCTGGTCGCCCGCTCGCGCCAGGTCGAACAGGTTCTTCAGGTCCGGCTTCGTAAGCTCATGGAGACGACCATGCGTGGGCAGCGCGGCTATGAGGCGGGGAAGAGTCCAAGTCGAGGCGATCGCTTCGGCGCAGCCGATATTCCCGCAGCGACAGAGCGGTCCATTAGTGTCGATCGTCAGATGCCCCGCAAGCACCGATGCGTGACCAGTCCGGCCCCGCACGATCGCGCCCCCCATCAGCGCCGCGGATCCGATGCCGGTCCCCAGACCCAGCAGAACCGCGTCGTCGCGACCGAGCAGGGCGCCGTAGCGTCGCTCGCCGAGCAGCGCCATGCGACCGTCGACGTCCAGCATGATCGGCAGGCCAAGGGCTGCCTTCGCCCAGCCGACGAAGTCGAAGCCGACCGCATCCTCATATTTTCCCGCTGGCGTCGAGACGACCGCGCCCGACCGAGGGTCGATGAGACCGGGGAAGGCTACAGTGACGCCCGTCACGTCTTCCCCGCGGCGCAGATCGACGAGAATGGTTTCGAGCTCGGGCAGTACCGTCTGCAGGGTGGGCGCTTCGGAGACCGCCAGCTGTGCCCGCCGTTCCACCACGCCGCTACGGACTCGCGCACACGCAATGTGCGAGCCGCCGACGTCGATCGCAAGATAGCGGTTCATTGGGCCGGGCCTTGGCGCGCGCCCAGCATTCGACGTTCGATCTCTTCGAGCGACGCTTTTTTGGTCTCGGGGAACAGCTGGAAGACGAGGATGCACTGCACCACCATGCAGACCGCGAAGAGGGCGAATGGGATCGCGGGTGACATGGCGGCGGCGACCGGGAACACCGCCGATACCAGCGCATCGAACAGCCAGACCGTTCCGGCACCGAGCGCCTGTCCTGCGGCACGAAAGCGCGCGGGGAAGATTTCGCTCATATAGACCCAGATCACCGCACCCTGCGACGTCGCAAACGCCGCGATGAAGCAGACAAGGACACCAACCATCAAAAATTTCGGCAACATCCCGAGCATGATCGCGGTCGCGACCGTCAACAGGACTGCCATAGCAGCGCCGCCGACAAGGAGCAGCGGTCGGCGCCCGACCCGGTCGATCAGCGTCATGCCGACGATGGTAAAGATCAGGTTCGCCACTCCGACCGCAATCGCCTGCAGGTTCGCAGACACTTGCGCGAAGCCGGCTGCGGCGAAGATGTCGTTCAGATAGTAAAGGATAGCGTTGATTCCGGTCAGCTGATTGAGCGCGCCGATGACGATCGCGAGGATCATGGGGCGGCGCGCTTCCGTCCACAGAGAGGCAAGCGAAACCGTGCCATGCGAAACGGCGGAAACGATCTCCTCTTGGATCGGCGCGTGACCATAGAGGCTCAGCGAAGCAGCCGTGGCTTCGTCCGTACGACCGCGCATCGTCAGCCAGCGCGGGCTGTCCGGCACCCGGACCATCAGAAACTGGAAGATCGCTGCCGGCAGTGCGGTGCAGCCCAGCTTCCACCGCCACGCTATCGTGGGGTTTGAAATTAAGGCATCGACCGCGGCATTGCAGACATACGCGAGCAAGATGCCGATCACGATGCTGACTTGAAAGCCACCGACGATCGCACCCCGACGCGCGGCAGGCGCAATCTCGGCGAGATAGATCGGCGCGAGCACCGATGACACTCCGATCGCGATACCAGCCATAATCCGGAAGGCGAGCAGCGAAAACCATCCCCATGCCAGCGCACAGCCGAGCCCGGAGATCAGGTACAGGGCCGCGGCCCAACGCAGGCCGGACCGCGCGCCGCGCCGATCGCCTAGAATACCGGCTGTGGCTGCGCCGAGCATCGTGCCCACCAGCGCGGAGGAAACCGTTATGCCAAGCGCGGCGGCCGATAGATCATAATGGAGGCGAAGCGCATCCGTCACGCCCGAGATGACCGCGGTATCGAAGCCGAACAGCAGGCCGGAAAGGGAAACGGCGACGACGACAGACATCAACGTCGTACGTACTGGTCCTGTGCCCATCAGCCTCTCCTCTCAAACGGGGGGGCGTCTGCGTCGACGAACCTCCTCCCTACTCGTGCGTCCTCGTACCGATCCCGTCACCGCTCTGAGTTGCGACGGTTGGCATCTATTGCAGGCAACTTTCGAACAACCGGATGCCACAGTCAATTAAAAAGAAACTAGGTAGATAATTAAAGAGGACTAGCGTCTGGTACGCCCCAGACGCTGAGCAGCCGGCCCGCTGGCGCTTCTCCATTACAGACAGGTGGAGTAACCAAGCGAGGCTCTCGCCGTTTCCGCCGGCATTGAAGGATAGACCATGGCATGCGACGCCCGCTGATGATTGACGATGGCATTCGACAGCAGGGACCGGCGCTGCACGGGACCAATCCGTCTCGTGCGGGTGCAAGAAACGAACGAGTTGTGCTGGAGGCGATCCAGCGCGCGGGCGAATGCACAAGGCTGGAACTCGCCAAGCAGACTGGACTCTCTGCCGCTGCGATCGCCAACATCACGCAGAGGCTCTTCGACCGGAACTTCATCTTCGAAAAGGGGCGGCGTACGGGCGTTCGGGGAATGCCCGCGATCCGGCTGGCTGTTGATCCGGACGGCTGCTTCAGCTTGGGCGTGAACATCGATCGTGATCACGTGAGCGTCGTCGCGCTGGACCTGACCGGTGCGGTACGCGCTGGCTACACGCAGGAAATCGACTACGCGTCTCCCCAAGAGGTTCTAGCGTTTCTCCGCGACAGGGTTGACGAGCTGCTTGCGCAGAAACTGGTGTTGCCAGATCGCATAATCGGGCTCGGCGTGGCGCTTCCCGGCGGGTTGGGCCGCGTCGACTTGCCCGGGCGCCCTGCGGAATATGCGCAATGGGACACGGTGGATCTCACCGCATTATTTGGCGGACTGGGGCCGTGGCCAATCCTGATCGAAAACGATGCGGCGGCGGCTGCGATCGGCGAGGCGCGATTTGGCAGCGGCCTGATTCACCGCAGCTTCTTCTACATCCTGCTTTCCGCAGGCCTTGGCGGCGGGATGGTGGTGGATGGAAGCTATTACCAGGGCGCGACTGGCCGCGCCGGACGCATCGGCTTTCTAAACGACGGCGATGGAAATTCGCTACAGTCGATCGCGTCGCTCTCCGCCTTGCGTGCGGACCTCGTCACGCAGGACTTCACGAACATCGCGCCAACCGACCTGATGACTAGCGGGCCCGTTGTCCTTGAACTTGTAAGGGCGTGGATCGAACGGGCCGCCGACGCGCTGGCGCAACCGATCGGCACTATAAACTGCCTGATCGATCCCGGCGCGATTGTGATCGGGGGCAGGCTGCCGCGGCCGCTCATCGA
Organism: Sphingomonas sp. CFBP 8765; assembly: GCF_014841445.1. NCBI lineage: Bacteria > Pseudomonadati > Pseudomonadota > Alphaproteobacteria > Sphingomonadales > Sphingomonadaceae > Sphingomonas > Sphingomonas sp. CFBP 8765. The sequence goes on along the minus strand of NZ_JACYTY010000012.1, from coordinate 7,338 downwards.
CGAGCTGGCGGAGGCGGTTGCGCTGAGGGTCAGCAGCATCGACGATCAAATCGTGCCGTCGGTTCCGGTCTTGACCGCGCAACTCGCAGCCGACGCTCCCGCGATCGGCGCTTCGATCCTGCCGTTCAACGATCTCGTCTTTCAGTCGCCGGCCGAGTGACCCCGGGTCTAATACTGCTCCTCCAGCAGTTTCGGATGCTTCTTCGCTAGTTCGGCGATCATCATCCCGAACATGCCGTTGACCCAGGCGAACCAGGGACGGGTAAATTTGGCCGGATCGTCCTTGTCGAAAGATTCGTGCATGAAGCCCGTACCCGCATGTGTCGCTTTAAGGTCGCGCAGGCACGCGCGGATCACGCCTTCATCCGTCGACACCATTGCGCGCGCAATGATCGCCATTGGCCAGACCTTGTCCAATCCCATGTGCGGACTGCCAATGCCACTAGCTGCCTTGCCTTGCACGAAAAACGGATTGCGCGGACTCCAGGCGAGCGCAGCGGTTCGCCGATACAGTGGATCCCGCGCATCAGCGGCCTCGATCAGCGGCAGTCCGTACAGACTGGGGATCCCGGCATCGTCGGCGAACAGCCAATTGCCGAACCCATCCACCTCATACGCCCAGACCTTTCCGCCCTGTCCATCGGGTACGATCGCATGTGCGCGCAGGGCAGCCTCGACTTCGTTCGCCAGCGCCTCTGCATCGCTCGCCGCCGCACTGTCGCCGCGCGCCTCGCGATGGACGCGGGCGATTTGGCGGAGGCTTGATACGGCGAACAGGTTGGCGGGTACGAGGAACGGGTACACGCAGGCGTCGTCAGACGGTCGGAACATCGAATGGATCAGCCCGACCTTGCGGGAAGGGGGGCCATATCCGTCGAGCATTAGGCTGTCGGTCGGGATCTTGGTCAGCCGTTGATAGGTGTACGGGCCAGGTCCGGTCTTGCGTTGCTGCTCGCGAAAGGTGCTGACGATCAGCTTGGCGGACTTAGCCCAGATGGCGTCGAACGGTGTCTTGTCCCGCGTGACCTGCCAGTAATCATGCGCGAGCCGCATCGGGTAGCAGAGCGAGTCGATTTCCCATTTGCGCTGTGCAACGCCAGGCTTCATCTCGGTCGCGTCAAGTGTCGCGGAATCCAGGTTCGATTTGGCATTGGGGTCACGGACGAAGGCATTGGCGTAGGGGTCTATCAGGATGCAGCGTGCCTGCCGCTGGATCAGGCCATGCACCATCGTGCGGAGTGCGGGGTCATCGCGCATCAGATGCGTATACGGCTCGACCTGTACCGAACTGTCGCGCAGCCACATTGCGTCGATGTCTCCGGTGATGACGAAGGTGTCCGGCCTGCCCTCGATTGACCCTGCGAACACCGTCGTGTCGAGCGTGTTGGGATAACAATTCTCGAACATCCAAGCGATTTCCGGGTCGGCGATGCGCGCCTTGATCCGGGACAATTCGCTCTCCACGGCTCGGCTGAGGAACTTCCGATTCCGCACGGGCGGTCGTTTGCTGACGAAGGTCGCCGCAAGCGCAGGTCGCGGGGCTATCGTCGAAATTGTCACGGCGCCAGCGGCGGCCAGCACATCGCGTCGGTTGATGGGCATGGAACTCTCCCTGTTTCGGCAAGCGCTCCCGCCCGCCCATAGTCTTCTCGCTACGCACCTCATGTGACACCGGGGACATGAACCTGCAATTAAAAAACAAGTAAGTGTAAGATTGCTTGACGGTTGGGATCCGGGGCGACAGAGTATGGTCAGATGCTGCCTATCTGGTCGCATTGGTTGGTCTTTGGCTGCAGCCTACAACAGTCGCAGCCTCGAACGAGACGGTTGGCTTGGTCGACCGGAAATGGAGGGGATATGCGCGCATTCTTTCGGACAATCGCGTCGGAAGGCGATCTGACGTGCTGATCGATCGCAGAACGATGCTGCTCGCCACCGCCGCGCTGGCAGTGCAACCTGCCGCAGCGGCCGGTCCGATGCACGTCTCCCAACGTCCCAAGCCTGCGGATCGGAAATATCACAGCCCCGCAGTCGAGCGCGAGATTAGCCGGGTCAGACGAATGATAGCGGACCCCAAACTCGCTTGGATGTTCGAGAATTGTTATCCCAACACGCTGGACACTACCGTGCTGTCGGTGACTGCGGACGATGCCTTCGTCATCACGGGGGACATACCGTGTCTCTGGCTGCGCGATTCCTCCGCCCAGCTCAGGCCGTTCCTCCACCTGGCAAAGCGCGACGTGCCGCTCACCGCGCTGTTTCGCGGTCTGATCGCTCGTCAGGCCCGATGCGTGCTTATCGATCCATATGCGAACGCGTTCTTGCAGGACCCGGCAGGCCGGTCCGACCTGCCGTCGTCGGCGAACGACCAGACGACGATGAAGCCAGGCGTGGCGGAGCGGAAATGGGAGGTGGACTCGCTGTGTTACGTCCTCCGGCTTGCCTCGAGCTATTGGCGGGCGACCGGTGATCGTACGCCCTTCACCGCCGAATGGGCGCAGTCCGCCCGCGCGATCATCCGCACCTTTCGCGAGCAGCAGCGCACGACCGATGCCGGGCCATACCGTTTCCAGCGTCGTGATATCCAGCCGACCGAGACGCAATTGTGGGGCGTCGGCAATCCCACTCGCAAGGTCGGTCTGATCCATTCGAGCTTTCGCCCATCGGACGATGCCACGATCCTTCCCTTCCTGATCCCCGCCAACATCTTTGCTGCCAAGACCCTGCGCGAACTCGCCGAAGTGGCGCAGGGCGCGCGCGGTGACGCAGAGCTTGCCCGGGAAGCGGCAACGCTGGCCGCCGAGATCGAGGCGGCGCTCGCGGCGCATGGCAGGATGCGGCTGGCGGACGGGAGCGAAGTCTGGGCGTTCGAGGTCGACGGCTTCGGCAACGCACTCTTCCTCGACGATTGCTGCGAGCTTTCGCTGTCCGGCCTGTCGTTCCTGGGGTGCGCCCCCGCGGACGATCCGCTCTGGCGGCGGACCGAGGCGGCTGCGTGGAGCGAGCGCAATCCGTGGTTTGTCCGCGGCAAGGCGGGCGAAGGGCTTGGCGGGCCGCATGCAGGCTTCGACCTGATCTGGCCGATGGCGACGATCGTCCGCGCCTTCTCGAGCAACGACGACACCCAGATCCGCGCATGCTTGAAGGTGATCCGCGACACCGATGCCGGGACCGGGTTCATCCATGAAACCTTCCATAAGGACGATCCGAGCAAATTCACGCGACCCTGGTTTGCGTGGGCGAACGGTTTGTTCGGCGAACTGATGGTGCATCTGGCAAGTACGAAACCCCATCTGCTCCGCGCCGTGATCTGATGAAGGTCGCCATACCGAAAACGTCCGTAGTTCAGTCGATCGCGCTCCGCGCTATGACAGTTTCCCTGCTGGGCGGCGCGGTGTTCACGCTACCGCTCGGCGCGCAGGAACCCGTCACGACCCGTACCCCCGCAACGCCGTTGATTGCGCACGACCCCTATTTCAGCATCTGGAGCTTCGCCGACACAACGACCGAACAATCGACCCGACACTGGACGGGGACCGACCAGCCGATGACCGGCTGGCTCCGCGTCGATGGCAAGGCGCTCCGCTTCATGGGGCGGGGTGGGGCTGACGATGCGATGCGGCAGACGTCGCGCGCGCTGACGCCGACGCGGACCACCTATGAATATGACGGCGGCGGCGTGCGGTTGACCGCGACGTTCTTCACCCCCGCGCTACCCGACGATCTCGACGTGCTGTCGCGGCCGGTCACTTATCTGAGCTGGACAGTCCGCGCGACCGACGGTGGCCGCCACGCGGTCCAGTTGTACTTTGACGCAGGTGCGCAACTGGCGGTGGACAACGACCAGCAAAGTGTCGTTTGGGGCAGCAGCCGGGTCGGCGACATGACCGTGCAGCACATCGGCACGAACACGCAGCAGGTGTTGCAGAAGGTCGGCGACAATCTGCGCATCGACTGGGGCTGGGCGCAACTGGCTGTGCCGCGCCAGGCCGGGACCACCACCGCGACGCTCGGCGAGCGGGCGCGGGACATTTTGCTTAAGACCGGCAAGATGCCGGTCGCGGACGACATTGCGATGCCGCGCCTCGCGCATCAGGATCGTCCCGCAATGGCGATGTTGGCGGATTTCGGCGATGTCGGAGCGGCGGCGGACATGCGGCGGGCGATGCTCGCCTATGACGACATCGACGCGATCGAGTTTTTCAAGCGCCGGATGCCCGCCTACTGGCGTCGCAACGGGATGACGATGGCGGACCTTTTGCTCAGGGCGGAGGCGGAGGAGCCTGCATTGCGCAAGCGCGGCGAGGCGTTTGATCGCGATCTCATCGCCGATCTGGAACGGGTTGGTGGTCGCGCCTATGCCGAAATCGCGGTGGTCGCCTATCGCCAGACGCTGGCCGCGCACAAACTGGTCGCCGACATTGATGGCCGCCCGCTGTATTTCTCCAAGGAGAATTTCAGCAATGGCTGCATCGCCACGGTCGACATCACCTATCCCACGTCGCCGTTCTTCCTGCTGTTCAACCCCACGCTGCTGGAGGCGCAGCTTCGCCCAATCCTCGACTATGCGTCGATGCCCCGGTGGAGGTTTTCGTTCGCGCCGCATGACATCGGGACGTATCCGCAAGCGAACGGCCAGGTCTACGGGGGCGGGGAGCGGACTGAGGACGACCAGATGCCGGTCGAGGAAAGCGGCAACATGCTACTGATGATCGGCGCACTGGCGAAGATCCGGGGCAATGCCGATTTCGCAGCACACTATTGGCCGCTTTTGACACGCTGGGCGACGTACTTGCGCGAAAAGGGGCTAGACCCCGAGAACCAGCTGAGCACCGACGACTTCGCCGGCCATCTCGCGCACAACACCAACCTTTCGATTAAGGCGATCAGCGCGTTAGACAGCTATGCCGAACTTGCCCGCCTGCTGGGGAAGAAGGACGAAGCAACCCAGTATCGCACGTTGTCGCGGCAAATGGCAGTAAGGTGGGTCGCGATGGCGCAGGACGGCGACCATACCAAGCTCGCCTTCGATCGGCCGGGTACGTGGAGCCAGAAGTATAATTTGGTATGGGACAAGGTGCTTGGCCGTAACGTATTCCCTAAGGGACTGCTGCGCCAGGAAGTCGCCTTCTATCTTAAGCATCAGCAAAAGTACGGCGTGCCACTCGACAGTCGCAAGACATATACCAAGCTTGACTGGATAACATGGAGCGCGACGTTGTCCGACGACCAATCGGGGTTTGAGCAGCTGATCGCGCCGGTGCATCGTTATATGCTCGAAACCCCTAGCCGGGTGCCGTTGGGCGATTGGTACGCAACGATCGATGGCGCGCAGGTTGGATTCCAGGCGCGCGCGGTCGTGGGCGGCGTGTACATGAAGATGCTCGCGACACCGGCGGTCTGGTCCAAATGGGCGTCGCGGGCGCAGAGGGGCGGATGACGGGTCGCGCGCCAATTCAAAACAGGAGCGCAATGTGAAACTCACAACGGTCTCGAGGCGCACGATGTTGGGCGCTGCCGCGGCACTCACTCTTCCGGCGGTTGCCGGGGCAAGACGACTGAAACCGAGCGACCGGGTCAACATCGCCGTGATCGGCGGGGGCGGCATGGGCGCGAACAACATGCGTCAGCTCACCAGCCAGAACATCGTGGCGGTTGCCGACGTCGATTTCGATTACGTCGCCCGTTCGTTTGTGACGGCGACCGGCGCGACCAAGCCGACGATGGTGCCACTGCGCGCCGCCTATGACCGGGCGACCCATTACAGCGACTACCGGCAAATGTTCGATCGACAGCGCGATATCGACGCGGTTCTCATCGCGACCCCGGACCATCATCATGCCGTCGCCGCGAAGATGGCGATGGAGCGCGGCATGCACGTCTACGTGCAGAAGCCGTTGACCTACACCGTTCGCGAGGGGCGCGTGTTGCGCGATCTCGCCGCGTCCAAGCCCAAGTTGGTGACGCAGATGGGCAACCAGGGTCATTCGAGCGACGACGGCCGCCGCGTGGTCGAGCTGATCCGCGGACAGGCGATCGGGCGCGTACGCGAGGTTCATGCCTGGACCAATCGGCCCGTCTGGCCGCAAGGCATCGCCCGCCCTGCGCCCGTCGCAAAGCCGGCAAGTCTCGACTGGGACGTCTGGTTAGGGCCAGCGACCGTCGGATGGGGCTACAACCCCGACTATGCCCATTTTAACTGGCGTGGCTGGGTGCCGTTCGGCATCGGTGCGCTGGGCGACATGGGGGCGCACCTCCTCGACTTTCCGGTCTGGGCGCTCTCGCTGGGCGTGCCGACGGCGGTAGAAAGCCGGCATTCGATCTGGGGCGGCGACAACGATCTGTGGGACGACAAGCCGCCGGTCGAGCTTGGCAGCTATCCGCTGGCGGGGGTGACCTATTTCGATTTTGGGGATGCGCCCGGCGGGCCGCTTCGCTTGACTTGGTATGACGGCGGGCTGATGCCTCCAACGCCGCCGGGATTGCCAACGGGCGTCACGATGACCCCTGGGGGCGGTGTCCTGTACATCGGTGAGAAGGGCATGCTGATGCACGAAACTTACGGCGAGAAGCCCATCGTGTTTGGCGACGGTGCCGCCGAGCGCGCCGCAGTAATCCCGCAATCGCTGCCGCGTATCGCCGGTGGCCGCGACGGACACGAGATGAACTGGATCGCTGCCATTCAGGGCGAGGTGAAGCCGTCCTCTCCCTTTGGCGACGCAGTAACGCTGAATGAGACAATGCTGCTTGGCATGGTCGCGATGCGTGCTGGCCAGCCTATCCGCTACAACGGACAGACGGGACGGATAACCAACCTTCCCGAGGCTAATCAATTTCTTGACCGCCAATACCGGGACGGTTGGACGCTATGATTAGGCGAACTCTATGTCTTGGAAGTACCTATATTCAGACTGATCAGGACGCCTAAACTAGCGCGGTAGGGTATTAGACGGATAGAGAGTCACACGTCTGGCCTGCCAAGTACCGTGGCCATGACATATTCAAGTCGGGAACCGGCTTCGCCGGGGGGCATCGAAAGTGAACCTTACGTTGACTTTCGAGCCTGTCCCTCGCTGCGTATTACCGGCACACCGTGCACCGATTGCCTGATCTCGCCAGGTGGAAGACTGCGTTCGTGCTGATGCGATCACCAGAAACTTCCAACACTACAGCAAGGCAGTATTGCCGGTTGGGAATGGAGGTTCGAGAAGGCCGGACCGACAAACTGCCGTCCAACCAAATGAACGAATGGCCGAAAGTGGGAGGCGGGGAAGGGCCCTTTAATGTCCACTTATGTGAAGGAAATTGGGCACCGGCAGGTGTACGATATCCTCCAAA
>NZ_JACYTY010000011.1:0-65963 GCF_014841445.1 Sphingomonas sp. CFBP 8765 | reverse complement strand
ATAGGCGTGCTGACGGATGACGGCCCCATGAACACCCATCGCGGCCCTGTGGCTGGTGCCGGCAAAAGTCGGCTTGATCGTAGGTATTCGAACCGAACGGCGATGAGTCTTCCAGCCGTGCTCGTCACATCTCTTGCAGATGAGCATCCGGCTATCATCCAGAACGTGTCGACTTTGGGGTTCAAGCTCCGCTCGGAATACAGAGTTACGGTCGGACGGTTTCTTTCCCTCGAACTACCGGGGCTAACTGTCTACTCGGGATGGGTCGCGTGGTCGTATCTTGACCAATTTGGGCTCGATGTGGCTAACGCCATTCCAGAGCCGGTCATCGAGCACATCATCGCGATGGCGTTACAGGCCAGCGAGGGCGTTCACCACGAGGTCGAGCGCCGAAACGACATTTGATGGCGCGGTCAGTCCCCATGAGTCACCGAGAGGTCTGGATACAGGCGGGCGCCATCCTTGCAGAACACGGCGAACATACCCCAAATTATATCGTCGATCAGATGGTCGCTGCCATCGGCGACCCCGTCGCCGTAAAGGATTGGCACCGCATTGCCGCTGCAGTCGATGTTATTAAAGGCACGTGGGCATCTACTGCAAATTGCTGATCTCGAAATACGCTTCGGATCGTCGCGGCTGTCGCACAATCCCGGTGAGGGAGGCCGTCACACTCTGGCTCCGGCCGATCTCGTTATCTTGCTGCGCACCTTCCCACAACATGACGGGCGGCCGGCACTCGGGGCATCTAATACAGCTTTAATAGAAAATAGACAGGATTAATCTTTGTATCTGGAAAGTCTGTTCCGCCAGTATTAAACTCGAGCCGGGACGCTAGACAGGCTATGTCAAAAGACGAAATAGAGAATCAGCATGCCCGCGTTACTAACGCGTTAGGCATTGATTCAGATACTATGAGAAGTCATCCCTACGATCTTGAAGTTGCGAAGAGTAATTCTTCATTAGTTCGATGGCATAAGCAAGCGCCCGATGGATTCATTCGCGAAGGTAGGCTGGGATCATATACGACACACATTCGACCAGGAAATGACTCTGGCACTCGGACTTTTGTAGAGAAGGGCGTTCAACGCTATCAATCAGGTTAAAGGATGAATAACGGTAACTACTCTTTGACCACACCAGATCTCTACATCGTTCTTTAGGGCATATGTCTTTCCGTCCGAGACAGCCTCTGCATCGTTTGGGCATTCTAAATCAATGCGCTCAATGATTTTACCGCCATTGTCAATAATATACATGCGATATTCCAGCATAACTGTTCTTCCGACCCCTTTCCGGGGAGCTAACCTGAAAGAAGGTCAAAGTTACGTAAAGCGGTATCGCAACCGCAGCGGTTTGAAGAAACCTCTAGTTGGTCAGATGTTAGCCGATGTTGATGTCTGGTTGATTCGTTCAAAGCGGGCGTTGGGGTCGTATCATGACGGTAATAAGTCCTTGTGGTGTGCGAGCAAACTTTGAGAAAAATGCGAGTGCATGCTTTGCGCGCCTGGCGATTTGATCGAGCTACGCCTCAAGCCTAACATCCCGTCCGACGATAGCGCCGCGCGATGGCTAACGCGATTTGGCCACCCGAAACCCACCGCTGCGGTTCCCTCTCCATTATCCCCGTTCGACGGTCATGTATGTTAGAAATACGGCCTCAATCGCGACTATACGACAAACACAACCTTTCCGACAGGGCTATCGAACGACGTCAGGAACCTCGGGTTAAAGCGAGAACACGGATAATTTTGAGGGTGTCGGAAAACGGTATGTTTGCGGCAGGCTAGGATCGTCGTAGTGCCTAGTAGCCTGTCCGCAATCTCCTGTTTTTCGTCCATTCCTGTTTGCGACCGGGTTTTCCGACATTCGCCCGCCGAACGGCGATGATTGGTACTCAGCACTCCAGCAGGGCAGAATATTCGATCAGAGCTGAAGACCTTTGGCCTTCCAAGCTGCCATTTCGCCATCGGCTATGGTCAGCGACACGCGCCAAGCGTCGGTGCGCCGTAGGACATAAACATGCTCCCACTCGGCCACCGGAGCGTCGTCGACACCCATCATGCGATAGGCTATGCGGGCCTGAGCAACGCCCGGGAACAGCTCGTAGGCGGACAGGAGGGTGCCTTCCGGCCGCACGACACCCTGCGCTCGATAGAAACTGAACAGCGTGGCGCAATGGTCTCGAAATGCGGATCGGGGCATGGCGAAGTTGCCGGTGGGGGTGGGGAACAGCGCAACCTCGTCCCATAGCTCGCTTAACGCCTCGGCATTCTGGCGCGAGAAAGCATCGACGTAACGGCCGAAGAAGTCTGTGATTTCATTGTGAAAGGCCATGTCAGTCCTGGCAGGTAACCGGATGGCTGGCGGCGCTCTTGATCAAGCCGCGAGCGGCTGAACTAGGCGGACGTTCGCTTCCGCGAGTTGCATCTTCACGATGTCGTTGAAGGCCAGGCTCGGATTGGCCTCGGCGAGCATCCCGATCTTCATCCAGAACTCGGCCTGGGCGTTTATCGACCGGCACATGACGGCGCTGGCACGGCGTGCTTCCTCGTGCAGCTCATCGTCGATCTTCACCAAACCCATCACCTGATCCCGACATTGTGAATATACGCTTCGTCTATGAAACATATCTTTGGTAGTCAATAGCTGTGGTGGCCTACCGTGGCTCTGCTTTCTTGCAAGGCAAGGTGGAATTGAGCAGCCGGGCGGGGCCGGGGCAGGGCCTCGCCGTATCCAGTGCAGGCGTTTTCCAAATCTAAGGAGCGGCAACGGAAAGTCTGAAAGCGGTCATGTCGCGAAAGTTCTGCTTTTTGTATAATTGCGTTAGGTGTCGTTTCGGACTTTCACCCGGTCCAATAGGGGTGGGATTTTGGGTAGTGGCGGGTTGGAAGGGGTAAAAGATCGTCGGATTTAGGCAGATATGCTATTTGAACATCGCCGGTTTCGTGGCGCTAGCGTTGTGTAAAAGACGCTCCATTTTCTCCATTGCAGCTCCCGACAACGTTAATTCGTCGTCGAGATCCCCACTGCCATCGCCAACAATAAGACCTTCGGCAGACAGATGCATGAGCCAACGCGACGCTACAGCTGGCGAGATTTGATGGCGTTCAATAATCTGGCGCCCGGTCATGCGAACGCCGCGAGCGTCGGCGACAAACAGTTCGAGAAGAAAGTCCCAGCTCGGTTCACCAAACAGGGAGGACGGAGGTTCCTTGGTACGACTACGCCTGAACGCCAGCATGAAATCGGCAATATCGGCAATCCTGTCGTTGTCGATCATCCACTACCCTTTCGCATCTGCATTCTCGCAAGGAGATGTAGCTAAATGGGGCAGAGCCGTAAGTCACGTCATTGGAGGGATTTGCTCGTCTTCGGCCAGCTCGAGATGCTCCCGAACCGTGCAGAGCAGGGCGCCTAGAGCGAAATCGCTATAGCTGTCGGCAAGTCGTATCAGGCAGTCGATCTCGCTTGCAATCGACCGCGCTTTTTCAAGAGGAATGTTCGCCAACTTCGTTACTCCTGCAAGCATATACGATAGAGCCGCCCGGCAAGCGACTTGTGCTTACCAACCGTGAGCGTCACCCTGTCTGGGTCATGCGCAATTTCTCAGAAACGCGAAGCTCGAACGCTTTGGATCCTGCCTCGGGCGCGATGAAAAGCCCGCCAATCGATGCCGTCAGCCGCTTTACTAAGCCAAGACCTAGCCCGCTATGATTAGACCGCTCGAGTTCAGGAAACGGCAGCCCGTCATCGTCGACAATCACCGATACGTCGCCGCCAGGTGTCCGGCCAAGCGTGATACGAATATGGCCGGCCTTGCCGTCCTTATAGCCATGCTTGATCGCATTCGTGGCGAGCTCGTTGGCGACAAGAGCGAGAGTGGTGACCTCATTCTGTGTAAGGCCGTCGACGTCATCGGTGACCTGTAGCGAGACGAGAATGGACCTTGGCTCCGCCTGCGCATGCAAGGCTTCGCAGACCTGGCGTAGGGCAGCCTCTATCGACGGCTTCTGATCGCCGTGCATGGTACTGCGAGCGCGGGCGAGTATGGAAACCCGCTCCATAGCATCGGTAAGCGCCTGACGTGCTTCCGAGTTCGTCGCACGCTGACTTTGTAGTGCAAGCAGGCTGACCACGAGCTGTAGATCGTTGCTGCACCGGTGGTTGGTTTCGCGAAGCAGCAGGTCATGATCTCGGTGCGTGCGGGGTGCTTTGCCGATTGAGTTCGACGTCATGGCTGAGCGCTGATCATTCTGCGTCATGCGACGTCTCCCGTAGGAGGTGACACAGCATCGATATGCTGACGCATATGCAAATAGGCCGGATCGAACCCGCCGACATGCCGTAGGGCCGAGATATCAGGGATCGATAACAGTCGATCACAGATTGCAATCAAGCCTTCGGTGCGCAGCTGACGGATCATGCGGTTAACGTGGACCGTGGTTAGGCCGAGGGCGTCGCCGATTTGCTCCTGACGTAAAGGGAACGGAATCGTGACGTCGTTGCCGTCGTCCTCGCCGAGGCGTACGACTAGTTCGCAGAGCAGATGGGCGACACGCGCTCTTGCTGATCGCCGGCCAAGCGACAGCATCCACTTACTGGCGATCGCGTTCTCTAGTATCGTAAGGCCTGTGAAAGTCCGTGCGATACCGGAATAGTCGTCGACGAGAGCCAGGGCTCGCTGTCGTGGCAACGCGACGACGGTGACGTCGGTGAGCGTGCGGACGCTGTATGCGGGGCGCTCGAACAGGAGTGTGTCCAGATTAACAATATCCCCCGGCACCAGGAGTGCTGTCAGTTGACGCCCGCCATTGCGAGCACAGGTGTATCGATAGGCCCAGCCCTTCGTGACAATCAGCAAATTGTCCACTCGATCGGCTTCGCAGACGAGATCCTTGTGGGAATCGAAGCGTTCGGACCAGGTCACCGCCTGTTCCAGCGCCCGCTGTTCATCTTTGACCATAAAAGGCGAACGCCACAGGCCGGTACTACGAAGATATCGTGACGGCCAATATGAGCTATGATTGGCCTGTCTGGACTCAGCTGATACAGGTTGGGTCATCCCGATTACCCCTTCACAACACGTAGGATTTGCGTAGCTGCGTGTAAACTCTGCCGGCCGCGCGCCGGCTCTGCGAGCAACCATTCCTCGCGCGATGTCCAAGACATCTCTGACCTATATCTGTCTGGAGATAAAATCATGGACTGCAGGCGTACCAGATACGCGTTTGCGAGACCTTGATGGGCAGCAGCAGACGCACAGCATTTGGCCGTCCGGGCAAGATTGAGTTCGGCTACATGGCGATCGGCCAGGTAGCCGTAATCTTCATCACGCACCGTGCATCTCCTGTTAGCGTGCAGGAAAGATACATATGTTAACTGTGATTCCAACCGCTGCGACCAGTTTGGTATGCTAGATGACGGAGTTGGTTAACGACGCGAACGCGTCTGTCGTGTACGAGTGTTGCATCATCTACGGACGACCCTGGGCGTAGATGGCTGAGAGTTTGCTACTCCCGCCCTTCGATCCAGCGAGGGCGCGTGCCGCATCCCACCCAATCCTTCGTCCCTAATTGCCTGCTGTTGCTTATCGATGCAGCGGCCTACGCCGCAATTGGTCCGCATCTCGAACCCGTCGATCTGCCCAAGGGTACTGTACTGATCGAAGCGGGCGAGCCGTTCACGCATGCACATTTCTTCAATAGCGGCATCGGCTCGATCATAGTCAGTACGCCTGACAGCCAGCGCGTTGAGGCGGGGATCTTCGGTCGCGACGGCCTGTCTGGCTTTGGCAGCCTGCTGGGGGTCTACCAGTGTCCGCAGACCACGATGGTACAGGTTGAGGGCGAAGGCTACCGCATCAGCATCGAGGCGTTGCGCAGCGCTTGCCAGCAGTCGGACTCACTGCGCGAGACACTTCTGCGCTATGTTCATTTATTCATTTCCCAAACCAGCTATACGTCGCTGTCCAACGTCAGCCAGTCGGTAGAAGGACGGCTCGCACGCTGGCTGCTGATGTGCCACGACAGGGTGACTGGCGACGACATTGCGCTGACGCACGAGTTCCTCTCGATCATGCTGGCGGTACAGCGCCCCAGCGTTACGACCGCTCTGCACATGATCGAGGGCTATGGGTTCATCAAGGCTCGCCGCGGCCACATCACGATCAAGGATCGGGACGCACTTATCGACTTTGCCGATGGCATGTACGGCACCCCTGAAGCCGAGTATCGCCGCCTGATTGGTCCGTTCGGTTGAGCCGTTTCTATTTAAATCAGCAAATTCCAAATGGCATCATCGAAGACCCTGATGGCACCGAAGCCGTCGACCTAACCGCCGCACGACACGAGGCCATATTGGCAGCGCGCCAGCTTCTGGCAAATGCCATTCTGACCGGGGTTGCACCACTTGGGTCTGCGTTCCAGATCACGAATGAAGCCGGGCAAATCCTTCTGAGCGTGCCTTTTCGTGATGCCTTGCCATTCGGCTTCATCAACACCGACTAAGCGGCGTTTGGTACGGTATCATACCAAAATGCGCTGCACGCTCGCCCAAGGCTCGATCAGCATCTACCAACCTGCGTCAATAACAAAAGGGGGTCGGCAAGGTTGCAGGCCATCACATACGAAAGATGTCGCAAGGGCACCATGGCTTTCAATAACCGACTTCTGCGTGCCCTGTTACCTGCAGACCAGGAAACCCTGCGTCCCCATCTGCGGTGGTCGGAGCTGGAACGTGGCACCGTTCTCGTGTCGCCGAACAAACCCATTACGCACGTGTGGTTTCCTGAAAGCGGACTGACTTCGATTATTGCCATGGCGGGCACCGATCAGGGGATCGAAGTCGGTCTTGCTGGCCGCGATGGCCTGGTCGGCATGCCGCTCGTGCTCGACGCCGACCGCACCCCGCACCGCATTTTCATGCAGGTGACCGGAGCTGGATACCGCATTGACGGCGATCTTTTTCGAACCGTGCTCGACGACCATGCCGGCATTCGAAAGCTGCTTCTGCGCTACGTCCAGGCCTATTCGACACAGACCACCTACACCGCACTGTCCAACGCCATGCATACCGTTGAAGAGCGGCTGGCGCGTTGGCTGCTGATGAGTCACGACCGTCAGGACACTGACGAGATACCTTTGACGCACGATTTCCTGGCGCTGATGCTCGGGGTCCGCCGACCCAGTGTAACAATTGCGCTGCACTCGTTGGAAGGCCTTGGCTTCATCAAGGCAACGCGGGGGCTGGTCCTGGTGCGCAAGCGTGAAGAGCTGGAGGAATTCGCAGGTGCTGGATACGGGGTACCTGAAGCGGAATATGAACGCTTGATCGGTCAGTTGCGCTGAACCATGGGTCTAACCCTGATCAAGTTTACGGATACCGAGAGCATGCCCCGTTTTTTCCTTCACATCGATGATGGGACCCAGCGGATCGAAGATGAGGAGGGGAGTGAGCTTCTTGATCTGACCGCTGCCCGAGGCGAAGCCCTGGACGCAGCGCGGCAGCTATGGGCCTCAGCAATCCTGGCCGGGTATGACATTGAGGCGCATCGCTTCGTAATCACTGATCACGACGGCAGGATACTGGAAACTGTCGATATGGATGACGTCTTGCCAAAGAGATTGACCGGCCGATTAGGCCTCTAGCCCTATTTCTCTAAATGCAGGTACCGAGTACTAAAGTCAGCTATATCTTGTAACCGATCCCAATCGACGAACCGGATGTTTCTCCCATCTCGTGCTATCAGACCGTCTCGGCTTAAAAGCTGAAGCGTTCGGTTAATGTGAACAGCAGTTAGTCCAAGAGCATCCCCAAGCTCCTCCTGTGTCAGTGGGAGTTCAAAAGATCGATTGTTGATCTTATCTTTGCCGCCAGTCCTGACGGCAAACTCGCAGAGAAAGTGCGCGAGCCGGGCGCGGGCATCTCGTCGGCCTATGTTCAATATCAGTTCGCGAAGCATGGACGCTTCGGTTAACATGATCCTGCTTATGGCATCACGTACAACTACAAACTGATCTGAAATTGCCTTCAAAAGCTCGCTAGGTACGACGATTATTTTGCACCGAGTAAGTGCCTGAATATTGTGATCTGGCGTGTCTAGATAGAGACTTTGTAACCCCAAAATATCGCCGGTTATCTTGACCAAAAGAATCTGGCGATCGCCTTCGCGGTTTGTTTTCTGGCAAACGGTCAAGCCAGACGTCAGTATGCCGCATTTATCCGCAGTAGCACCCTCCCGGACGAAAAAGTCTCCTCGATATAACTGTTTAACTACATAAGGCATCTGCAGAATCGCTGCAATTGCCTTATCCGGGATGGGAGCGCGGTCGCCTAGCTTCTCCACCATCCGGGCGAGAGGATTTTCATCAGGCCGAGGCATCTACTTTGTCCTGCTTACCGAACGAACTCACTTTTTCGGCGGATATGAATGGAGGCTTCCAAGCCCTCTATAGCTTTATTAACCTAAGATAGGAAAGACTCGTGCAGAGCCTTTTTAGCCTAGCCGCATTGGTTTAATACCACTGAGTCTTTGCGAGCATCGCCACAGCCGCTAGGTGGTGGAACAAAGCTGATACGCCCTAACCGCCAGTCTCGGTCGCAGCGAAGGCGGCTTCACAACCAAGGTGCACATCGTCATCATCGACCCACAAGAGTAAGCCGGCAAGCAGCGGGCTATGATGACCAGACGGCGGGTTTCCGCCGGCAAGCATTACGCGCTGAATATTTTGTTTTTGGCGACTGCGGGAGGACCGCTTCCTGACGTCCGCTCGCCACTTCTGAATGGTGCGAAGTCGTAGTTGGCCGAACATACCGCGACATAAGCGGCTTCAGGCTCTCGCCTGCCCCGCGCCCGCCGCTTCGTGTTTGATTAGGGCTCTGCGAATTGAGCCTGCGCTGGATCGCTCTGTATCTTTCCCTCGCGAGCCAGCTTTGCGGGGGCGCTCGTGACGTCAAATGAAAACCAAGCCCGAAGCTTCGAAAGGGTGTCGCGGGCCGCCTTTGAGGTGATGCCCTGTTCTGACGGCGGCAATAGGTATGGCAAGGTCACAATGGCAAAAGATGCCCGACTTGGAAAGCCGGGCATCTTCTCGAATTTAACATTTTTCGGGTTTCATCATTCTTCCAGTAGGTCGCCACAAGGACGAGTTAACGAAAGTCTGAAAGATACACGTCTTTATCTCAATTAACCCCTGACGGGCTTACCGATAGGCCAATAGCGCATGTTAACCTCCCCCTAGGGTCAGGACCCATTGATGTGAGAGGCGCAATCTGATTCAGGCTCCGTGAGGAGTCTGAGGATGAGCGACCTTTACTGGCTGACGGAGGAGCAGATGGCGCGCCTGCGGCCATATTTCCCAAAGAGCCATGGCAAGCCGCGAGTTGACGACCGGCGGGTGTTGAGCGGCATCGTTTTCGTGAATCGCAATGGGCTGCGCTGGCGTGATGCGCCCAGCGACTACGGCCCGCACAAGACGCTCTACAATCGCTGGAAACGGTGGGGTGAGATGGGTGTGTTCCTCCGCATGATGGAGGGCCTGGCTGCCGCTGATGCCGACCCAAAGACCGTCATGATCGACGCGACGTATCTGAAGGCGCACCGCACGGCATCAAGCCTGCGGGTTAAAAAGGGGATCTCGGGCGCCTGATTGGTCGCACCAAAGGTGGCATGAACACGAAGCTCCATGCCGTGACCGACGCAAACGGCCGTCCGCTCAGCTTCTTCATGACCGCCGGACAGGTCAGCGATTACACTGGTGCGGCCGCATTGCTCGACGATCTGCCCAAGGCGCAATGGCTGCTCGGCGACCGCGGGTACGACGCCGACTGGTTTAGGGATGCCTTGCAGGCCAAGGGCATCCAGCCATGCATACCAGGTCGGAGGTCTCGGCTTGAGCCCATCAAATACGACAAACGCCGCTACAGGTGCCGTAGCCGTATCGAGATCATGTTCGGACGGCTGAAGGACTGGCGCCGCGTTGCGACCCGCTACGATAGGTGTCCGACAGTCTTCTTGTCCGCCATCGCCCTCGCTGCCACCGTCATCTTCTGGCTTTGATCAACGAGTCCTGACCCTAGTCAAATACAAGTGTGTCTTTCAACATGAATGCTTATGCGGTAAAGCTGTTTAACGATCGTCACCGCATTGGGTTTAAAGCGCGTTAACCGCAGATTACGGTTTTCATGTAAAAACTTTATTGATGAAATATCGAGTCGGATAACGGCTTTGTTGGTAAAGGTAGAGTAACTTATCGCCGGGCTGGCGTGTGTAGTCTGACCAGACAGGGGCAGACTTGCTATCGACAAGGTCGCCGCTCAGACGCCTGCGCCCGTGCAACCGCGTTTCATGCAGGCCCGCGGTCATGCCGGTCTTGATGGCTTCATCCGTTGTCTCGCCCGCTAGCAGGAGTGCGCCAGTTGTAAACTGCGGCAATGCCGCAAGCCCAACGTACCGGCTCGCAAGGTTACTCGCTTCAGTAGTGAAGGCGCGCATGACCTGGCCCGCGACCTCCCCGTCGACAGCGGAAGAAGATAGAGATGCTGATTGCGCACCTTAAGCACATCCGAAACTGAATCGATTGCGCCTGCGACGCCAAATCGCGCAGTACTATCAACGGACGGGTTGGTCGGATTGAGACGTAGCTCGACTAGGTCGCCAGACGTGCAGAGCATGCACCTCATGCGCCTATGGAGATCGTTTGCCTGAATCGGTCAAACGCGCATACTCTTGAGACGATGACGACACTGCCCCTAAATCCCGACGTGATCGACTTGCTTGACCGTAAAAGCCTGGTGAAGACATATCCTCAAACAGCTGGTCAAATAGGAAAAACGATGGCGGAAGCCTTGATCGCTGAACCCGCTCGTCGAAACCTCAAGATATGATGACCGTCCGCCAAGTTTGGTTAAAGGCAATGACGATCGTCGAGGCGCGTGGAGCCGTTGCGACCGCATCTATGGTCGATACGTTAATGGAAATTGTAAGCGACGAGGCTGATCTAAAGGATTGGGCGCGTGTCGCTTCTGCGGTTGACACAATTAACAACGGTCAGATGCAATAAGGCGAACGGAGTCAAGCTGGCTATAGCCACTATATATAGTCTACAGGCCGTAAGATAGAGTGTCACGTAGGGCATGCCTGTCGGGAACGCCGTAGGCTGCATCACACCATTTTGTTGCATCGTTTGATAGCGCATAACGCATCATATTGGGCATTAACGCAACATCTTCATCGAAGTCGGTTAGCGTTTACTAATATCGATGTTAACCCATCGCGTTTCTGCCTGGGTGCGCCACCAGCAGGCCCCAGGGACTTATTATCGTCATGGTACCACGCTAACGCCCCTGTTGGACAAATCGACCGGACAGCAACATCCGCTAACATCTGAACAAATTGGACGTTTCTTTAAACCGTAGCGGTTGCGATACCGCTTTACGCGGGCTTGACCGTCTTTCAGGTTGGCTCCCCCATATTGGGCTCGAAAGAACAGTGATGCTTGAATATCGCGTATATGTTATTGATAACGATGGTAGGATTATCGAGCGTATCGATCTGGAGTGTCCAAATGATGCAAAGGCCGTTTCGGACGTAAAGACCTACGCCCGAAAAAGCGATGTCGAGATATGGTGTGGTCAGAGGGTCGTTACCGTTCTGCATCCTCTAACCTGATTGAGAATGTCGAACGATTTCCTCTACAAACTCCTGAGGTGAAGAGTCATTCGCAGGCCTAATGGGTGTCGTGTATGAGCCAAGCTTGCCTTCTCGAATGACTCCGTCGGGCGCTTGGTCGTGCCAGCAAACCAATAGAGAACCACTTTTTCTTAGTTCAAGGTCGTAGGGATGATTTCGCATCGCCTCTGGATCGATGCCTAACTCGCGGGCAACACGAGTGTGCTGATCTTCTGTTTCCTCGTTTGGCATAATCTGTCTCAGCGCCCCGCCTCAGTTTCAATACTGACGCGACAAACCTTCCAAAGGTTGGGATTGATCCCGCCGATTTTTTCCAAAAACGGCATTAGCGCTGAGCGGTTGGCCCTACTCGACCAGACGAAGACGACGCGGCCGCGGTCGCCCTTCCAAGATCCACGAGTTTTCCAGATCGTTATCCGTGCTAATCGATCAAGGCGCCGGTAATTTGCCGCTTGGCCTAAGCCGTCACCACGTCAGAACCGTGAAAAGCTAAAGGGCTTTTGGAAAGGGGTGAGCGTTTATCCCGCCACCTTACGGGGCCGATGACTTGTGACTTAGGCCGCGCAAGCCATTACCCGCTAAATTGACGGCTTATACAGCCTGATCCGACGCCGCATCGTGCTCGACTACATCGGCCCCGTGCAGCTCTAACGAACCGCGCCACGCGAAGCATATGCCTCTCAATTTATGTGGAGCAAGTCCAGGCCGTTTCACTCAACATTCGCGCCGAACTGTACAGATGAGCCCAGCCGCCTCTATGCCTGCCTTAGAACGGCTTCTCGCCGAAATAGTTACCAGCGCTATTGTATCGACAGACGAACACGTCTTCGCGAACTCCGGTAGCCTCGGCGCATCCAACCTCGTGCGTGTCGCGCCACATCAACTGCGTGTAGTGGCCCACGTCGCCGATCTCGCCCGTCACGCTATTGTTAGGAAACAACCCAGGCTTGTAATACCGCTTTTCTCTCACCCAAGCCTCTACACGAGCCTCGAGAGGGAAATGACCTTTCGTTCCCGCCCAAAGGTTTTCTCCCTGTGGATCCGACGGCAAGTCCGGCGCGTGCTCGAATGCTCCCGTTGCGGCGAGATGATCGGCCCAGCGCTGCGCCGACCGCGCCAACCCAGCATTCCAGCGCAAAGGCGCGATGCCCAGCGCCGCTCTCTCCCGATTATGCACCGTGAGGATACGGACGTCGAAGATCGAAGCCAAGCTAGTTGCGCCGATCAGAAACGGCGAGGATAGAGATAGTACAGCAATCGCCGCCTTTGATAGTAACAGCTTGCCCGGCATAATGTCGAATGCTCCGTTAAGTAACGGACATTGGCACGGCATTCTATCGGAGGGGTTGCTATGTTCGGTTAGCAATGCGTTAAGTAAGATCGCTTCCTCGAGCTTTACTTAGCTGCGGGGAATTGAGGGTTCGGCCTATAACAGCCTGTCTTGAGGTCGAATTAAACGATTACCACCTGATCTCCTCGGCGCATTTGCCCGTAGAGAAGTTTGGCGAAAGCGAGCGGAACGCCGATGCAACCGTGTGTCGCAGAGCCTTCGCGGACGTTGCTGGCATGGATGGCGACGCCATCTTCGGTGAGCCGCAACATAAAGGGCATTTGAGCGTCATAAAGCGTCGACCGATGAGTTCGTGTCTTGAAGAGAACCGGGAAGATGCCGGTTGGCGTTGGCTTGCCGTCAGTTCCATAAAGGATGACCGTCGTACCGATCTCATGACCGGCTCTAAATACGGATAGAGTCTGATGACCGAGGTCGATGCGTACCCAAGTCAATCCGGCTGGAGTTCCAACTTCGTTCCAAACATAGTCGCCGAACATCATCGGCTTTTTGATATTTAGCACGCTGCGGACGACGCGCTTCTCACCATTCGACAACAACAACTCGGGGTAGCCCGTTGCAGGGAAACGTATACGCGAACTCGGTTCCGTTACGGCGTTAAAGGACCGAATGGGTTCTTGGACCTTAGGCTCGGAGCAACCGCCAACAATCGACAATATGTAAATGAAGCACAGAGCGATGCGACCCAATGGCATGGGCCTCGACAAAAGTGCGAACTTGGAAATTGCCGCCACCGTCACCGAACTTGAGCTGGCGGTCGCCCTTTGCGCCGTGCGGCACGTAAAGCTGAACCGATACTAAAAAACCCAACCAGCATCATGAGCCATTGCGACGGCTCTGGCACGCTGGATACGGGTACACCCCCGGAGCTACCGCTTCCACCGCCAAAGAACGGGCCGAATAGAGGCGTGATCAATAACGGCGGGCCGAAGTTTAAGCCGTTTGCTGGCACTAAAGGGTTGAAAAAAGACTCAGCCGGTAACGCTACAGTCAAGTCGAGGCTTGGAAAGTTGGTTGGCAAGTCAATAAATGGTCTCCATCGAACATTGGAGAGCACACGTTCTTTCGGTATCCGATTAGCCGGGATGCGAGGAACGCCCCTCGCGGCCTTCGTTTGGATTAAAGCGCCGGAACTTCTTTGGCCAGGAGAGCGTAGCGCAAGTAAATCCAAGGGGTCTGCTAGGACAGCCGCGATCGCTTCCCGCGTAGGACCGGGGGTCATGGCGAAAAATCCGGCCGCGGCAGCTAGAGACGCTAATAACAAGGCGCACCATGTGCGCCACGATCTCTTTTTCGCCTGCAGTTGCTTCTTACGAAACTTTTTCATATCCCCCCCCCGGTTGATATATGCATTAACCATAACATGATGCTTTTCGCATTGAAAAACAACGACGTTAGAAGGGCGTCAAGATAATCGGGGCAGATTGGCCGGCGGTCAGCCCTTTGCGAGCCGACCTTCAGGTGAAGTCAAATCATTTGAGGGTCTGTTCCGCTCGGGCTACGCCCGCCCGATTCTGTTAGAGAGGCAGGGTCGGCAGCGGGCAAGCCCGTGTTTTGAAACAACTGGGTGCGCGTGAAGCCTCAGGCGGGTGCCGTCTCAGTCCGTGTTGGGATCAACTTAGCCATTCTGCGGAGGCTCTGGGGAGCAGTTTAGCTACCCTATCGGCTTCATCCACGCGGATATCGCTGAGGTGCAGACCGCCGAGGGCAAGGCTCTCCTGAGGTCGTCAAAGGGCTCTGCCTGTTCGTCGGCATCGACCGCACCAGCAAGTTCGCGGTCACTCAACACGTCGACAAGCCTGATCGACGGACAGCGTGAGAGTTCTTGGAACACCTGCTGAAAGCCGCGCCCTACCGCATTCACACGATCCTGACCGACAATCCTGTCCTGAAAGAAGTCGAAAGGGCATCTAGTTCGCCGAGCAACCACGCAACCGCGACACCGCCTGGTCGCGCCAAATGCGCTTTCACGTGATCTGCTAAGCCAATGACATTGAGCACCGGCTTACCAAGCCGAACCATCCTTGGACCAACGGTCAGGTCACGCGGATGATCCGCACGATTAAGGAACCGACCGTCAAACGCTTTCACTACGAGAGCCACGAGCAGTTGCGGGTGAACCTCGCCGACTTCATGGCGGCCTTTCATTTCGCGCGCCGGCTCAAGACGCTCAGTGGGCTTACGCCTTACGAATACACCGCTAAAGTCTGGACGTCAGACCCAGATAAGTTCATCGTCGATCCGATCCGCCAGATGCTGGGACTAAACGCCTAGTTCAGCGGCGCTTTCACGATCAACATGGAACGGTGATCGCATCGTTGCTCAAGAAGGATTGGCCCGAGTCACAAAGCGAACGGGTAGCGGCCGTCTGCTCGTTTCCATGTGCCCGGTGGCTAGCCCCCTCGTTCCGCACCGCAGTTAACGAGATCGCCGGAGTTGCATCACCGTGCTAGTATTCACGATCACGGGCCGTGTAAAGGCGTCCGTGACCATGCGAGTTGGGGACGGGAAATGCGCCGCACAATATCCTCGACTTCGAGAAGTCTTCAATCGCAGTTGACCCCATTGGAGCTCGCGCTCCGCAAGTCGGCCGACTTGAACCGTTCGGTAGCTGCCGTCGGACTATCGATAATTTGGGTAATCGTGTTTGTCCTGGACGGATCCACCGGACCGCACTTTTCGCTGAATACGGTCTATCTGCTGCCACTGTGCTTTACCGTATGGTGTCTCGGCCGGGTCGCAGGGTTACTGTCGGGTCTGATGGGGGTGGCTGTAACCCTGTATCTCAATGGCTTTGGAGACGGCCTCTCCGCCCAGGCGTCAACCGTTCCGACTGCTACCGCTATCTGGAATGCAGGTGCGAGATCCGTCGCGGTACTCTTCATCATTCTGTTCGTAAGCGCGTTCCGGCGAACCTTCGATCGGGAGCGTGCGACAGCAAGCATCGATCCCCTCACCGGCCTCGGTAATCGACGATCCTTTCGAGTCGAATGCGCTCGCCTTGAGTTAGCCAGTGCGCGTGATGATCGGATCCTTTTGTGTGGCGTAATCGACGTCGACGACTTTAAGTCAGTAAACGACCAACACGGCCATGCGGCCGGTGATGAGGTTTTACGGGTTGTAGCGACAGCGCTTGGCTCCGCAGTTCGCCCCTACGACATCACAGCACGTCTGGGGGGAGACGAATTCGCCTTCTGCCTCGCAGTTCGTGACCAAGCTTCTGCCGAGAGAAAAAGCGGTAAGATCCACCGCGCTATCATGGCGGCGCTTCAATCAACTGACGTGTCGGCAACCTGTAGCTTGGGGGCGGCAACAGGGACCGATTTCACAGCCACATTGCTGACTGCCGATCAAACCATGTACCGTGCCAAGCAAGGGGGAAAGAGTTCGTGGAGGTTTAATAGCGCGCAAACATCAGGTCATCGGTAGCACCTGCGTCGCAAAACACATGATAGGCGACACTTCCGGCCTTGACCTTCGCGAAATTAACGCCGCCTCCAGTCACAACGTTCGACAAACCCTGTCGCTTTGATGGGGTGTTCGAGAACGTGCTTTCGGGGGTTTGTCGTACATGCTGCGTGGATATATGCGGGTCTCGTCGGCCGATGACCGCCAAACGGTCGATCTTCAGCGGGACGCGCTAGTCGCAGCCGGCGTCGATCATCGTCATCTCCATACCGACAAGGCATCCGGCGCACGCGACGATCGGCCGGGACTGAAAGCCTGCCTCGATTATCTGAACCCGGGCGACACGCTGATAGTATGGAAGCTCGACCGGCTTGGACGGTCGCTGCCGCACCTACTGGCGATCGTTACAGATCTGAAGACGCGCGGTATCGCTTTCCGCTCGCTAACCGAGCAGATGGATACGACCACGCCGCACGGCGAATTGCTCTTCTCCTTTTTCGGCGCACTCGCACAATATGAGCGCGCACTGACGCGCGAGCGCGTAATGGCTGGGCTTGCGGCGGCAAAGTGTCGCGGGCGCCAAGGTGGCCGCCCGCCGGTGATTGATACCGAAACCCTCGAACGGATTACAACCGCGCTGGATGGTGGGGCCAGCAAGGCATCTGTCTGCCGAACCTTCAAGGTACCGCGCTCGACGCTAATCGGCACCCTGGTCCGGATCGGCTGGACCGCACCCGCGAAGACCTAACTCGATCGCATCAAGTAGTCTGTCCGAAGAACACACGGCGATCGAGAATAGGCTCTGCAGGGTCGCTCATCCTAAGTGATATGCCGTAATCACGGCACCAAACGACGGGCAACTCGTGCCTCATCATATGCGGTGCGTCCCAAGATGGACCATTGAACGGCAATTTCGTGAGCTTTCGGCAAACGGATCGCTTCCTCGTTAAATATCTGCTTATCTTGAACTTCGGAGCGGTTGAACCTAATTGCATGCCCCCCTCCAAAAATACAGAGATTATAATGAACGATGACATCAACGCGGTCGAGTTGGCCGCTGAACTGACCGCTGCGTGGTTGGCCAATCCTAACACCCGCACGAATGCGGAGGATGTGCCCGCATTTTTGCGGTCAATGCATGCCGCTGTCGCTCAACTGTCAGGCACAGCTACTTCTGCAGCCCCGGAAGAAGCTGCTCAAGCTTATGAGCCTGCTGTCACGGCGCGTAAGTCGCTGGCGTCGCCCGATCACATCATTTCGATGATCGACGGCAAGTCATACAAGACGTTACGCCGCCATCTGTCGAGCAATAGCCTTACACCTGAGGAATACCGAGCGCGATACAACCTGAAGGCCGATTATCCCATGGTCGCACCATCGTACTCGGAAGCACGGCGGACCATGGCAAAGTCGATTGGTTTGGGGCGTAAACCCGGTCAGACAGCCGAAAAGGCTACTGATGATTCTCCTAAGGCTCCCCGCAAACCTCGTGCAACCAAGGTAACCGAGGAGGCATAAACGAAAGCGGGGAGGCGAGCCCTCCCCGTTTCCGTTCGGCTTCGCCAGGTTTCGGACGTCTCGTATGTCGCGACTTTTGCGACACCGGCGCGCTTGCATCATGCCGCTCTCAGACCTGCCCCATTCCGAGAAACGATAGTCATCGGGACCACGATCGACCTTCCGATAATCGTATAGACCTGGAGCAATGGTCTGGATGGATCAGGAACCTAATGCTCCGCATCAGTCGTTACGATCCAGTATCAAATGTCGCGCTACGATGGCGCGATGATAGGGGAACATAATGGCCGATCCACACAACAAGGACGGGGCTCCTCCGCGCTCGATTCATATCGAGAAGAAAAAAGTTAACTGGCTTGCCTGGATTGCGCTTGCCGCAGGTATTTTGGCGCTGCTGTTTGCACTCAGCCGTTGCGGGCATGACGAGACAGTCGCAGTTGCACCGACCCCCAGTTCGTCGCCGACCGAAGTCGTTGCAACGACCCCAGGCGCGTCGTCGGCTACAGCGCTTTCGGGCACCTCAGGCCTTGGTGGTTACCTCAGTGGTATCGAAGCTGCACCGCGGACATTCCAGTTCGAACAACTGACCTTCGATACGGCTAAGAGCACGTTGCGTGCCGGCGATGCACAGGAAGTGGCGACCATTGCCACTGTCCTCAAGCAGTATGCAAACACACGCGTCCGCATCGCAGGCTATGCCGACGCTCGGGGGCCGGCAGTGGCTAACGTTGCTCTTGGCAAGGCGCGCGCCGACGCGGTCAAGGCGGGCTTGGTTGCGCAGGGTATTGATGCCGCTCGCATCGAAACCGTGTCTGGCGGTGAGACCGATCCGGTCGACACCAACGCTACGACCGCCGGTCAGGCTGAGAATCGTCGCACCGAGCTGGTCGTAACCTCGCGCTAATTCACTGACATATCTGGAGATCACTCATGACCCGTACCATCACCGCCTTTTTTGATGAGCGTAATGACGCTGAAGCGGCCCAGGAACGCCTAAAGCAGTCACGCGTGGATGCCGATCACATCCGCATCCATGACAAGACCAGCGACGGCTACAATGAAACCACGCGCTCGACGCACGAGGATCGCGGCATTTGGGCGTCGATCAAGAATGCATTTCTGCCTGACCATGACCGCCACACATACGAAGAGGGCGTGCGTCGTGGCGGCTTCCTTCTGACCGCAGACGTCGATGACGATGCCGTCGGTGAGGCCGTCAGCGTCCTGGAAGAAGCAAACACGGTCGATATCGATGAACGTGCCGAATCCTGGCGTTCGTCGGGTTGGGACTACGAGCCAGCCGAGGCAGCGGCGACCGCTGCCAGCTATGGTCTCGATGCTTCGCCGGATCGGGCATTTGCAACGTCTGGCGACGATGTGCCACCGGCCAACACGTCATCGATTTACGGACGTCGAGATCTGGACCGTGGTTCGTCGCGGGTACGCTCGTACGGCAACGACCATAGCAGTGGTAGCAAGGCGAAGGGCATGGCTGACGAGGCGCTTGGTAACGTCAAGCAGGCAGCCGGCAGTGTGTTTGGAAACGAAAGCCTGAAACACGACGGTATCGAGCAGGAACGTCGTGGTGAGAGTGAGCAGGGCAAGGGCCCAGACCGCTCATAGACCAAAATGATGATGAGCGATGGCAGTGCCATCGCTCATCATCTCCTAGTTTATTAGCGATTAAGAATGCGCGGCTTCCTGCGGCACAGTCTCATTCCCCACCGGAAAGACCCGTCATGATCGCCGCTTCCGGGTTCCCCGACCCATATATCCTCATTCTCACCGGCTTTGGCCTGCTTACCGCGCTGGTTGTCTGGTTACCGCTGGCGCTTCGTAAGCTACCGCTATCGCTGCCGATCGTCTGCATCGCGCTTGGCGCTACGCTGTTCTCGTTGCCGCAGGTCACGCTCAGGCCGCTGCCGCTTCTTTATCCCGAGATCACTGAACGCTTCACCGAGTTTGTCGTGATCATCGCGCTGATGGGGGCTGGTCTGAAGATCGACCGGGTGTTCCGATGGCAGGACTGGGCGGTTACCTGGCGGCTGTTGGCGATCACGATGCCGCTGGGCATTCTGGCTATCACGGCGGTGACGGCATGGGGAATGGGACTGCCATGGGCGATCGCTCTGCTGCTTGCTGCCAGCCTGGCCCCCACGGATCCTGTCCTGGCAGCCGATATTCAGGTCGGGCCACCCAAGAGCGAGGACGAGGACGAGGTACGGTTCGGGCTCACCTCTGAAGCCGGCCTCAATGATGGCTTCGCATTTCCGTTCGTCCATCTTGCCATCATGCTGGCAGCCGCAACCGCAGCCGGGAACAGCAAGCCGTGGCTGGGTGAGTGGCTGACTTACCGCGTCTTATGGGAAATCGGCGCCGGCGTCGGCGCCGGGTGGCTGATCGGTCGGGCCTTTGGCTGGCTGACCTTCCACGTTCCAGCGCAAACCAAGCTTGCGCAGACCGGTGACGGCCTGATCGCGCTGGCTGCGACCTGCATCTCCTACGGCTTTACCGAGATCATCCACTGCTACGGCTTCCTCGCCGTGTTCGTGACTGCTTTGACGTTTCGAGGGACGCACCGGACCCACGACTTTCATCACGACATGCACGACGTCACCGAGCAGATCGAACGGCTGGCAATGATGGTCTTGCTGTTGCTGTTTGGCGGTGCGCTGGTCAGCGGGCTCCTGAATTCGGTATCGTTGACGGATGCGCTGATCGCGCTCGTGATCCTGCTGGTCATTCGGCCGATTACTGGACTGGTCGGCCTGGCCGGCCACCGGGCTGACCGCTCGGAAAAGCTGACGCTGGCCTTCTTCGGCATCCGCGGCGTCGGATCGATCTATTATCTCGCCTATGGTCTGAACCACATCCACGTCGATGCGGCCGAACGTCTGTGGGGCCTCCTCGGGCTGGTTGTGCTGTTTTCGATCGTTCTGCACGGCCTCACCGTGACGCCAATCATGCGTTTGCTCGATCAGCAACATGGGCGAGATCCAGACAAGGATGCGCCTCCCGCCGTGGGCGCTTGAGGCAACTCTGCATCAGGGTAGCGTGAGAACGGCGATTGCATGCCAGATGCAAGAGACGCGTAAAGGGACAAGGCATGACCGAGACGAACAAGGGGAACGCGAGAGGGCACGACGCTGGCAGTCCCTGGGCTATCCCTGCAAAAGGCTGGAAAGACATTACGCTGCGAGCTTGGAAGGAAGCAGGCCAGGATAACATCAGCCTTGCTGCCTCCGGCGTGGTTTTCTGCGGCGTGCTCGCCATGGTGCCTATGCTGGGCGCCGTAGTGCTGGGCTACGCCCGAACTTCCTGACTAATATTGCGCAGACAGCGCATGCCTGCCGATCCAAGGTCCTAGCTCGATCGAAGGTGACCGGACCTATAGGTCCCAGCATCTGTTGGTACCTGTCACAACAAGGAAGCCGACATGAATCTCAATGACCTGCTGCCTGATGGTGGCATCGATGCACTCGCCGCCCAGCTAGGCATACCGCGTGACCAAGCCCAGCGCGGCGCAGAAGCGCTGCTGCCGTCGGTTCTGGGCGGCATGGGAAATAACACGACGCAGTTAGACGCCCATGTGAACACGCTTGGCGGCGCAGATCTTGCTTCGAACGTGTTGGGCAACCAGCCGACGCAAATCGATCTCGGTAATCAGATCCTCGGCGGTATCTTCGGATCGAAGGACGGCAGTCGTGAGGTCGCCGACAACGCGGCGCAAAGCAGCGGCCTGGCACCCGAGCTTCTGAAGCAGATGCTGCCGATCCTGGTCATGCTGGTGGCCGGCCATCTGACAGGGCGCTCGGCCGGGCAGCAAGGTGGCCTTGGTGGGATCCTGGGATCTGTACTCGGTAGCCTGGGCGGCGCCGGAGTCGCAAGCGCTGCGCCTGGGGGCGGTCTTGGCGGCGGACTGGGGGGCATTCTTGGTTCGGTATTTGGCGAGCGGCGATAGAGCCGTCCGGACATAAGACCGTCCTGCTCGATCAAACCGGTGGTCTTGAGAACAAGAAACATCCCGTCGTCACGTGGCTACAGCACGGCGATAACATCGACGGCATAACTCGGGACCGCATGTGATGCGGAGACGAGGAAACAAGTGAGCCGGTCCTGTGGCAATTGCCATCTCCGTGATGATCGTGGCACTCGTAGTCACGATCTGCTGGCTCGCCGCACGTGGCTTTCACAAAGAGCCGAATAGACCACTGCGTGGTAGTCAGACGCTGCCAGCTCAGGCAGCGCAGGGGACGGTAGCAGTAGCGCCTCCGAACGCTAGCCCAGCTCGCTAAATTGAGGACGGTTAAGCCAGCAGTCTAAGGCCGAAGGGGACCGCACAGGGTGCGGTCCCCTTCGGATTGGGCGCGTTAGTTGCGCAGGCTGTCTGGAACGATACCGCCGTTATCGGAAAGCTTCTGCATCACTGCCTTGTGAAGAGCGATGTTCTGCTCGGCTGAGCCGTCGGCGGCTGCATGGACGTTGAGTTCGCTGGCAAGCTCCTTGCGAGCCGTCAGACTGGAATCCAGGTCCAGCAGCTTTAGAAGATCGACGATCGAGCTCTGGTAGTTGCCGCCGCCATCTTTCATCGATGCCATCTCGCTAAGGACAGCACCGACGTCGACGGACTGCTGAGGCGCCGTTCGGGCGGGCTGAGCGGCAACGGTTGGGGCGGCCTGTGGTGAAGCCTGCGGCGCAGTGGCAGGAGCCGGAGTGGGCGTTGCGGCTGGCGCGGACTTGTGGTGGAAAACTTTGTTCATGATCGTGCTGAAGATGCTCATAACCGTGTCCCAATAAGCCGGCAGCTGTGCCGGCAGACATCCAGAACGAACGCGCCTTATGATCGGTCCGTAGCTCGTTGCTGGTGCGGAACGGTCCTTCGAAGGCACGCGTTAAGCGGGCAGCGGCAATATGCAAGCAGATGGAGACGATGATGAACTTCAAGACCCTGGCACTAGTGTCGGTAGCGGCCCTGTCATTGGCCGCGTGCGGCAAGAAGGCCGAAGATACGACTGCCCTCGATAACAGCACTTATGCCAACACGCCCGCCACGGACGTGAACGCAGCTGGTTTCAATGATGCGATGGCAGCACCGGCCTCAGGTGGACAGGCCTTCGCCAACATGGCGGCTGCAAGCGATGCGTTCGAGATCGAGACCTCGAAGCTGGCCGTAACCAACGGCGCATCTGCTGCGGTAAAGAAGTTCGCTGGCCAGATGATCACCGCACATGAGGGGTCGACTGCAAAGCTGAATGCCCTGACCGCGACGCTGTCACCAACTTTGACGCCCAACCCGGCGCTGAATGCCGAGCAACAGCAGAAGCTTGCCGATCTGAAGACCAAGCAGGGCACTGATTTCGACACCGCATACGCGGCTGCCCAGGTCGCCGGGCATCAGCAGACGCTCGATACGCTCAAGGGATATGCTGCGACTGGCGACGTGCCGCAGTTGAAGACGTTCGCAGCGGGCTTGGCACCGACGGTTGCAGCGCATCTCAACATGGCAAAAGCCCTTTAGTCCTTGGTTGGGTCTTAGGCGATGATGTATGAAGCCAAGAGGTGCACGTATTGTACCTCTTGGCTTTGCATGACGAGGGGCTAAACGACCTCAATCTGCAATGGCATTCTCGCGCAGAGGAATGGTCTGGCGGCCGGACATTCAGGAGCGCAAGCTGAGCCACTCCGGGATGGTGAACCTGCGCTACAAGAGCTGTTGGAAGCGCCGGTGGCTTGACCGCTTCCTTGGCTGGCTTGGCGAAGAGCTACCCTATTGCGAGGTGCGCTACCCGTTCTGAACCGTGGCGATCGGATTTATTTGGCTGCCCTAAGCTGCCCCTCATCGACATCGGCCTTTTCTTCCGCATCGACGCCGCGTTCAAGCCTGGCCTCATCTGCGGCGAGTGCCGCCGCATCCTAATTAGTGATGCCAAACCTGGCCGCGACGTCGGGGCGAAGCGCAGCGGGTCTGGTCGAGCCGCAGGAGGCTAGCTGCTCGGTCCAGCGCATCCGTCGTTTCAAAGCGGCAAGTTCATTCATTGCGCTGTGGGGTACGATCTTTATCGCTTGCCGTCATTGCCCGTCTCTGTCGCTGATCTCCTAAGTTTCGGATGTCGCATATGTTGCCGCTTTTGCGACAATCGCGAGAAACTTGGTCGCTCAGCTCCGTAGGGGTTGCACTTCTTTAATGAGATCTATCAGTAGGCGCAGCCCGGTGGGGAGGTGCCGGCGCCCAGAATAATAGGCGTGGAAGCCGCTGCCTGCGCTCGCCCAGTCCTCAAGAATCGGTTGCAATGCTCCGCTGTCCAGATGCGGGCTAAGGGCGGCTTCCGTCGCGTAGACGATGCCCGCGCCACACAGTCCGAATGCTATGGCAGCCTGGCTGCCATCGACCGTTAGCGGGCCGGGTGTCGCAATGGCGCATTCGTTACCGTCACGCTCGAACTCCCACTGATAAACCTGATTGTTCCCCAGGCGAATGCCAACGCATCGATGGTTTTGCAGGTCCTGCGGACTAGACGGTGCGCCAAAACGAGTAAGGTATGTCGGTGAGGCTGCCGCAATCCAGCGCAGGTCCGGAGACAGCCGCTGCGCGATCATGTCCTCGGGCACCGTGCCGCCATAGCGGATGCCGGCATCGAAGCCGCTGCCGACGACATCGATCATGCGATTGCTCACGCTGATGTCGATCGCGACCTCTGGGTAGCGATCCACGAAGACCGGCATGACCGGCTTGAGCAGCAGCTCGACTGCATCCTCAAGAACATTGATCCTGACGCGGCCGGCTGGGGCATCGCAGTAGCGGTCCAGGGTTTCGCCCGCCGCAGCGATGACTTTCATGGAGCCTCGATGGTCGCTCGAAGCTCCTCACCCGCCGCGGTAAGAGTGACGCTGCGCGTCGTCCTGTTCAATAGTCGAACACCGCGACGCCCCTCTAGCGCCGTAATCGCGTGGCTGAGGGCAGAGGTAGTAACGCCCATTGAGGTCGCCGCCCGACGAAAGCTGCCATGCCTGGCAATCGCCAGAAAATAGGCGAAGTCCGCCAGGTCTGCTCGGCTCAGTTGCATGACGACTCCCTACACCATTGTTGAACATCGTTCATCGGCTCGTTGCGGGCGGGGCCGGTAATGCTGGCGCGTGCAGCACCCTAAATCGTGGTTCGAGACGCTCGTCATCGCGACGATCGGCTGATTGGAAGGGCGGCAACCATGATGAGGATCAGCATGTACCTCGCCACGCTGCTGCTGCCCGTAGGCGCGCAGGCGCAGCAAGGAGCGACCGACATGAGTATTGAACGTAAAGCGGATATGAAAACCGTCGACGGCCTTGCGGAGTATTTCACCGGCAAGGCCACCATCACCGGTCAATTCCAGCGCGATGAGCCATCGCGTGTCTCCGGGGCCATCGTTCACTTCGAGCCCGGTGCGCGCACCGCGTGGCACACCCATCCCGCCGGTCAGACGCTGATCGTGACCGAGGGCGTCGGCTGGACCCAGATTACGGGTGGACAGAAGCTGGAATTCCACGCGGGCGATATCCTGTGGTGCCCCGCCGAACATAAGCACTGGCATGGCGCGACGCCGCATGAAGGCATGACCCATGTCGCTATCCAGGAAGTGGTCAACGCTACGCCGGTAACTTGGATGGAAAAGGTGACGGACGAGGAATATTCCGCACCGCTTGGCACGGAGTAAAATCATGCCGCACGTCATCGTAAAGCTCTGGCCCGGCAAGTCTCGCGATCAGAAGCAGCGCCTGACCGAGACGATTACGCGCGGCGTAATGGAGGCGCTTGAATATGGCGAGGACGCGGTGTCGGTTGCCTTTGACGAGGTCGCTCCCGCTGAGTGGACGCTTGGTGTACGAGCCCGACGTCGCTCGAAAGCGGGCCACTTTGACCAAACAGCCCGGCTACGGCGAGCCGTCCCTCTAAGTCGCCGGATCGATCACGACCGCCTGATCGGTCAACACTTCCCCATACAACCGGAAAGGTTTTCCAATGTCGGACAATCATCGTTTCAGCGGTAAGGTCGCCTGCATTACAGGTGCTGCCAGTGGCATCGGCCGTGCCACGGCCGTCGCCTTCGCGGCCGAGGGCGCGCGTGTCGCCATCCTGGACCGCACGGAGGACGCCCTGTCCGAAACCGCCGATGCTGTGAGCAAGGTTGGGGCTGAAGCCTTGATCATCGCTTGCGACGTGTCCCAGCCCGACCAAGTGGAGGCAGCGGTCGGCCGGGTGGTCGAGACCTTTGGCCAACTTGACATCGCCTTCAACAATGCTGGTGTTGAGAACAAGGCTGCGCCTGTCCACGAGATCGAACTGGCCGAGTGGGACCGTATCCTCGACATCAACCTGCGCGGCACCTTCATTTGCATGAAGCACGAACTGGCGCAGATGGTACGTCAGGGCAGCGGTGTGATCGTCAACACCTCCTCAGGCGCCGGCGTCCGCGGGGTAGCGGGTGGCGCGTCCTACACCGCGTCCAAACACGCTATCATCGGCCTGACCAAAGCTGCGGCGCTCGATTATGCCAAGCAGAACATTCGCGTGAATGCGGTGCTACCGGGCAACATCGAAACGCCGATGATGGATCGCTTCACGGACGGCGACATGCAGAAGGCGACCGATCTTGAGCCGGTCGGGCGCTTGGGCAAGCCTGAGGAAATTGCGGATGCTGTGCTTTGGATGAGTGCTGATCTGGGCGCGTTCGTCACCGGCGCCGCAGTGTCCGTCGACGGGGGCTGGTCTCTCTGACCAAAGATGATGGTGCGGGCTCTTAGCCCGCACTTCACTGTTCGAAGTGAACCGGCCACTTTCGTGCTCCAGCATGATAATGTCGGTCGACCTGCACGAGCGTCCGAAACAGGGAAGCTATCCAGCCAGTCGTCAGCATACAGGACGATCCGACGGCTATTTGCCGTTCAAGGCGCGCTTGGCTTCGAACACTGCATCCGCGGCTTGGCCACCAACCCGGTCTACATCTCGGTTGAACTGATCAACGACACGCGGC
Organism: Sphingomonas sp. CFBP 8765; assembly: GCF_014841445.1. Taxonomy (NCBI): domain Bacteria; kingdom Pseudomonadati; phylum Pseudomonadota; class Alphaproteobacteria; order Sphingomonadales; family Sphingomonadaceae; genus Sphingomonas; species Sphingomonas sp. CFBP 8765. The sequence continues at coordinate 38,986 of NZ_JACYTY010000011.1, read as the reverse complement.
GCTGTCAGGCCGTCGAGCCCCTTGCGTAGGAGCCGTTGATACTCCTGCCGAGAGTTGGCCTTGGCAAATGTCCGAGCCTTAAATTCTGACAGTGCGGCTTCGAATTTGAGGCGATCCTTGGGGCCAAGGTCGGACTTCGCTGCGCGTAGTGTCTGATCGAAGGTCGCAGCGCTGCTCCCGTCGATAACGGTCGGCGCGCTAGCGCCGACGCCGCAGGCGGAGACGAGCAAGCACGCGGATAGCACGATGAGGGGTCGCATATGATCACTCCTTGATTGCGACGTATAATAGCTCGGCCTATCAGAGCGCTGCGATCTAGTTGTCACGCTGCTCCGGTCCCCTTCTGCACATGACGTAATTAGCGGATGACCACGACCTTGGCACCTGCATCGCCAGCAATATCCTTCCAGGCCTTGTCCGCGGTGTAGGCCGGTGCGCTGACCCGTCTGGCCAACGCCAGGCAAAAGCGATCGCCCAGCGACAATCCGGCGGATGCGGTCACCGATCGCAGGCCGCCAGCCTCCCAGGCCAGCGCATCGTCGGCGGGCACCACTATATAGGGGAGGGCACCGAGCATGGCGCGGATGTCCTCGAGCGGCGCACCGAGATGAACAAAGTGGCTGATCACCTCGGCCTGATTGACCGCGCAGACCGACGCGTCCGCGATCACGCCGGCAACCTTGCTTGCACCGCGCTCGCCTTTGAGGAGTGCGAGGATTGCCGAGGCATCGAGCACGACATGAGTCATTCACCGCTCTCCGCCCGCCGCGTCGCAAGGAAGGCGTCAACCGAGGCATCGGGATGCTGGGCGTACCGTTTGGCAATCGCCTGCGCCTTTGCCACAGCCTGATCTACCGTACGCAGGATGACACCCTCTGGTGTTTCCTCAACTAGTACTGCGCCACCGCCTTCCAGCCCCAGCCGCTTACGGATGCCCACAGGAAGACTCATGCGACCGTTGGGCGTGATGTTAACCTGAAGTGTCATGTGTCATTCTCTGCTTTAGGTGGCGTTACTGCAGCATAGTACCACAGAACTGACCACAGGGGGACGGGATCTATCCGCGTCCAATCACCCCCGAATGCCAAAATAGTTACTAGCGATAATCTGTATTCCCACTAGCTAGGTGGGTCGTTACAACCGGGCAGCCAAAACAACAAACTCGGGTGAAAAATGTGCATGGTGATGCCGAAACACCCCAATGCCGGATCGCGACCGCGATGATCGAAGGCGGCTCTTCGAATGATAGGGTGGACGAGCAGGGTCTGACCCTGATCGAGGATCGTGCCGTGCAGCCGTGGCTGCCCGATCTCACTGTCGACGATCAATCCCGCGTGGACGATTTCATCACACGCGCCTCGGCCAGCGCGACTCTGCGCGCCTATCGCTCCGACTGGAAACTTTTCTGTGCATGGTGCGAAATGCGCGGCTACCAGGCGCTGCCGGCCAGCCCCCAGGTTACCGCCGCCTTTCTCACCGAACTTGCTACTACCGGCAGCAGTCATTCAAATGGGCGATCACTCTCGAAAGCGTCGATCGGGCGACGGCTAGCGGCGATCGTGTTCGCGCACCGTGCAGCCCAGGTTGAACCACCGACGACGCAGGCCGGAGCCGCGGCACTCGAGAAGGTCATGCGCGGTATCCGCAATACCAAACGCGGTGAGCGGCCGGCCAAGAAGCGGCCTGCCGATGGTGACGTGCTGCGCGACATGGTGCGCACGATCACCGGGACGAGCCTGCAGGATTATCGCGACCGGGCGCTGCTCAGTCTGGGCATGATGGGGGCCTTCCGGCGGTCCGAGCTGGTGGCGATCAACGTTGCGCATGTAAGCGAAGATCCGCGCGGGCTGATCATCCATATTCCGGTGTCTAAGGGTGACCAGGAGGGCAGGGGGCAGTCGGTCGCCATTCTCGATGGTCGGCGCATGGAGCCGGTGCGGCATTATCGTGCCTGGCTCGATGTCGCAGCGATCAGTAGCGGGCCGCTCTTTCGACGGCTGACCCCGCATGGTCGTTTGACCGTCCATGGCCTCAGTCCGCAGACCGTGGCGCTGGTCGTGAAAGCGCGCGCGGCCGCGGCGGGCTACGATCCCGCCCTCTTTGCCGGGCATAGTTTGCGGGCCGGCTTCCTGACCGAGGCGGGGCGACAGGGCGCCAACCTGTTCAAGATGAAGGAGCATAGCCGGCACAAGTCGCTCGAGATGCTCAGCGAATATGTCCGCGATCAGGAAGCCTTTCGCGATCATGCTGCCGAGCGGTTCGCTTGATACGACGAAGTGTCTCTTCAGCGCTGATCCGGATGGCTGGTCGCGCCTCCTGAAACAAAACCACGCGATGCGCTTTATGCCGCCAGAGCACTGATGCTCGTGGTTTCAACGACAGTCCAAGACGGCAACTCGCCGACGTTTTTGAGGCATGCCCGTAGCGCACATGGCTGCCAGACGTCTGGATCGGCGCCGAAAGCGGGACCCCATTCTGAACGGGGCAACCACCTGTCGTCATTCGGAAAGTATGGGTTCTGAAGGAGGCCCGATCGGCGTCGATCGGGGCCCCTGCTACGTGAAGCTTCGACGCGAATTGAATAGCTTGGCAAAGTCTATCGAGATCTTACTTTCGGCGCCGATCCGCACCTCAGCGAATGGCCGGTTGACGGCCCATTCGGATATCCGTCCTTTGAAGCTACGTCATCATCACATTCGTCAAGAACAGTAACGAGCCGTCGCGGGCGGGTGTCGCGTATCATCCGCCAGTTCGCAACCGACAGGTTTCTCGAATCGTTTGGTTTGTTGAAGGATAGCAACATGATGACCGCCTCGCAAGACGAAGAACCTGGTTTTGAAACCGACGTCAACGAACTGCCGGACGACAAAGGGCCGGAAGATACCCTTGAGGATAAGCCAATCGCTGATGAACAAAATTCAAACGATCTTAAGGACGCACAGAATGAAGGAGCGGAAGAACGAAAAGAAGGCGGCTTACACTGACATAGTCAAGATAGGCCCGGAGCGTAACCCGCCCCGGGCCAGTTTACTGCTAACATTTCGAACGTACTTTGGTGCTAAAGCGCCACATCTGAATTCGTCAGCAGAGTCGGTGGCCTTCAATGCAGCCGGCGGCCATGCTTTTAAGGCATTATGCAACAAAGGCGTTGCTTTGACATCGGTGGCTCGCTCATCTTTTGCCTGACGATCAGATTTTGGATTGTGATGACAACCATCCGTCATTTACGTAAGATTTGTAGCGCGGTTGAACGTGTTGGAGCACCAGATCCTTAATTGGCTGCGGCCTCCTTCTTGAGCATCGCGTCCTTGAGCGTATTGCCTGCGATCCCCCCGGCAGCGACCGCGACAACCACGTTCCCTACGAGAAATTCGACGATACCAACGACGCTGCCGAACGCGATCAGCGCCGACGTCGTCACCGGCAGCGCGGCCGTTGCCTTACCGATCGCGACCTTCGCCTCCTGGCGGACAAGCCGAAGCCGTTCGAACACAGGCTCGAGCGATCGCCCTTGATCGACTGCCGCGATTAGGTCGCCCAACGTATACCCAGGAAAGCCGGATGAGATGAGCGAACAGGAAAAGCGGAACACGATCCAGGCCGCGCGGGTGTATCTGCGGGTAAGTGCTGAGGAGCAGTATCTCGCTCGCCAGGAAGCGATAGTCGCCGGGGCGCGAACAGCTGGATACTATGTGGCAGCAGTTTACCGGGAAAAGGCATCGGGCGCTCAACCGGACCGGCCATAACTGCTGCGCATGGTTGCCGACCTCCAGCCTGGTGAGGTGGTCGTCGCGGAGAGGATCGACCGGATCAGTCGTCTGCCTTTGCCCGAGGCGGAGTTGTTGGTGGCGACGATCAGAGGGAAGGGAGCTCGGCTCGCGGTGCCGGGGATCGTTGATCTGTCCGACCTCGTTGCCGATAGTTCTGGTGCTGCCCGGATCGTGCTCGAGGCGGTGCAGGATATGCCGTCACGGGTAGCGCTACAGACCGCCCGCGACGATTACGAGACCCGTCGTGAACGCCAGCGCGAAGGGATCGAGATCGCCAAGCGGGAAGGCCGGTATACCGGGCGCAAGCCTGACCTTGCGCACCATCGCCGCATCATCGGGCTTCGTGACGCTGGCATGAGCATTGTAAGAACGGCCGAGCTGGCCGGATGCAGCATTGCACAGGTTAAACGGGTAACGGCCTTGCACCGTGCTAAATCGGGTGGGCTACCGACCAAAAAGGTATCGTCGGAGGACGAATTCTCGTCAAAACTCGTGCTTTCGACGACACCCGAGTAAGCCATCGTTAGGCAGCCTGCGGCAAGCCGGTATCAATGCCTCCACTTGCCGACTTGTCGATGCCGACGGAGTAGAGCTGGGCTGCCGCGAGTAACTGAGTATCTGTCCGGATACGGTAGTCGATCCACCACTTCGCGTCGGTAACATGGGTGCACACTTGGAACTCAGTGCGTTCTGTCGGCGGACTTGCGAGGAGCGCACAAAGGCGGCTGGCTCGCAGCGTTGTCGCCCATGCGATCTGCCGATCGCTGCCGGTAAGCAAGGGCAGGTCCAGGTGGGCAATGGCTGCGCCGTCACGAACGGCCGCTTCTGCCTGCTCGGTCTGCTTGGTCGCGACAAAACATATGCGACAATTGGTCGTCTCCAGCCAGCGAGCTCTCCGCTCCTGCTGGCTGGCGAAGCCGGAAAGATAGTGAATCTGCTCATGTCCACAGGCGTGCGCGATAATCTGTTCCATAATGCAATGATGCTCAGCAACGATTTCCAGGCAACCGGTATGAGTCAGGTTGAATCAGGGATGCGCCAAGTCGTTGGCTTCCGTGCCCGGCGGCTTCAGTCGCTCACGCGGGCGCAACGCCCTCGGCATTAACGAGCCCCGCGCCTACCAACGTGCCGACCAGGCGGACCCGCTTCTCTACCAGATCGACCGGCGTGCGATGCAGTTCCAGTTCGTAGCGACCGCCGAGATCCCGCCGTAGGTAAAAAGCACCGCCGTCGAGGATCAGCGTACCGATCTCATCTATTCGCGTACCGATTCCCGACACAACCCCTTCGCCATTCAATTGTCGCGTTCGGCGCGCTTACGATCCGCCTTCCGGGCACGGCTGACGGCCGCAGCATGTTCCCGTGCACGCTTTTCGGACGGCTTCTCGTAGTGCCGCCGCAGCTTCATTTCCCGGTAAACTCCTTCACGCTGCAGCTTCTTCTTTAGGGCGCGGAGGGCTTGGTCGACATTGTTGTCGCGGACGATGATCTGCATGTTGGTTAGCTCGCAACATATGTGGCTCGGTCGAATCTCAGTCGCTGTATGACCAGAAGCCGACCGTGCCAAGTGATGACATAGCGCCGCATTGGTCGATAAACTGCTCTGTCCGATGGTGAGTTGGCGTAGCGTTGGCATACGGCGTCAGCGCCGCGCGGTCTCGCTGCCTTCAAAGGCTGATATTCCGCCGTGTCATCTCCAAGAACGCCATATCGGCGCTCGGCGTATAAAGCTCGGCTTTGTCGGCCCGATCCAGCAGATCGTTGTCGGCAAAGCCTGTAATACACTTCTCGATCTCGGCAAGGCGTTTGACCGCGCGATCGCCGCGATTGGTGAGCCGTTTCTTTTTTATCTTGGGCACACGTAATCCTACAATGAGGGTCTGGGGGTGGGGAACTCAGCCGTATGGGGTTTTAGATCTTCAGTTGTCGGTTAAAGGCTAGTTGTATGAACCTCTCTCAGACCGAGTCATACCGTCACGCCGCTGCCCAGGAACGATCGGAAGCGGAGCAGTCCACGCTACCCCTTGTTCGAGAGCGTCATCTGCGATCGGCAGATGCTTGGGATGCAATGGCCAGTCAGGGTGAGATGACCGAGCGCTTGGCTCAAGCAAACGCAGAGAACCGAATTAAACAACCTTACCAGCGACGGCCACCAATCGAGAATACGTAGGCCACGACGCCCTGTCGTCGCGATGTGGCACAGGCGAACGGTGCAGATAGGCGTCCGAGAGGGAGCTCATCCGCTAAAAGCGCATACCTTTCGCATTCATAAGAATATGAATTTTCAGGCGGTCCCAATCGGCGCTAATCGAGACCCTTATCATTTTGTTAGATGAGATCACAATCTTTGTAATGCTGGCCGGGGAACCGGTAGTAGGTCTGGCACAACATACTTTACTATTTCATGACGATCGTCACCCGGCGCGATGACGACGGCTTGTTTTGCCGGTAGAAGCTTGTTTTAGCTCAGACTTTCTCTGGATTATGTTTTAAACGACCAAGTCCGAATGACGTCTGCGAGGGCGGCATGCGCGATACGCTCGCTCACGATCACTGAGCAGGCGAGCAGGCCGTTGGGGCAGTAGCGATCGTCGTCCCAGCCGGGATGATCGAGGATCGGATAGAGGCATACGCCCTGGATCGGTACGCCGAGCGATCGGGCGATCTTTACCTCGCGCAGGATCATGCGAAGCCACGCGGGGCGGGCGCTGCCTTCGATGCCGGTCTCGGCGATGAAGATTGGGCGACCATAGCGGGCATAGGCGTCTGCGAGGATCGCGTGGAGTGGGCGGCTGAGGGGGTGGTCGTAAGCTAGCGGTGGTCCACCGTGGATCCACTGGTTGTTATGGTAGAAATTGACACCGACGATATCGAGTAGCGCCGGGTGGCCGCCGATCTGTGGCCAGGCTTTTCCCGCGATCATGTCCCAGGCCTGGTATTGTGCGAGGCGGTGCCCTTCGGCGGCGGGGGCGTCGTGGGGGCGGGCGGGGTTGGTGATAACGTTGATGACCGGGTCGGCGTGCACGAACCTTGCGGCGGGGTCGATCGCGACGATCGCCTCCATCGCGGCGATCGACGCGCGGGCCAGTTGCACCTTCAGTTCGTGGCCGCGGCCATGTGCGAACGGATTAAGATAGGCTGCGTCGCCGCCGCCCCAGGCGAAGAAGGAGATTTCGTTGACGGGGGCGTAGAAGCGAGTCTCGCCCGCATCGGCCGGGCCGATGTGGCGTGCGGCGGCAGCGGCGAAGGCGGCGAAACGGGTGACGAAGGAGGGCGTCCAGATGTCGATGTCGTCGGGCAAGCCGTAATGGAGCAGGTCCCAGATGACTTCTGTGCCGTTCGTCTTGGCGGCTTCGAGCTGTCGGTCGAGGCTGGACCAGTCGTAGCGGCCGGGTTCGCGTTCGATCAAATGCCAGCGCAGGCCGTCGCGGACCGTCAGGAGGCCAAGCTTGGCGAGTTCACTGTAATCGTGCGCGGCAAGGGTGTCGTGATGGCTCGCGGCGATTACGTCGACGCGCTTTCGATCGTGTGCCCGGCGGTGGGTGGAGGATTCGAAGCCGCCTTGGAGGAAGCTGCGGAAAAGCCGGGGTGGAGGTAATACAGCCGGTCGGTCCCCGATCACGTCGGCAAACAATTCCTCCCAGCGGGGGACCACGGCGGCGACGGCGTACTCGGTGTCGACTCTGGCGCGGAGGGCGGTGCCCAGGTGTGTTCGGAGTGCTGCGTTTCCGAGCAGTTTCGTGATTGCAGCGGCGACTGCGGGCGGGCTTTCGTGTGGCACGAACAGGCCGCTCACGCCGTCAACGATCTGTTGTTCGGACCCGTTGTCGCGGGTCGCGATGACGGGGAGGCATGCGGCGCCGGCTTCGGCGATGACGTGCGGCATGCCTTCGCCACGGGAGAGCCAGACGAATATGTCGAGCGCCGCGAGTAGGTCGGGCACGTCGTCGCGATCGCCGAGGAAGGTCAGAGCGGTGTCCAGGCCGAGGGCGTGCGCTCGGTTGCGGAGCGCGACGGCGTATTCGGGGATGAACGCGTCCGGTCCGCCGATCACGACAAAGCGGGCTCCGGGGTAGCGGGCGTGGACGAGCGCGGCGGCCTCGATGAAATCCTCGACGCGCTTCTTCGGGTCGAGCCGGCCTAGCCAGCCAACTAGCGGTACGTCGTCGGCGATGCCGAGTGCCGTACGCACGGGGACGCGTCGGGTGGGATCGAAGGCGCGCGTGTCGACCATCGACGGGATCTCGATCGCGTGGTGCTCGCGCCCGGGCATTCTGCTGGCCGCTGCGTCGCGGATCGACGCGCAGACGCCGACATATCGCGCCGTGAAATGCTTTGGGCCGGCAAGCGCTTCGGAGACGAGGCCGCCATGTTCGATCAACGGTGGGCGGAGGTGCATGCGTTCAAGCGTGGGATAAATGTCCGCGACGTTCTGGCACGAGACGACGATGTCGTACGCTGGCAGCTTGCTCGCGAGGTAGGCGACGGTCTCGTCGAAGCCGAGCGCGTAGGGGGTGCGGTCGACGGGAACGCCGATCGCTTCCAGCTGCTCGTGCGTCTGCTCGGGCATGCCCCCTTTTCGGAAGCAGGCGACGACCTCAATCCTGTAGCGCGTCGGGTCGAGCGCTTGGGCGAGCAGTCGCACTTCCGTCTCCTCGCCGCCGACGACGAGCCATGCGAAGACGAACAGGATGCGGATCGGTCGGGCGTCGGCGGTAAGTGCGGTGCTCAATCGCCGACCTTGAAGACGATCTGGAGGAATTCGGGCCGCTCGCCGACCAGCCGCGCGATGAAGGCGGGCGCGTCGTCATAGGGCACGACATGCGTGATGAGCTGCGCGCGGATTTCGGGGCCGCGGGAGAGCAACAGTTTCACCGTCTCGTTGGCGAGGCGGCGGCGGTCCCATTGGAAGCCGAGCCCGCGGGGGACGCGGTTGATCTGGGCGCAGCGGAGGTTGAGGCCGTTGTGGTGGAACTCCTCGCCGAGCCGCAAACTGTCCGCGCCGCCCTGATAGAAGGCGAGGTCGATCACCGTGCCTTGCGGCCTCAGCGCGCGCATCGCGGCGTGCAGGCTGGCAGCATCGGCGCGGGTCTGGAACACGACGTCCGCGCCGCGGTCGTCGCCGCCGTGGAGCCAGCGGGCCTTAGCGTACGCCCAGGCCTGGTCCTCGGTCATCGCGGTGATGCCGAGGCATTCGGCGCGCAGGCGACGGAAGGGCGAGGGGTCTGCTATCACGACTTCGCTCGCGCCGGCGGCCTGCGCGAACAGGGCGGTCAGCATGCCGGCGATGCCGGCGCCGATCACCAAAGCGGGGCGGCCGCGGATGCCGTCGCCGAGGTTGACGACATTGGGTCCGAGCAATTCTACATCCGCGTGCAGGATGCCGTTGGCGGCGATCGGTCCCATCTGACCGATATAGATGCCGAGGATCGGGTCGAGCTCGGGCGGAAGCTTGGTCAGCAGGTCGTTGAACGGGTCCGCGGTATGGCCGGTCTTGTGCCCGAACACCGTGCCAACGACGTCGCCGTTCGCGAAATCATCGACCCGGCTGTCGCTGACGCGGGCGGATTCCATGTAGCCGAGGAACGGCACCGGATAGTGGGCGCTGGCCTCGCCGGGGACGAACACGCCGCGGCCTGCGTCCCAGCGCGAATGGAGATACGGGTTGCTGTTCTTGACGAAGGTGAGTTCGGTGCCTGCGGAAAACCCGGTGTAGAGCAGATCGAGCCGGACCTGGCCGTCACCCGGAGGCGCTTCGTCATAGCCGAAGAAATAGGCCTGGCCGGGACGTTCGACGCCGAGCGAGCGGACGTGGCGCCACTCAGACATGCGCTACCTCCCGCTCGCGGACGTCGATCGCTCGGCCTTCGGCGGCGGAGCGTTCGATCGCGAGCGCGAGGCGGAGCGTTTCGAGCGCGGCGGGATAGGGGCAGCGGATCCGGTTCTCGCCCCCGCGGACCGCGTCGATGAAGTCGCGATCCTCCAGCACGACGGGATCGCTGCCGGTGCCGCGGACCGGGCGGCCGCGGCCGATGTCGATCATGACGTCGCGGTCGGTCAGTTCGATCGCGAGCCCTTCGCCGAACAGGTGCAGGCCGACGCGGTGGTTCCAGTTGAGCAGGCAGGTGGACGCGAAGTTGGCGATCGCGCCGCTGGCGAAGGTGAGCATCGCGGTGCTCGTGGTGGCGACGTCGAGGCCGGGAAAGGCAGCGCGGTCGACATGGCCCGACTGGCCATAGACGCGGACCACGTCGCCGACGAGATAGCGCGCGAGATCGACGAGATGCGTCGTCTGTTCGAGCATCTGGCCGCCCGATGCGTCCTTCTTCCACCACCAGCGCGGCGGCGGCGTGGAGTCGAGCCAATAGCCGGACAGGAGGCGGGCGGGCGTCGCGGAGAGCAATGCCTTCACCTCGTCCACGGTGTCGAGATAGCGCCAGTGATAGCCGACCGCGGTGACGAGGCCGAGGCGGTCGACGGCTGCCGCGACGTCTTCCGCGGTGCCGAGGTCGAGCGCGACGGGCTTCTCGACGAAGAACGGGAGCTTATGCTCGATCGCGAGGCGTTCGGGTTCGCCGTGCGCGAAGGGGGGCACGCAGATGTAGAGGGCGTCGAGCTCGACGGCGGACAGCATTGCAGCCGCATCGTCGAACGCGCGGGCGCCGAAGCGGGCTGCGGCCTCGGTCGCGCGCGCCATGTCGACGTCGGCGACCGCGACGATCGCGACGTCGTCGAACTGCTCCAGCACGCCGAAATGGCGATTGGCGATGCCGCCTGCGCCGATGAACCCGATCCGTGTCCGCTTCACGCCGTCTCCCTTTGTGTTTTGGTCTTGCACGGCGGCGTAGACCGCGCGCGTGTCGGCGATCATGCGATCGGCCGAGAAAAGGTCTTGCTGGCGTTCGATCGCAGCGCTGGCCATCGATTGCAGGCGCTCGCGGTCGGCCAGCAGCGTGACGACCGCGTCGGCGAAACTGGCCGGGTCGGCGGCGGTTAGGCGACCGGTGACGCCGTCCTCGATCGCTTCGGCATTGCCCGGTGCGACGGTGGCGACGACGGGAAGGCCGGCGGCCAAGGCTTCGAGCGCGACCAGCGGCAGGCCCTCGAATGCCGAGGGTAGGACGAGCAGGTCGGCGAGCGTCATCAGGTCGGCGACGTCGCTGCGGGTGCCGAGCATGCGGACGGTGCCGGCCAGGCCTTTTGCCGCGATCGCGCGTGCGGTCCGGGTGAGCAGCGGGCCTTCGCCGGCGAGCAGCACGATCACGTCCGGGTGCGCTGCGCGGATCGCGGGCAGCGCGTCGAGCAGGAGCGCGTGGCCCTTTTGCTCGGCGAACCGGGCGACCATCAGCAGGACGGGGGCATCGCCGACGCCCCATTCGCCGCGAAGCCCTTCGCGTGACCGCGAGGGTCTGTGCGCACCGACGCCGTTGTGGATCGTCGCGACTAGGGCGGGATCGACGCCGGCCGCGCGGTGGCTGTCGCCGACCGCGTCCGAGACGCAGATCAGGCGTGCGAGCGCGGCCGAGGTCTCGCGGTGCTCGTCGCGCTGCGCGGCGTCGGTGAGGAGATAGGGGAGGTGTTCGGTGCGGATCACCGGCACGCCCGCCGCATTTGCGGCGCGGACCGCGGCATGGCCTTCCCAGCCGATACCGGCATGGACGTGGACAATGTCGGGCGCGGCGCGATCGAGCCAGCGCGCGAGGTCCGCATCGTCGTCGAGCGCCTTGACCGCATAGCCTTTCGCCGCGGCGTGTTCGAGCAGGCCGGTGCCGGCGCGCGCCGCGACGACGATCTCGTCAGCCTCGAGTCCCTCGGCGAGCGTCATCATGTGCGCGCCGACGCCCGACGGGGCGCGGCTGTCGGTCAACAGGCAGATGCGGGTCATTCGGCGGCCAATACGGGGGTTTCGAGAACGGCGGCCTTCGCGACCATGCGGCGATAGGTGGCGAGCGCCTGCCCCACGACCTGGTCCATATTGTAATAGCGATAGGTCGCGAGACGGCCGACGAACGTCACGCCTTCCTCGGCAACGGCGAGCGCCTCGTAGCGTTTGAACAGCGCTTGGTTCTCGGTGCGGGGAATCGGGTAATAGGGATCGCCCTCCGCTCTCGGGAATTCGTAGCTGATGCTGGTCTTGGCGTGCAGTTGCCCGGTCAGATGCTTGTATTCGGTGATGCGCGTCTGCGGCACGGCCTCGTCGGGATAGTTGACGACCGCGACGGGCTGGAACTCCGCGACGTCGTGCGTCTCGTGGCGGAACTGGAGGCTGCGATAGGGCAGCCTGCCGAAGCGGAAGTCGAAATACTCGTCGATCGGGCCGGTGAAAATGATGTGGTCGACGTCGATGCGGTCGATTACGTCGCGATATTCGACGCCGAGGTCGAGCGTGATGCCGGGGTGATCGAGCATCGCCTCGAACATCCGGGTGTAGCCGTTGGCCGGCATCGCCTGGAACGTGTCGGTGAAATAGCGGTCGTCGGTGGACGTGCGGGTCGGGACGCGTGCGGTGACGGCGCGGTCGAGTTCGGACGGGTCGAGGCCCCATTGTTTCCGCGTATAGCCGCGGAAGAACGTCTCGTAGAGATCGCGGCCGACCGCGGCGACGACGACGTCCTCAGACGTGCGGATGTCCTCGACCGATTCCGCGCGGCTGGCGAGGAAGGCGGCGGCTTCCGCGTCGTTTTCGAGCGACAGGCCGTAGAGGGCGTTGAGCGTGGTGCGGTTGATCGGCATCGGCACGAGCTTGTCGTCGACGCTGGCGAGCACGCGGTGTTCGTACGGGCGCCATTCGGTGAAGCGCGAGAGATAGTCGAACACATCGGCGGAATTGGTGTGGAAGATGTGCGGGCCGTAGCGGTGGATCAGCACGCCGGCCGCGTCATATTCGTCATACGCGTTGCCGCCGATGTGCGGGCGGCGGTCGACGACCAGGACGCGCTGGCCGCTGTCGTTCGCGAGCCGTTCGGCGAGGACCGCGCCGGCAAACCCTGCGCCGACGATGAGCGTGTCGTAGCGTTCGCGTTTCGGAGCGGGCGCGTATTTCTTACCGCTCAGGATGCGGTCGATCTCGGTAGCCATGGCGGTTTGCGTGCGGTCCCAGGATTGCGTGGCGAGCAGGCGGTCGGCATCGTCGCGCCATGCACCGTCGCGGGGAAGGGCCAGGGCAGCTTCGCAGGCGGCGACGAACGCGGTCGCGTCGGCGGCGATCGCCACCGCCGCTGCGTCGCCGTAATGGCGGATGACGTCGACGATCGGCGTCGAGACGACGGGCAGGCCACCGGCGAGATATTCGGGGGTCTTGGTCGGGCTGATGAAGCGCGTTGCGGCGTTGATCGCGAACGGCATCAGCGCAACGTCCCAGCCGGACAGATAGGCGGGGAGTTCGCCGTAACCGCGCCCGCCGAGCCAGTGGATGTTGGCGCGGCGCGGCAAATGCGCGGAGTCGATCTTCACGACCGGGCCGATCATCACGAACGACCAGTCGGGCCGCCGGGCGGCGACCGCGTCGAGCAGGGCCAGATCGATGCGTTCGTCGATTACGCCGAAGAATCCTAGCCTCGGCCCGGAGATTTGACGCTGGTCTTCGGGTTCAATGTTGCCGGTACGGGCTTGGGCGAAATGCGCGACGTCGACCGCCGAGGGGAAGGCGTGGACGTCGCCGTGGCGGCCACGCTTGGCTTCGTAGAGGCTGTAGCCGCCGGTGAAGACGAGGTCAGCGCGAGCCAGCAGCCGGGCTTCGCGGTCGAGCAGCGCGGGGTCGGCGAAGCGGAACGCGGACAGTTCGTCCATACAGTCGTAGATCACGGCGGCGGCGTCGAGATGCTCGGCGAACGGGAGCATCATCGGCGTGTAGAACCAGAGCAAGGGCTTCGCGCGAATGCTCGTGGCGACCAGCATGTCGAGCAAGTGCCGCAAGCCCGCTTCGACCTGCTCGGCGTTCCACCAATGCGGCAGACGCGGCCGCAGCGCGACGACGTTGTCGGCGGGGAAGGGGTGGTGTTCGAGGAACGGCAGCGGATGGTCGCAGGGGATGTGCTCTTCCCAGACGAACACACTCTGGTTCTGCGCGAACCGCGTCATCAGATGCTGAGGGCGCTGGGTCACGAAATCCCAGCGGAGATGCGAGAAGCAGATCAGCGGCGGCGGGGCGGCATCGTCGATTGTGGATAGGCTGGAGGTAGGTCCGATACCGTGCACGCTGTTCCAATCCGATAATCCGCGGTTATCCGCGTGAGTGTTCGAACCTAAAACCATGAGCCGGCCGAGTCATCATGGCCGGTCATGTATTTCTTATTGCTTTGCATCATGTATTCGCTCGATAATCTCGCCAAGGCGGGTCACGCTATGCGTCCAGGCCCAACGTTTCAGAACGGCCTCGCGGGGCCGGAATTCGGCCCAGGTTTCTCGCATTGTAAGGATCGCATCGGCAAACCCGTTCGTCGAAGCGTTCATGCCGGTCTCGGGCAGGATAAATTGCAATCCGCACCGCAGGCCGGCGTTAGCGAGCACCGGCAGGCCGGCGAGCATGTATTCGGTCAGGATCGCGGGGGCGCCGTCGTCGATGCCGCAGACGACGCCGAACTTCGCGCGGTTCATCAGCCGATTGATTTCATCGATCGGCACGCCGGGCGGCCCAACAAATTCGATGGACAGATTCTGGTCTCGGGCACGTTGGCGGAGCGCGTCAGCGTCCTCGCCGTAGCCGAACACGCAGAGCGCGCGAACATCGCGTGGCAGTTGCGCGAGCGCGTCGAGCAGGATGTCGTGGCGCTTATACGGTTGCGCGGCGGCGACGTAGATCAGGTCGACATCCTTGGCCGTACCAAGCGGACGGAACTGGTCGATCGCTGCGAACTCGGGGCCGATCGGCAGGATCGCGGTGCGCATGCCGGGGTGACGCGCTTCGACCTCGTCCGACTGCCATTGCGCTCCGGTAATGACGAGGTCGAAATGCGCGCTGACTTCGGACGGAACGCGCAGCGATGGCGCGTCGATCGAATTGTAGAGGATGATACTGTCGGCGCACGCGTCGAGCAACGCGGGTTCGACGCCGAGGCCTAGCACGATCAAAATATGCGGCGCGCCAAACGCCTCGACAAATGCGATCATCTCTGATGATGCGAAGGGTGCGGTCTCATCGTCGATGCGGAACGCCCGTCGGGCCAGCACGGCGTTGTCGCGGCGAAACGGCGGCTCGTCCTCGCCGCGCCAATGATGCCAGATCTCCGCTTGTTCGACGATTCCGGCTGCGACGAGCGCGAGCGGCATTCGCTCGAGATAGCCACCGGTCACATCGACGCTGGCACTGCCATCGCCGGACCACGGCCGGGACGCCGGATCCGTCGCATGCGTGGGGAGTGCGGCCCGACGATTGTCGGACGCGTGGCCTCGATGCGGACCCTCGATCCAATCGCTGATGACGACCACCGATCTCTGGTCCGTCAGTCGCACCGCCATCGTCGTTCCTCATTATGTGCCAAACCCGCGTGCGGGAGCCGAGGCCTCTGAGCGCACCGAACATGAATGACATGTCAATTCATTCGTCGGGCCGCGTGTTAGTTCCTCAGCTAGCGACAGCGACAGGCAGGCGCTGGATCGCCTTCTTATCGAGATCGGTCTTGACCTCGCCATCCGCGATCCTTGCCGCATGCCATGGCAGCCGGTGCAGCGTCTCACCTAACCCACCTACACCGCCCACGCGAATGATCAGATAGTTAATTTGCCCCCCTGAGGAGGCGGCAAGAGCATCCACCGCATACGCGACGACCTCGCCGTCCTTAGCCTTGATCGGCAAGCCGTCCAGCGTCGCGATTGAGAAAAGAGCCTCTCCATTCTCTAGCGTACTGCGTGCGACCTCGGCCTGAGCGGTGTCACTGATGCGCGCGCGCCGTCCAAGCCATCGCCAAATACCAAAGACGTCAACTAGGCCTAGAAAAATGTTCGAGTAGAGCAATTGCGTCTGATCGGTAGCGATAGCCACTACAACCCAGGCCGCCGCGCCCACCGTAAAAATGACAAAACCCCAACCCGTTACGCGCACGCCAAGGTTCGAAGCTGTCATCACTGCTGCGACGCAGGTTGCCACCAGTGCCATCCAACCCGCAAAATCCGCCATAAACGCTCGTCCTCGTCATTGCCTCGGCAAAACGCCCAATTGGGGAAGGTCTTCAGCGCCGCGACACCGTTAGCCGCACTACATTGACACGCTTGGTCACCAAACGGAGCGTTGCTGTTGATGCACAGAAAGTTATCCTTCTGACCGGCGGTTACAAAAACCCGCGCATCTGGTCCGGCTGAAGGTCAACAACACGAAGCCCAAGCTGGCGACCTGCGCCGCCATTAGCTCAAGAGGCAGGCGCGTTAAAGGGACGAAGTGCGGCTTCGCCGATCCGGAAATTGAACCAACTAGGCCGCTACCTGATGAACGAGGCCGATCGCATGTCAGACCGAAAGATGTGCCTTCCGGTATACCGTCCGGTCAAAAAAAGCTCAGGGAGTGAGCGCGGTGCACGGACCGAACCGCAAGTCCTGCTCGACTTCCTTCGCAAAGGCGACACTTTGGTGGTGACCCGTATTGACGAGCTCGCCCGGTCGATGAGAGATTTGCAGGATATTGTGCACGAGCTGAAGGGTAGGGGAACCGCTCTCAAGGCGACCGAGCAACCGATCGATACAAGCACGGCAGCGGGGAAAGCATTTCTTGATATGCTCGGCGTATTTGCAGAGTCCGAGACGAGCCTCCGACGCGAACGGCAACTTGAAGGTATCGAGGCAGCGAAGGCGCAAGGCATCTACAAAGGCGGCAAGCCGCGTATTGATCCCGACGCGGTGCGTAAGCTGATCGCCGACGGCATAAAGCCCGCACATATCGCTCGCCAACTCGGCATCTCCCGAGCACCGTCTACAAGTTCGTCCCCAAGCTAGATACGGTAGCAGCGTCCGAGACGTAGGACTGCGTATCGGCGTTTCAGGGTAGAAGCCGGAACGGCCACTTTTGAGCAGCGACCTAAAGTGAGCGGACGTTCGTTGGCGCAGCTCAGGCGGTGGCTATGCCCCCCACGGAACAACGTCAGCAAATCCTGCAATTACCGTTGTACCGGAAAATGCCTTCGGCCACTCCATGCCGAAGGCGAGATGAGTCATCGCGTCGCCAAGCTGTGCGGGTCAAATAAACCAAGCGCCGGTCAAAACAGGCTTAGCAGCTCCAAACGCGGTATCACAGCTTAGGCATCCCAGTTCGATCAACTTATCGCGTCGGCGAAGGCGCGGGGCACCCGGATCACCGTGCCGTGGCGCGCGCTGTCCGGAAAGCGGATGCGCGCCGTTTCGTCCTGCCAATTCACAAAGTCTGTAGTCGACGCCGCGCCGAAATGACCCTTTTCGTAGATGTCGTAATAGACGAGGTACCGGTCATTCAGCCGAATGGCGGTAGGGCCCTCGGTCATAGTGCCCGTAAACGGAGCGCTGACCGAACCGAACGGGCCGGTCGGAGAGGCGGCGGTACGGCTTACCAGCCAGCGCCGCTGTTCGACGTCGTGGGTCTCGTCCTTGTAGATCAGCCGATAGCCGCCACCGTCCAGCGGGAGCAGGGTGAAATCGATCGAGTCCGTACCGGGGTCGAACAGGAGCCTGGTCGGCGTGAATCGCCGGAAGTCCCGCGTCCGGGTACAATATGGCCGCAGCTTCAGCCCGTCGAAGCGCCCGCCGGGCGTTGCGCCGAACCTGCCATCGATGCTGCTCGACCACATGATAACGAACTCGCGCGCCGTTGCGTCATAGGTCATTTCGGGCGCCCAGCTGTTCCGGACACCGTGAAACGCGGTCATCACCGGGATAGTCTGCTGCTTCGACCAGCGGACGAGATCGCGCGACGTGGCATGGCCGATGACCGGGCCGAACCAGTCGCTGGTCCAGACGAGATGCCATAACCCGTCCGGGCCCTGCGACAGGTGCGGATCGCGCATCAGCCTGTCCTGCCCGACGTCGGGTTTGAGGAAGCCGCGCCCGCCGCCCAGCGCTGTGAACACATAGCCATCGTCGCTGCGCGCGAGCTTCAGCCCGTCGCGGCCCTCGTCCTTGTCGGTAAAGTAGCTGAGCAGAAAAACGCTATCGTCGGGCTGCCGTGCAAAGACGGGCAGCGTCGTTCCGACCATGCCAATACCCATGCCCGCCAGAACCGTGCGTCGCGTCAGCTCGTACGTCATGTGCTCTCCTTCTTCGTACACCGGGGCGATCTTGCGCCGTAGGCATCACTTCGGTGCAGTCGGATACCCTACCGTCGCGTCGGTACAAGCGCCTTGCGGATCGGCTCTACCCAACGATCCTTGTCGATGTCGTACAGGATGAAGTCGCTGTCGAACTGCCAATAGGCCCAGGGGAAGCCATGCGCCTCGGCTTCGCGGCGGACGGTCGCGGTGTAACGGGCGCGGGCCTCGATCGGCGTGCCGTTTTTCTCATAGGCGCCGAACTCGCCCATGAGGACGGGACGATCGTTCGCGCGCGACCATGCACCGACTTTGTCATAGTCGGCCTTGATCCGCGCCTCGTCGGCGGACGTGAAGGGCACATCCTTCAGTCCGGCGGCTTCCGAAGCCCAGGGCGCCCCCTGATGGGTAAATTGGAACGGTTCGTACGAGTGGAAGGTGACGAGAATGTTCCGGTCGGATTTGGGAAGTCCGAGCCCAGGCAGTTCGTCCAGATTGTTCCAGCGGGTTGGCCCTATCACCAGCGTCCGGCCTGGATTGGTCGCGCGGACGACGGGAATGACCTTGCGCAGCATGTCGTTCCACCGCGGACCATCCAACGGCGCGTGCGGCTCGTTCAGCAATTCGAACAATACGGTGTCGGGCGCGTCGCGATACCGTATGCCGATCTGCTCCCAGAACGCGATCAGCCTTGGTTCGCACGCGTCCGGCGCTTCCGAGCATAGGTTGAAGTCGTGCTCGTCGAGAATGACGCTCAGGCTGGCGGCGGTCGCGTCCTTGACGACACCATCAAGCGTTGCGAGCCACTTCGCGTCGAGGCGGTATCCGGCATCCATGTGCTTGAACGACTGGAGCACGACACGGACGAAATCGAACCCGCCCTGCTTGATAATCCGGAAGTGACGCGGCTTGAACCGTGCCTTTTGCGGATCATCCCACAGCGGATCGTATCCGACGATGTTGACGCCGCGGTGTAGGCGCGAGGCGGTGCGCCACGCTGGGTCGGTTGCTATCGCCGGGCGCTCGGACGTCTGCGTCGATAGTTTTCCGACACCATTATGTGGATAGGCGACGGAAGGGGTGGCGAGGGCCACAGCCGTACCCAGCAAGCATTTTAAGAGCACGGTACTGTCCCTTTCGCTAACGAGCCAAAAATTGCAGCTTCTTGATTTTTGGATACAGGAAGCTGCAAATTCTCGGCTTTATTACGCGTGGCCTTTAGATCAGAATTTCATCCGTGTAGTCAGCGAGAATCGACGATCGTTCTTGAAGTAACTACGCGGTGCGCGCAGCCCCTCGGCGTTGATGACGGATTCTGTCTTCGTCGTACTGTCGAGGAGATTGACCCCCTGGAAGCCGATCTTGAAGTTGTCGTTGACCGAGTACAGAATCGTTCCGTCAAGCTGCCCGAACGAACTCGAGTAGATTGGCAGGAATGGTGCGATCTCGTCACGGATTGTCAGCAGGTACCGCGATCGCCAATTATAGGCGGCCCGCAACGACACGGGGCCCTTCTCGTAGAAGAGTGCGCCGTTGATCGTGTGGCGCGAGAGCCCTTCAAGCGGCAGGCGCGATACGTCGATCGTGGTGGTCGGCGACGTGGCCTGCGCACCGCGGCCCTGCGGGATGTTGGACGGGTCGACGAAGGTATAGTTGGCCTGCACGCCGAAGCCCGACAGCAGCCCCGGCAGGAAATCGTACGTCTGCTGATAGGCGACTTCGAAGCCCTTGATGTTGCTGTGGCTGTCCGCGTTCTGCGGCGCCACGAACAGCACGTTCTGGGTAATGCCGTTGTTCGTGATCGATCGGGTCTGCGCGACGTTGGCAACGATGACGTTCGACAAATCCTTGTAGAACGCTGCAGCGGTCAACGAGCCGACTTTCGCAAAGTACCATTCCGCGGTGAGATCGAACTGGTTCGCCTCGACGGGCTTCAAAAACGGGTTGGAGTTCCGGCTGCCCCCTTCGAGCTGGAATACCGACAGTCCGCTGGTCGGCGCGATCAACGTCGTGCTCTGCAACTGTTCAAAGCCTGGCCGCGAGATCGCCTTCGAATAGGCAAAGCGCGAGATCAGGTTCGGCGTAATGCCGACCTTCAGGTTGAAGCTCGGCAGGAAGTGATCGAAGCGGTTGCGCGTCGTCTGGTTGATGGCAGTCCCGTTGGAAAACGTCAGGACATCTTGCTGCTGGGTCGACGTCAGGCCGCAGAAGGGGCTCGTCTGTGCGGGCTGGGCACAGAAGGTGGCGACACTGGCGGCGCTGCCGATGATCTGGTTGGGCGTTGGAAACGTAAAGAAGCCGTTCGCCTTGTCCGTCGTCTGGATGTACCGCAGGCCGACGTTACCAGAGACCTTCAGGCCTCCGAACAGGTCATTGCCCTGCGTGCCGAAGTCAAGCCGGGCATAGGCGGCCTTGGTCTCTTCGGAATTAGTGTAAACCTCGCTCGGCAGGAAGCTTGTGCCTGCGACCACACCAGCGCGCTGGCCAGCGGGCGTCCATCCGCCGGAATTCGCGCCCTTTTGATTGCGCCAGATTGCATTGACCGCCTGCGCCTGTGCGGTGACCGCGTCATAGCTCGATGCCGCGTTTCCGTTGATGTAGTTCGCACCGAGTCGGGACGGACCGTCACCGCGGAACACGTTGTCGAAGCTGAACAAGCCGTAGCTGTTCGGACTGGTATCGGCAAAGGTTACCGGGCCAGACCCATCCCAGACTTCGCTCAGCACGCCCCAGTTATACAGCGAGTAGCGCACAGTCTGGTCGCGGTCGGCATAGCGTGCGCCGACTTTAGCCGTCTTCAGAAAGCTTTCGTCGCCGAAATCATACGTCGCGTCCGCTTTGAAAGCCCATTCGTGGCCCTTGTTGTCCTCGAAATGGTCCATCGCAGCACGGTAATAGCTATTGGCCGGATCCGCGAGATACGCCTGGCTGTTCGCGCCGTTAGGAGCAAGGAAGCTGATGTCGGGCGTGTTCCCGGTAAGGTCGAGCGCGACGTCAGAGAAAGTCGATCCATAAACCGACAGATCCGTCTGCTTCGTGGTCGATTTCACATACTGGCCATCGAAGTTGAACGCGAGCTCCTCGGTTGCCTGCCATTTTACGTTGCCGCCGAAATCATTGGTCACCGCACGCGTCTTCACGCCGCGATTGGCAAGCTGCGTGACCATACCGCGCTGCTGACCGCCAGCCGGCACAAAGCCGCGATCCAAAGAAATCGTACCGGTATCAAAAAGACCGTCGTCGCCGAAGGCGTAGTTCGTGCCAGGCCGCGGCGCCGTCGCGCGGTCGATGCCGTCGGACACGGTTTCCACCGTGCGCTCACCCCAGGTCTGGCGCGCGTCGCTGCGCACGAACTGCAGCGTGGCGAGCAGCGACTTGTCGTTCGATTCGAACTGCAGCGCGCCGGCCGCACCGATGCGCTCGCGGTTGAAGTCCTGCGTGCGGACGCCGGCGCCCACGGGCGCGTAGGCCACCTGGCCCGGGGCAAGCCCTGCCAGACTGTCGGTTTCGTTCACCCCGTCGCCGTTGATGTCCTGCGATCCGTTGAAGCGGGCCTGGTAGTTGGTGACCTGCAAACCGTCTGCGCGGCTGAAGAGTTGCGAATACGACCCGCCGACGAGGACGCCGAAACGACCGATGTTCGTGTCGAAGTTCCGCGAGGCGAGGCCGGAGATCGCGGGCGAGCCCTTCTTCGAGAAGTCGCCATAGTTCATGTCCGCAGACACGTAGACGACCGGCTCCTTGCTATCGAAGGGCCTGCGCGTGTTGAGGACGACCGTTCCGGCGATCCCGCCTTCGATCTGATCGGCGGTCATGTTCTTATAAACTTCGACCGAGCCGAGCAATTCGGGTGAGACGTCCTGGAAGTTAAGCGCGCGGCCGCCATTGACCGAGAAGCTGTCGCGACCGTTGAATTCGGAGCGGACGTAATTGAGGCCGCGAATGACAATCCCGGATCCCTCGACCGAAAAGTGATCGGAGTCGTTGCCCGCCGCAAATCGGCTGATCGACACGCCGGGCACGCGCTGAAGCGCCTCCGTTACCGAGCGATCGGGCAGCGCACCGATGTCTTCGGCGGTGATCGCGTCGACGACGGTGTCGGCATCGCGCTTGATCCCCTGCGAGTTCGCCAAGCTGGCGCGGATGCCGGTGATGACGATCTCGTCTCCAGTCGCCGCATCGGTCTGGGCCGCCACTGGATCTTGTCCGGTAGAAGGCGTTCCCGTCTGCGCATCGGGGGCTGCTGCACCGGACACAACAGGATCAGTCGAGCGCGATATGCCGCCGTCTTGGCTGTTGGTCGTGGGGGCTGTCGGCTGCATCACCGTCTGCGCGAAGGCTTGACCACTGGCGGTGAGTGCTACTGCGGAGACACCGATACCTAGCGAACGGACCAAAGATAGCTGTGCACTACGCGAAGCGATGACGGGCATTTGATTTCTCCCCCGAGGCCAAGCTGCGAATGTGCGCTGACTCTCTTTCTCGCAAGGACGCGAGTGATGTCGCCCGGTAGCTCGCGATCCGACGCTAGGACAATGGCTAACACAGAGACTTGATGTATAAGTGTTTTGATTTTCATTCATCTGTTGCCTACAGGTCACACTCGCTGAGATCGGCATTACCGTACCGGCGCAACTGGAGAGGAAGCCGCTATCAAATCACCTTCGCGAGCTTCTCTTAAAGTCGTCATCGTGGGGGGCGGCACTGCAGGTTGGATGACCGCAGCGGCGCTTGCGGCCGTTGCGGGGCGATCGGTCGCTGAGGTTCAACTCGTGGAGTCCGAAGAGATCGGCATCGTCGGCGTTGGCGAAGCAACGCTGCCACATATCCGTTCGTTCAACACGCGTCTGGGTATCGACGAAGCCGAGTTCATGCGAGCGACCGCGGCGACGTTTAAGCTCGGCATCGAGTTTTCCGACTGGGCGCGGATCGGTGACAGCTATATCCATCCGTTCGGCGCCTTCGGCCATGACGTCGACGGGGTGGGATTCCATCATTATCTCAGCCGCGCCGGCCATATCGCGACGCTTCCGGACTATTCGCTGCCGGTCGTCGCCGCGCGTCACGCAAAGTTCGCGCCGCCGCTGGACGATCCGCGATCACTGCTGTCGACCTATGGCTACGCGTATCAGTTCGACGCGACGCGCTACGCGCCGTTTCTCCGCGCGCGGGCTGAGCGGCACGGGGTGACGCGCACCGAGGGGCGCGTGGTCGACGTCGAACGTAGCAGTACGGGCGATGTCGTCGCGGTCGTGCTCGACGATGGCCGGCGGATGACGGGCGACCTGTTCGTCGACTGCTCGGGGTTCCGATCGCTGCTGCTGGGGCAGGCGATGGGCGAGCCGTTCGAAGACTGGTCGCACTGGCTGCCCTGCGACCGTGCGGTCGCGGTCCCTTGCGCGGACGCGGGGACGCTGAAGCCCTATACGACGGCAACCGCGATGCCTGCCGGCTGGCGGTGGCGTATTCCGCTCCAGCACCGGGTCGGCAACGGTTATGTCTATGCGTCGGCGCATATCGACGACGGCGCGGCGCAGGACGCCTTGCTGCGATCGATCGAAAGCACGCCGCTGGCGGACCCGCGCATGGTGCGCTTCAAGGCTGGCCGGAGAGCGCGCAGCTGGGTCGGAAACGTCGTCGGCGTGGGGCTGGCCGGCGGGTTCCTGGAGCCCTTGGAATCGACCAGCATTTATCTCATCCAGCTGGCGATCACGCAGTTGCTGGAGTTGTTTCCCGCCACGCCGATCTCGCCCGTCGACCGCGATACGTTCAACCGGGTTGTTGATCTGGAATATGACCGCATCCGCGACTTCCTGATTCTGCATTACCACGCGACGACGCGCGACGACTCGCCGTTCTGGGATCATGTGCGGACAATGGAGGTACCCGACACGCTCGCGGAGAAACTGGCGCTGTTCCGAAAGCGAGGTCGCGTGATGACCTATCGTGAGGGCGTATTCCTCGAGCCGAGTTGGATCGCGGTGTATCTGGGGCAGGGCGTGGTGCCGCAGGGATATGACCAGCGTGCGGATCGGCCGTCCGATGCCGCGCTTGCCCAGGCGCTGGCACGGCTCCGCGCCGAGACGCGCGACGCGGTCATGACCATGCCCGATCACGCCGCCTATATCGCGCAATCGGGGGCGGCTGCGGCATGAGCGACATGCGGATCGGAACGATCGCGGTGGTCGGTGACTGGGTTGCGGGTTGGAGCGCGGCGGCTGCGCTCAAGTCGCGGGTGCCCGATGTCTCGGTCGCGGTGATACCCGTCGCGGACCTGCGTCCAGGCTTCGTCGATCTGTTTGGCGGTGCATCGCCGTCGATCGGCGAGTTCCATGCGGATATCGGGTTGGACGAGCGCGATGTCCTGGCGCGGACCGGCGCGGGCATCCGGCTCGGCACCCGGTTCTTGGGGTGGAGCGGGACCGATTATACGCACGCCTATGGCCCCGCCGGGATGCCTATCGACGGGGTCCCCTTCGCCACGCTGTGGGCAGGGATGGGGGGAGCCAAGCCGTTCGACAGCTTCGCACCGGCCGCCACGCTGGCGGCAGCGGGACGGTTCATTCCAGCGCGCGGCGACATACTCGGTGGCTATGCCAACGGGCTACAGCTCGATCCGCGCGTCTATCGCCGGTTCATCGAAGCCTATGCCCGACATTTGGGCGTCGTGGTGACGGCCAGCGGGATGCGACATGCGGAAACGGACGGCCACCGCGTGACGGCGCTTCACCTCGACGATGGCGGGCGTCTGGAGGCGGACCTCTACATCGACGCGACCAACGCCGACGCGCGGCTCATCGGCCAGTTCGGCGACGATTGGCAGGATTGGTCGGCGTGGTTGCCGTGCGACAGCGTCGTTCAGACGCTCGGGATACCGGATGCCGCGCCTGCCGATTCGGTCCTGCCACCCCTGGAGCAGGTCGAAGCGATCGATGGCGGTTGGCGCCTTACGTCGTGCCTGCCCGGCCGAACCGATACGGCGATCGTCTACGTAGACGGCGCGCGCCAAGAACCGGGCGACGTTCGGCGGTTCCAAAACGGCAGGCGATCGCGCGCCTGGATCGGCAATGTCGTGGCGATCGGTGAGGCGCATTGCGTCGTGGAACCGCTGGAGGCCGCACCGCTGCACGTGTTGCACACGCAGATTGATCGGCTCGTTGCGTCGCTGCCCGATCGCGATTTCGATGCGGTCGAGCTCGCTTATTATAACCGCGAGACGGGGCAGGAGGCGGATCGCCTGCGCGATTTCCTGATCCTGCACTATGCGACGTCCGATCGACCCGAGCCGTTTTGGCAGGTAGCGCGCAACGTCGCGTTGCCGCCGCTGCTGGCCGAGACGCTGACGCTGTTTCGCGAGCGGGGACGGTTGCCGATCCGCGATGGCGAGAGCTTCGATCGGGACAGCTGGCACGCGGTGCTGCTCGGGCAGGGCATCGTGCCCCGGCGCGGCGACGTGTTGACTGCGGCGGTCGATCCGAAACGCGCGCGCGCGGCGATGGCTGATTTTCGGGCGCGGTTGTCGAAGGCGGTCGCCGCCGCGCCGACCCACCGCGCCTACCTGGCAAGCTTGAGGACCAACGCATGAACGAACACAGCATCCGCGAGGTCGTCATCGTCGGCGGCGGCACTGCCGGCTGGATGGCGGCGGCAGCGCTGTCCAAGTTCCTAGGCGGTAGGCAGGGCGGGGGGCAGCCGCGTATCCGTCTGATCGAGAGCGAAGAGATCGGCACCGTCGGGGTCGGCGAGGCGACGATTCCGACGATCGCGACGTTCAATCAGATGCTGGGCATCGACGAGGATGATTTCGTCGCGAAGACGCAAGGCACGTTCAAACTCGGCATCGAGTTCGTCGACTGGCGGCGGATCGGCGAGCGCTATTTTCACCCGTTCGGCCAGTTCGGACACGATATCGAAGGGCTGAACTTCCATCAGTTCTTCCTTAAGCTCGCCAAACAGGGCCAGTGCGCCGACATATGGCATTATGCGCCGTGCGCGGTGGCGGCGGCGGCAGGGCGGTTCGCGCGGCAATCGCCCGATCCCCGGTCGCCCTTCGGCACATTGCCCTATGCGTTTCATTTCGACGCCGGGCTCTACGCTCGATACTTGCGCTCCTATGCCGAAGCGCGCGGGGTCGAGCGTATCGAGGGGCGGATCGTCGATGTCGGATTGCGTGGCGAAGACGGGTTCGTCGATAGCCTGACGTTCGACGACGGACGTCGCATCGAAGGCGAGCTGTTCGTCGATTGCTCCGGCTTTCGCGGCCTGCTGATCGAAGGCGCGCTGAAGACCGGTTATGAGGATTGGCGCCATTGGCTGCCGTGCGATCGCGCTGTCGCTGTGCCGACGGCGAACATTGGCGCCCCCGTGCCGTTCACGCGCTCTACGGCCCGAAGCGCCGGCTGGCAGTGGCGCATCCCGCTGCAACACCGCACCGGCAACGGCTATGTCTATTCGAGCGCCCATATCTCCGACGAGGACGCGGAGGCGACGTTGCTCGGCACCGTGGAAGGACCGCCGATCGCCGATCCGCGACGTCTGGCGTTCGTCACGGGGCGGCGAAAGCGGTTCTGGAACCGCAACGTGGTCGCGCTTGGCCTGTCCGGCGGCTTTCTGGAGCCGCTCGAATCGACTTCGATCCACCTGATCCAGACCGGGATCGCCAAGCTTCTCGCGCTGTTTCCCGATCGACGGTTCCTCCAGGTCGAGGCCGGCGAATATGACCGCCTGATGGGCAGCGCGTATGACGGCGTGCGCGACTTCATCATCCTGCATTATCACGCCACGACGCGGGACGATTCACCGTTCTGGAACCATGTGCGGACGATGACCGTGCCGGACAGCCTGCGTCGAAAGACCGAGCTGTTCCGCGCGAAAGGCCGCTTCTTCCGCTATGACGACGAACTGTTCTCGCTGGCGAGCTGGGTCGCAGTGATGTTGGGGCAGGGCGTCACGCCCGAGGGCTATGACCCGATTGTCGACGGGATCGACGAACCAAAGCTCGTGGAGGCGGTGGAGCGCATGAGGCTGGGTATCCGCCAGACGATCGCGCAGATGCCGTCGCAATCGGACTATATCCGCGCAAACTGCGCCGCCATCTGACACGCCGATCCGGGGCCCGGTTTCCCGGTGACGTCACCGGGATGGAAGCGGCGACCCGATAACGGGTCGCCGCCATCTTTGCATCGGCAGGACGAGAAGACTCGTAGCGATCAGTCC
This sequence comes from Sphingomonas sp. CFBP 8765, assembly GCF_014841445.1. Classification (NCBI taxonomy): domain Bacteria; kingdom Pseudomonadati; phylum Pseudomonadota; class Alphaproteobacteria; order Sphingomonadales; family Sphingomonadaceae; genus Sphingomonas; species Sphingomonas sp. CFBP 8765. The sequence goes on along the minus strand of NZ_JACYTY010000011.1, from coordinate 11,796 downwards.
CTCAGTTGGTCGGGCACGCCGCGACCGGTCCATCGGCATGCGCTAGACGAACGTCGGAGATCGAGAGCGTCAGTTTTCCGGCGGTCGAGATGATGAGCGGCTCGGTGACCTTGTGCGGATCGATCCCGACGGCGACGAAGCATTTGAGCGGGATCGCCAGGGACTTCCACTCGCCGATCGGTGCGGCCCGTAAAATGCCCGTGATCGGGATCGCAGCGGTTTTGTCGGGGCCGACCATCGAGAGAGTGACGGCCGACGCGGGTTTTGCGTCCGTTCGGAACTGGACGATCATGCTCAGCTCGCCATTCGCCTCACGCGTTATATCGAGCGGCGCGTTGGCTTCGATCTTGACGGCCGCCTCGTGCGTGCCTGTCCAGGTGAAGCGTCGGGCATCCTCCTGCGCATTGCGATCGATACCCGCGATCGTCAGCGCGCCGCCCGGGCTCCGGCCGCTGTTGCCGACTATGCGCGTCGATCCCCTGTCGCCTTCGCCGAGCGACAGGCTCCACGCTTCGGGGACGCGCCCCTTCGTAAAGAAGACGCCGCCCGCGTCGACCGCCATGCCGGCGGGACGCGTCTCGTCCAATGTGCCTACCACGGCGCGATCCGCATAGGTGAGGCCATAACCGAATTTGAACAGCGGGTCGTAATTGGTATCGCGGGCATTCAGGACATACTGGTCGGGACGCTTCGGCCATGAGAAGGACAGCTTGCCCCGGAAGTCATGAACGGGTTTGCCGTCCTTGCCAGCGAACAGCACGTCGGCGACGCCCGCGCCTTCGCTCCCCGGCAGGAACGCCGCGACGAAGGCATCCGAAGCGTTGAGTTCGGCATTCACCCACATCGGGCGGCCCGACAGGAAAACCGCGACGACAGGGATGCCCGCCGCTTTCAGTTTGCGGAGCAGCGCGACATCGGCCTTGTCGCCCGGTGAATATTCCAGGGTCGGTCGGTCGCCCATGAATTCGGCATAGGGGGTCTCGCCGAACACGACGATGGCGGCGTCGGGTTTCGCGGCATAGGTGCCCGTCGGCGAGTAGGTGGCGGTACCGCCGCCGGCGCGCACGGCCGTGTCGATGCCGCTCCAGATCGAGGTCGCATTGGGGAAACCGCGCTTCGGCACGTCCGTACCCTGCCAACTGATCGACCAGCCGCCAGCCTGCTGCGCCACATCGTCGGCGGCGCTACCGGCGACGAGAATATTCGCCTTGGGCTTGAGCGGCAGAATACCCCCGTTGTTCTTGAGCAGGACGAGCGATTCCTGGACGGCCTGGCGTCCGATGGCATGGCCTTCCGGCGATCCGATCAGGCCGAACTGTCCGGCATAGCGTCGCGTCGAGGGCTTGCCCGCGGTGAAGGTTCCGGCAAGCATCTTCACGCGCAGGATACGACGAACGGCGTCGTCGAGACGCGCCGGCACGATTTCGCCCGACTTGGCCTGCGCCAGCGTGTTGCGGTACAGCGCCTTCCAATCGCCCGACATCATGAACATGTCGAGGCCGGCATTGATGGCCGCAGCGCAGCTTTCGTTGCTGCACCCCGCGATCTGGCCGTGCGCGTTCCAGTCGCCGACCACGAAACCGTTAAAGCCCATCCGGCCCTTCAGCACGTCGGTCAGCAACGTTTTGTTGCCGTGCATCTTCTCGCCGTTCCAGCTCGAAAAGCTCGCCATCACGGTCAGGGTGCCGGCTTCGATCGCGGGGGGGTATCCTGCCGCATGCACGTCGCGCAGTACGACCTCCGAGACCTTAGTATCGCCCTGATCGCGTCCGCCCGTGCCGCCGTCGCCGACGAAATGCTTGGTGGTCGCAATGACGTGGCCCGGCGTCATGAAATCTGGCGAACCCACCTTGCCCTGGATGCCGGTGACGACCGGGCCGGCATAGCTGGCCACAATGGCAGGCTCTTCGGAATAGCTTTCGTAGGTGCGCCCCCACCGATCGTCCTGCACGACCGCGAGTGTCGGTGCGAAGCTCCAGTCGAGTCCGGCCGCGGCCGTCTCGAGTGCGGTGATGCGGCCGATCTTCTCCATCAGCGCGGGATCGCGGGCCGCACCTAGCCCGATATTGTGGGGAAACAAGGTGGCGCCGACGATGTTGTTGTTGCCGTGGACCGCATCGGTCCCCCAAATCGTCGGGATCTTCGGCCGACCATCGGTGCGCGCCATCGAGGCATCGTAGAACGCGTCGGCCAGTTTCAGCCATTCCGCTGGCGGTGCCAGCTCGTCGTTGTTGGGCGCCGAATTTCCGCCGTTCAGCACCGAGCCGAGCTTGTAGGTCGTAAGGTCTTCCGGCTTTACGGTCGCGATATCGGCCTGGATGATCTGTCCAACCTTGTCTTCGATCGACATGGCAGCAAGAATGTCGCCGATCCTGGTTTCGAGCATGGGATCGAGCGCGGGCTTTGCCGCCACCTTCGGCCATGTCTGGGCATGTGCGACGGGGGAGAGCGAGATTGGCCCCGTCTGCGCTATTGCCGCAGTGCCAATGAGCAACGCCAGGACGCTGGCGACCGAAAGCTTTGTCTTCATCATTCTCTCCCCGGTCCCCGTCTTGCGGGATTGGTCGCGTTTCAAACCACTTGGGAGGCGTCGTCAATCAATATTAATTTTGATTTTCACGAAATGCGATCAGGCGCGTCCGACGTTCATCAAAATTGCATCCGAGGGCAGCATGAGATCGCTGAACGGTAACAAAGCCGCGCCCACCGCCGGTGCGTCGGCAGCCATGGCAGCACGCCTGATCGGCGCAATCGAAGGCATATCGGCGGCGTGCTTCGCGAGCGCGTTCGTCAAGGCTACGACCAAGGAATCGATCAGCGGTTCGGGCAACCGACCTCCGACCAACACCGCCTGTGGATTGATAAGGCAATTGATCGCGATCATCGGGTCGACCAGCATTTCGGCAGCTTCGGCAATCCAGGCGTCGATGACTCTCATGGTGCGCGCGTCCTCCAAGCCGAGCGTGGCAAGTGACCCGCTGATGCATCCGGCGTCCGACAGGCGATCGTATAGAGCGGAAAGCGAAACGCGGCTTTCGATGGACTTCCCGCTCGAATTGGGAACCCGGCTCAGAATATAGCCGACTTCCCCGCTTCTTGCAGAGGCGCCTCTGTAATAGCTTCCATCTATCACCAGGCCGCCACCAAGACCTGCGCCAATCAGCAGGTAGAAGAAATTGTGGCAATTGCGGCCCGAGCCGAACTCCAGTTCGCCTAACGCTGCGGTTGCAGCATCGTTGTCCACATGCAGCGGCCAAGGCATCAGGTCAGACAGCAAGCCTGCGACGTCGAGGTCGTTCCACACCGAGTAGTCAGCGGGCTGATCGTGGAAGCCGGCTTTGCTGAACGGTTCGGGAACCGCGATGCCGGCGCCGACGATCCTGTCGACGATCACGCGAGGGTCGTCGCAGCAGGTCGTTACCGCCCCGGCGACAAATGTTCGTACCTGTTCTGGGAGGGCATAGGCGATGTCCTGGGAAACACGCGCGCGGACATTTCCAGCCAGATCGAGAATGACGAAGGTCAAATGGTCGCGGTCGATGTTGATGCCGATGCCGAACGCACCGTCGGGATCTATGCCCAATTGCACGGCAGGCTGCCCGCGCCCCTGTTGCAGTCGTCCGACGATCTGGACCAGGCCCGCGGCGATCAGGCGGCGGGTGATCGTTGCGATCGTCGGCGGCGTCAGACCGGTCACCGCGACCAGTTCTTGCCGGGTCGTCACGGCGCGCAGGCGGATCGCCTGCAATACCACGCGCTGGTTGTAATCCGCCGCGCGTTCGAGGTTCGTACCGGACAGGCTGATCGTCAGCCGGGCATGTCGCCGCTCGTTCATGCTCGTCGTCCCAGTCCCCGCTGGAGGAACTCGCGCATGAGCGCCGTTCTCTCGGGGCTGCTGGGCCCAAGGATACCGCGTGCATGGGCCGGCAGGTGGTCCGCGTCGGCCGCGTCGGCGTCGAACACATAATGATCGAAAAACGCCCGCCAGTTCTGGCGCTCCGCTGCCGGCCGGTTGCGGATGGCCAGCATCGCGTAGATCAACGCTTCGAAAGCGGACGCATCGTTCGGTGGGCTCCACCAGTAATTGACGAGCAGATTAAAGCGCTCGGTCGAGCGGACGTGATGCCACCACATCGTTGGCACATAGATCGCGTCGCCGGGCGCCAGCACCGCTGACCGCGCGGTTTCGACCGCCAGGGCATAGCGTGGAAATCGGTCCAGGTCGGGCGCCAATGGGTCGACCATGCTGACGGGTTGACCGGAGATCGTATTTTCCAGAGGCCCGACATACAGGTTCGCAACCTGTTCGGGGGGAAACAGCGTAAAGCTGCGATGGCCCGCAGCCACGCAGGCGATGTTGTCCGCGGTGTCGTAGTGGGTCGATACCGTCACCGCATTGCCGATCCACAACCTGGGGGATGTCGTCGGCGGGAGCAGCGGCATGGGATTGTTGGCGGCGAATGTCGGGAAGTGTTCCACCGCGGATGCGGCGCCACTGTAGATCGATGGACCGGTTCCCGACGTCAGATCGCCGAGCAACATATCGGCCACGGCACGGAAGGGTGCCGTCCCACGGTCGAAGTTGAAGCCGTTCATGTCCTCGCGGTAGAAGAATTTGCCAGCGATGGATGGGGCACCGACATAGGTCGATAGTGGTGCGCCTGAATCATGTAGGGCCAAATAAGCGACCAGTTCACGGCCCGAACGGCTGCCAGCGATGGCTGCTGGCCAATCCGCCACCAGACCTCGTAGTACCGCTGGTTCACCCATCGGTACGATCTCAGTCTGAAAAGTCTGTCGCGTGACGTCGTGCCATTCGCGAACCGGTTTGCCGATCATCTCCATGCGGCTGCCTTGCCCCGGTTGTCGCGGAAACGAAAGGCTGGAGCGCGCAGGCGCACCGAAACGTTTAAATCCGATGTTTTCCGCAAATATGAAGATCGTCGTCATACGCGGGACGTGCGCGACACGCTTCGATCCCGTCTAAGTGCGGTAATCTGACCGGGTAGGCTGACGAGCGCAGCGTAAGAAGGACGAATGGCCAAAGCTGTTATCAAAACGACTTTGCGAACAGCCGTTTATGGTCCCAGTGCCGATCGCAAGAATCAGTAGATGCGGAATGCTGATGAGTTGACGGCTTTCCTACCCCCAGATATCCGATAGCGCTACCAAAGTAGGCCGCAGTCGAACCTGATGTCGAATGCCCCGGGGAGAGAGATTGTGACCGTTCGTGTAAAACCCGTTCGCTTGGCAATTGTCTGTCTGATGACGACCGCTGCGACCGGCACACTCGTCGCGCAGACTCGCGTCGACCGTGCGGCATCGGCCCAGCGCATGCCGTACAAAGATGCCTCGCAGCCAGTCGCCGCGCGCGTCGAAGACCTGCTGCGACGCATGACGCTGGAGGAAAAGGTCGCCCAGATGATCGGCATCTGGGAAAAGAAGAGCGATATTCAGGACACGAAGGGCGATTTTTCGACCCAAAAGGCTTTGCGCGCCTTCCCGAACGGCCTGGGCCAGATCACCCGTCCGTCGGACAAGCGCGGGGTGACCGTCAGCAACAACGCCGCCGGCGTTGCCGCCGATGCGGTCAACCGCACCGCCCGGGAGACCGCCGATTATATCAACGCGGCGCAACGCTGGGCGGTCGAGGAGACCCGGCTTGGCATTCCGATGATCATGCATGAGGAAGCATTGCACGGCTATGTCGCGCGCGGCGCGACAAGCTTCCCACAAGCGATCGCGTTGGCATCGTCTTGGGATCCTTCACTGGTCGAGCGCGTGTTCGGCGTTGCCGCCCGCGAAATGCGCGCCCGCGGCGCCAATCTCGCGCTCGCGCCCGTCGTCGACATCGCCCGCGATCCGCGCTGGGGCCGGATCGAGGAAACCTATGGCGAGGACCCGGTGCTGGTCAGCGAAATGGGTCTGGCCGCCATTCGAGGGTTTCAGGGAACAACCCTGCCGCTGAAGCCGGACAAGGTCATGGTCACGCTGAAGCACATGACCGGCCATGGTCAGCCTGAAAACGGTACCAATGTCGGCCCGGCCAATATCTCCGAACGGACGCTGCGCGAAAATTTCTTCCCGCCGTTCGAACGCGCCGTGAAGGAACTGCCGGTACAGGCGGTGATGGCATCCTATAACGAGATCGATGGCATCCCCAGCCATGCCAACAAATGGCTGCTCGAGGACGTGCTGCGTCGCGAGTGGGGTTATAAGGGTTCGGTGGTCAGCGACTATTTCGCGATCAAGGAACTGAATACCCGCCACAAGTTGTATGGCACCGACATGGCCGCCGCCGGCCGCCGCGCGTTAGATGCCGGGGTCGATATGGAACTACCCGACGCCGAGGGCTGGGCGACTTTGGCGCAGATGGTCAGGTCGGGAAAGGTGCCGCAGGAACAGGTCGACAACGCTGTCCGCCGTATCCTAACCATGAAGTTCCAGATGGGACTGTTTGAAAACCCCTACGCCGACGCCCGCGCGGCCGAAGCCAAGACGGCGACGCCCGACGCGATAGCATTGGCTCGCGAAGCCGCCGTCCGTTCAATGGTGCTGCTCAAAAACCAGAATAACGTCTTGCCGCTCGACCCGGGCAAGGTCGGCAAGATGCTGGTCATCGGTGCCCACGCCCGCGACACCCCGATCGGCGGCTATTCGGACGTGCCCAAGCATGTCGTTAGCGTGCTAGAGGGCATGCAGCAGGCCGCACAGGGGCGCTTCTCGGTCGATTATGCCGAGGGCGTTCGCCTGACCCGCAGTCGTCAGTGGGCCGCCGACAAGGTCGAACTGGTCTCGCCGGCGGAGAACGCCCCGCTGATCGAGGAAGCCGTGCGCAAGGCAGAGCAGGCAGATACGATCCTGCTGGTGCTGGGTCAGAACGAACAGCTAAGCCGCGAGGCCTGGGCCGACCAGCATCTCGGCGACCGGCAGAAGCTTGATCTCATCGGCGAGCAAAACGAGCTGGCCAGCCGTCTCTTCGCGACCGGCAAGCCAGTGGTGGTCGTGTTGCTGAACGGCGGTCCGCTCGCCGCGACGTATCTCGAGGCGAACGCGCCTGCGATCGTCGAGGGTTGGTATCTAGGTCAGGAAACCGGCAACGCCGTCGCCGATGTCGTGCTCGGCCGCGCAAATCCCGGCGGCAAGCTGCCCGTGTCTATCCCGCGCAGTGAGGGCCAGCTGCCGATCTTCTACAACCACAAGCCAACCTCGCGGCGCGGCTATCTGTTTGAAAGTACTGCCCCGCTCTACCCGTTCGGCTACGGCCTGTCCTACACCAGCTTCGACGTCGGTGCGCCGCGGCTCACCAAGTCGACGATCGGCCGCGATGAAACGGTGCGTGTATCGGTTGACGTCGCCAATACCGGCCGCCGCGCCGGGGACGAAGTTGTCCAGCTCTATGTCCGCGACGACGAAGCGACGGTCACCCGGCCGGTCCTTGAACTTAAGCACTTTCAGCGCGTGACGTTGCAGCCGGGCGAGAAGCGAACGATGACGTTCGACCTGAAGCCCGCCGATCTGGCCTTCTGGAACGTCGAGATGCATCGCGTCGTCGAACCGGGCACGTTCACGATCAGTGCGGGGAACAGCTCAGCCACGTTGAAAGCAACTTCGCTGACAGTTCGCTGATCTCAGCATATCGCGACCTTAGCATCATGCAAATCAAGCTCGCTGCACCAGTAACTGCTCGTGGCTCTCATAATGGAAGCGATTGACGGTCGCCTCCTTGATCGTGCGGTTCATCCGCTCGACCTGACCATTGGTCCAAGGGTGGTTCGGCGTGGTAAGCCGGTGCTCGATGTCGTTCGCCTCAAGGATCATGTCGAAGCGCATCTGCCGCGACCAGGCGGTGTTGCGATTGCGCGACTGGTCGGCGAACTGGATGCCATTGTCGGCCAGGATCGTGTGGATCCGGTACGGCGCCGCTTTCAGCAGGTGCTCAAGGAGCTCCCACGCCGTTCGCCTGTCAGCCTTGTCGACGAGCTGGGTGATGGCGAACTTGCTGGTGCGTTCGATGCCGATGAACAGGTAGAGCTTACCTTCGGCAGTCTGAACCTCGGCGATATCCATGTGAAAGAAGCCGATCGGGTAGCGCTTGAAGCGCTGTCGCTTCGACTTGTCGCCCTCGATGTCCGGCAGACGGGATATGCCGTGCCGCTGCAGGCAGTGGTGCAGCGCTGACCGTGTCAGATGCGGGATTGAGGGCTGCAACGCATACAGGCAATCGTCGAGCGGCAGTAATGTGTGACGCCGGAATGCGACGACCGCTGTCTCCTCGGCTTGGGTCAAGGTCGTGGAGCCTGCCGATACTAGCGGCACGGCGTCAGCTCAATCGAGGTTTCGAGGCCCTGGCGGTGTCGCCGGACGAAAGCTGCCTCATCCTCGCGTTCCAAAGCCCATTGGCACCTCCCAACGAGGCGGCGCACAGGCATGGGCGCCACGTGCGGCTGTGGCGGGTGTGGTTACCGACAGGTCATGTGGTTGCTCAATACGCCTTGCCGCTCGAGCCAGAAAGCGCCTTCCACCGCGATACAGCCAAAGGGAAATTCGAGCGCAGCGACATCAAGGTCAGCGAGCTTGTGTGGCTACCAGGTGGCGACCTATTGGTGTTGGAGCGCGGATCCGAGACGACGAAAGTCTACCGTTGCACCGTCGAGGCAACACAAGCGCTCGGAGCGGAACACCTCGACATCGCGCACCGACCGACGCTCGAAGAGCTGAGCGCGTCTTCCGCGCCGTTTCCGCTGCCGACGCTGAGGAAGTCGCTGGTACTAGATACCGACGATCATCCGGAAATCTCAGCAGACTTGGAAGGCATGGTTCTGCTGGCGGCGAACCAAATACTGCTGGTGAACGACAACGATTTCGGCGTGAAGGGTGCGGAAACGGCGTTTTGGCGCATCACTTTCGATCGTCCGTTGTAAGGTAGACGGTTCGTTCGCAATTCGCTTTGGGAGCATGCGCAAAGCAGTCGAACAGTGCAATTCTGGTTAGGCCGTAACGTAGTAACGACCTAGGGTCGCTCGACACGATAGTTTACGGACTGGCCGGCTGAACTACGGCTCCGGCAGCCTCGCGTGGCCGGTCGAGGCCAAGCGAGGTCACCACCGCCAGCGCATTTTCAAACCCGGCCCCGCAGAATGTTGGTACGCCACATGCCTCGATTTCGGCAAGCAAAGCGCCGCTCGTACCTTCGCGAGAGGAACCGTCGACATCTCGGATAAAGACCGCTGCTGCGCGACGACCGAACTCCCTGACAACCTGTGTATAGATAGCTACGTCGCGCTGCCCATTATCGCCGATGAGTAGGAAACGAAGCTGGGGGTAGAAGGCCAGTATCGATCGGATGGCTTGGAGCTTGTGCACATCGTGTCCGCTATCGATCAATTTATCGGCATCGATACCGTAATCCTTCAGGAACATCGGACCATGTGGAATGGAATTGTTTTCCAGGAACTCGGCAATGAATCCGTAGAGATTCCACGGCGAGGACGAGACGTAGAAGAACGGTCTCGCGGGCGCGATATGGTCTCGCGCAATCATCTGGTAGAGAGAGGCAGCGCCCGGAACCGCCAACCTGTCCTGCGGTCGTTCGATAAGCACGCGCCGCCAGTTCCTTAAGAAATTGGTGGCGCCCGTTTCAATCACGGTGTCGTCGATATCCGATATGATTCCCCAATTCTGATCGTTCCCCGGCGCGATCACGGGTACCTGAGTGTCGGGAACGTCGCCGTCGGGGACTGACAGCGTTACCGTCTCCCACCGCGTTGTCTTGGGTAACGGCTGATCGATCATCAATTCGACGTCGAAATATCCCTCCTCGTCGGTGACTATGTCGTGCGATTGCCCATAGCCCTCCACGTGGACGGTCACGCCGGGGAGCTCTTGGCTGTTGTAAATCGCCAGCATCGCACGAAACCGCACGAGCATGTCGTCACCTGCGTCGAGCGGCTTCCCGTAACGGACGATCCTGCCCTTCAGGCGCACGGCCGTCGCGTTGCGATACCCGGCATAGGCGAGCAGCCGCACCTTCCGGCCGTGTTCTTCGCCCATGTCGAAGACGGTCTGGATCGTGTCGATATCTCGTTCGAGCCCAGCGATTGCTGAGCGCAGAAGCTTATACAGTGTGGAGGCAGCCATTGTGATTTAACAGGGGAACGGTTTTACGGGTTCCCGTATTTGTAGCCTATACACGCCGCCAATAACCGAGACTTGCGCCGTTGGGTCTCGACTTCGGTTATAGCACCGTCTGAATGAAGGCGGTTTTGGCGACCAATCATCCTAGCAGCCGTTCGTAGCATCGATTGACCTGATAAGAGGTCGGGGTCCTCCTGAGGTGAGGCGGACGATGGCGCTGCCGTTGCAGCGCGATCCCGGCGCGGCGTAGCGATACGTTACCCGGTAGGCGCCACTCCGCAGGGGGCTGATGCTGGTCAGCCGCAAGGGTTCCCGCAACTGGCCGTAGAAGCGCGAGATCGCGTCGGCGGAGTAGGCGCGGCTCGACCTCTTCTGCGGTATGACCTGCGCAGAAGCCACGTCGCCGCTCCCGGTACCGAGGGCGTTGTAGAAGGTCCGCACCGTCGCTTCACCCGATGATCCGGCGATCGTGTCGGGCCGAGAGACGCTCGCGGGTGCTTCTGATGTCTTCGCAACCAAGGAATGAGGGGCCCGTGCCGCATCCTCCTCCCCAAGGTCGTCTGTGCTTGAACCATCGATCTGGGAGGCCGAAGTTCGATCAGCGATCTCGGTCGGTAGCGTATCCGGGCCTGGCGGCTCCGTCTTCGAGACCTCAGTATCGACCGCGGGCCGCGGACGGTATGTCGCGTCCGACAGGCTGAATGCGGCGAGTTTGCCCACAATCGGCGCTGCGCCCGTGAGGGCATAGACCAAACCGCTGGCATCGGCCGCGCCCTGAGCCGTGTAGGCGATGTCCGCCGCCAGGCGGCGCTCGCCTCCGAGCGCCTGTTCGGAGTCCGGCGGAACGTCGAGGATAATGCGTCCTTTGCAGCGCGTCACGTCGAGCGCCGGATCCCAGCCTTCCACGATCGGCTTTTCCATCCTGATGAAGGAGAATGCCTCGAGCGTGTCGAGGTTGGTACGGTGGTTGCTCTGCTCGCGCGCTTGATCGAAAATGACGCGCTTCATGCGATCATAGGCTGTACTCGACGCACAGGCCGCCTTGTGTCTTTTGGCCTCGGCCCGCGTCTGTGCCGTCTCGGCCGGCTTGTTCTCCTTGATCTTGCCACATGCGCCGAGCGAAAGTGCCAGAACAAGAAGGCATGCCGGCGCTTTCGCCGATAACGCTGACGGGCTCATAGCCACTCCTAAAAAAATCAAACTTCTCCGTCCAACCTCTGCAAGAGGGCAAGGTTCACGGCCGGTTCGAATGCATGCCAGGTCTTAGAACGCGATCGGGCCCGACGAATGCACGCAACCCCGGTCGTTTGAGAGCGGACTGGCGCCCTGCCTGCGCCTCGCCGCTACCGGCGCGCGGGCGCCGCAAAGTCCGTCCACAACGCTTTAGTGGCCGCTAGGCACAGTCGGCGGCTTGCTTGTTTGCGCAGCAACAGCGCGGCTTCCAGCGCGACCAATCTGACTGTCGATACGCTGATACCCACAGTCGCCGCCTTGCGACACTTGTTGGGTCCGCAGCCCATCGCCGAAGTTGGGCCACCGGTTACCAGCATGAACGAATGACCGAAGTTTGGAACCGCTTTGCAGCCGCTGAACGACCGGTTGTGGGTCTTTTTAATTTTAAACCGAAAGATCGGTGCTATGTTGTAAAAGCTCCTGCTG
>NZ_JACYTY010000010.1:0-79288 GCF_014841445.1 Sphingomonas sp. CFBP 8765 | reverse complement strand
ACGGGAAAGGGGATGACGATGGTTAGTACATCCAACGACGGCATCATGTCTGAATACCTCGTGAAGTGGGGCTTAGCCAAAACGAGCGAGCGTGAGCGCCCGACAGACTTGCTTGAGACACTTTACATAGCCGAGCGCTTTCAGGCGGGTGATGACCTGAAGCCATTGCGCGAAGGCTATGACCATTCCGTTTGGAACGGCGTTTCGGCCGCCGAGGTTGATCGCCGCCTTATCAAGTTAGACGAGTTTATGATTAAGCTCGCTCGCAATCGTGCCGAGATGTGGGGCGTCAACTAAAGCGATCAGTGGTCAGCTATCGTCGGCTCCGGACTCTCGATAGCTGACCATCGACCCCACGAACATGATGCAAAAATCACAAGTTTTGCATCAAACGAAAAACCTCACAAAACCGGGCACTTCCGCGATGCATAAATCCGATGCAAAAACAGCACATGATTTACGGCTACGCACGCGTCTCATCCACCGGTCAGGACCTAGCGCAGCAGCTCGCCCAACTAGGTGCGGCCGGCTGCACGAAGATCTATCAGGAGAAGGTCAGCGGCGGGACGGCCGAGCGTCCGCAACTCAAGCGCGCTATCGGCGCGCTCGATACCGGCGACGTGCTGATGGTAACGTCCACCGATCGCCTTGCCCGCAATACCCGTGATCTGTTGAACATCCTGCATGCGGTAAAAGAAGCTGGTGCCGGCTTTCGCTCGATCGCAGAGCCGATGGTGGACACCACCTCCCAGTTCGCAGAGGTCATCATTGCCGTGTTAGGCGTGGCGGCGAGCTACGAGCGCCATCGTATCACCGAACGCACCGCTGCCGGTAGGGTCCAGGCCAAGGCCCGTGGCGTAAAGTTCGGCCGACGTGCTGCCCTTACTCCGCATCAGCAGGCCGAAGCGCTACAACGGCTCGCCGCTGGCGATACGCAGCGCACTGTCGCCGCCCTGCTTGGCGTCGATCAGGCGACGATATCGAGGCTATACCGAAGGGAAGGCTGAATGGCCGGGGACTGACGGCTTTCGGCTGACCATTAGCCGAAGCTGCCGTTCGGTGTTACTTGTGGTGCATTGAGCTACAAGGAACATCATGAACTTATTTATGATCTTTGCGCTGGGGCAGGTTGCAATGACCGCTCCACCACCGCCACCCGTCGCGTTCGAAGACTGGGCGGCACTACAGCCTATTGAGAAATCTTACCGCGCATCCGTGCTATGTCGTGCGGGCGGTCGCATTACCGCAGAGTTCGCTCTTGCTCGTGGAGTTGTCTCTGTAAAGAGTATTGAGGGAATATCCCATATACTTACACCATCGGAACGCGTTTCCATAGATGCTGCGGTCAGAAGCCTGGGATATCTCGATAGAGTTGGCATTGGCTGCAATGGCCAAGATGCCCTGATCAGCGTGTTGGGAGGCTTTTCAGAGATCAATCACAAAATGATGCGACGTTCCGTATCCATTGTTTGGCAGCCTCGCGGCATAAGCGGAATGGGTGGACGCACTTCACCAGAAATGGAGCTTCTCGCCGAGCAGCGTTGAGAGAGAAGCAGTCGGTTTAGGATTGCATTACAACTCAACGTACGGCCGCAAGTGGGCGCTTTCTGCCATCGCAACACGGTCTCCGACGCATTAGATTTGCGCATCAAAGTCCGGTCACGTTTTAGCCGTTCGCGGCATGATGCAAAACTTGTGATTTTCGCATCATAGTCGAGGGTTTTGGCAGTTAGCTGCCATTGCCTCCGCCGCGGCGAAGAACGACCCAGCTCACCGTCAAAGATAACGGCCATGCTGGGAAGGCGCTTAGCAACAGGCCAGGCCCTGGCGGTATCATATCCTGCAAAGCGTCAGGTTGTCGCCAAGGCCACGGCCACGAGAGCACCAGACCATAAAGCACCATAGCTCCAGGCACGACAGAGCCTGCTATGACGATCCAGAGTACACGATTAGTACGGACCAGCCGAGAAGCCCGGAGCGAGATCACTACTATCGCTGTGATGACCGACGCTGGGATTGTGAGCATCAGAACGTAGGCGGTGATAAATAAGACTGCCTCCATTCGAGATATCAAGCTCATCTGCGGGCTTCTGGCAAGCACTGCTTTGTCTGCCGCAAGTGGCTGCTTCGGGCATTAGCTAACCAGCTATTTTGCCCTCCGCTGATGCAAAATGTTTCAATCTTTCATCACGAACGGCGAAAGTGATGGGGGTGCGGACCAACCGCTATTGGAAAGGCAGATGGCGTACGCCGACGTTGGGTGACACAACGGCTTTCCCCAAAGGATCGAGCTTGGGAATAGCGGGCCAGTATTTCCCCTAGGCGACTATAGGGCTGGCGGGTAGCATCGTATGTCGGAGGGACGTCATGCCGCTATTACTGGCTCTATTGCTCGCGCTGCCCTCTCCGCCGCCGCAGCAGCAGGCGGTCGCGGAGGACCGCTGTACAACGTTGCAAGCTGGGTTGGACAGCGCAACGGCAAAGCCGCCACCCCAGACTGACTTGTCGAGCCAATACTTTGGAACTGTAATTATCACTGCCACACAGCCGTTTTGCACGGGATGGACTGTCGTGACCGTGTTTCGGGATAGCAAGCTACACTGGGCGCTACGCCGAATATCCGTCGAACCAGATCTCGCCGTAGCGCCGGTCGAGCGCTGGGCATATTCGAGTAGCTGTCCGGCAATTCTCGACTGGCTTGAGCGGCTTGAGCGGTTACCGATCCGTTTTGGCATCGGTCCTATTAGGCAGACTCCACAATCGCGGGCACCACTCCGCGTACTGATGAGCCACGGAACTGACTATGCAGTGCGTGGCTATAGCTGGGTAACTCAACCCAGCGGCGCGCCAGCTACGCTGTCGTTGTCGAGCAACGATGGTGAAGTTGCCACTTGGGCGCGGGGCATATTGCAAGCAACGGTGCCGTGCTGGAAGGCGGGCTGAGACGGACTCATGGGAGTAGTTACTCCTGCCGCCTTGCAAACGAACCTCTACTGGAACAGCCCCCTCTCCGATCGCACTGACTGAACGGCCGCTTTGCGTCTCAGTCCTGATGCAAAACTTTTGATTTTTGCATCAGGAATGAGCGGCCGTCGGCTGCCGCTACCAAAGGATATGATCGGTAATAAAGCCGAACCTGACCAGAAAGCCCAGCGCCGCGCCTATCATAAGTAGGGTCACGTACACGCCAATGGCTCGTGTCCGGCTTCGACGGTCCGTCTGGTAGCGCATTCCCGCTCGCCTCTTAGCTGACCCTGCTGCCAACGTGAACGATACAACAAACGTCCGCAATTGGGTGTTCTTGACGTTGCAAAAGAGACCCCTTTGCGACGCTACACAGCCGTTATCGATCTCGAATGTCGCAAAAGAAGCGATATTCGAGACGTTCGAAACTCAGAACATCTGCGACACGGCCGCTTTCTCGCTCCTCAAGCTCCCATATTTGGAAAGCGCAATTGGAAACAGACTTTTGCGAACAGCGACACAGGCCTGCCGGTACTCTATTAGGCGTCAGAGCCGATCGATGCGCTGCAGCCCTTCGGTAAAGAACTGATTTTGGCAGCACTGGATAATGGTTTGGCGGCGCAAGGGGACGCAATTAGTTTGAGTGGCTGGCCAGCTCGGTTACCTTACCTTCTCGAACATCACAGAACCGTGTGGCACCTAGTGATGCCCCATCTCGGTGAGCTACAACGATTCTTGTTATCGACAGGTCGCGGATAACGTCCATTACGGCTCGTTCGGACGCAGGGTCGAGGTTTGCAGTGCCCTCGTCTAGCAACAGCACGTCGGGCTGACGGTAGAGGGCTCTGGCGAGCAGCAAACGTTGCCTCTGGCCGCCTGATAAGGTTGATCCCAAATCACCAGTGAAGGTCTGATACCCCATCGGCAATGCGTTTATTTCATCATGGATCGCTGCTGCGCGTGCGGCAGCCTCGACTGCTGCGGTGTCGGCTTCGGCTTCAAAGAATGCGATGTTGTCGAAGATAGTTCCGGCGAATAGCTGATCATCCTGCAAGACGACGCCAATGCGACTACGAAATGATCTTATGCCGAACCTCCTTAATGGAGTACTGCCTATAAGTACCTCACCAACTTGCGGATCGTAAAACCCGAGAAGTATCTTAAGAAGCGTAGTCTTACCTTGGCCCGATGGACCTACGAGACACAGAAACTCCCCCGGTTCGATAGTGAGACTTACTTGGTCGAAGACCCATGGCTCATGCTCGGCGTATCGGAAGCTTACATTGTGTAGGGATATAGCCCCCATAGGAGGCCTACGTGGATCGACTGCGACCTCCAGCCCTTTCTCCTCGTCAGCGTGGATGATATCTGACAGGCGTTCGAGATGAAGCTTCATCGTACGGAAAGTGAAGGTTTGAGTTATAAGTACTGACGTAGCTCCGCCAAACTGGGAAGTATAAGCTTGGAAAGCGAAAAGCATCCCTAAGGTAAGATCGCCGTTTATGACCATCTTTGCGCCTATGAACCAGACGATAATCTGCTGAACGCCGCCTAGAAGTGACGTACCTGCTCCTCCGAAGAGACCGAATTTGGATAGCGAAATCCGGTTGTTGATAAGTCGTGCCTGTTCGTTTTGCCATGTCGCAACGCGGTCCCGTTCGTGGCCAAACATTTTGAAAGTTCGAGCTCCTCTTATAGTTTCTAAGAATGTCGACTGCACGACTGCATCAAGGTGGAGGCCTTCTTCTGTCTTGCGTCGGACGTAAGGGAAAGTTGCGAGCCTGATTATAAAAAACATAATAACGCTTCCCGTCTCGAGAAGAGTTAGAAGGGGTGAATAGACCAACATCATCGCTAGGGACAGCACCCCTACCAGAATATTTAGAACAACCAAAGTTACCGAATTTAGAAGAACATCCTGAACGGGCTGAAGGGAACCGAAACGAGATAGAATGTCACCTACGTGCCGCTTTTCGAACCAAGATACGGGAAGTCTTAGAACATGCCTCAGCATGTTAGTTTGGAGCTGAAAGGACATCTGTGTGCCCATGTACAGGCCAACGAAACCTTGAAGCAGCCTTACTGCGGTTGTCGTCAGGAGCAAGAGCAGCATTCCGCCAGCAAGCACCGTAAGCAGGCCGGCGTCTTCTTTAGTAATTGCTTCGTCGATAACAAGTTGGTTTAGAATGGGAGAAAGAAGTGCAAAAAGCTGCATTACCGCCGCAAGAATAAACATCTGAACCATGGATGGCACGAGACCGCGAACTCTGCGAAAAAGGTCTCCAAGCCGTACCCGCTCGGGATCATCGCGCCGCACGAAATCTGGCGTCCGCGTGAGTTCCAGCGCCACACCAGTGAACGATCGACTAAGTTCTTCTCGATCGAGCCACCGGCGTCCCCTTGCCGGATCGTGAATAAGATAGCGGGATCCCTTCTGTCTCTCGAGAACGATGAAATGGTTTAGATTCCAGTGCAAAATCGCTGGTATCTTAAGTTGCGAGATGTCCTCGATCTCAAGTCTCAGAGGGCGGGCTGCTAGGCCGATTGTATCTGCCATGTCCATTAGTGACCGGAGATTGACTCCTTTTGCCGAAACTGAGAACCTGCGCCTTAACTCAGCGAGGGTCACCTGGTGTCCTAAAGCGCTTGAAATCATTGCTAAGCAAGCAAGTCCGCATTCGGCGGCTTCGTTCTGGAGGACGGTTCGGGTCATGGACGGACCCCCGCTAAGCGTGCCGTCCTCTGGTGATATGATCGTCATGGACTGGTGCTCAGCGCTGTGGGCAGCTAGGATCGTGCTACTATGGCCCATGTGACATTCGCGAAGCTGTGAGTCTATTCCGGTCCCAAGCCATCGAGGGTCAGCGTCGCCAACTCTACGGCGACGTCACTATCTACCAGCCGACAACGTTCGCCACGATAACCGGGCTCCTAATCGTTATAACGATATCAGCTGGGGCGTTTCTGTCACTAGCGACATTCGCGCGCAAGGAAACCGCGCCAGGATGGATCGTACCTGAAGCGGGGATGGCCGAAGCCTATGCACCAGCTGGCGCGATTGTGCAGGAGGTGGCAGTACGTCCGGGACAGCAAGTCAAAAAGGGACAGGTTCTCGCCATCCTTACAACCGAACTTTACGGTACCTCAGGCGCTGTTGGTGAACAGGAACGGCGACAGACAGGCTCGCAGATATCTGAAGTGGACGCACAAATCGCGGCATCGCGACGAAGGCAGAGCATCAGCGCTTCGAGGCTACAGGAGCAGGCAGAAACGATCGAAGCATCGCTTGGGACACTCGAGCGACAAAAGGTTCTGCAGGAACGACAAAGAAATCTTGCTCAGGCTCAATACGACAATGCTATGCCACTCGTCCGACGTGGCTTCATCTCAAAGTTTGATCAGGATCGGCGTGAGCAGGCGGTGCTTACTTTGGAGCAAGCGGTCAACGCGATCGATCGTGACATTCGCGACCAGAGGTCTCAAGCGGCTGGGTTGCGATCCGACGCGGCGGACAGCATTGCGAAGCAGGGGGTGGAAGAGTCCGAGTTGCGGGCTCGGCGGGCTAATCTACGTGTTGGCCTAGCCACGCTTGACTATCGTTCTGCTGGTACACTTCGCGCGCCCGTGTCTGGCACCGTGGCAGCCGTCAACGTACGCGCGGGCGAAACGGCGAAGCCTAACCTGCCCATCGCGTCCATCGCTCCTCCAGGGCGCCTCTCAGCCGAGCTTCTTCTGCCGACCCGCGCATCGGGGTTCATTAGGCCAGGGCAATCCGTTCGTCTTCTGGTGGACGCTTTTCCGTTTCAAAAATATGGTTCCATTACTGGAGTGGTCGAGCAGATCAGCAGGGCGGCGGTCAGTGCCGTGGAATATTCTGCGCCAATAAAGTTCGATGGTCCGGTATACCGCGTGCGTGTCAGGATCGAGGGGAGATCACAGCTTGCCGATGGGCTCTCGCCAAAGCTGCAGCCCGGAATGACGCTGGAGGCGAACGTCGTTACCGATCGAAGAACGGCGATGCAGTGGTTTCTCGATCCCCTAGTAGCTGCCGAGCAGTCCTTTCGAGATTGAATGGCGGGTGACGGCCCAACGAAATCTTTGATATCAATAAATCTCGATGGTTAGTTCGGAGAATGCGGAAGGCCTTTTAGATTGTGTTTTCTCAAGGCGTGGCATCTCTTATGCGGCAATTATTTTTAATTGCTCGCATTACAAGTTCACTATGCGCAATACTTGTGGTGCAGTTTTAACGAATTACTGATGATAGAACTAAAAACCTCTAAATAATCTTTCCAATTTCCATAATCGGAAAGATCTTTTAGGGATCTAATTAGGCGCACGCCACTTAAACTGAACGCTGTGTCAATAGGTAGAAATGGAGATGAGTATATTCCACTTCTATGAAGTGAGCCCTGTAAAAAAGCCCGCGCGATTCTTCCATTCCCGTCGGCGTATGGATGATTGAGAACTATAGCCGCGTAGGATATGCCCGCCGAAGCAACGGGATTTTCGATAGTTTTACTCAATGCTAATTGAGTAAAAGGTAGCCAGCTACCACTTACAGCTGCGGCTGGGTATTTTACCCTTATACCAGAACTGTCTTTAGTAGAGAAGACATCGCCGTCGCGCGGCGACACATTACGGCCAACTAATGCTGACACCAAGTCGTCAACCCACGCCCCACCACTAAAAGGCTCGTCTCTAAATTTGGATAAATACGAGTATACTATTGGTGGCGCGCTTGGGCGAAGCAGAAGCCTGCGAAGCAATTTGTTGTCCGCCGATTCATCGGATTGAGCAAACATACTTGCACACGTGCAGTTTAAATCGTTTGCGAGGCCTCTGCTTGGCTGCCTTCTATAATACTCATCTATCTTAGATATATCAGAAATCAGGTTGTTGTATTTATTAAATTTAAAGTCCGACAATTGCGGACAACCGACTTCTTTAACACCGCCTGAAAAAAAGCTAAGATATTGATCCATTTTACTGTTCAGGGAACAAATTGCATTCCGGGAAAATTCCTAGCTGCCTGATCATATGTTGCACCAGCGGGCCAGAACATCTGGTAATAGGAACTATTGGGATTATTGTTTAAATCGACTGTATGCTGAAATTCGGGTGCAGTGGCATCACCCCACCAGCCGGGCGCCGGTGGAGGGCTTTCAGAACCCCACCCTGTGCCACCACTATACTGAAAAACACCGTCAAAAATCATTCCCTGAAGCCAGCTGTCCAAGCTGTCGCTTCCACCCGACACTGCGGACAGTTCGGCGTTTGTCAAAGGACGCATTTTAACCTCCAGTGTTCTCCATGATCGGAGGTTTTTTAGGGTATCTCCATGATTTTTCGGCGTCAATGCGCGTAAGTGATCAATCATACATCGCTATTTCGTCACCACCTAAAGACCTGATAAAACCTCGCAATTTTAATGAAATCGTGAGGATGGGTAGCGCAAAGTGGTTTGGATGCGCCATCATCTCGATGAACCGCCAGCAGGCTGTGGTCGATAACCCTGTATAAATCGGCTTATGGATAGGTGACGCGAGCGCAAACTGGCACCCAACCGTTGATCACACAGGGTGTCTATGAGCGGTAAAGTTTGATTCGTCGCATGAGATCAACGCCTTCGTATTACTCACCATCGAATTTGCTGGTGTCGCAAAAATGCCGACATTCGATACGGCCGGAAATCAGCACATTCGCAACATGAAGGGCGAAGGATAGAGCTGGCACTAGATGCGTACTTCGAAGGTATTTACTCTCGACGCTTCTAATCGGTCGGTAGATTAGGCGGTCCAGGGTCGACAGAAGTCCTGGTATCCGGTTCAACACGCAGAGGCGCAGCGCCCCCTATAGGGGGTGGCGGAGCCTCTGATCGCGCTACCAAGTGTTCTGCGCTGTTTCGCCGGGTTGACCATGCCTGCACGGCCAGCCTGCGAAGCTCTGGCTCGTTCCGTGTCTCGTATTCGCGCAAAGCTGTCCAAAGCGTTCTTACCTTGACCTCGACGAGGCGCGGCCCGTGACTGGTTACGATCCACTCGATCTTGAGCGCGAGCTGTGACAGCGCGACTACTCAATCGTGCAACTGGCTCCACTCCGTTGATGCGAGGGGAATGATGGCACTCTGTCCAAGATGACCTTGAAGCGATGAGTGGTGAAGAAGCGACCGCAGCGCTTCGATTAGCACAACGTGGTGCGGCTCGGTCGGATTGAGGTGTAACTCGAGCCGGCGGAGATCAGCGAGGGCTAGGCGAACTACGTCGGTCGACACCACTCTATGCGTGGCCGCGTCAGCTAGGATTCGAGCGTTAAGCATAAGCGAGGCGAGGAGATCTCGGACCTCGTTGATCCATGCTTGGCGCATGTTGCGAACGGAATCCAACTGGCGGGCCTCGTCCTCACGACGCTTGGCGTACACCGCCACGAGCGCTCCGCATACGACGACCACCAGTGTGCCGAAGGTACCCAGCCACGTCATCAGGTCGAAGAAGCCTACAGTTGAGGATCCTTGAACAGCCGTCGACGACTGCGCTCCCTGTAACAGAACTAGTCCGACACCCCCACCCGTGGCGGACATCAACGTCCCACCGTATTGCTTGATCGTACGATGATCCCGTTGGGTGGCCGAAGCGGTTTCGGGAAGCGTCTCGGCGGCACGGTTAGCCAGCGCAACGCCGCCAATAGCAATTGCGAGAGCGGCTCCTCCGAGGACCAGTTCGAATATCCCGGCTCCATAGATAAGGTAGGCGAATGGGTGCTCGCTGACGGTAGCCAACTTCAGGTATCCGGCGACTGTGATGGCGAGGATGGTGAGACCGGTCAGAGCTATCGACAGGAGCGGTGGTCCCGGTAGTTCGACGGCGGAGGGGGAATCGTGTCCTGTTGGAATCGCATCAGCGGTATCGGGGCCCGCCGGGCTGTCGATCCACCAGCCGATAATAAGCCATACGACCGTCGCGATAAGCGGACCTTTAACCCAATCCGCGACGCTATTCAGGGTGGGGATGAACGAGGCGGCGACAGCCGCTCCGGTGCAGGCGAGAAGGAGAATCCATATTCCCAAAGTCCGGAATCGGCTGATCGATTTTCTCGTGGCCGCCAGCACTACGAAAGCTAAGGCACCTATGCCGACCGTGAACGCGTAACGGACGGTGCTGACGTCGGCGGAGCGGGCAAGGTTTGCTCCTAGCAATGCGCCGAAAAATAGGTCGAGAGTTGAGCCGGCGGCTCGTTTCTCTTCCGCTGTGTTCCAATGTCGACCCACGCTTATCCAGCGGCGCCATCCAGTCGTCGACCAGCGGCTCGATGGTTCCTCATTCGCTACGGGTTCGTCAGAGCCAGTTTGCATCAATCCGCACCTTCAGACCATGAGGGCCCCGCGGGTATGCAGCGACACGTCCGGCACCGGATTTATTCATGAGCCGCAGCCCCACGCGATCGTTCCATGTTGTCTCGACTTGGATTTCGCGTACCCATTGGATCATCCGTGGGAAGTGCCTATTCTCCCCCACGTTGAGCCGGCGCCTCCAAGTCATCGTGCGGACAACACGCGCTACGGCACCTCTCAGGAACTGATCCAGATCGATATCGACGGGCTCGTCGCTGGCCTGTTCCCCCGCCTCCTCTCTGATGGCGTCCTTAAAAACTGTCGGCGGCACGTCGTCCACGTCTTGTGAAAGCGCCGCGTCGGGCTTGTCGAGACTCTCGTCTATTAGCGATCTGAGAACCTCGTCAGCAGCAGCCGCCTTGCGGAGCATGCCGTCAAGGCTGGGGGCACCGCCGCGCCTGATCGCTTCCTCGTAATAGCGGAGCGCTTCCCGGAAACGGGTTTTTGGCGATCCTGAGAGCGTCTCCATTGGCTTGCCAACGACCTCTTCCCAGACCTCCCCCATCAGCCGCGTGGCAGCGCCGTAGGTCCGGATGCACCCATCGTAGAAGCTGCCGTTGTCACCCCTGCTTGTTTCATAAGACATCTTCGCATTCCCCCGCCCGTCTGTACCATATCCGTCGTCGAGGATGGCGCCGCCGCATTGAGCGGCATTCTGATCGTCAGTGGTAGATTAGGTGGCCAGAATTACAATGCGCCCGATCAGCGGGTGGGCCGGTGGATCACGGTCATTCAAGTTCTCTTCGAGGCACATAGATACTGTCGCCTCCCGCCGCATATATCGGGATATACGCGACCGCAAAATGTCAGCACATTTGCGACATAGCCGATTGAGCGCGTGGCAACGATGATAGCTCACTTGCACCAGTCTCGGCCTGACGGTGACGTGAGGTGCTCCGCGCGCGGAGATGATCAGGATGCTAACCGCGCCTCTGCGATCGTATCCTTCAAAACGATGGCGGGGAGCGCGGCTGAGAAGCGCGCCCGTTCGTTATCCCATTCGGCCTCAAGCCAGCGGATGGTCATGCCAACGCAGCGCCCAAACCGGTCCATCACCGGACCGCCGCTGCTGCCTGGCGAGACCAAGTTCGAGATGAGGATCGCCGAGCAGCGATCGAGATAAAGATCGACGTGCCCGTTCACCTCGCCTCGATGCCCGAGAAGCGCCTCCTGAGCGCCCGGCACTTGCGGGAAACCGAGGGTAAAAACCTCGTCAAACACGCTAGTCGGATCGCCGAAGGCGAACGGCGTTGCCGGTATCTCGGTTTTCAACTGCACGACTGCCACGTCGAACCGCGGCGAGAGGTAAACTCGTCCGACGGTGAGTTCGACACCCTCCCCGGTCACGTACCGGCGTACGCGTTTCACCAAGCCGTCTGCCGGGTCCACATTGTGCTTGGCCGTGACCAGCCAGAGCGGGCCGTCATGAGGATGACGGACGATGAAGCCGCTGCCCCTGCTCTCCCCGATCTCCAGCTGCTCGCCCTCCTCCCCTTCGACCCTCCGTTCAGTTTCGACGTCGACTGCGACCGTAACGGATGCATAGTGTCGGTGAAGCGCAGAGGCAGGCGAGAAGATGTTGCGGAAAGTGCCATCGCGCAGGTGCCTGAGCAAGCGGCCAAGATCGATATGGTAGTCAGCGATTGCGTGTACATCGCGCCGGAAGCCGGCGACAAAAACTTGAGCCGCTACCAGCCGATCCCAGATTGCGATCAGATGCAGGGCAGTGAAGCTCTCACCACCCGCTATCAGTGCCTCAAAGGTCCCTTGAGACAGGAGGTTCATTTCCGTGAGCAGCTTAATTTTGCTCTCAGCATGCGGATCGGTTCTACCGAAATCTAGGCCTGCCCGCAGCCCGTCGACCAGCGCCGCACGGTCACTGGTGAAGAGCTGGGTCAGCTTCCATTCCGCCCGCTGGATATACTTGAGCCGCTGTTGGTCTAGTTCTGCATAGGTCGCCATGGCGTCAGCTTTAGAACAATTTTGCGAGCGGAGCGCAGCTATTGCTGCATAAGACGCAGGCATAGGGCGCTAGCAGATCGCGGAGTGTCCACCCTCCCGACTCTTACCCAGAACGGGGCCGGAGACGTGGCAGCTACACCGGGGCTGTCGCGAAAGGCGGGACATATGCAACGTCCGAAACTCAGGACTTACGAAACGTTCGGAAGTTAGAGCATTGGCGACAAGACCGTGACCGCTTACGCCCAATCGCTACGAATAGAAGCCCGTCGAGATATGCGGGGCCTATTTACGCGCCACTGGACAAAGTCGTCGAAAGTCGCGCAGAGAAACGAAAGACGGCAGCAAAGATGCCGATTAGGGGGAATGCAATCGTGATACGTTCTGCTCCGGCCGTGCGCTGCCGTCGTTTGTCGTTTGTGCTCGGGACGAGCGCGCTGGCATGGGGCTTGGCGCTGCCGGCGGTCGCTCAGGCGCAATGCGCGCCCGATCCGACCACGGCGAACGGAACGACGACCTGCGCCGGGACCGACACTGATGGCGTCCGCGTGACGACCCGGGATACGATACTGATCGTCGCGAGCGGCGCTACCGTCTCGAACACGAGCGCGCCGGCGATCGCGGTGGATGTGCCGCGTGCTAGCTCGGCTCCCTATTCCACGAACACGCTCACCGTGCTGGGCACCGTCTCCGCGCCGGGGCAGACCGCGATCGCGGTTAACTCGGGAACGCTGAACCCGAGCTCCTATTACAGCACGCAACAGACGGCGCTGACCGTCGGCGCGGGCGGCAGCGTGACGGGCGCAACGGCGCTGGCGCTGCTCCAGTCGCCAGGCAACGAAAACGGCACCGTCTCCGTCAGCGTCGACAATGCGGGCACGGTGACCGGCACCGGCGGGACTGCGCTGCTCGCCAACACGGTGTCGACCGCGCAGGGATATCCGAACCTGCTCACCAGCTTTTCGACCATCACCAACCGCGCCGGCGCGAGCATCGTCGGCGGGATCGTCGGACAGCTGTCCACGCTCGCCAATGCGGGCAGTATCGACGGCGGCGGGGGCAGCGCGCTTAATTCCACGATCGGTTATGGGCCCATGGTCACCAATGCGGCGGGCGCGGTGATCAGATCGACATCGGTCGCGGCGACGATCTTGGCCGGACCGAACTATTACATGACCGTCACCAATGCGGGGACGATCGCAAATGCCGGCAGCGGCTTAGCCTTGTCGGGCGGTCTGCTGACCGTCACCAACGAGGCGGGCGGGCAGATCAGCAGTGCAGGCGCGCCCGCGATCGCGGCGTCGACGTCGCTCACTTTCACTAACCGTGGCACCGTGACGGGCAACGTCACCGCGGGCAACGGCGGCAGCACGATCGATTCGACCGCCGGCACGATCAACGGATCAGTGACGCTGGGCAACGGCAACGACACGCTGATCGCGCGCTACGTGGGGACGCGTGCACTGGCGACGGGGATCACGGGCACGATCAACGCGGGTGGCGGCACCAATACCGAGCGGGTGGTGTTCGCCACCGACACCCTTGTGACGACGCCGATCGACCTGAACGCGGGCTTTGGGCAACTCCTGCTGGCGCCCGATGCGAAGGTCACGGCGACGCTGACGGTCGGCTTCTCGACCGCGACCCCGCTGGTCGTCACCGGGCAGGGCACGGTGGTCAACCAGGCGACCATCGCGCTCGCCACGCGCGCAGTCAGCGATCTGGATTACGCGTTCGACACCAGCGCGCAGTTCCGTAACGAGGGGTCGATTACTGCCCTTCTAACGGGCAACACTGGATCGGCGGGAATCGTGTTGAGCAGCCACAGTTTCGCCAACAGCGGTAGCGTGACCGTGACCGGCGGCACCGGCGTATCGGTCTCATACAACCCGGTGATCAACAGCGGGGTCATCGCCGCCACCGGCACAGGCGTGTCGCTGTTCGACGGCGTGTTGACCAACAGCGGGACGATCATCTCCACCGGCGGTGTCGGCGTCGATCTGTACGGGAACGTCGGCTATACCGGATCGAACAGCGGCACGATCAGCGGCGCGACCATCGGCGCGCTCACCGGCATCTATCTGACCAACACCGGCACGATCAGCTCGGGCGGTACCGGAGTTAGCGTGCAGGGCTATGGCTATCTGATCAACGCTGCTGGCGGCGTGGTCAATGGCGGCAGCGGTGGCGCTATCTCGGTCGGTCCGTTCAATGCGGGCGTCGCTAACGCTGGCACGATCAACGGCGATGTAACCTTCAATGGCGCGTTCAGCGGTGACAACAGCTTGTCCTATATCGCGCAGACAGGCGGCGTGCTGAACGGCAATCTGTCGCTCGGCAACGGGGCGACGCTGGTAACCGATTTGGTCAACACCGGACCGGGCCAGTTCGCCGGCATCACCGGCACCGTCACCGCCGGTAGCAGCTCTGCACTGCGGTACGCAGTCAATGCGGACGCAACCGCCACGCTTCCGACCGGCAATGTGGGGCCATTTGCCAGTGTCGGCTATCAGCTCGCAAACGGCGCGGCGCTGACGATGACCGCGCCCGCCGGTCAGACCCGCGTCCAGCCCCTTCAACTTGCCGGCAACGGCAGCGTCGACTTCGACGCCGCGATCGCGACGTCGAATGCGCCTGCGATCCAGTCGACCTATGCCATCACCTATCCCGGCGCGACGACGACCACCGGCGCGCTGTCGATCACCAGTCGCGGAGCGATCGCCGTCACGCGCACCACCACGAACGGCGCGTATTATGGCGGCGCCGTTACACTGCTGGCGGGCGACAGCTTCACCAACGCTGGCAGCGTCGTTGTGAACGATCAGACGAGTTATGCAACGGCGGCGATCTATGGCGGCGCGAACGTCGCCAATGCCGGGACCATCACGCTGAACGGTGCGACCGGGATTTCGAATGCCGCCGTGGTCAGCAACACGGGACTCATCACCCAGGCCAGCGGCGGCAAGGCGTCAACCGGCGTGACCGGCTTCGGCTCGCTCACCAACAGCGGCATGATCAGCGTCGGCGGCAGCGCCGCGCAGTTCGGCTATTTCTATTCTTCGGATTTCTCGGGCCCTCGGACGATCGTCAACAGTGGTTCGCTGGTCTCCACCGGCGGTGCCGCGATCACCACGGACAATGCCGGCTATCTGCTGCAGGTCACCAATCAGGCCGGCGGCACGATCGCCGGCCTGGGTAACGCGATCCAGCTCCAGTCCGCGACGCTCAGCAATGCAGGCACGATCACCGGTACGGTCGATCTGGGGTATGCGGGGCCCAATTCGCGCAGCTACGGCTCCTCCAGCTACATTGCGGCCGGCGGCACGATCGCCGGCGACCTGCTGTTCGGGACGGGCAACGACCTGCTGCTCCAGACCGGCGATGCGCTCGGCGTTTCGGGTATCGTCGATGGCGGCGAGGGCACCGACATCTATGGCCGCGCGTTCGCCAGCAGCGGTACGGTGGACATCACCCCGGCCGGCGTACGCAATTTCGAGGATTCGCTGGTCCAGGCGGTCGGTGTCGATACCGTCGTGACCGCGACTGCGAGCGACACGTTCAACGGCAATCTCTACGTCGTCGGCACCGGTAGCATCGTCAACCAGGCGAATATTGCGGGTATGCTGACGACGTCGCTGCCCTATCCGCTGTCTTCGCCCTATCTCGCCGGTTCGATCTTCCCCTCGGATCAGGTTCTTGCCTCGCTGAGCAACGCCGGCGCGGTAGCGGGCGGCGTGTATGCAACGGTGCCGTCGTTCACCAACAGCGGCACGATCGGCGTTTCGAGCACGGCGACATACTATACGCAGGCAGCCGGCCTGTACGCGACGCAGAGCATGACGATCGAGAATAGCGGCCGGATCGACGGCGGCCTGTACACCTCGCTGCTGTCCGACTCCGCCGAGGCGCCGGTGTCGTTCGGCGTCGCCAACAGCGGCACGATCACCAGCAGCAACGGCACCACCGCCGCCGACTTCGAGATCGGCGTCCGCGGGAATGGCGGCACGGCGAGCATCGCCAACAGCGGCACGATCTCCGCCCAGAGCCCGGGATCCGCGTATGCGCTCAACCTCTATATCCAATCGCCGTCGCAGCCCTTCGCCTATGCGCTGACCAACACCGGCACCATTTCGGCGACGGCCATGCCGGTGACGGGCGGAAACTATCCCTCCGGCGCCTACGGACTGAACGTGCAGGGCGCCAACCTGTCGGGAACGATCACTAACGCAGCCGGCGGCACGATCAGCGCGACCGGCGACCGCGCCTATGCCATCCTCGCCCAGGACAGCGCGTTGAACCTGATCAACGCAGGCACGATCAGTGCGGTCGGCACAACGAGGAGCGCCGCCATCGTCACCTACGGTGCCTTCGACAACATGATCCGCAACACCGGGACGATAACCGGCGACCTCTGGCTGGATGCCGGCACAGACACGGTCGACAATGCCGGCACGATCAACGGCCTGGTCGATCTCTACGCGGGCGACGATCGCTTCATCCAGCGGGTAGGAGGGGCCTCGAATGGGCTCGCCGACGGCGGCGACGGCACGGATAGCTATGAGCTGGCCACGACAGGCGGCACGGTGTCGCTCGCCGCATCGCAGATCGCAAATTTCGAACGCGTGACACAGACCGGCACCGGGACGGGCGTTTTCTCGGGCAGCTTCGGCGTCGACACGATCGGCCTTACCGGCGGCACCCTTACAGTCGCGGCGGGCCAGACGCTGGCGACCCAGGGCGAGACCACCGTCACGGGATCGGCCGGCAGTGGCCCCCTGGCCCTCGTCAATGCCGGCACGATCGCGGGCGGGATAACGCTGGCGGACGGCAACGATATCGTCATCAACACCGGTGCGATCGGCGGCGCGGTGCTGCTCGGCGCCGGCGACGACACCTATGTCGAAGGGCTCGGCAGCAGCGCCAATGGCAGCGTCGACGGAGGTGCAGGCACCAATCTCTACCGCGTGGTGCTGGGGGGCGACCGCGTCGGCATCGGCGCGCGCGCCAATTTCCAGACGCTGGCGGTGGACGGCAGCGGCACGCTGGCACTGACGCTCGACCAGAACTTCGAGTCGATCGCGCTCACCGGTACCAGCCTATCACTGGGACTGGGCAGCTACGCGGTAGGCCAGATCACTGCGACCGGTCCGGCGACGCAAGTGACGCTCGACGGCGATGTCGGTGCGGTCCGGCTTGGTTCAGGCAACGACACGCTCGCGATCGGCGCGGCAACGCTGGCCGGCCGCTATGACGGGGGCCTCGGCACTGACACGCTGCGGCTGACCGATACGGGCGCCGTGACGCTGGCAGGTACCGCCACCGGGTTCGAGACGCTGGCGCTTACGGGTAACGCACTGACCATCGCCGGCACGCTCGGCAGCGACGGGCAGTCGATCGCGATCGCCGGTGGCGACAAGACGGTGACGGTGACGCGGAGCGGCGTGCTCGCGGGGACGATCGATCTCGGCGCGGGCAATGACGGTTTCCGGTTGGCGGCGGGCGGCACGCTCGCCGGCATCGTGTCCGGGGGCGCAGGCAGCAACGCGGCAACGCTCGACCTGTCGGCTGGCGATCTAGGCCTGCGCGCGGGCACGCTCACCAACTTCGCACGGTTGACGACCGAAGGCTCAGGCACGCTGACGCTCGGCGGTGGCGGCTTCGCCTATGACACGCTGGCCGCGGCGGGCAACCTGACGATCGCCGCCGACGCGGGCCTCGCGGCACGCGTGGCGTTCGGATCGGCCGACAACCGCTTCATCATCGCCGGCGGATTTGCGGACGCGGTGGACGGCGGCGCGGGCACCGACAGTATCGACGTGTCGGGCGGCAGCGCCACGGCGCCGGTCGCGTTCTCGAGCATCGCCAATGTCGAGGCATATCGGATGAGCGGCGGGTTCGCGACCATCGCGGGCGCCGCTTCGCTGGGCAATGTCACGTTGACCGGCGGGCGGCTGGTTGGACTGGCGGGCTCGAGCATGACCGCCGCGGCGTTCACCGTGAGCCAGGGCGCGACCTTCGGCTCGGCAGGCACGGTCACCGGCAACATCGCGGTTGCGGGAACGCTCAGCCCCGGCGCCTCACCGGGAACGATGACGGTCAACGGCAATGTCGCGCTGGCCTCGACATCGACATCGCTGTTCGAGATTACGCCGACGATATCCGACAAGCTGGTGATTAACGGCGCGCTGACGATCGCCGGCGGGGCGACGCTGCAACTGGTCTCGACCGGCACGCTGACGCCGGGCCAGAGCCTTGATCTCATCACGACCAGCAGCGGCATCACCGGCAGCTTCACCACCGTCGTCAAGCCCGCTTCGCTGTTCGGCTACGTGGTGCAGGATGCCAACACCATCCGGCTGCTCGGCCAGTTCCGGAACGACGCGGGCTATACCGGCCAGGTGCGCAACAGCATCGACTACATCAACGGCGTCCTGACTAGCGGGCAGGCGAGCGCCGCGTTGATCGCCGCCGCGCCGCTGCTGGTTGGCGCATCTGGGGGCACCAATGCCGCGGCGTTCTCGCAGGTCACCCCCGAACCCTATGCCGCCGCACGCCAGATCGGCGTGGAGAACGGGCTGACGCTGGCCGACGCAGCGCGCGGCAGCGCCTTCGCGCCGACCCGCGACACGCCGGGGGTGTACACCTTCGCCTCAGCGCTTAGCGGCACGCGCACCCTGGGCGCGGACGTCGCGCGCGGCACCGCGCGGACCACCGTCAACGGCTATGGCTTCCTCGCCGGCATCGGCGTCGCAGGCGAGGGCTGGTCGCTGGGAGCGTTCGGCGGGTGGCTGAACGGCCACCAGACCCTGTCCGGCCTTGGTGCGCGGACGCAGGCCGATGGCGGCGTCGCGGGCGTGCACGGCCGCGTGCAGCGTGGCGCGGTCGGCATGAAGGCGATGGTCGCCTATGACGGCGCGCAGGCGGACACGCGTCGCGCGCTGCCGGGTGGGACGGCGTTTGGGCGCTACGACCTGCATAGCTGGACTGCGGACGCGAGCATCGATGCCACAGTACCGCTGTCGGGCGCCTGGACGGTGCGGCCGAGAATCGGCGGCACCGCGATCCGCACCACGCGCGACGGCGTGGCGGAAACCGGGGGCAGCGCCTTCGCGCTTACAGTTGCCAAGCAGCGCACCACTGCGGCGTTCGTCGACGGCAGCCTGACCTTTGCAAGTGCCGTTTCGCCGGGCGGTATAACGACCGCCCGGCCGTATCTGACGATCGGTGCGCGGTATCAGGTAAAGGGGCGCACCCCCTATGCTCTGGCTGCGCTGGGCGGCGGCGACCTCGGGTTGCTGGCGACGGGCGCGGCCCGCGCACCCCTGCTCGCGACGGCGACGCTCGGTGCCGACATCGCCGTGACGCAGCGTCTGGCGGTGTTCGGCGCGCTTTCCGGCGAGAGCGGCGACGCGGACCATCGCGCGTCGGCCCGCGCGGGAGTTCGGCTGGCGTTTTGACGCGGGGCATCCGGAAGTGGCCAGGCCCGCTTCCGGATGCTGGAACGCCTGAGTGGGCTGCCCGATTAAGCCGGCATGCCGGGCAGAAGGGCAGGAAGCCGACGAACCAGTTCGCGCGTGAGCGCTTCGTCGCTGCCGAGCATCGCAGCTAGCCGTAAATCATGCGCTGATTGTGCATCGGAATTATGCATCGCGGAAGTGCCTGCATTCCGGCCATTTTTAAGTTGATGCAAAACTTGTGAATTTTGCGTCACAAACGCCAAGATCGAGGACTGCCAAATAGCCTCAGGCGAAATCAGATCGTTGTTACGGATCGACGATCTTCGAAAGTGTAACTCAGCCCAGCCGCCAGTGCCTCCCTCGTTGCGTGTACGGCGTCTTCGCCGCTGAACGCCGTTGGCAGCATGACCGTGGCTTCAGCTTGGCCATTTGGAAGCGTCTTGGGGCCGGACACTGGCAGAGCAGGTCGCAGCGCACCCTGGAGAGAGACAAAGCGCTTCACGTCGACCGGCGAGCCAACAACCGTCAATCGCTTCTGCACCTGCGTAGTTGTGCTAGATTTTTGGCTGCACCCCGTCAGGGTTGTGAAAGCGACCGCCGAGGCCAACAAGACATGTTGTAAACGCATCGTCTTCTCTCCCGCACCGTTGAGTGACGTACGGTGGCATAGAAGACAGATGCTCGCAATTGTGCGTCAGTTGACCAGCATCCGCTTCTCCCTCTGATGCAAAAATTTTGATTTTCGCATCACGAACGGCGGCTTTGGGGATCGGCGGGACAAGCCTCGAATGACCGACTTTGGGCGAAAGCGGACATAGGCTTGTCGCGTAAGTGCTAGCTTTTGCAACACGATGTGATCGGATGCGACTTTTAACGCGTTGCAAAAGGGGTTCCATTTGCAACGCTGGAACTGCCTATCGCCAGACATTGATGGAATCACGCGTTGTATTTCTTCCTTGTCTGGCATGGTCCGCAAGGCCACGGCCTGCGGCGCTGTCGTTCCGGCGAGGACCGGGATGGGGAGGGAGAGCGAGAATCTACCGCTGGCGCGGGCGGGCTGCCTTAGATCGCTCGACGCCCGAAGGCGTCGCTAAGTGATTTTGGCAGACTACACGGGCGGTCGATTGTCGTTCGGGAACGAAAGGGCAGCGCCCTTGGTGTTCCTCTGTCTTGGCTGACCAGCGCGTGCGCTGTTCGGCCGGGAAAATACGTCACGCATCGCGTGTCTGAACGCGACTAGCGATCGTCACCCGAAGGGCGGAACCCGCTTACGGGGTTCCGTGGAGCGGTGCGCAGCACCGCGGAATAGAGCGCGAGCCGAAGGCAGGCGCCCACCATATTACGCGCCATCAACAGGTATGGGATTGCCTTATCACCACGGAAGATGAGGGATATGTTGCACCCCAAAAACCGTAGTCGCTATGCCGCCTAGAAGGTACATTAGCGAATTCAAACCGGGAGCATGAAGCACTGATACAACAGTGCAGACTTATAACGCTTTGCCTCAACAAAGAGCTTCATTTGCTGATTAGGGGACTCAACCACGACAACACCTCTCACGGCACCGTGTATATCGCGGGCCTAAAATAAAGAGCGATTACAAAGAGAAGTGTCAGTAAAAAGTTCAAGAGCGGTTACAGTCTGGCCCATCATTGAAATGGCGAGCCGGGTCTTCTGCGTCAAGGGATAGCGATCAGAACCACCCGATAGCCCTAGCAACAGCTAATCTCGCGCCTGCAAAACCTAAAGGCCAACCGCGCATGACCATTATCGCAAGGATGGTCCATCCGGGACCGCCCTTGTCGGTGATCTGGTTCAAAATCGAAGCATGATGTTGGTTCACAAGCCTAAACGTGGATGCCCGCAAGAGCGCGTACGGCGTCGTGGGCATAGGCAGAAGAGCACCCCTGATTCTTATTAAATGAAGATTATTTTCTTACATAGGCCCTACAATAATCCAGAAGCCGTATTCGTAAGAAATTGCGTTAGTTCACCTTCCTGCCGGTCCATACGACCCGCCCGATCACCCGAATGCTGTCGAACGGGCATTCGCCCCAGGTAGGATAAGCCGGGTTGTCGCTCGCGATGGTCAGCAGACCCGAGGAGGGATTGAGCGCTAGGCGTTTCACCACCAGCGCGTCGTCACGTTCAAGCACGTAGATGCCATCGCGAAGCGCTGAGGTGCCGTCATGCGCACTGACCAGGATCTCGTCGCCATCGGCGAGCGTCGGCATCATCGAGTCGCCGCGCACGCGTATGATCGATAGCTTCTCGAGTGCGGCCTGCCCGATGTTGCGTAACCATCGGCGATCAAAGCTGTAGGCAGCAATTAGATCCTCTCCGTCAACCGAGGCACCAGGGCCAGCCGATGCACGGACGTCGAGCTTGCGTATGCTGACCAACTTACTCGCTGCTGCATGTTCAGACGGCGCTCCTAGCCTAGCCTCGTCGACGCCTAGAAAATTGGCAAGCAGCTTGCGGTCACGCTCTTCCAAGAACTGCGGTGAACCACGTTTGACATACTGCTGAAGGTAGGCGGCGTTGCGCCCTAACATCTTGGACAGCGCCGCGTAGCTGGCCGGGCTGGATGTAACCAAACGCTCCAACTCGGCACGAGCGCTAGCCGCATCAACAGGAAGATCCGTTTTCATATCGCAGGCATATTCACATAAAGGGTTGTAGACAAGTAGGATTTCACGTGAGAACAGATCAGGAACATTGATTCGAGGTGTTCCATGCTGTTGCGGCGTATTGAGCAATATCTAAAAGAATGTCGAATGCCTCCGGCGCGGTTCGGACGCCTAGCGGTTGGCGATCCGAACTTCGTGTTTGACCTGCGGGACGGACGCGAGCCGCGCGAGCGCACGGTGCTGCGCGTGTGCGCTTATTTGGATCAAGCCCGGCAGGAGTCCTTCCGGTGAGCTGGCCGAACGTTCTCTCGCACTGGCCGAGCATCGCCACAGCTGGTGCAGGCTTGGGGATGGGCGGGCTGCTCAAGACCCTGCTTGATCACCGTCGAGCCACCCGCCTTCAGACCGACGAGGTGGCTATGAGCCTCGTCCAGCAGCTCACCCGCCGAGTTGAAACTGTGGAAGCCGGTGCTGCGCAGGAGCGCGTGCTCTGCGACGCTAACCTCGCCGTGCTGCGGCACAGGGTGAACAACCTGTCAGGTTCGTTTGGCAGCCTGCTGCTGATGATCGAGATGGCACCTGACCGTGCGCGCGAGTTCGCCACTAGGATTAAGGAGCAGCGTGCTATGCAAGAACAAACGGAAGCGACCGAGAAGGCAAGCTTGGCAGCGGCCGCGATCACGGGCGCATGTTCCAAAGGCGTTGGTGTATGACAGCCCTCTTGGACGTCGTGGAAGCGATCAAGGGCAGCCCGCTGGTTTCAGCCGACATCGACGCAATCGAGCGAGCGATGCTGCCGAGCGGATTTGGCCCCCTGCCCTTTGCGTGTGTAGCTCCGGGCGTGTTCGCGGCAACGAAGCGGCATCTTGAGGGGGAGGAGGGACGGGTCCGTTACGCCTATCGAGACCATCTCGGCTATCTAACTATCGGCGTCGGCCGGCTGATCGATGCCCGTCGTAATGGCCGGCTCCTTGATGCCGAGGTCGATCTTCTGCTTGCCAACGACATCGCCGCCTGCATCAATGCGGTGCAATATTGGCCAGCCTGGATCCGGATCCAGACAGATCCCATTCGCGCGACCGCGCTGCTGTCGATGTGTTTCCAGATCGGCGTCAGCGGCCTTGCACGATTCACGACCGCGCTTACCAAGATTGCAGCCGGGGAGTTCGACGCCGGCGCCGACGCCATGCTGGATTCGCTTTGGGCCGCTCAAACGCCGGCACGCGCCATGCGGGTGGCGTATATGATGCGCACCGGAGCACTACCATGACCGAACGCCAGGCGCTTATCGCGTTCTGCGTGCTGGTGGGTGCGATCTGCTACCTTGCAACCGTCGCCGCCTTACTCGCATGGCACGGCAAATACGCCGAAGCGCTTGGGTTCGGAGGGCTTACCACCGGACTAGTCGGTCTCCTTGGTACATTCCGACCCAAGGCGCCATTAAGCCTTACCGACCGCCCGAGTCGGCCGGCTCCATCACACGAAGGAACCAAGCCATGAAGGTCAATTTGAGCAGGCTGTTGAAGGTTGCCGGACGATTGGTCATTGCTGCCCCAGCCATTATCGATGCAGTCCGATCCGTGCTGCGCAAGCGGCCCAAGGCTATGCCTCAGTCTGGCCCCGTGCCCACGCCGCCAACCGATCCCAGTTAACAGTACTACGAGCTCGCTAGTTGTTTAGTCCCGGCATCTGGTGGATCGGATCGACGATGAACCTATCCGGCTCTGACGTCCAGATTTTGGCGATGTATCGTAAGGCGTGAGGCCACTAAGCGTCTTAAGCTGGCGAGCGAAATTGTAGGCCGCCATGAAGTCGGCGAGGTGCACCCGCAACTGCTCGTGGCTCTCGTAGTGAAAGCGTTTGACGGTCGCTTCCTTAATCGTGCGGTTCATCCGCTCGACCTGACCGTTGGTCCAAGGATGGTTGCCTCTATGCGTTGCAGCCGTCGATGCCGCATCTGACACGCTCAGCGCTGCACCGCTGCCTGCAGCGTCATGGTATATCCCGTCTGCCGGACATTGAGGGGGACAAGCCGAAGCGACAGCGCTTCAAGCGCTACCCGATCGGCTTCTTTCACATAGATATCGCCGAGGTTCAGACTGCCGAAGGCAAGCTCTACCTGTTCGTCGGCATCGACCGCACCAGCAAGTTTGCGGTCACCCAGCTCGTCGACAAGGCGGACAGGCGGACGGCTTGGGAGTTCCTCGAACTTCTGCTGAAAGCAGTGCCCTACCGCATTCACACGATCCGACCGACAACGGCATCCAGTTCGCCGAGCAACCGCGCAACCGTAACACCGCATGGTCGCGCCAAATGCGCTTTGACATGATCTGCGAAGCCAATGACATTGAGCACCGGCTTACCAAGCCGAATGGTCGAGCGGCAGGAGTGTATGGCGCCGGAATGCGACGATCGCTGCCTCCTCGGCTTCGGTCAAGGTCGTGGAGTGAGGGGCCTTCGGCCCGGTCTTCAAATCCTCAACCGTCGCTCGCTTACGCCACTTCGCCACTGTCTTCGGGTTGATCCCGAGCTCCCGGCTCAGCGTCGAGAGCGAAGCTTGAGATCGCTGTATTGCTCCCGTGGCAGGCTAGAGACCGAGCTGAGCGTTTTATGCCTTTCCCAGAACAAGATTCAGTAATCGCAACGGTGTGGGGAGGACACATCACACCACCAGAAGATTTTTCCGAATGCTTCTCTACATCATACGTGTGATTGGGCGTGTGATATGAAACCATTCTCAAGGTAGCTAACAATTCCTACAATATGTTTTGTCATAACGATTGTAGGACATCTGTAGGGTTAATCCCTTCATACGTTCCTAAGTCAGTGGTAACCCAAGTTTGTGAATTTTTTCGAACTAACCATTGGCTATAAAAGGATATCGAAGATGGATGATATTGTAGTTGTTGGCAAGAGATATGATAACGATGTTATTTTTGTAGACGTCTGGATTATTCAATCGGGTGGTCTTGAACCACACCCTACTATCTCGCCCATTCCTAATGGGCCGCCCCCAGAATATTTTAGTTATCCCCTGCAAATTCAGTGCACCTCACCAGAAAAGCTATCCAAGGCTGTATCCGATTACATGCGAAAAGCAGTTATTGGCTCTTGGTCGGAGGAGTACTCTATGGTGGTAGTGGCTGCCGGTAACGGCAAGTTTAAACTATTTCAGGACGATATTAAGACTACCAATGAGAGTACTCAAACCGTCCTTGTGCTTGCCCAAGGAGTACCTTCCGCTTTTCCTTTGGTTTTTCACAACCATCCAACCGGCCTTGTGCCAGATTACGACCTACTAAATCGCTATCCCAGCGCAACTGATTGGGCCACGGTTACTAAAAACGTAACCGACGGTAACCTTTTACCTAGTGTGAAAGTGGCAATCGCTGACGCATCTGCCAATGTTCGTATATATAATTATGCAGATAAGGCCTACTATACCGGCCTTAGTCAGTCTGATAAGATCGCTGGAGTTGGTCTTCCGGCACCTGTGCCAGATGCAGCGGGATGCGTAACCCTATGATTCTAGCGTCAGTTTTTTTGCTCGCCGTTCAGGCTTCTGGAGATCAAGCCCCGGGGCCGGGTGAGCATCGATGGCAAAAAATTGAGCGCTCTGTCTCGCTTGTATGCAGCGAAGAGAGTAAGTTTACGATTGCCATCGTAACTGCGCAAAGAAGCGAAATCAAGGAAGTTTTATACAACGGCATCCGGGTAATTACCCGGATGCCGGATAATTTTGATAAAATGATTGGTAATCAGCAAATCATCAATGCCGATCCGCTAGGTTGCTCCGGCAATAACGGTAAAGACGGATCAACTTGGGTTTTATCGACTTATAGTCCTAATCAAATTGGAAAAGTAGGCAAAGCCTTTGTAAGTGTTATTAGAAAAGCAATGGGTTGGGATATTATAATTACTGAATCTTCTGATTTTTCCTAAATACAGTCAGCGCATCCAATCATCAGCTATGTAATGTATTTCGGGTAAACCCGAGGACGTTGCGCGACGAAGCCCGCGACGACTTATGATGATGCTAGACGACGGCATATCATCCCGCGGCGATATTGGTCATCTTGAGCTTCTGCTTACCGGCACCAATCGCCGCCTGACCCTACCGCCCACGCCGACCTCGATCAGGACCATCGGGCTCTAGGCCACGCCGAACCTGTAAGTCTTCGTGCGCTTCCTGCACATGTCGCTCTTGCGCAACGGGCGGCATCCGCTCCCAACAGGGTAGCTCGCCATCGATTGCCGGCACGAGCTCCGCACCTCCGCCCCGGTCGAGCTTGATACACGCCACCCACGCTGCACTTTGCACCAGCCCGATTATGCCCTCGCTGCCAACTCCGATCCAAACCGCATCCGCTGGCCACCTGATCGCAGCCAATCTCGGCCCCGCTCGGCATGCTCTAGAGGCCGCCGGCTCTTGCAGACCAACTCATTGAACATGCCGCGCATCGTCACAGCCTGATGCCTCTCGCTGAACGGCCTTGCGCGTTGAGCGCGGCGCTCGTGCGCGGCCGACGGTTGGCCCTGCTTTACAGTCTGCTCAATTCCGACACCTGGCGCGCATAACTGCAGTGATTGACCCGCTCATTCCAGCCGGCCCGCTCCAAAAATCCTGACCCCATATTGCGAAGTAATATAGCTGCTCCTCGCCACGTCTTTATAGCGGACAAGAACTACACTATATAGCGCCTGCCGTGTTCTGATTAAGGCGAGCAATTAATTTTCGGATGGTCTGACCTGTTTGTCGTACGTTCGTGATTGCAAACGGTCTTTCCACACATTGGACCGCTAAACGGCGACAATGGGCAATATTCCAGACGTTCTTATTTTATGAACTGATAATTATTAGTATAATTCCGCTCATCGCACTATATTTTCCAAGCCTTGATCGCGATGCTAAGCATCTGCTCAGCTTCGCAATGTCATCACATAGTAAGCGCCAAATTTGTATCGGAACGCTTCATCTGCAAGACTTCTGTCTCGACTATCGACGATGAGCGACACGATCGTCACAGCCATCGTCGGCGGATCACTGATTCGCAAGTCGCCAGAGAGGTAGAGGCAGACGTGCCAGAAGGGCTTGCAAGATTTTCCGAGATGCCTGCACCGGCATGGCTGTTGCCACAAAGGCACATCATGCAGGTTTCGTGGGCCAAGCTTATAAACAGCTGTAACGTCTCATTATTTCTGAATATGACATAGGTGTCATATTCAGGGGGCATTAATGCAAAAGGCTTTGTTCTATCGTGCGTCGATCACCGCGATCGTGGCCGCAATAATGCCCACGGCGGGGCTTGCGCAAACCGCACCGGTCGGTGGTACGCAGGACGATCCAGCGCTGGAGCAAAGCTCCGGAACGCAGGTGGGTAGCACCACTGAAGTCAACGCAGATGGTTCGCCGATTACCGCCAACGAGGCCGCCAACAACGATATCGTCATTACCGGTTCGCGCATCCGGCTTCCCAATATTCAGAACTTGGAGCCGACGATTGGCATAAACCAGCGCTATCTGCAGGATCGTGGCATCACGAACGTCGCCGATGCATTGAACGAAATTCCGGGCATCAGGGGCAGTATTACGCCCGCCGGTGCGCAGGGATCATTTGGGCAGGGCGTGAACTTTGTCAACACGTTTGGTCTTGGATCGAACCGGACGCTGACGCTCGTCAACGGACGCCGCTATGTGTCCTCCAACGTCAGCAGCATCTTTAATCAAGGCAGCCAGGGGACCCAGGTCGACGTCAACGTCATTCCGACGCTGCTGATCAGCAACGTTGACTTTGTCTCGATCGGCGGCGCGCCGCTCTATGGCTCGGACGCGATCGCGGGCACGATCAACTATACCCTTGATACGCGTCTCAAGGGTCTTCGGGCGCAGGTAACAAGCAGCGTTACCCAGGAAGGCGACGGCTTCCGCTACAATGCCGCGATCGCTGGTGGCTTTGACTTCGCGGGCGGCCGCGGCAACATCACGTTGGCCTATACGCGTGACGAGCAGAAGGGCATCCTCGGCAACGCACGCGGCTTCATCCGCGATAATATCGGCGGCGCGGGCAACCCCACGACGGCTCAAGCGGCAGCGCTCGGCCGGCCGGCGGGAACCAGCTTCACCAATGATGGGCGCCTTAATGGCGGAATTGGCTTCAACGATTCCGCAACCGATGGCTTTCCCGGCACGGTGCAGGTGGTGGATCGCACCATCCCGCTGCTGACGCGTGGCGGCCTTATTACGTCGGCGTTCGCGAACGCCAACGGGACAGGAGCGGTCGGTGCGGCTACGCAGAATTTTCAGTTCGATCCGAGCGGCAACCTCGTTCCGTTTAACCGCGGAATCCGCTTCCTCAGCGTGCAGGAGGCAAGCGGCGGCGACGGATTTCG
This sequence comes from Sphingomonas sp. CFBP 8765, assembly GCF_014841445.1. Taxonomy (NCBI): domain Bacteria; kingdom Pseudomonadati; phylum Pseudomonadota; class Alphaproteobacteria; order Sphingomonadales; family Sphingomonadaceae; genus Sphingomonas; species Sphingomonas sp. CFBP 8765. The sequence continues at coordinate 50,498 of NZ_JACYTY010000010.1, read as the reverse complement.
ATTTAACGATTTCGTCCAGCTGACCAGCGAGCTGAAGCGCGACATTTTTAACGGCTTTGCCGCATTTGACGTGTCCGACGCGCTGAAGTTCTTTGCAGAAGGCACCTATTTCCATTCGCGCGGCGACGAGCTCGTCCAGCAGCCGACTTTTAACTCCAGTCTGTTTGGCGGGCTGAGCGGTGCCACGTCGTTCAGCGTCGACAATCCATTCTTGACGCAGCAGGCCGCGACCCAGCTCCGCGCTTTAGGTGTCAACCGGTTCAGCGTGTCGCGTGCCTCGCTTGATCTGTCTGATCCTACCGGTTTTTCGACCAACAACCTGTACCGCGGTGTCATCGGCGTGAAGGGCGACTTCGGCGTCGGAAGCCGCAAGTTCAATTACGAGGTCAGCGGAAACTACGGCCGGGTCGACATCACCGACACCGGCCAAGATCTGAACGCGCAGAACTTCATCAACGCTGTGAACGTAACACGCAATGCCGCCGGGCAGATCGTTTGCAATCCAACGCCGACCTTCCAGGCAGCACCTGGCGGGACGCCGACCGTCGATGCGGCCTGTGTGCCGCTGAACCTGTTCGGTGAGGGCGCCGCCAGCCAAGCGGCGCGCGACTATGTCATTTCTACGAACGTGACGACTAGTCGACTTGAGCAATATGTCTTCAACGCCAATGTCGGCGGCAGCCCCTTCGCCCTGTTCGGGAACGATGTCGGCTTTAACATCGGCTACGAGCATCGTGAAGAGAAGGCCAGCTTTACGCCTAGCGCATTCCAGCAGGCTGGACTTGGCCGGTCGGTCGCCATCTTGCCAGTCAAAGGCAAGTACAACGTGGATGAGGCGTTTGGTGAAGTGATCGTACCGCTTGTCACCGCGCAAAATAGCCTTCCCTTCGTCAACAGCCTCGATGTGTTCGGCCGCGGTCGCTACGTCGACAATACGGTAAATGGAGGATTCTTCGCCTGGGCGGCGGGTGGCCGGTACGCGCCGGTGGAAGACATCAGCTTCCGCGGCAACTACACCAAGTCGTTCCGCGCACCAGCGATCACGGAATTGTTCTCGCCGCAGACCAACGTGTTCACTACCGTTACTGACATCTGTTCGCCTGCGAACATCAACGCGGGCGCGGTGCCTCAGAATCGCGCCGCCAACTGCGGAGCGTTCCTGGCGGCATTCCCCAATGCCACCCCGCTGGATGCGGCGGCGACCACAGTTCCGGGCATCAATGGCGGCAACCCGCTGCTCGACAACGAAGTGGCGCGCAGCTTCACCTATGGCGTAGTGTTGCAGCCGCGCTTCATTCCAGGATTCTCGCTGTCGGTCGACTATATCCGCATCAAGATCAGTAATCCGATCTCTAGCCTCACGGTAGCGACGATCGCGCAATCCTGCTTCGACAACAGTAGCTTTAACGCTGCTGATCCGGCGAACGGCAACGCATTTTGTTCGCAAATCCGGCGCTACGCAGCTGGACAGGGCGGGACCGCCGCAAATGGCGGTGACCGCGGCGGGCAGGTCATCAACGATCCGGTCAATCCCGGCGTGACGAGCGGTTTCATCAACGGGAACCAAATCCGCTTCAGCGGTATCCAGGCGCAGATGGACTATATCCGTCCGCTGTCCGGATTGGGCCTGCCGGGCCGCGCGGGCATCGACGGCACGTTCTTCTACACCCGCCGGCGTGTGAACGACATCACCGGCGTGGCACCAGTCCGGATCGACGGAACATTGGGTGATCCAACCTTCCAGGGGCAGCTCAACGTCCGCTATATCGGCGAGGGGTTCGGCTTCACGATGTCGGCCAACTACATCGGCGAACAGTTGTTCTCCCGCGTGACGCGCGGGCCTGACATCCGCGAGGTCGACGAACTCAATGATTTCGTGCTGTTCAACCCCAATGTCTATTTTGACGTGGACCAGCAGTTCCGCCTGACGTTTTCGGTCACCAATCTGACTAATCGCAAGGGGCAGAACTATTTCGGCTACGTCCTACCCGCGAGCCAGCCCACGTCGGGCGCAATCGGTGGCGATCCAATCGGCCGTCGCTTTGCAGTAACTGCACGCGCAAAGTTCTGAACGATCGGCGGGTCGCCTGATACGGCGGCCCGCCTTCCAAAGAAGGTTTTAATTGAGATTGCAACGTCATGTTTGTCGAACACGAACTGTATCGCGGTCAGGCCACCTATACCGCTTTAGCGCCGTCTTAATGAACATGAGCACGACGCCCTTCCGCGAAGAGATCGTTAGGACGAACTCCCGAAGCAGAGCAGCAAAGTGCTCCGCCTCTCTTACCCTCTCAGAAGAAAGAAATATTTCTAACCTAATGCAAACCGCTTTCTCGTAAATGAGGCCTGGTGATTCAAACTGACAACTTAGAACGCGGCTAGGGTGTCATTCCCCCCTCAACCGGGACCGACCCCAAACTGCGACAATCTTACATAGCGTAGCGCTGTTTGATCCATCGCTTGGGAGAGTGCATCATTTTAGCTAGGGCGCCCTCGCTACCGAGATGGCGACCACTAGACCGCCATCGCTGCTGCCTAGCTTTTGTCTATTTGAAACGTAAGCTAGAACCGCCTGTCGGTTAATGTGAGAGACATACCTATGCCTGATAATGGATATTTTCGAGCATTGATCCAGATATGGTTTGAAGGCAAATGAATATCCAAAAGCCGAGACTTATTATAGTTGGTTCGCCTGCTGACGATGGAGGCGTCATATCATCACTATCTCGGCAGCTTTACGACATAGACCAGGCAAGTACGGCTCAATCTTTGGCTGCCTGCCTTTCCGAGAATATTTATGACTTAGTCATACTAGATATAAATATTTCGGATACAGACAATGTATCTTTAATTCAGACGCTGTCTTTGAGAAACAATTCATTCTATCTATTAGTAAGATCTGAGACTGATGACCAAGTCGACACGGTACTTGCGTTAGAGCTGGGTGCTGATGACTGCGTTACCTTTTCATGCAGCCCCCGAGAGATAAAGGCAAGAGTGCGCGCGCTGCTCCGCCGTCGTAAAGTTTATTCTCACATATCAACTGGAATACTCAAAGAAGGAGCTAACGTTCTAGCACCAGAGATCTCGTTTCGAGGTTGGATATTATATGCGAATAAATGCCAGCTATTGACGCCAGCAGGTGATGTCATAGCCCTGACCAAAACAGAGTCTTCAATATTAGTGAATCTGTTTGCTGATCCCGGTCTTATTAAAGACCGTTCAGATATCATAGGCAAGGGTATAAATTCCAGCGATTACGATATTCGGTCTATTGATGTATTTGTAAGTAGGCTTCGTAAAAAGATATACAAACATGGCGGCTATAGCTTAATAAAGACTGTTCGAGGCAGAGGGTATCAGTTAAATACCGCTATACCGTGTCGGCCCTGAATGTTCGGGTTTGGTGGAAAGCTGCCGTTCGTTTGCTCTCAACTAATCCACCTCGATCCGCGTGAGGTCACACGCCACTGACTGTTCCTGCGTTGAAGTCGATAGCTTTCCCCGCGTCCGCAGAGGCGACCGCAATGGTAGTCTATATCGATTGAGGCTGTGTCGCCGCTAACCTTTGGTTCGTATATCTGATAGGTCGCCTGGCCTGGTTCAGAAGGACATAGTTCGATATTAGCCGCATCATCTTCGTTTAAATAGCCGTAGATGTTATCGGCTTGGTCGATCCTTGCTTTAGATGCTTTGCGTAGTATCCGAGGCTTGATGCAGGAAGGACGCTGATCTATGGCTGGATGGCCCTCAAGATAGTAGATCATAGACTCCACTATAATCGCCTTATCTGAGGGGTCCTCCCTCTGATTTGAACACGCAGTTAAGGCCAGTGTGGCGATCGCGATCTTGAGTAGACATGCCCGAAACACTCGCGGAGCCTATCAGTTCGGGATTGCTTTAGACAATGGCTGTTAGCGTCCGCTATTGGGCGATTGTGTTGAAAAAGCTGGGATCGGCCGCGGGCAGGCCCGTAGTTTGAAACAGAGCTAGGCGCGCGCGGCGCCTCAGACGGGTGCGATCTGCGCCGGCATCGGGATCAGCTTGGCCATCTTGCGGAGGTTCTGGGCAGTAGCGGCGAGGAGGAACTCGTCTTTGGCGCCGTTGGGACCTCGCAGGCGCAATCGATCCAGCTTCAGGATACGTTTGAGGTGAGCAAACAGCATCTCGACCTTCTTCCGCTGGCGACGGGAGGTCACATAGGCGTCGGTGGTGGCAATATCGCGGGCCAGGTCACGGGCGCCTTCGTGGATGGAGCGCGTGACCTTGCGGGCCGGCATGTTGGGTGTGCAGCGTTGCGGCAGGTCGCAGCCGGCGCAATCCTGCTGGCGGGCGCGATAGCGGATGAAGCCGTCCTGGCCGACATCGTCGCGGGCCTGCGTGAAGTTGCGGTTGCGGGGGCGCAGGCGGTTGCCGGCAGGACAGACATAGCTGTCGTCGCCCAGGTCATAGCGGAAGTCTGCCCGCGCGAAGGTGCCGTCGCGGCGGGCCGACTTGTCGAACACGGGGATGTGCGGGTGGATGTCGCGCTCGTGGACGAGCCACGCCAGCATCTCGGCCGAGCCATATCCCGTGTCCGCTGCCAGCCGTTCGGGCCAGACGCCGAAGCGGTCCTGCACGCGCTCGATCATCCGTTTGCAGGCGGTCACCTCGGCCTGCCGGATCGCAGTGCTCGGCTCCACGTCCATGATGACGGCATGGTCGAGATCGATCAGGTAGTTGGTCGAGTAGGCGTAATAGGCCTGCCCGCCATGCGCGCAGGTCCAGCGCGACGCCGGATCCGCCGGTGCCAGAAACTTCGGCACCACCGGCGTGGCCGCCCCGAATGCGGCATCGTCGAGGACGGCGAGATACTCGCGAACGGCACGCGTGTCGGCGTCGGGCGGCAGGCCCTCGCTACCCGGGCCGCCAGTCTGACGATTGGCATCGGCCCGGATGAGGCTGGCATCGACAGCGAAGCCTTCGCCACCGACCAGCCCCTCGGCCATGCATCGCTCGACCGTCGTTTCGAACAGCCGGCGCAGCAGGTCGCTGTCGCGGAAACGGCCATGGCGGTTCTTCGAGAAGGTGGAATGGTCGGGCACGTCGCCCTCCAGCCCGAGCCGGCAGAACCAGCGATAGGCCAGGTTCAGATGCACCTCGTCGCACAACCGGCGCTCGGAACGGATCCCCATGCAGTAGCCGATGATGAGCATGCGGATCATCAGCTCGGGGTCGATCGATGGCCGTCCCATCTCGCTGTAGAACGGCTTCAGATGTTCGCGGATGCCCGACAGGTCCACGAACCGGTCGATCGAGCGCAGCATGTGGTCCGCCGGCACATGCCGCTCCAGACTGAAGCTGTAGAACAGCGCTTCCTGCGCTACCGTCCGCTCGCCCATCATCGGCCCGTCTCCGCTCACCTTGCGAAGATTGAATCAGACCACCGACACCACTGCAAGGCCGACTTTTTCAACACAATCGGGCGGGAGCGGACATAGGCTCGTCGCATAAGTGCTGACTTTCGCACGTCGCGTATGTCGCGGGTTTTGCGACAGTGGAATGTCGCACCTTGGTGAAAAGCAGACCGTCCGCTTTGGGGTCTACAATCAAGGAAACCGGTCACTGCCTAGGCAGTCCCGATGCCCTGGTCTGCTCCACGGTGAGACCTTCTGCTTCTCACCATTCTACCGATCGACCGATGGCGCCTTCTCACCTTTTCATATCAAACCAACGATCGCACAAAGGTGATAAAAGATCACAGAAGGCGGGTTTCTGCAGATCGTATAACGTATTGTCCTTTGTAGATTTCGGATACCAAGCTAAATCGTATCAATACTGATCTATGTGATTATTATATGTATTGTAATATCCGATGGTTTACGTACCATTCGGATACGGTAACCCCGTCTTATCGCCTGAAATTCCGTTCCTACATTGAGGAATTCATCGACTTTGATTTGCATCGCTGAAACACTGGATGTAACAAAATCAATTTATACGATGCAAACATCATATCGTTGTATATCGATATTGGTACGTATTAATTCAACAGAAAAAGAATCAAATATAAGGCGGCATGGCGGCGTTGGGTATCTCGCTGCCGACGGGATTGTGTGTTGTTAGCGCCAGCGATGGAGCCGGGGGCCTTTAAGGGGGCTAACCCGCTTATCGCCAAATTGTCGCGCGTAATAGCGCTCTCTCAAGACGATTGCGTTGCGCTTCAGGCGATGTGCCAAGACGTTCGTCAAGCTGCCGCCCGGCATGACATTATTCGTGATGGCGATAGGCCGGATCGCGTCCACCTCATTTTGAGTGGTTGGGCTTGTCGGTATAAGATTTTGAGGAACGGCAAACGGCAAATTACTGCTCTACTACTCCCCGGAGATTTCTGTGATCTGCATGTAGGTGTGCTCGATCGAATGGATCATGCGATCGGCGCCATAACCGCAACCACATTTGCCTATGTCGATCGTGCGCAATTCGAGGAACTGACTGGCATGCGACCCGCAATCACGCGGGCGCTGTGGTGGGCAACATTGGTTGATGAAGGCGTGTTGCGAAGCTGGCTTGTCAGCCTTGGCGTTCGGACAGCACGCGAAAGGGTGGCCCACCTTATTTGCGAGCTACGTGAGCGGATGCGCAATATCGATCGCGAGAACAGCGGCCAGTTCGCTATGCCGTTAACCCAGCCCGACTTAGCTGAGGCTCTCGGGCTCACGGCAGTACACGTCAACCGTGTCGTTCGTCAGCTTCTGAAAGAAGGCGTGCTCGAAATACGCAGGGGTCAAGTGGCAGTGCTTGACCTGCCCGCTCTTACTAAGATTGCCGAATTTGACCCTGCCTACCTCCACGCACAGTCGGTCGACAAGCACCAATAAATCAAGCCTGAAGTTGGGTTTGAGGCGCTGTAACTAAGACGTGAGTCGCCCTCATCACCCCTAAGAACAGTACTGCGCATGCCGTGACAAACTCTTATTTGGGATCATACCCAGACAGGTTTTCTGCAAGTTGAAGTGCATCGGCAAGATAAGCAGCTATTAGACTTTGCTTGTGGGAATCTGCAAGCTGAAGCGCCCACGCTATCGCTGCACGTAACGACTCGACATTTTGCGCATCTATTTCCGACATATTAAATGTCCGATCTTTATATTTTCGATCGTGGTCATTGCACAAAGTAAATTTTCCAAACCTCACATGGATCAAGGCATCTTAAAATAATTTAGCCAAAATCATGTGATGAATGGCGACCAAGCTCGCGGTAAAGCCGCTCAATGTATTTTGGACGTTCGCTCGCTGCGAAAAGCCGTATTTCCTAGTGAGCTTTTTGATGAGTTTGCCTGGAATATGATGCTGCACCTTTTTGTGGAGCTAGCTAACAATCGAGTGATGACAGAACGTGCTCTTATTGAGAAAGCCGGCGCGAGCGAGGACGCCGGTCGAAGGTGGATTGAACACCTTGTCAAAGACCGGCAGGTGGCGGAACGTCGTGATGAGGACGATGTGATACTCACTGCAGACGCTATATCTCGGCTTCGAAAGTTTCTGGACGAGGCTATAAATCGCGGCGAAGCTCAGGTGTACGAGCAAACTTAAATAAAGTTACTAATCAGAGTAACAGCAGACCATCAATGTGGAAGCCATGGAAGGGACTTTGATCCCCGTGCCATCTTCGATCTCTGCCAAAGCATTCAGAAGACAAAGCCAATTCTCTACCGGTGCCCGATCAAAGTAAGAGTCTTCCACATACAGGTTCTTCCGTCCGCGCCGTCAACCGGGCCATCCATAGTCGGTGAATGACCGCAATTGGGCGGGAGCGGACATAGGCTCGTCGCATAAGTGCTAAGTTTCGCGACAGTATACCGATGCTCGTGTTCTCTCCTAGACCGGCGTCGCTAAAGTCTGTTGCATAATACATTAATTCCAATACAGTTGTGCGACATGTTGATTGGTTACGCCCGTGTGTCCACCGATGACCAGGATCTCCGGCTGCAACGCACCGCGTTGAAAGAGGCCGGATGCAAGCGGACGTTCGAGGAAAAGATCTCGGGCGCAAAGCGTGACCGACCCCAGCTTGCCAAGATGATCGAGCAGCTGCGCGATGAAGACACGGTAGTGGTGACCAGGCTCGACCGGCTGGCACGCTCGACCCGCGACCTGCTCGATATTGCCGAGAGACTGAAGGAGGTCGGCTCCGGCTTGCGCTCGCTGGCCGAGCCCTGGGCAGATACGACCTCGCCTGCGGGTCGCATGGTGCTGACCGTGTTTGCTGGCATCGCCGAGTTTGAGCGCGAGCTGATCCACCAGCGTACCAGTAGCGGTCGGATGGCAGCGAAGGCGAGAGGAGTACGCTTCGGCCGCCCGCCCAAATTAACTGCCGAGCAGATTGCACTAGGCGAGCGGCTGGTGAGTGAAGGCACATCGGTGCGTGAAGCCGCCAAGCTGCTCAAATGTCATCATGCCACGCTCTACCGCGCGCTGACCGCCGCGGCGCAGACCAGATGATGCCGTGCATGCCGCGTCCTAACGCACTGGGATCGGAAGCCTGATGCCGATCCGCCTTGAGCACGTGTTCCTCTATCCGATCGACTGGCCACAGATCTCACACCACGTCCGCTTCGTGCGCGCAGGGGGATGCTGCGAGCATTGTGGACGGCCGCATGGGCAGAAGGTGTTCCACCTCGGTGACGGCCGTTGGTGGGATCGCAGCCGGAGATACTGGCGCAACGGCAAGGGGCGGCGCACACGGCGTCCGAACGAGAACATCCTGCTAGAAGGACGCTGGACCCCGGTGGTACTCGCCTGCGCGCACCTGAACCATGATCCCAGCGACAGCGCGCTCGATCAGCTCGCGGCGTTATGTCAGCGCTGCCACATGATCCATGACGGTCCCGAGCACCGTCGCCGGCGCTGGATGAACGCGCACTACCGACGCGCGCTGGGCGACCTTTTCCACGGACCCTACCCGCTGCTGGGTGCCGACTGGATCGGACCTACCCCCATCAGCATGCTCGATGACAGCCGGTCGCTATATGCAAACTTTTGACCACTGGCGTTGCTGAGCCGCAAGGCAACACCGAAAGCCTGCTCCGGCTTGCGATTGCTGCAGATGAGCTGTACATACAATATTGTAAACACAGGAGTTGGTGTGTCGTTCGAATGGGATGACCGGAAAGCTGTATTCAACCTCGCCAAGCACGGTGTGTCATTCGAGCTGGCCAAGGAGGTTTGGAACGACCCTCTTCATGTCATTATCCCTGACCGCGTGGAGGGCGCCGAACAACGATGGCATGCACTGGGCTTGGTGGGACCGATTGTCGTGCTGGTCGTCGTCCATAGCTATCCCGACGCCGGTGACGAGGATCGCATACGCATCATTAGCGCCCGCAAGGCGACAAAGCAGGAAAGGTACCGCTATGAGCAAGAAGGCGCTTAGCCCCAAATTACAAGATCAGCTCAACAAGCTGGCAGCGCTGCCAGACGATCAGATCGATACGAACGACATCCCGGAAGCCTCGTCCGAAGCTTGGCTGCACGCTCGCCAGCCCGGTCTGTACCGGCCGATCAAGAAGCCAGTTACACTTCGCCTCGATGCCGATGTGGTGGCCTGGTTCAAAGAACACGCACAGGATCGTGGATATCAGACTGAAATCAACCGCGTGCTACGCCGCTATGTGTCTGAGGCACAGGCCTGACACAGGGTTTTGGCACCCGGTAATCCGCAGACAAGCATGACATGAGCGTAGGGGTCAAAACCGTCCAGTTACGACACCAAAGGTTTCCCGCATTCGTTCCGGACGGGCCTAGCAGGCTGTCGTGGTTTACGGGTGGCAACATCTGAGCCATTGATGAATCACATACGGTGCCTGGGTGTTACAAGCAGGGTACAAGGAGCCCACTAAGTGAACACGACAACCGACACGCTTCCGGTCAAGGCACCGGGTATTATCCTCGGTATCGGGCTTGGCGGCTTCTTCGACGGCATCCTTCTCCACCAGATCTTTCAGCTGCATCATATGTTCAGCAGCAGGATCACGCCTGATACAGTGCCCGGTCTGCGCATGAACACGCTGGGAGACGGCTTCTTCCATACCGTGACCTGGCTCGCGGTGCTCGTCGGTCTCGGCCTGCTTTACTCGCGCGTGACTCACGCCCGCAGGCAGGTTTGGGGCTTGGCCGTGCTCTGGGGCTGGATGCTCAGCGGCTGGGGCTGGTTCAACCTAATCGAAGGTTTGATCGACCACCAGATCCTTGGCATTCATCACGTGTACGCCGACGCGAACCAGTTCCTCTGGGACATGCTGTTCCTCGCCTCGGGCGTGATCTTCATCCTGGCCGGCGGGGTCATCGCGCGCCGCGCCAAACCTATCGACATCGCGTAACTCGCAGACGAAGCGATGCACATGGAAGGACATGGGCACACGCCTTCGATGGCACTGCCACTCGTGCTCCTCGGGCTTCTGACTCTGCTGTACTTCGGCAGCGTCGCCTATCAGACGCATGTCGCTCGTCGCGGCTGGAGCCCTTGGCGCACCGCCTCATGGGGGTCCGGCGCTGCGGTTCTGGCACTCGGTTTAATGCCGCAGTACCTGCCGTTTCCAGCGAGCGACTTCCGTCAGCACATGCTCCAGCACCTGCTTCTGGGCATGCTGGCACCTCTTGGCCTAGTCATGGGGGCGCCGATCACGCTTACCCTCCGCTCAGTCCCCGCGCGTTTTGGAAGGGCGATCGTTCGTGTGCTGCGCTCGCGACCGATCCGTCTTTGGGCGAATCCAATAACGGCACTCGTATTGAACCTCGGCGGGATGGCCGCTCTGTATTTCACACCACTCTACATGGCGATGATGACGCATCCGAGCCTGCATTACCTCGTACATTTTCACTTCGTGGCAGCCGGATGCCTCTATATCTGGGTCATCGCGGGTCCTGATCCAGCCCCGCATCGCCTGTCCGTGTCTACGAGACTGATCGTATTGGGAGTTGCCGTCGTCATTCACTCGATCATGGCGCAGATGCTCTACGCTGGCTGGTTCGTCGCGGTTCCAGTCCCACCCGATCAGCTCCGCCGTGGCGCTGAGCTGATGTACTATGGAGGGGACATCACAGAAATGCTGCTGGCTTTCGCGATGGTCAGCACCTGGCGGCCGAGCAGCAGGAAATTCCAGCGAAGCGTCGCGTCTTACGAAACGGCAGCTCTTCGAAACAACGCTTAGCCGTTTGAACCGCAGAATCTCATCGCTAGCGGCGCTGCCGCTGCCCGTGTCAAAACCGAGCGGTTTTGACCCCTGCTCAACATCGCCCACGGAGTTGCCCAAGCCAACTATGGACTATGTTAATCGTTCGCCGCTCCTGATCCCCCTCCATCATAAACGCCTTTGCGATCCGAACGCCAAGAGCGTGATTACGGACGGACTGTTACGGTCGTACCCCGCACCACCATACGCCTATCGATCGGCTGATCAGGCAATGGTGCGTCATTTATTAGCTCTGATCCCACACCACGATCGTCAGCGTCTCGTCTGCCGAACACATTGCAAGCTTATCCCGCTCGATCGTAATTTCGTGCGGTTTGCGCATTGGCACGTCCTCATCTGACGGTAGCTCATGGCCAAGCAGCAGCGGCACGATCGATCCCACCGGTGCCGTGTAGATATTGGGATAGCCACCCGACTTGACCTGCCGGGCCTCGCCCGCCGCGACCAACTTATTGAGCCAGCGTGTCCCCATTGCGCCGACCTTCCAATTAGCCAGCACAGCATCGCGGTCGAGCTTCAACGGGTACTCTTCGGGCGTCATCCAGATGACCGTAATCGACCAGCCAATCATACCTGACTCCTGTCTCTAACGCCTGCTGTCGACGGCTACGCGCCCTCCTCAGCCCCGATCTTGATAGTACAACGTACAGTGTCGCGGCTCTTGATGGCGGCTTTCCGGCATTTTTTGATTTCCCCACTGTTCTTCTGAATGATGTTCCACCCATCGACCATCACGTTCCAGTTTTTCGGTGAATCCGCGATCAGCAGACGCCGCCCCGCATCCCACATGGGCAAATGCAACGCCCGTGCCGCCATACGCTCGGGCCATTGCCAACTTGCCGGTGCGACCTCGCGCGCGACGAGGCCGGGCAGTATCGCCCATGCGAGGATGCCGATCGCCGCCCCGCCCAGCCCGAACCATAGCTGCCGGTTGTTCTGGTCGTGCCTGTTCCATGCCGAACCGGCGATGGCACGAAGCTCGGCCATGACGCGGGCCTTGTCCTCGCCGGCCTTGGCGAGCGCCGCCTGATCCTCGTGCCGGGCGGTGTTGCCTGCTGCGGCGATCCGCTGCGCCATCTGCTCTGGCGTCATCGCCAGCGCCGGACTGCGCGCGATCACGTCGTTTATGACCGCGATCCGGTCGGCCGTGGCGTCCACGCCTTGCTGCATCCGCCCCAGCGTCTCGGAATAGTCGGGCACGTCGATATGTGCCCGCTCGGCCGCCAAGCCCTCGACGGCACGGCGTAGCAACGCGAGTTCGCGGTCCTGGCCTTCGACTATGGCGCGCAACCGGTCGAACGCCTCCGCCGGATCGCCGCCTTCCTGCATATCGTCGTCCATTCTTATCCTACCGGCTCATGCCACGATCGCGGTCACGCTCGATCGCGACCGACTGCGCCAATTCTTGCCCGATCGACCGGCTCCGCTCCATACTCAACGCCAGTTCGGGGGCGCATCTCTTCAACGCGGATTCTAGCTGCGGATCGCGATGCAGCCCGCCGGCAATGCACTCCATGCGCTTGCCTAGCTTCTCCGCGCCCTCGCGGTCGCCGGCATGCTCCATACTGGCGCGCGCTTCCTTCATGCCCTGCCACTGCTCCACGAACCGGCCCGCGCGCTTCTCCGGGTCGATGCGAACCTGACGCTCCGTTTCCATCGCGCGCGCAGCGCCGCTGATGTTGCCCCCCGCGGCCTGCTCGATCAGCTTCGGATCGCGCGCCAGCGCAGATGCGAGGTCGCGTGAACCCTGGGGGCGGACCTGGTCGAGCGCGTCGCCGGCCTTCGCCAGCGCCTGTTCCTGGTGCGCCAGCACCGGCAATCCCTTCTCCAGCATCCGGCCTATGGCGGCACCAGCCCGCGCATAACGTTCGATCGCCTTGGCCTGAGAGGCGGTCGAGGTAGTGTTAATCGCTCCCCCCTGGTTGCGGTCGCGAGCGGTGTTAATCGCCCCCTCTTTTCCTTTCGCAACAGTCGGGTTCGGCCGAAATCCGTCGAACATGCCCCGCGCTTTTGCCCGGACCTTCTCGACCACCTGCCGTGCGAGTTCCGGGAACCGGATCTCGCGCCGATCAGCGAACGCCCGCGCCTGCTCCTGCTCGGGCCGGGCGTAATCGCCCGCCATGTCTTTGCCCCGGTCGCGCGACAGGGCGCGGACAAGCTGGCGCTGATCAGCGAAATCGCCGCGGCCATAGTGGAGTTGCACTTCGTCGCGGTGCCGGGACATGCCGACATAGGCACTGTGGCGGTCCATGCCGGGGGTGGCTAGGACGTGCGCGCGGTCGACCGTCACGCCCTGCGATTTGTGGAACGTCGCCGCATAGCCATGATCGACATGGGCATAATCTTTGATCTCGAATACGATCCCGCGCCCGTCATCAAGGCGCACCGCCATGCCCTCGGGAGATACCCGCTCGATCGTGGCCAGCGTGCCGTTCTTGACCCCCATGCCCCGTTCGTTGCGCAGGAACATGATGCGGTCGCCGGTCGCGAACTGCCGCTCGCCGCGCTCGGCCTTCACCGTCACGTCGTCACCAAGGTCGCCGGAGGCGCGCAACCGGTCGCGCGCCTCTCCATTGAGGCTCTGCACTTCGGCGTTGGTATGAGTAAGAATGATGCGGGTCTTGCCCGGTTCGGCCTGCCGCGCGCAATCCCAACCGTCCACCAGCTCGCGCCGCGCCTGCTCGCGGGTGTCGGCCGCGTGGACCATGCCCTTGCCCTCATAGGCATGGATCGCCTCGCCGGTGCGCCCGGTCGCCAGCGCACGTGTGGCGTCGCGCTGCCAGTCCTCGCGCTGCCGCCTAATCTGGGTGATTTCGGCTGCGCCGTGGCGCTCGGTGACGCTGCGAAACGCCGCGCCGGCCTCGATCGCCTGCAACTGCTCGGGGTCGCCCACCATCACGACCTTGGCCCCGGCATCGCGCGCCTGGCTCAACACACGCTCCATCTGGCGCGAACCGATCATGCCGGCCTCGTCCACGACCAGCACGTCCTTCGGGCCTAGCTGCTCGCGCCCCTGCCCCCATGCGTGTTCGAGGCTGGCGATGGTGCGGGACCGGATACCGGATCCGCCCTCAAGATTCTCGGCCGCGATGCCCGACAGTGCCGCGCCGCGAACCGTGTAGCCCTCTCGCTCCCACGCCTCACGGGCAACGCCCAACATCGCCGATTTGCCGCTGCCGGCATAGCCGACGACGGACGCCAGCCCCGCGTTGCCGATGACATGATCAAAGGCGTCGCGCTGCTCGCCCGACAGGACAAGGCCACGTCCCTCGGCCGCGCCAATCGCGGCGTCACGCTGCCGATCGCCAACACTGTGTTCGCCCCGGCCCGCCAGCTCGTCGCCGGCCCGCTCAAGCCGGTTCTCCACCGCGATCATGTCGCGCGACGTGAACCGCTCCTGGTCGCGTCCGTCCTTCCCCAATGCGACCAGCTCGGGGCTGGCGCGCACCGCCCCCATCACCTGGTCGAACTGCTCCTTGCCGTCGCTGTGCCGGAACGCGAACGTCGCAAGATCGCGGGTGGTGAACGTCGCCTGCTGCCGCGTGATGGCGTCCAGCGCGACATTGGGCTCGGCGATGATCTTCGCGCCGTTCTCCCGCGCGATGCGGGTGTGATCCTCGATCCGCTCCGCCTCAAGCCCCTGCTCCGGCCTGCGCGACGCGGCGGGTCCGATCTTGTGCTGCGGCTCCAGTCCGATCCCCTGCGCCTCATAGGAGCGATGGTCGATCCGGCCCTCAAGCCCCAGCTCGGCCATGCGCTCGTTGACATGCGCGCTCCATGCCTCGCGCCAGTCCTTCAACAGCTCGGTGCTGTTCCAATCGCGGTTCTTCTTCCCGAAGCCGTCCGGTCCCACGTCGCGCATCGTCATCATCACATGCGCGTGCGGCTTCGGCGTGCCGTCCTTCGCCTTGTCCCAATGCACGTTCAGGTCCGCGACCATCCCGCGATCGACAAATTGCTTTTTCACGAAATCGCGCGCGAGCTGGACGCCCTGCTTCTCGTTCAACTCGCGTGGAATCGAGAACTCCACCTCGCGGGCAAGCTGCGCGTCCTTGCGCTTCTCGCCTGCCTCCACCTCGTTCCACAAAGTCGTGCGGTCGTTTAAACGCTCCGGCGCACCCTGCGGCAACATCACCTCGGAGTGAATGACGCCCGCCTTGTCCGAGAAGTCGTGATCCCGGTTCAGCCGATCGTCGTGCAGCTCGGATGCGGAACGATAGGCGGCGCTCGCGACGGCGCTCGATCCGTTCGCGCGGCTCACAACCTTGGCGGAGAAGTGGTAGATCGCCATGACGCTCCGCACACTGCCCTACTTAGCGCACGTCGGCAACGACGTATAAGCGCGCACTCACAATCTGTTTCGCATCTTCTGATTGACTTGGTGCCGTTTTTTGATCGTTCTAGCTTTACCCCAAAGCCGGGCGCGCTAAGATGCCGCTGACCGATACGCGGAAGGGTGAAGGCGATGCGGAGGGTTCGTGATTATGATGCCGAGCTGAAGGCGCTAGGTGACAAGGCCCGCGCGTTGAAGGCGAAGCGGGTCGAACAGCTAGGCCAGCTCGTCGCCGCGACCGGGGCCGATGCGCTCGATGCCGAAACCCTCGCCGGCGTACTGCTCGATGCGATCGGATCGAAGGATGCGAGTGCGAAGGAGGCATGGCGCACAAAGGGCGCTGCCTTCTTTCAACGGCGTGGGCGCAAAGGTGGCGGCGCTGCTGCGATCGACGGATCGGGCGCTGCGATTGAACCGGGCGGCGACGCTGCGGGCGGAAGCGGCGGAACGACGAACGGATAGCAGGGGCTGGGTCGTGCAACGTCGCGAGCGAACGCGCCATCTGATCGAGCTGGGCGGACTGGTCAAGAAAGCCGGACTGGTCGAGCTGACCGACGACGATCGCGCCACCCTTTACGGCGCGCTGCTCGACCTCGCCGGGCTTGGCCGCGGCGATGATTCCGGCGATGTGCTGGCGCTATGGAGAAGACGCGGAAAACGCGCGTTCGATGCCGAAGCCGATACACCTTCTGGCTCACTTACTGAGGGGTGACGCAGTGACGGTCGATCATCATAAACGGGGAAGGATCGACCATGCGCTTCTTTAGGAACAATGGCCTGACGATCGTGCTGCTCCTGCTGTTCGCAGGCAGCATCCTTGGGCATTTGCTGGCCGGGTGGCAGGTCGCCAACTCCGATGCTGCTCGTCATGGCCAGAATATCATGACGCTTTCGGCCTATGCAATCAGCCCCGATTTCCTGTCGTCCGTTTTCGAAAACTGGGAGAGCGAGTTCCTTCAGATGTCAGCCTATGTCGTGCTGACGGCGATGCTTTTTCAACGTGGATCGTCGGAATCAAAAGACCCAGATGGCGAGCCTCGCGATCAGCGTCTCGAACAGCAGGCGATGAAACCCGGCGCACCGGCAATGCTGCGCTGGGGGCCTGTCTGGCGAGCGATCTACGCACGCTCGCTAGGCACCGTGCTTTTCGTCCTGTTTCTACTGTCGTTCGTTATGCACTGGACCCAGAGCGCCGCTGTCGCCGCGCAGGAAGCGCGTGAGCATGGCGAAGTCGCGCCTACCGTTTGGGGGTATCTCGGTGATCCGCAGCTCTGGTTCGAATCTTTCCAGAACTGGCAGAGCGAGTTCCTCTCGACGGCCGTCCTAGTCGTCCTCTCGATCTATCTGCGGCAACGCGAGTCCCCTGAGTCCAAGCCTGTGGCGGCACCACATGCCCATACCGGCGATTGATACGACGAACGGCAACGAACTTTTCGCAGAGTGGAAGGAAGGCCCATGAGCGATTTCGATATTGAGACGATCCGCCGCCAGGTCCGCGCGATGGATTTCGTGCGTGGCACGCCCGCGGAAGTCGCCATGTGGCACGAGGATATGGCGGACTCGCGCGCCAATCTGGTCATCGAGGATATGATCCCGTCGCCGAACGACGATGCGTTCTTCGCGATGATGCTGGACGAGGGCGTGCCCCCTCCCCTGGTCTCGCAAATCCTGCTCCGGCTGCTCGATCATCCCGACGCCGATCGGTCCCTGCCGATCACGCCGATGGAAGCGCACTGATGCCCCGGCGGCGGATCAGCCCGCTGTTCGCGGTCTTCATCGCCTTCGTGGTGCTGATGGCGAGCAACGCCTGGCTCAAGAGCATCTTCAGTTATGGCGAGATCGCAACCGACATTCCGTTCCTGCTCGCCGGCGCGGTACTGTTCCTGGCCTGGCGCTTCAACCGACGTGCCGCCAACCAGCACAACGATCTGCTCGGCTCTGCCCGTTTCGGCGACCGTGCCGACGTGCGGAAGCTGGAAGCGAACGGGGATCTTCTGATCGGCCGCTCGGCGAAGTAGGGGACGCTGCTGCACTACGACGGCGCGGCGCATTTGCTGACGATGGTACCCACCCGCTCGGGCAAGGGCGTCGGCACGATCATTCCCAATCTGCTGCTTGACCGTTCGGTGGTGTGTATCGACCCCAAGGGCGAGAATGCCCGCGTCACCGCCCGTGTGCATGCCGCCAAGGGCAAGGTCTGGTGTCTCGATCCATTCGGCGTGCCGGGTCAGCCCCCGCCCGCTACAATCCGCTCGATCGGCTCGATTCCGCCAGCCTCGATCGTGCGAAACATGCCAATACCCTTTGCCCGACGCGCTGGTGCATGACGCGCCGGGACAATCGGGCGAATCCCACTGAAGCGAGGAAGCCAAGGCACTGATCGCCGGGCTAACCCTACACACCGTCGTCCACGTACCCGTCCTGGCGACGGTGCGCGACACGCTGACGCTTGCCCCTGCCGCCTTTGCCGCGCTGCTGGCCAATATGCAGGACAGCGTCGGCGCCGGTGGCCTGATCGCCCGCGCCGCCAACCGCCAGCTCGGCAAATCCGACCGCGAAGCTGCCGGCGTACGATCCTTGGCGCAGCGCCATACCCACTTTCTCGACAGCCCGCGGATCGTCGCCAGTACCACCGCGTCCGATTTCATCTTCGCTGGGTTGAAGGACACGACCCTTACCGTGTTCCTGTGCCTGCGGCCCGATCGGCTCGATACCTACGCCCGCTGGCTTCGACTGTTTGTTAAGCCGTCACTGACATGGCGCGGTCACCGCCCGCCCTGCCCGGCCCCTGCGTGAAGCTGCCAAGCTACTTAAATGCCATCATGCAACACTCTACCGTGCGCTGACAACCGCGGCATCGGGAATGGACGTCTGATGCCGATTCGTCTCGAACATGTGTTCCTGTCAGATCTTACCCCCGTACCCAGATTACGCCTTGGCCAGCGCATACTCCTGAACCAACACCTTCTCCGGCACGCGCCAGGCCCCTGCGATCTTGCGGATCATGGGAAGGGTAAGGGCACGGTGACGCGCCAGTGTCTCGGTTGCCCGTGACTGGCCAATAAGCGCCGCCAGTTCCGCGCACGTGTAACCGTTCATCTCCATTGCTGCCTCGATTGCGCGCACCGGATCTAGCGGCTCGATAGGCCAGCGACGGCTTTCATACGTTTCGACCAACGTGGCGAGCACGTCGAGCCGATCGCCGGCATCGGTACCTTCCTCTGCTCCCCATAGCGCCTCGATCTCTCGTAGCGCGGTTTCTTGGTCCTCGTCGGTCCGGATAGGACGAATGTGCATCGCACCACCTCCACTAGGCATATCCAAAACAGGCTCACTGTCAGGACATCAATCTTGTCGTATTCGGCATGCGTCCAATGAACTTGACGAAGACAATCGACCGCTTCCAATCGAACGCCACCACCATACGGTAATCACCGCCAGCCACCTTGAACCGGACCCGCTCGACATTGAGCGACTTCGCTTTTGAAAAGTCGGCAACGACATCCAATGGGCTTTGCTAAGTGGACGCCCCGGCAGCCTCATACCAGTGCCTTAATGAGGCTTCCGTCGTGGGGTGCTTCGACCAAAAAGCGATCAGTTTGTTCCTGGTAATGCCCCTCATACGCATTCGATTACCATTCCCGCCATGGGAAATAAGTGTTCGAGGCGACCAACGCAGCGGACTCACCGAGGGGACGCTATATTTTGGTGAAGAAATCGAGGTTTTGTTATCTCTCCAACTCCTACTATTCCCGATCGTCAGGCTCCGGGGTTGCCAAGCCTATCAGCGGGGCACGAACAGCGTCGACACACTCACGAAGAGCTGGATTGCGGGTAGTGACTACACGGAGAGTTACCCGACCTTAGGCGCTGACTGGATCACGCCCACGCCGATAAGCATGCTCGATGGTAATCTCCTCCTCATACGTGGCGGCGGTAGAAAGCGGCGATTGCAACTGCCGGACACGGCCACCTCACAGCAGCAGCGAATTATTGAAATGTACGCCCTAGTGGCGTACATAGGATCAATAGCTAAAGGAGGTGTGCCATGCTTGGCTTCCAGGATCAGGTCCGCGCCGTTGACGAGCGCAGCAGCGAGCGGATGAACTTCCGCACCAAGCCGCGCATCAAGCAGGCCATCCAGCAGGCTGCCGCGCTCTCTGGCGTTGACGACTCCGTCTTCACCATGAACGCGGCCTATCGTTCGGCAATGGAGACGATCGCGGCGCATGAACGCACCAGCTTGCAGCCGATCGACCATGCCGGCTTCTTCGCCGCGCTCGACATACCGCCGGACCCCACCGAGCGACTGCGAACCGCCTTTGCGCGCCATCGCGAGACGATCATCAGTCGGTGACCGCAGCCAAGACTGCAAAACGCATCGTTATCGAGCCGCTCGATCCTGCCAGGCATGATCGAGTGGCTTTCTCGTGTGGTATCGACCAGGTCGACAACTTCTTCCGTCGTACCGCCAACAAACTCTCCAAGGCGGGCAACATCCGCGCCTTTGTGATGACGGGGCCCGAGAACGAGCTGATTGGCTTCTACGCCATAAATGCTCACGCCATCGACTATACCAAATTGCCCGAGCGGTTCGCCCGCACCCGCCCTGCCCATGGGAGCATTCCGGCAGCCTATATCTCGATGATCGGCGTCGATAGCCGGTTCCAGGGAGAGGGCTATGGCGGCGATCTGTTGGTCGATTGCCTCACGCGACTGGTCGTGGCGGCCGATGCGCTGAGGATCGTCGTCGTCATGCTCGACGTGCTGGACTGTGGCGATCCCGACACGGTAGCGAAGCGCGTGGCGCTCTATACCGGCTATGGTTTTGAGCCACTGGCGTCCAATGGCTTACGACTCTTCCTGCCGATCGCGACGGTTCGAACGCTTACGCAGTCACGAGCATGAGGGGGCGACAGGCGGCGCAGGGGGCGTGGTTTTATGGGTTTCCACTCGACGACCACGTGACTGCTGATCGTCTGCTGCGTCTTTAACAAGCAGCCGATCAACAGCCTGATTTTCGTTCGCGGACCAGGGCTGGAAGCGCAGACGGCTTACCGTGAAACGCTCGCAGTCGGGGCGAGTACCGGCATCGCAGCCGCATCGAGATCATGTTCGGCCGTCTGAAGGATTGGCGCCGCGTCGCCACTCGCTACGACCGCTGCCCAACCGTCTTCTTCTCTGCCGTCGCGCTCGCGGCCACCGTCATCTTCTGGCTATGACTAATGAGTCCTGACCCCAGTTGCGGAGGAGAAAATCGAAATAAGGCTTTTTATGATAGACCCTTTCATTTGAAGCTTTTTGCTTATAAAGCGCCTATGAAAGCTTCAAATGCGCGATCGGACCGGTTCATGAATGCCATCGTCAATCATATCGGCGAACTTGCGGACGCAGGCGAACGAATGATCGAACGCCTACGGCGTAAGGCATTCCTGCCCGAAAGCCGGAAGGGGCTCAACGTCCGCTTCGGGATCGCAGAGGCAGCGCAATTGCTCCGCTGTTCGACCAACCGGATCCGCATGGCCGAGGACGATGGTCGCCTCCCCCCCGCCCCGGCGGGCGAAAACGGGCGCAGACTCGGCTATTCGGTGGAGAACTTGCTGCAAATGCGCGAGGTACTTGGCGCCTCTCCTGCCCGCACGCCGCTTGATATTCCCGCAATCATCGCGGTGCAGAATTTTAAGGGCGGGGTCGGCAAGTCGACCGTCACCTGCCACCTCGCACACTATTTTGCGGTGCAGGGCTATCGTGTGCTGGTAGTCGATTGCGACAGCCAAGCGACGACGACGACGCTGTTCGGGTTCAATCCCCATTTCAATATTACACGAGAAGAGACGCTATACCCGTATCTGTCGATCGATCCGACCCAGGCCGATCTGCTTTATGCAGTCAAATCGACGCCGTGGCCCAACGTTGACCTGATCCCGTCGAACCTCGAGTTATTCGACGTTGAGTATGAGCTCGCCGCGGCGGGATCGGATGGGCAGTCGGTACTCGCCGCACGCTTCCGCAAGCTTAAGCAGGGGCTGGCCGATCTCGCGCGCAATTATGATGTGGTACTGCTGGATCCTCCCCCTGCGCTCGGGACGATCAGCCTGGCGGTGATGCAGGCGGCGAATGCGCTGCTCGTCCCGCTGGCCGCAACAACGCCGGATTTCTGTTCGACAGTGCAGTTCCTATCAATGATGGACCAGGTGCTACAGCAGCTCGCGCATGCCGGAATTGAGGTCGAATACGGCTTCCTACGGTTGATATGTTCAAAGTTCGACTCGAACGACCCGAGCCACGCAATGGTCCGCACGATCATGGAACAGAGCTTCGGCCCTGCCCTGCTTCCGGTACCGATCCTAGAATCCGCCGAGATCAGCCACGCCGCAATGCGTATGATGACGATCTATGAACTCGAACGCCCGATCGGCACACCCAAGACGCACAAGCGTTGCCGCGCAAATCTGGATGAGGCGATGGGACAGATTGAGCAGCTCGTCCGCCAAGGCTGGGGCCGGGTCGAGCCCGCACGTGAGGAAGATTTACTCCATGTCGCGTGAATCAGAATTGTCGCTGTCCGACACATCAGCGTTCCAAATATGTCTAATGCGGGAGGTGCCGCATGGCGCGTAAGCAATCCGATTATCTCGCGGCCTTGCTAGCGGATGAGCCAACCGAAACCGACGCGGGCGCCCCCCCTGCCCCGCCCGCACCCGAACGGTCGCGCGGTACCACGCTGCTCAACCGAGAGACCGCGCTCGCGCGCGTGACGAGCGGCGAAGTGCGGCAAGTGACGCAGCTGCTGCTCGATCCGGCGCGCGTGCGGATCTGGCCCGGCAATGCGCGCAGCTACCAGCATCTGACCGAAGATGGCTGCCGCGAGCTGATCGACTCCATCATTGCCGAAGGTGGGCAGAAAGTCCCAGCGGTGGTACGCCGTGTTGACGGCGATCCGGCGTATGATTTCGAAGTGATCGCGGGCACCCGACGCCACTGGTCGATCAGCTGGCTGCGCGCGCATTCCTATCCCGAAATGCAGTTCGTGGCGCAAGTTGCAAGCCTCGACGACGAAGCAGCATTCCGGCTCGCGGACCTCGAGAACCGGGCGCGCAAGGACGTGTCCGATCTCGAACGCGCACGCAATTACGCCGAGGCGCTTAAAACGCATTACGGCAACCACCTAACGCGGATGGCGGAACGGCTCAAGGTGTCAAAAGGCTGGCTATCGAAGATGGTCAAGGTCGCTCAGATCCCCGATGCGGTGATCGCAGCCTTCGCCTCCCCGGCCGACGTCCAGCTCAAGCCCGCTTATGCGCTGGCGCAGGCGCTCGACGACAAGGCTGCAACCAAGGCGATCCAGGGCGCGGCGCGCGAGCTCGCGCGCGAACAGACCGCGCGGCGCGATCGGGGTGCGACCCCCTACCCTGCCGCGGACGTATTGCGGCGGTTGCTTGACGCGCCGAACGATCACGCCGACAGCGCTCGCCCGTTTACCTGGACCACGCCGCACGGCCGCCCTGGGCTCAGCGTCCAGTCGAGCAACCGCCAGGGCGTCACGATCCGGCTCCACGCCGGGTCGGGTGCGGGGACCGACGAGCTGGTCGACGCGCTGCGCCAAGCGCTGGCGCATCTGGAGGCCGAAGGCCGCGGGCTGAAACGGTGAACGTGTTTCCCCGGGGAAACAGGCCGCGCCGCACCCCGGCGCCGACGGTTGCCCGCACCGGCCCGACGGTGTTTCCCCGGGGAAACACCCGGAGTCTGACCGCATGACCCGTGCCGATCGCCAGAACGTGTCCGAGCAGTTCGACCTGTTCCTCCCCTATCTCGCCGACATGCCGCTGCGCGACCAGCGCGAGATGATGGAACGCCCGTTCTTCAGCCTCGCCAAGTCGAAGCGCGTCAAGCCGATCGATTACAAGAGCCCCGACGGCAAGCTGTGGGTGCATGTCTCGGGCAACCCCGATTACGGCATGGCGACGATCTGGGATGCCGATATCCTGATCTATTGCGCGAGCGTGCTCGCCGACATGGCCCGGCGCGGCGTCAACGATGTGCCGCGCAAGCTCCATCTGATGCCCTACGACCTGCTCCGCGCGATCGGGCGACCGACGACGGGGCGCGCCTATGAGCTACTCGGGCAGGCGCTCGACCGGTTGGTGTCGACCACGGTCAAGACAAACATCCGCGCAGAGAACCGCCGCGAGGCGACGTTCAGCTGGCTCGACGGCTGGACCCAGCTGGTCGACGAAAAGACCGAGCGCTCGCGTGGCATGACGATCGAGTTATCGAACTGGTTCTGGGAAGGCGTGATGATGCAGGGCGGGGTGCTGTCGATCGACCGCGCCTATTTCGACCTGACCGGCGGGCGCGAGCGCTGGCTGTACCGGGTAGCGCGCAAGCACGCTGGCGGGGCAGGGGAGGTCGGCTTCGCGATCGCCATGCCGACACTGTTCGAGAAATCGGGCGCGGAAGGGCAGTATCGTCGTTTCAAGTTTGAGATCGCCAAGATCGTCGAGCGCAACGAGCTTCCTGGCTATGCGCTCGCCTTGGAGACGCCGGCTGGCAAGCGCGAGCCAGCGCTGCGGATGCAACGTCGCAGTGATGCCGAGCGCCCGGTGAAAACCGTGGCGGCGCACAAGGTGCGCGGCGCTAAGCCTGCACCAAGGCCAGCGTCAACCAATCCCGCTGCCACGGCTAATGATGCGACTGAAACGATTGACGTGACAGCGTTGCTGCGGCGGTCGCGCACCAGTCTGGCGACACGCGCGACCGCCGGCGAAATCACAGATGCGACGATGGCAACGCTGCGCGCAGAGTGCCCAGGTTGGGATTACCAGACGTTGCACGATGAGTTTCGCACATGGGTTGAGGCAGACAGCGCTCGCACCCCGGTGAGTTATCAGGCGGCGTTCATCGGCTTTGTCCGCCGCTATCATGAAAAGCACCGCCACGAACTTGGGCGTTAGCAGTTTTTCGTCTTACGAACGCCCTTTGCCTCAGGAGGGCAGGGGCCCCGCACGTACGTCGAAACCGCTCAAACTGGCGCGACCGTTCCCGAAGTGTCGTGCTCACAAATGTCTTTCCCGCTTAACGCTTGGGTATCTATCCCAATTGAACGTCCCTTCAGACAAACCCCGTCGAACTGTTTCAATTGCTCTTAAAAAACTATCGGATCGGCTGGGGCTTCGACACTCCAGGAACAGCATTCGGTTCTTCAGGAACGCAAGGTCGATCTTTCAGGAACTTAGTCGTCGACACTCCAGGAACGGATCGACGACACATCCGGAACGGCAGTGCCGATCTAACTCACGGAAAACAAAGCGTTTAAGCCTGATAAATAGCCGCCTAAATCATTAACATCAGTTATAAACCCTCTAACCAATGGAGTTTCTATATTTTTGAGAAATGGATCAGGTCGTGCCTGTGCCTGTATCTGCGCATGCACCATGCGACGTAGGTCACTTTCAGACCTGCCTGCAGATCAACAGCAAATGGAATGAACCCCTCCTCGACAGCGAGAATCGTCCCATTGCAGCGTGCGCTATTTATAGCGGATGAAAGACCACCCGTGATTCAGCAGGTGATGCCCAACCGGCGAGGACGTATTCACCCCATAAGCCATTTATGCCAATCACGCATAATCCGTGCGGCGATAGTCGCAACTACGTTTCGCATTAGAGCAGTACGGCTGGTTTCGGGCTGTTCGCGAATATCGTAGTGATCGTCCCGCCCTAGGTTGGTAGCCGCCTTTTCTGCATCCGGTGCATTCGTGAGTGTCTACCCTAATCGTGCCGCCTGGCGTGCCCACCCTTGGGCCTGAAGGTATGCGAGATTTCCATCGATAGAGTTACGGGCAAGATCCGTTTTCGTCATTTGCGGAGTACTCCGTCGATCGTGACAAGCGTCACCGAGTTCGCGAATAGCGATAAACTGGCGGGCATGAGAAGCACGGCCCCAGCGATCGACCCGCTGAGCGCGATCCAGCCTATACGGCGCCGTCGCTATCATCGCGCCACATATTGAACAGCATCAGCAGTTCACTGGCGTCGCATCTCAAAAGAGCCCTCAGGCCAGCGTAGAACGCTCTTTCAGGCTTGATCGCCCCTGCATCGAACGAGAATATCAGACGGCCATTAGAATGCCCAACAAAGCCCTCAGCGGGGTTGCATAGGGCAGGGCAAGGTTGGATGCGACAGCGATCATCACACCCTCTTCGCCGACCCGGCGCAGCGTACCTAGGGTGTCAGAATAGGGCGCGATCGTCGCTAATTCTCGTTCAGCATCGTCAGCTCGGCG
Source organism: Sphingomonas sp. CFBP 8765 (assembly GCF_014841445.1). NCBI lineage: Bacteria > Pseudomonadati > Pseudomonadota > Alphaproteobacteria > Sphingomonadales > Sphingomonadaceae > Sphingomonas > Sphingomonas sp. CFBP 8765. Next base: position 24,647 of record NZ_JACYTY010000010.1, on the reverse strand, counting down.
TTAAGGTACGGCAGCCAACCGGCGTCATAGTCTGCGAAGTCGATCGGCTGGATCATCGGTGAGGGCAGGGGCCATGCCTAGTTCTGTGCTTGTCGGGTCAGCCGCTCGAACGCATGCCGCTTGCATGCCGGTATGCACCAGCGTCCCGAATGCATCGAATGCGATTGCGCGGGTAATCGGCGGGGGAGCGTAGAAGAGATCGGTAGCAGGGAGCAGCCGGGCGTACGGTGCGTCGCTGACACTGCGCGCATTATAGCATCGGCACAATGCTAAAAACGGTCAGCCGTCCAGGGCGCTCCGGTGAAGATGTCGGCGCGGGCTTCGGGGATATTATGTCTCTCTAGGTCCCTGATGCAGATGCGGCAATCATGAGGCGCCGCTTTAACCTGTCCGGCGTCGTGACGTTTGTCATTTGGTCTACACGGATGGGCCGCGCAATCACGTTGCTGCTCCCTTGCAAGCGCAGTTAGCTCACGCGTGCGGGACAGCCCCGATAATCGAGCTCCAGAAGCCGCATGATCCTGTAGGGAGCATTCGCGCCGACAACGTCGGCGTGTCCAGGGTTTTCCGCGTGTTATTCGTGTGTAAGTACCGGCTGGTTGTTCATGTTGTCTCGACGCGATCCTTAGGCAAAGCGCTTTTGATAGTTACCCATATTAATAGAATCTGTTGGCGGTTCTGAACCATTTTGAGCTTCACGCTCCGTACGATCGATCGCTTCACCCAGCTTAGCCAGAATTTTGCCCAGCTGGCCATCGACGGTAATCTGCGCAAGCTCCCGACAGGACAGCGTGTCCAGCATTGCAGCGGTTTGAACCGCATGATCAGCGTGATGCTGGACAACGTCATCCGGCAACGGCGCAGGACGCATCCAGCGGGGGAGATAGGATCGGACGCTGCCAGGCAGTAGAGGCCGATAGGCATTGGATGTCTGAACGTATCGCGGCCCCGGTCCCTCGCTCTTCACGCGATGAAAACGTCGCTGACGCACCAAAAAGCCGATCGCTTCGAGGATCACGAGCGCGCGGCCAACCGTTGCACGACCAAGCCCCGTCGCCTCGGCAAGATAATCGTAGGAAGGATAGACGCGGCCGCGATTCAACCGTGCCAGCGTGAGGATTTCCTCAAAGACCCGGACGGCGCTGCCGGTCAGCTTGGCAATGCCCCGCTCGACCGCCGTCAACGTCCGCTCCCCCGATCGCGCATCACGGCGCAAACGTCGTGCAGCATCGAGGGTCTTACGCGCGACATGCAGCAAACGGTCGGTTTCGCCCTTGGCCGGCACCGTCCAGAACGCCTCCTCGAAGCTGCCCGCCTCCAGGCTGTCGCGCAGCACAGGCGCGCCCGTCCGGTGCGGCGCACCCGATCGTCCCGCCGATTGCCCTGGCGACCGCTCATGCGTCAGCCGGCCGAACGCCTTAAGCGCAGCATCGCCTATCGTTATAGTCCCCATCGTCCGTTCCCTTTTTAGGGTGGCGGAAACAGGCAAAAGTCAGCCGTGGCACGAAACGCGCATCCTTGAATTTAATCTGAAAAGCGCATATTTAGGGATCGTTGTGTAGACGATCGTTTGTGCTTGCCGGCACGAACCTAGTATGTGCTTTCGGGATGCCCGGCCCTTGTGCCGGGTTTCCTTTTATCCGCTCACGGCCATTCCTTCGTTATCAATGCTATGGTCAAGATAGGGCAGGGTGCCGATCTGAGCGGCGTATGCATTCTGCACCCGCGTTAGATGCTGCGCGCGATGCGGCTCCGAAACGTCGGCACTCGTCCTCCCTTGCCGATGATTGTTACGACCACGTCCTCGCTCATCGGATCCGCGAGAAACCGGATCCGACGAACGATGACCGCCGTTAGGCCATCCTTGCGGTTTATGGGGACAGGGCAAAGCGCCAAGGTTCGTGCTTTCACACGGAAAACCCGGGAAATGTTCGTGCTATTACACGGAAAACCCTCGCCGGCGTCCGGTAGCTTAGCCGGGCAGGCCGACGGGTATCGCGTTTGCGTTCGTGCTATTACACGGAAAACCTCGTGCTAGCATGCAAACGGATTACGCGTCCGTGTCGTCGTCTAGTATTTCGAGTTCTCTTTTGGGTCGAAAGCCGATGGTCGTGTGCAACCGTGGCCGACCACCACGTCCCGACGGAATTTTTGTTTCAGCCACATCGAGGGTATATTCAGGTAGACTATCCTGTTCGGACACGTCGCGAAGCTGTTTCTTGAAATATTCGAGGCCACGTCGGTCCGAAGCACAGCCTACTCGCGCCGCAAGCTCACCAATATCAAGTGTGAATCCGTCGTCCTTGCAGTTGAACTTGGCAAGTTCGTAGAGACGCCGCTCGATGGGACCAAGCTTGAAGAAGTCATGATGGTATGCAGCGATCCTCTGATCCGTCAGGATCGCACGATGCAGCCAATCGCACACCATGACTTCGACCCACTTTACCCGGCGCTCGCCCGTCGATGTCTTGATGTACTTGATGTCAGCCTTGAGCAGCCAGGAAAAGGAGCTGTCCGATCCTTCGCCGCCGGTTTCGATATTGGTGATAATCTGCGTCCCTTGCAGCCTATTCAGTGAGGCCTTGAGCGACGTATAGGACCGTGCCGACGCGTTCGTACCGGTGACGCGGAAGAGATCATTGGCGGTAAACGTCATGATCCGGTCGGCTTTTTCGCCTTTTTCGGCCCGCTCCGCCATCAGACTGGCGATATAGAGCAGGATTTCCTTGTCATAGATCGTTGCGACGCCGGTCTTGCTCGGATTGATCTCGATCCGGGCTTCGCCGGATTCAAAGACCATCGGCGTCATATGGGCCTTTTTCGACAGGGCGAAGAACGGAAATTCAGCCACGGTCCGCTCGCCCTGCACATCGCCGTACAGCGGGCTATGCACCGAAAACAGATCGCCCTGAAAAACCGCAACGTCGCTCATGATCCCAAACTCGCCTTTATCAGCGATCAACCTGTGTCGGTGCCTCACACTTGTCCAACGGAAAGGGGGTTTTCCGTGTGATAGCACGAACATTGGCTGGGTTGGATCGTGGCACTAGACATATGGACAGCCCGCCTCCGGGAAAACGCTCCGATTTCAGGAATATGGTACCGCGATTGGTTTCGCCGTTCGTGATTTTACGAGGAAAACGCCGAGCAACGGCAAACACCATACGGTGTGAAGATACGGCTTCGTGCTATCACGCGGAAAACCCGAAACCCGCCCTATCACGCCACCGTTTTGCGAGCAGGCGACTAGCGTGTTTAAAATGTCTGCCATGGTTCAATTGGCGATAATTGATCCCTCGGCCAATCTACCGGCATATCGAGCCCTACAAGTCCACCTGTAGACACGTCGACCTGCTGAGCTTCGATATCTATGGTTATCAGATTTTTAGAGGAACCGCTGCCCTGCATGATCCTTAAAAAGATCCGCATTCCGTACATAGTCAGCAAGAATCTGGACTGATTTATGTCGGCTAACTTCCTGAAGTTTGAAAATCGTCGCGCCTTGCGAGGCACCCTCGGTAAGAAAACCCGCGCGTAGGGAATGCCCCGCAAATTGTGTCGGATCATAGCCCGCAGCGGCAGCATGATGCTGGACCAGGCGGGCAATCGCACGATCCGACATGGCGGCAGGGGTAAGCGCATCGAGCCTCGACAGCCGTCGAAAAAGCGGTCCCTCAATATGGCCGGCCGCAGCCATCCAAGCGAGGAGGAGCGCTTTTGGTCGAATATGCGAGCCTTCAGGAATGGCGATAACGATGCCTTGCCGGGTCTGATCGGTCTTCGAATGGGCAATGGTCAGTCTAAGCCCCTCGGGTACGACCCCGACATTTTCGACCTGAAGTGCAACGATTTCGGACCGCCGCAACGCTGCGGCCATCCCGATCGCCAGGATCGCGCGATCGCGCAGGGCCCGCAGACCTTCACCGTCGATCGCGGCCAGCATGTTGCGCAGCGCAGCCGCGTCTGCGGGACGCTTCTGTCGTTTGGCACCGCCGTGTTCCGCGCGAATGCCGGCGAGTACTTCAGCCAGGCGACCCGCGGTCGGCATCGCGGTCGGTGCCGGATACCCGCCAGCGCGATGATGATGTCCGATGGCTGCCACCCGCCGGTTGATCGTCGACGGGTTGAGCCCAGCGGTCGCCTGGTCACTGGCAAAGACCGCAACGATGTCCGGTGTGGCCGGCAGCGATGGCAGACCATGCTGCGTGCACCAGGCGGTGAAGATCGTCCAATCGGAATCATAAGCGCGTCGCGTCGCACCGGCGCGGGCCGCTTTCGCATACGCGGCCGCGCGCTCGATCTTGTCATGCAGGATCGCGGGCAGCATCGGTTCATCCGAGTCTACGGTAACGAACGGTGTTCGCGACGATGTGAGGTCCGGATCGGACGGCATCGGTCCAAGAGTGCGGGAAGCGACCATACAAGAGCGTGTGCCACGCTCGATTTCGCCACGCCACCCTTATGTCCGAGAATGACACTTATCGGACATCAGACGGTAATGCGTAGTTTGCCGTCCCGATCGTCGGAACGATTACGAAACGCTGCCGCTCATCGGCTGCGACCGTCCGGGTTGATGCGTGAGCGGTCGTTCGCCGTATCGAATGATGATGCAGCATCGCCCTGCGGATTATAAAATCGGTCGATGCGGTTTCGAATGCGAAGCTCAACGCGGTTACGGATGCGATTACTAATCCTATCCATAGGTTTTGCGTTAGTTGCGGACTGACGTTGCCCAACTTGGCCAACCGCTGAATCTGCAACTCGGCCCGTTCCCTGTTGCGCCATTGCAGGCATTGCGGACGTCACTATGATGAGCGGAGCGAAGAAGATGCGCATGCGAATTGACTTTATCCGATCCGGTCAGCGTAGCGGTTCTAAGCGAACCCAGTCAATTTGTCCTGACAAGCCAACGACATTGTCGGTTGGTCGAGCCACCAACATCAGCGACTGCACAGGGCAGTCGGCTGATACGGTAAAGCGGCCTTCGAACATACCTTTAGCCTGGATCGAGTTAGGTATATTAACACGGCCGAGTTCGCGCCCATCACTACAGTTTAATAGCCAATAGGGACGAACAGCCACGTCTTGATCAATACCTATACTATGTCCTGCCAGACGATATTCGCCTGGCGGCAGGACCTGCATTTGTCGAAGCAGCGCTCCACCAACACTTGGCGGAGCGGCAAAGTCAAATATGCCCGCATTTCCATTGCGCTGAATCGAAGCCGACATTCCGTCATCATTAATAGCCACCCAGTCGAATGGAGTCGGCAATTTGACGTCCGCATTGAATCTGGCGTCCCGCGATATCCGGGGGTCAGCATTAGTGCGGAACGTCGTATAGTATGCCCACGCAGACCTTGCACGGCCCTGTAAGATCATCGCAGAGACAACCCGCGCACGCGGTTCATCGGTGACGGCAAGCCCAGCGCGAGTCATACTTTGGAACAATCGGATTGCTGCGTCTGATTCCGCGTTAGCAGAAGCATAGTTGACGAAACTAGGTCCCCAAGCGGGCCCGTTCGTGAGGGTTTTCAACAATGCACTGCGAATGTCGGAGTCCGAGATTGCCGATGATAGAATTGGAAACAGCACATCAGGCGCACTCCGTGAGGTGCGCAAAGCAACATCGTAATGATGCAGCACGCCTGGCACGTCACCGCGACCTACAGCATCTTCAATGGCCCATATTTCTGTTTGAAATTCGCGCCGTGACAGCTTTTCGGCATATGAGAACAGCCGTCGAGCGCTTTTCGTATCACCCGCAAGCTGGGCATTGAGACCAAGCGTAGAGGCGGCCACCACCGCCGTAGGGTCCTGCAATAGAGCAGCACGCGCCAGTCTGTCTGCCAGATGTTGATCGGCAGCGCGCGCATCAATTTTGGCAAGCCGCTGTGCCATCAAAGCCGTGATACGTCCATCGGCCGGTGCCAGCCTATGGCCCCGTTCGGTGGCACTCGTGCGAAGACTATAGCCCAAGGTGTATGCAACGCTTACATAGCCTAGAGCGGCAGCGATCAGTGCGAGCATCCCGCGCACCGACCATTCCGCTCTAGAGCGACGCGTCTTAGATAATCGCCGTGGCATCAGCCGCCTGATGCCTTCCCTTGCTCGGACCGTCCATAACCATAACCATATTCGTAGCCATAGCCATAATGCGCCTTACGTGCTTCGAATTTCGTCAACACGCCACCCAAAATACGTGCATTAGTGCTCACAAGACGCATGAGCGCAGTCTTCACCATGCTGGAGCGGATGCCGTGCGATTCAATAGCAAAGATCACCCCTTCAACATGGCTGGCAATCAGCGGAGCATCCGCTAGCCCCATGACCGGGGGAGAATCGACAATGACATGGTCGTAGGTTTCAAGCAGTCGGTCGATCAGCACTCCGAAGCGATTGCTCATCAATAGTTCAGCAGCATTAGGTGGTATTGGCCCGGCTGACATGGCCGTGAAGCCGAGATCAGTCATCGGGAAAGTAAGCATCTCGATGTCGTCGCGGCCGGTCAGGAAGTTGCTCAGGCCGAGGTTATGATCGACACCGCCCAAATGATGAACGGAAGGCGAGCGCATGTCACCATCGATCAGAATCACCTTGCGTTGGCCACGTGCTAGTGTCGAGGCCAGCGCCAACGCCGTCGTCGACTTACCTTCTGCCGGGCGCGTCGAGGTGACGGCAAACGAACGCGGCACGCCATGCTCAGTTGTAAACGCCAGATTTGTCTGAACCGCAAGATAGGCGTCGACCAAGTCTGACTTGCGATCGAGCAACGCTTCCTTTGGCGTTGCATTGTCAACCTTCGGTACTGAGCCCAATAATGGTAGGCCAAGCCGACGTTCAACCTCTGCGGGATCAGCGATCGCTTCGTCAATCTGCTCGAGCGCATAGGCCGTGACCGCGGCCAACGCGACGCCTGCAAATAGGGCAATAACGAGATTCAGCAGAATGCGTGGGCTCGACGGCTTCTGCGGCATATCTGCAGCATCAACGATCGAAACGTTATTAATCCCTACGCCGCCAGCTACGCCAATTTCCTTAAAGCGCTGAAGAAGGCCATCGTAGAGTGCCTTGTTCGTGTCCACTTCCTGCTGATAAATATTATACTGGATGCTTCGGCGTCGCAGATCGAGGTAGTTCGTCTTAAGCTGGTTAACCCGTGCCTGAAGTGCATTCTCGCGCTCTTCCGCTTCGCGAAAATCCGCACGGAGCGAATTAGATACGCGCGATTCCTCGCGGCCAATGGAGCGGTCCAGCTGATCAATCTGAGACTGAATGGCCTTGGCGGCAGGGTAGCCAGGCTCGAACTGCGTCATCAGGCGCTGATAATCCGCAGCAAGTTCGGCTCGCTTCTGTCGCAGGTTATTAATGGCGACATTACGCAGCGCCTCTGTAGACGCCCCCGCACGCCCCGCCTGCTCATATCGGGCCTGAACTTGAATACGGTCGGCCGTTGCCTGCGATAAAACTGTGTTTAATGCGGCAAGGTCGTCAGCAACGATTGACCGCTCGGACGTTGTCTTCCCGTCACCGCCAGAAAGCGATGGCAGGTTGATGATCCGCTGCGCAGAGGCATAGGCGACGAGCTGGTGCTGCGACTGGTCGAGCCGCTCTTTCAGCTGGCCAAGCTGTCGCTGCAGCATATTGCGCCCATAGGACGTTGCCTGGATTTTACGCTCTAGGTTTGTTTGAATGAAGTTCTCAGCCCACGCATTCGCGACCTTCGTTGAAAACGCTGCATCGGGACTAGTAAACCGGATGTCGACCAAACGCGACAAGCGTGTCGGAGAAACGTTAACGTTCTTCAACAGAATCTCGCCCGCGATCCGCTGGCGATCGACACGGCCGGCTGCCGAATATTGGCCGTTAACCATCTCAAGCGCGGTTTCGCCGCCATTTTTGCCAAACAGTTCAAAGAATTTTGGATCGTCAACAAGCCTTAGCTGTAATGCGACCCGCTCCGAAAGCGAACGTGATTTGAGAAGTCCGTATTGCGTCTGATAAAACTCTTGATCAGCGACGCTGACCTCCTGTTCGACGCCTTGGATGCCGGTAACCTTGTCCGATTCACGTGAAATCTCGACAGTCGTCAGCGCGGTATACTTTGGCGTCATCAACAAAGTTGTTACCAACCCAAGGATGATGCAGGTAGCGATGATGCCAAGGATGACATACCGCCACCGGACGGCAATCCGCATGTATTGCCGAATGAGCGGCATCCGGTCCGCTTCCACGCCACGCGCGTCAGTCGCCATCGCCCCCTTGGGTGTACCGGTATGCAAATTTGTAGATACAACGTTCATGACGGTACGGCCTTACTGCAGGACAGCGATGAGCGGCCCCGCGAGAAGCGGAGATAAGGAAACGAAATCACGGAACAGGCGTCGCTGCGGGGAGTCCCCAACGACGATCATGTCGTTCGCATAGATGGCCGGATCGTCGTATTCTCCACGCCGAATTGCCTCTACGTTGTAGAGGCCCGCCATCTTGCGTCCGTTAACGGTGCGCAGGATCACTACTTCTTCCTGACGCGCAAATTCGGACAGACCCTTCGCCGATGCAATTGCGCGCATCAGGGTCATTTGATTGGTGACCGGATACAGACCTGGTTCCACGACCTGACCATCGATCGTCACGACCTGGCTGACCGAGCTCTTGATGTTAATCGTCACTTCCGGATTGCGGACGTACCGACCGCGCAAGGCTCCCTCAATAGCCCCCTCGAGCTCGGCGGCGGTCTTGCCGCGGGCATCAACCGTACCGACCAGCGGCATAGAGATTCGACCACTCGCATCGACCTGAATCTCGCGACTGAGATCCGGCACGTTAAAGACGTCAATCTGTATCGTATCGAGCGGGCCGATCAGAGCAGGGCGATCCGCTGCCGTCAGATCTCCACGGTTCGGCGCGGGTAAGCCAGCACTGTCTGGGACAACGGTGAGGCGCGGCGTCGACACGAGCGGCTCCCTGCCTCCACAGGCCGATAGGGCAGTCGCAAACAGCAGGGCGATGATCATCTTACGCATACGCTCAGGAAGCTTCCGACAGATTGAGGAGCCAGAGGGCTATAGGTACTGCCCACCGCGTGGTAAAGACGAGCCATGAGGCTTTGGACGGGTATCGCCAAGCCACAAGCCTGAAATTACTATCATGGCCATTATCGTCGGAGTGCGCGCCGGATAATCCACTGTGCTAGCAAGAAGGATAAGAAGTAGCATCACGGAGCCGACTTTGGGCAATATATTGTCAAAGCCCGATCCCGATCGCCAAACCTTGACACTTGCCAAAAGCCACCACGCCAGGCCAGCCAAGAGCAAGAGCAAGGCCGGAAAACCTCCGTCTAAGACGATCTCTAGAAAATCATTATGTGCATGATTAAAGTATGTAAACTTCAAGAGTTCGAACGGCTCGTGAATTCGGAACATCGGATCAAAACCTCCGAAGCCGGATCCCCACGGTAAGTAGAACCGCACCATTTCTAGCACGGTTGGCATGCCGCGGCTGCGCATATCATCGACTGCCTCGACTGCAATAATACGGTTGATTGATTCCGCTCGACCGGCGACTACGCTGATGAGCACGAAAATTACGATTACTCCCACGATCGCGGCAATCAGAGCGGAAAATACCCATCGCGGCGCAGATCGCAGTTCGCGCTTTACGCCGTGGCGGGCAAGAAACAAACCAAACGCCATCCCTAACATGCCTACAATCATTCCCGCGCGTGATCCGCTGGCGAGAATCGTCAACGCTAACAGGAGAACAAGTCCGAGCGCTATCGGACCGCGCCAGCCTGACCGGCGCCCGCCCAAAAAAGGCCATACCGGGGTGATCAAGCACCCCATTGCCAAGAACAACGCGAAGTGATTGCGGTTCGCAAAGGTGCCGCTCACCTGGCCCGGCGTATCGTTAACGAACGGATTGTTGAAGCCCGCGCCTGCAAATTGCAACAGACCGACGAGCATTGATATCGCGATCAACACCAGTAGAAGACCCGGAAGCCATGATCGCTCCCGCTTGGCCAGCCCCATGACGAGGACGAGAATGGTGATTGGCACAATTAACGATGCAGCTGCATTGAGCGCGGCACCAGGTACAATCGCCAATGGCCGCCATGGCTGGCCTTGACCGCTGACCGCGGCAGCTTCGGCAAACATCGCACGACCTGAAAGCCCCTGCCAGACGGCTGGGGGCAGCGGAACCAGTTGGGCCAGTACCAGCAAGGTAGCGGCGAGCAGGAGGATCGCAACCGGCCTAGCGTCGAGGTGCACGGGTCGAGGCGCTATCAGTAACGCGACGATGAGTGCAACCCAAGCCGCCACGCGAATAACAACCTGCCCTAGCGCATCGGCACGCGATGCTCCGCCTACGAGCCACGCCGTGCATAGCAAAAGCGTAAGCAGGATGAACGGCAGGCTGGCCTTGGCCGGTAGAGAGGATCGCTGAGACGTCGACATGGTCGCATGCGCTTAATCCCATCCGCCCGGAAACGAAACCCATTCGCACTGCCATAGCGGGGATTCGAGGAACTTGTGGACGACGGGCGCGGCAAATCATCCTCGCGTTCGCATGCTGAATGGACTAGGCGCTACGTGATGCATCGACCCCGCCAGCATTTCGCGTGCGCTGAACACGCATACTGGGGCCGGGCAAACGGACCGAGCGCACAATGAACGGTTCAAAAACCCAAAATGCTGGCGACGTAGAAATTACGCGACGCCATCTGTTCAAGGCTGTCCCGGTAATCGGGGTCGCCGCAACGGTGCCTACCGCCGGAGCCGGCACGCCAGCCAAGCGGACGGTCAACGTTCGTGATTTCGGCGCCAAAGGGGACGGCATAACCGACGACACCGCTGCCTTCAAAACAGCGTTGGCAGCGGCGCAAATTGTTGACGTTCCACTTGGTACGTACTGTATAGAGGCAGCGCTCAAGCTTTCCGATGGGCATCTCGTCCGCGGTGCCGGTCGCTCGGGATGGGACCCCTATACCGGGACCGGGCCGCCACGCTCAGCATCACGCACTGAGATTGTCATTGATGCGCGCGTGGGATTCGACGCTCGTGATACGAACAATGCCGCGGTCAGTGGTCTCGCCATCCGAGCCCGGAAGACCACGCAGTCTCGCTGGGGAGCGCCTCCGGGCGTTCAAGTGGGCTCGATCGGTATCGATATTGCGGGATCGCTTCAGTTCGATGCGCGCGATATGTCGTTTCACGGCCTCGACGTCGCGGTATCCAGTGTCGCCGATCATGGTACCACGACGCAAATGCCCCACATCGGCAACTGGGTGGCGCATGATTGCGCCACCGTGTTCCGGTTTGTATCGACCAACAAGAATTTCAACGCCGTTCGGGATGCGCGGATCGAGGGGTGTCTAGCGGCACTTCATTGCAATCGCATTGTCGAGGCTCGCAACTGCGACGGTTTACGCATTGAGAATGCGCGCTTCTTTCAATGCACGCTCAATTCTATCCTGATCGAGGACACCCCGTTTGTTGCCATCATCGGCGTGACGCTGTTCGAGACTGGTGAGGAGACTGTCATATTACGGGCGTGCCGATACGTGACCATGAGTGGCATCATGCTCGCTCGCGCCGGCTTCTACCGCGGCGGCCCCCTAGTGCAGCATGCAGCGATGCTTTGGGATAACTGTATCGATATGTCTTTCGAAGGGGTCGTTGAACAGCCAGTTGGGCGGGCCGTTACTATGTTGGATTGCACTAATATATCAGTTAACGCGACGATAGGTACGCCTTATTGGTCGACAGGCAATCTCGCTAGTGCGGACGGGGCCATTCGTATCGAGCGATCAAACTCAATCTCGCTCACTGCCTCGTTTAGCGGATCAAGCTATTGGATCGCGGTTTGGGCCGATGCCGCCAGCGCGCCAAACGTTAGCGGCCGGATCGTCACCGAAGGATCAGCAGGCGTGGTCCGCTGCGTGCACCTTCAGTCGGCGCCTTGGGGGCATGTAGTCCGAAAATCTTCTGCATCGCGCGTCGCGCCTACCACGTCGGTGCTACTCGACGAGCTCCGTGTTCTGGTTCCACCCGGAAAATCGCTGGTATCGCGATGCGTCGAGTGGACGGTATCAGCCATCGTGCCGGAGGTGACGGGATCCTACTGGCAGGCGATGGAGGAAGCCGAACCGGGCGGTGGCGCGATCTCGATCGAACGCAAGGTACTCCATCGCAATGCCAATACGGTAGCGCACTATGCATCGATACCGATCAGCATCTACAACCCCTCTGGGCAACCCGTTGCTTTGCCCGCCGGACTGGAAGTCCGGCTGTCACTGGCATTCGAATAGCATAAATGCTATCGGCTTTTGTCGGATCTAAAGGGCACTCCACTCGACCGAGCATCCGAAACGCCTAGAGGCGCCTAGATCCTTTGGAACAAGGCGATCGCTCAAACTCTTATGTGATCTGGAACGTTCACCATGCTGATGACAAGACAGGCTGTCGCTAGCCCGTCCCGTAGTGTCGCGATTGTCGGCCGCTACCGCTTCCAACTCACGGCATTATGGCTGCTGGCCGTCGTCCTTCCGGGTCTGTACGTGTATGCGGGCTTCATCACGGCGGAGTCAAATCGGGCTATTCTTAATAGCGCCGTTGCAGCCGCCCTCGCGTCGTTTGTCGCGCTAGTGATGCTACGCCGGATCAACGATTTTCCGGGTATCCGGTCCTACGCCTTTATCTTGCCGTCTCTCGCCGCCGCCTATGGAGCAACCCTGGTCCTGATCTTTGGACTACGTCTCGCATATAGCCGGTCGGTGCTGACCGGTAGCTTCGTTCTAGCCGTCATAACTGTGTTCGTCTTGGTCTACATGACGGAACGGATCATTAAGCTGCTATTCTTCGTAGTTCCGGGCGGTGACGTGGACTCGCTTGAAACTATCGAAGCCGCTGAGTGGGTTCGGCTGAAGGAGCCTACAGCTCCGACCAACCCGCGCGCTATGCTAGTTGCAGACTTTCGCTATGATCACGATGACGACTGGGAGCGATTGCTGGCTCGCGCCGCGGTTGGCGGTCAGCTCGTCTACCATTCCAAGCTTTTGCGAGAGTCTTTGACGGGAAAGGTGACGATCGAGCATCTTTCCGAAAACAGCTTTGGATCACTTCTACCCAATCTGGCATATCATAAATTCAAGCGGATGGCGGATCTCCTTGTCTGCTTGGCGCTTGCCCCCTTGCTGCTGGTACCGATGATCGCAATCGCGCTATTGATCAAGCTGGACTCGCCGGGGCCTGTCATCTTCCGCCAGCGGCGCGTCGGATACCGCAGCGAGGTTTTTGAGATGTTCAAATTTCGCTCAATGCGCCCACGCGAGGCCGTGCTCGACCAGCAGGCTGCGCGTCAAGATGCGATGACACAGAGTGACGATGACCGGATAACTCGAATCGGGCGATTCCTGCGCCAGACCCGGCTCGACGAATTGCCACAAATACTTAACATTGTGCGAGGTGAGATGAGCTGGATCGGTCCTCGTCCGGAAGCAGTTCCGCTATCTCAATGGTACGAAAACGAAATTCCGTTCTACAGCTACCGGCATATTATCCGTCCGGGAATAAGCGGTTGGGCGCAAGTGCAACAAGGTCATGTGACAGATTTGAGCGCGGTCAGTGAAAAACTTGCCTATGACTTCTACTATGTAAAATACTTCTCCGCGTGGCTCGACATGGTGATTGCGTTTCGAACAATTCCAACGATGATTGGCGGCTTTGGCGCGCGCTGAAGCTATCAATATCTACTTGCTTTCTTGAATTTGTGACAGGTCTCCCGCGTGAATCACGGCATTACGAAAGACACGCGAAATAAGTTCGACAAGGATGTTGCGTGGAGTGCATTTGCAATGCTGGTGCCGATCGCAATCGGATTACTGGCTTTGCCGCTGATTTTTCGCAATGTCGGTCAGCAGGTATTTACGCTGTTCCTCCTGTCCTATGGTGCGATCAATTTCGCTCCAAGCCTTGACCTAGGCGTCGCCCGGACAATGCAGAGACGTGTGGCCTATGCCGCCCCCTTCCACGTCGAAACCTTGGGCGCGCTCGTCGCTCATTCGCTTCGCCGCGCCACGATCGTCGCAATGGCGATAGCCGTTTTCGCCACGATCGGTGCCGCTATCCTGTTTCCACCCCAGCATGACGGCGTTGCCAGGATTGGCCTACCACTCGTAACTGGACTCGGCGTGTCGCTGGCAATCTATGCGAATTGCCAGCGCGGAATCTTGGAAGGATTGGGCGCCTTTTCGCGTTCAGCACTCAATCGCGCTGCGGTCGGCATCATGTTAGTCGGCGCCCCCGTTGCCACATCCTTCTTCGTTCGCGATGCAACCGCGCTGAGCCTCGCCGCCCTAGTCGTGCGGATCCCATTCATTTGGGAGCAGCAGCGTGCGATCCGTTCGACCGTAGCAGGCCGCGTCGTCGGCGAGGACGCCGAGCGCGAAGACGTCATCAGTGGCTTTATGCGCGAAAGCGGGTGGTTTGCACTTCTTTCCATTCTGGCCGTCGCCATGTCTGGGTTCGACCGCTACATCATGATCGGTTGGGGTGGCTTGGCAGGCCAGACGTTGACGACGTTCCTCGCAACTCAAGATCTGGCACTGCGAGCCATCGCGGTTCCGGCGGCATTGCTTCCCGCTCTTGCCGTTCGACTCGCGGCAAGTAACGGTACCGCGGCAGCCCGCCCCCTTGCCCGCCGCCTGTTTCTCGCCATTGTACCAGGAGTGATGCTGGGATGCATCGGCGGCGCGTTGATCAGCCCCTATATTGTCCATCTGCTCTATCCACTACTTCCGGTCGGCGAAGCTAGCGCAGCGTTGCGCATCTTGTTCTTGGGTATCGCCGCTAGCGCGGTGGCGCAGTTCCCTATGGCACGATTGGTTGCGGCGGGGCGCGCGCGAGATGCGGCACTGATGCATATGGGCGAATTAGTTATCTATTTGGCCTGCGTACCGCTCGCTATCGGGCATCTAGGGGCCGTAGGTGCGGCAGGGTTATGGTCTGGTCGGATCCTCCTTGATGCGGCATTGCTGACGCTGTGGAGCGGTTATTCACAAAAGGAACGGTTATCGATGCTGCAGGAAGGAAGCGCCATTATCGTGGGCGTAGCCGCCATCTTGGCGATCGGATTGCTGGCGTGACGCGAGCGTGAGCGCACCCCTCACCCACGCGAATACGGTGCTCGAGGAGAACGACGCCGGGGATCCAATACGGGTCGGAACGACCGTGCCCTGGCGCATTCTGGCCTTCCCGCTGCTGACAAACCTCTGGCCCATCCTTCTGTTTGTGTCACAGAAGGCGTTCGTAATTCCCGCGCTCGTCCTGACCGGGGCAGGCGACACGGGGTATCGCCGTGACTTGCTGATCGCAGCTGCAATGTCGTGCGTCGGCCTAATCGTCTACGCTTTACAGTATGGCAATTCCTACGACCAAGCGCATTTAATCGGCTTTCTCCTGTTTGTCGTTTCAATGCCAACGATAAACTACGCCATCCGCCTTGACGCCGAAAAGCTACGCCGCTTTCTGACCTATTTAACTCTGTTCAATACAGCGATGGGCTTCTTTCTCTTATTCTCGAACATTGATCTATACGGCCTGCGTGGCTTGAATCGCGTTGTCGGCACCGACGGCATTACGGCCCGTATTTATTTTGAGTCGTCGAGCCTAGCCGCCGTTATCCTTCTAACAACTTTCAAGCGGCGATGGCTGCAGATTTTCACGATAGTTGCAGTATTTGCCTTCACATTACTTATTGCGAAAAGCGTAGTTATTGTAATGCTGCTCGGACTGAACTTGATATTACCGTACCTTCTTAGAAGCTCGCTTGGCATAAAGTTTTTTGTTACAGTCGTTGCAATTATCACCTTTACAGTGCTTTATATCTATTTGCCCATTATACGACCAGATGTATATTTGAGCTTGAAGGTAAAGCAATTTCAGCTTGATATCATTACCGGGTCCCTTGGCGACCTTTGGTCAGGATGGGGGTGGGGCACCTTTTATCCTCAGCTCGCTAGCGATCCGGATCAACCTTACCAAGTTGAGATGCAGCTGCCGATGCTGCTACTACAATTGGGTCCTATTGCGCTATTATCAATAGTTACACTTATGCTGATGATGTTCCTGTCATCTACACATAACAGGATTATGGGATTTGCCAGGTTTGCCGTTTATTTACTAATTGGATTTAACAATCCTTGGCTGTTTGTTCCATCATGGTTTTTGACTTGCCAGCTATTGTTCAGGTATGATAATGCACGCTAGTGACATCCGTTTCCACGTGGTTCTATGCAGCCACAATGGTGCGGCATTTATTGAAGCCCAGATTGCATCTATTCTTCGCCAAGGCGATGGAATTGCTGTCTTGCACATTCACGATTTTGCATCGGGCGATAAGTCGCGCGAATTGCTCGACGGACTGAAGGCACAAGTCGGAAGCCGGATCCAGCTTCATTATCACCCCGACGCCCCCGGGGCTGCTGCATCTTTTATCCGCGCCTTACAGCATACCGCTCCAGTGCTGACAGAGCAGTCGCTCGTATTCTTGGCGGATCAGGACGACATATGGCTTCCAGAAAAGCTATCTACCGTTAAGAACGAAATTGAACGTCGGCGCTTGTCCCCTGCCGAGCCGTTCATTCTCTTCCACGACGTTCATGTCGTCGACGATACGCTGCAAATGATAAGGCCGACCTATTATACGGGCAATCCTTTCTGCGTACCGCGCGACATAGATCGCACCCGATTGTTAATGGCCAATCCCGCGATCGGGCATACCATGCTTATGTCGCCTGCCCTGATCAACTTGATGACGGTATGGCCCGACACGGACCGCTATATGATGCACGACTGGCTTGCGATGCTAATTGCCAGCCGCGCCGGGCGGATTGAGCAAATTCCTATAGCGCTCAGTCTTTATCGTCAGCATGAAAATAATGTCCTTGGCGCTTATCGCACCCGGGGCGGGATTGCATCGGTGTCGCGACTGCTGCGCTTCACTGATCGAATGGTCGTACAGGCGGTTGGCTTCGCACGGGCTGCGCACGATCTTTCGATAAAGCGAGCGATTACGTCTTCTGGACTGGAAGCATGGTGCCGATGCGGATATCGACCTGCTGCATTAGCATTATCAATGGGGGCCGTGATGCGTGGGCCGACTTGGCAGAGGAAGGCGATTGGCCTTCTATTGCTGGCCCGGGCAGTCATTGGACCGGCAAACGGAAAAACGGGACAGGGGCGTTCGTGAAGTTAGCAATAATCGGCACGGACGGCCTGCCCGCCCGGTATGGCGGGTTCGAGACGTTCGCCATGGAAGTTTCGCCTCGGATTGCAGGATTAGGCCACGAGGTCCTCGTGGTCGGCTCGTCGCGTGGACGGCCCGCTGGCGAAACGTTGCCCGAGGGCGTCACGGTACGGAATCTCCCACTGAGCGCCAACGGCGTAGCCTCCATCCCCTATGATATAGCAAGTTTCGCTACCGTCTGCCGCTGGGCCGACGCGGTGCTGCTGCTAGGTGTGTCTGCCGGCCCCTTTGTCCCGATTATGCGGCGTCTAACACGTGGCGGCAATTTGATTGTCAACGTCGACGGTCTCGAATCTCGCCGTGCAAAATGGTCTCGACTAGGCAAACGTTACTTGGCAACAGCCGAAACGCTCGCAATTCGAGGTGCGCGACATATTGTCGCCGACAATCGTGGTATTGCGGATATTATCGCCCAAACCCATGGCCACACGTCTACTATCATTGCCTATGGCAATGATCATGTGCTGCAGATCGACGATAGCGAATGCCGCCAAGTTCTTAAGTCTGAATTTGATCTGATACCGGATGGCTACTTCCTAACTGTCGCGCGGATCGAGCCCGAAAATAATATTGAAATGATGATCCGTTCGATCCCTCGCAATCAGGGGGTCCCATATGTAATACTCGGCAACTTTACATCGTCACCTTACGGACTAGAACTTATTAAACGCTACCGTGGCGATCCTTTGATACGTCTTATTCCTGCTACTTATGATCCGATGGCACTTGCGGCGTTGCGGTCGGGTTGTCAGGCGTATCTTCATGGCCATAGCGTCGGAGGCACCAATCCGTCGTTGGTAGAGATCCTCCCCTATGGCCGTCCGACGCTGTGTTTCGATTGCTCCTTTAATCGATATACACTCGATAACAGCGGCGCATTCTTCGCCTCGACAGCCGATTTGAGCGCGTTGATCGAAGCTGGGTCTCTCGAACGTTATACTCCCCCACCTGCGCTCCAGACCGATCCGCGCTATCAATGGCAGGCGATCGCCGAATGTTATGTCGCTCTGGCCTTTGAGGAATAAATCATGCTCGAAACCATTTTGCGCTGCCCTATGTGTGGCAGCGAAGCGCAACATAGTCGCTTTGATGCGGTTCCCGATTTCGTATTTCACGCCACAGACGAGCATTGGTCGGTCAATCAATGCGAAACCTGCGAAAGTCTATTCCTAGTCAATCGTCCAAGCGTTGATGAGATTGGACGCTATTATGAGCGCTATTACACCCATGAGAACGAAACCGGTACGCCATCAATCTCCGGCATCTCCGTTCAGTCAGGCATAGCGAAAAAGCTCGCCAATAGCTGGCGCAACCACAAATATGGCAGCGAGCGCCCTTCACTTAATGGTTTAGGTGTGGCCGCTGCGTTGGCGATCCCGCCACTGCGGGGCTGGATCGACGCCGAGTGCCGTCACCTTCCTACAAAGACGCCGTCTGGAAAACCGCTCCGCGTGCTTGATGTGGGGCATGGAGACGGACGCTTTTTGAAGTTCGTGAAGGAAATTGGATACGAAGCGTCTGGGCTAGAGATTGACCCGAAGGCCGTTGAGCAGGCGCGCGCCGAACAGCTCGATGTTCATCAGGGTGATATCGACGCCGCCACATCGATCTGGGGCGACGGGTATTTCGACTATATCACGTTAAGCCATGTGATCGAACACGTGCATGACCCCCGGCACGTTATCGGCACGGCCAGCCGACTGCTCAAACCTGGCGGTAAATTGTGGATCGAATGCCCCAATCCGAACGCACAGGGGCTGGCTTATTACGGTGCACGATGGCGCGATCTCGACCCACCACGCCATCTATGCATACCCAGCCTTAAGGCACTCCGCATGGTAGCCAAGGAACATGGCCTCAATTTCGATGAGCAACATCGTCGGCCGTTCGTGCCGTTTGAAGTCTATCCCTTTTCAGCAACTGCAAGCGGGCAGTCGGCGAAGAGCGGATATGCCAGAGCTGCTTGGGCAGAGCTTGTCGGACCAATTCGTCCGCAACGTCGTGAATGGCTTACACTGACCTTTATTAAGCCGATCAGCTGATATCTTGATATCAGTTTTAACAAATTATTTGTTTTTTATTCCTACATAACTATTATTTTATAACAAACAGTGGCTCATTTAGGCGAAGTCTGAACCATGACTGGATCTTCTCCCGTACAATTAATTCGACCCAAACGGTTTGGCGATACTAGAGGTTGGTTTACTGAAGTCTATTCGGTTCCTGCCTTTTCCGCTTTGGGAATTGACTGTACCTTTCTTCAGGACAATCACTCGCTGTCGGTACCAGCGTTCACGCTGCGAGGACTGCATTTCCAGACCCCGCCGCGTGGTCAGGACAAGCTAGTGCGGTGCGTTCGTGGTGCGATCTTCGATGTCGCGGTCGATATTCGGAAAGGCTCGCCTACCTATGGCAAATGGATTGGCGCCGAATTATCGGCAGAAAACGGCCATCAGCTGTTCATTCCGATTGGCTTCGCGCACGGATTTCTAACGCTTGAGGACAATTGCGAAGTCACGTACAAATGCTCGGACATCTACGCACCAGACTCTGATGGTGGCATCCGCTGGGATGATCTTGCGGTAGGCATCGACTGGCCAATGCCTGCGCGTACTATCCCCGAGCTTTCGGCAAAGGATGCGGTACAGCCGCTGCTGGCAGATTTCGACAGCCCCTTTCCCTATGACGGCCGCCCGCTGGCACCGCTCGCCTGAAGGATAGACATGATGCGTATTTTCGTCACCGGCGGGGCCGGTTTCATCGGTTCGGCGCTCGTCCGTCACCTGATGGAAAACACCGACCATGAAGTTCTCAACTTCGACAAACTGACCTATGCGGGCACGCTGACGACGGTCGAGCGCGTCGCGAGCTCGAACCGCTACCGCTTCGTCCAGGGCGACATCTGCGATGCAGACGCGGTCCGCGCGGCGATCGCCGAATTCAAGCCCGACGTGATCACGCATCTCGCCGCCGAGAGCCATGTCGACCGCTCGATCGACGGCCCCGGTGCGTTCGTCCAGACCAACGTCGTCGGCACCTTCACGATGCTGAGCGAGGCGCGCGCCTATTGGCTGTCCCTCGGCGACGCGGCCAAGGCGGCATTCCGCTTCCACCATATCTCGACCGACGAGGTGTACGGCTCGCTCGGCGAGACCGGGCTGTTCACCGAAGAGACCCCGTACGATCCGCGTTCGCCCTATTCGGCGTCGAAGGCGGGGTCGGATCATCTCGTCAGCGCCTGGGGCCACACCTTCGGCCTGCCCGTGCTGATCACCAACTGCTCGAACAATTACGGGCCGTATCACTTCCCCGAAAAGCTGATCCCGCTGATGATCGTCAAGGCGCTCGCGGGCGCCGACCTGCCCGTCTACGGCAAGGGCGATCAGGTCCGCGACTGGCTGTATGTCGAGGATCATGTCCGCGCGCTCCACGCGGTGTTCGAAAAGGGCGAGCCCGGCCGGACCTACAATGTCGGCGGCAACAACGAGAAGCAGAATCTCGAGGTCGTGAAGACCGTCTGCACGATCCTCGATCGCCTCCGCCCGCGCGCCGATGGCCAGCCTTACGCGACGCAGATCACCTATGTCGCCGACCGCCCCGGCCACGACAAGCGCTATGCGATCGACGCGACCCGGATCAAGGACGAGCTCGGCTGGGAGCCCGCCGAGACGTTCGAGACGGGCATCGAGAAGACCGTCGCCTGGTATCTCGACAACCAGGACTGGTGGCAGGCGATCGTCGCCGAGCACAAGGCCGACCAGCGTCGCGGGCTTTCGGTATGAAGCAGATCCTCGTCACCGGCGGCAACGGCCAGCTCGGCACCGAGCTTAAGCGTTATGCCTGGCCCGAAGGCTGGGCCGTCACCGCGATCGACATCGACGAACTCGACCTGCGCGATACCGCGGCGATCGCCGCGATGG
Source organism: Sphingomonas sp. CFBP 8765 (assembly GCF_014841445.1). Lineage (NCBI taxonomy): Bacteria > Pseudomonadati > Pseudomonadota > Alphaproteobacteria > Sphingomonadales > Sphingomonadaceae > Sphingomonas > Sphingomonas sp. CFBP 8765. Next base: position 3,420 of record NZ_JACYTY010000010.1, on the reverse strand, counting down.
TTGCGGGCGGCCATGACGGCACGCCCTGGGCCGCGGTGATCTCCGCCGGCGCCTATACCGCAGTCGACAAGGCGGAGAGCGATATCGTCACCGCCTGGGCGGTCAACGCGATGGCGCCCGCGGCCTTCGCCGAAGCCTGCGCCAAGGCTAGCATCCCGATCGTCCAGGTCTCGACCGACTACGTCTTCGACGGCGCGCGCGAGGGCGCGTGGGAGGTCACCGATCCGGTCGCGCCGCTCGGCGTCTATGGCGCATCCAAGCTTGGCGGCGAGCTCGCAGTCCGCACCTCGGGCGCCCGTCACGCGATCGTCCGGACTGCCTGGGTGGTCAGCGCGCACGGCAACAACTTCGTCAAGACGATGCTCCGCGTCGGCGCGACCAACCCGCGCCTGCGCGTGGTCGACGACCAGCATGGCAGCCCGACGTCCGCGGCCGATCTCGCCGCTGCGCTCGCGACGATCGCGATGCGGCTCGTCGAGGATCCCGCCGCCCCCACCGGCGTCTATCACTTCAGCAATGCCGGCGCGGTCACCTGGGCCGGCTTCGCACGCGAGATCTTCGCGCAGAGCGGCGCGCGCGGCGGGGCCAGCGCCGAGGTCGAGGGCATCCCGACCAGCGACTATCCGACGCCTGCGACGCGCCCGGCCAACTCGCTGCTCAGCCATGACGCGATCACGAGAGACTATGGCATCCATCCGCCCGCGTGGCAGACCGCGCTCGGCAACATCCTCGACGAACTGCTCGGGGCCCCCAAGAAGGACATCTCCCAATGAAGGGCATCATTCTCGCCGGCGGTTCGGGCACGCGGCTTCATCCGGCGACGCTCGCCGTGAACAAGCAGCTGCTGCCGGTCTATGACAAGCCGATGATCTATTATCCGCTGTCGGTGCTGATGCTCGCAGGCATCCGCGACATCCTAATCATCTCGAGCCCCGAATATATCGACAATTACCGTCGCCTGTTCGAGGACGGGTCCGCGTTCGGCCTCGCCATCTCCTATGCCGAACAGCCCAGGCCCGAGGGCCTCGCCCAGGCGTTCACGATCGGCGCGGACTTCATCGGCGACGACGATGTCGCACTTGTGCTCGGCGACAACATCTTCTTCGGCGCACACCTGACCGACCTGCTGGCGAGCGCGGTCGCGCGCAAGGGCGGCGCGACGGTCTTCTCCTACCGCGTCGACGATCCCGAGCGCTACGGCGTCGTCGAGTTCGGCGAAGGCGGCAAGGCCGTCAGCCTCGAGGAAAAGCCGGCAAAGCCCAAGTCGCACCATGCGGTCACCGGCCTGTATTTCTACGACAACCGCGTCGTCCAGTTCGCCCGCGACCTGAAGCCCTCCGCGCGTGGCGAGCTCGAGATCACCGATCTCAACCGCATTTACATGGAGGCGGGCGACCTGTTCGTCGAACAGATGGGCCGCGGTTACGCCTGGCTCGACACCGGCACGCACGATAGCTTGCTCGAAGCCAGCGAATTCGTGCGCACCATCCAGCACCGCCAAGGCATTCAGGTCGCATGTCTCGAAGAGATTGCGTTTCACCAAGGCTTCATAACTGCTGATCAGGCTCGCGAGGCTGGCGAGCGCTTTAACAAAACGAGCTATGGGCGTGCAATCTTGAACGCAGTGGATGGGAGTTAACTTACCTATTCTCGGCGCAGGCAATGACGGCTTGCCCTCCCATAGACCACGCGCAGCATCGACTATGCCAATCCCGCGATCCAGGTGCAGCCGGCGACCAGTACACTGCTCGCCAGCCCTGCCCGCACTGCTGACCGCCACTCGGGCAACGCGAAGGCACGCAGCAGCGGTTACAGCTTCCTCGGCGGGATCGGTATCGGCAACCATAATTGGCCGGTCGGCGCATTTGCAGGCTATTTCAACAGCCGCCAGCGGATCAGTGCCCTTGGCGCTGCGACCAGAACCGATGATTGGCGCGTCGATCCTTTATGATGGTGGCGATGCCCGCGCCACGCGCGCGCTGCCGGGGGCAAGCAGCGTAACCGGGCGCTATGGTCTACACAGCTGGGCGACCGACCTGTCGGTCGGCTATGCGCTGGCCATGGCGAATGACTGGACGCTGAAGGTCTGCGAGCAGTCCGAGCCCTGCGTAACCGGCACCGAAGTCATCGATCGCCGTCGTAAACCCGCGAGCCTGATAGGCGTCGATAATCCGCCGGACGTGAGCCACCTCGCGCATCCGCTCGTCTTCGGTAAACTCGAACATCAGTCGCTGAGGATCGAAGCCGACACGATGAGCTGCCGTCAGCGACGCCCTGATACAAGCGTCGGGTTCATAGACGGCGTTCGGCATGATGTTGATCGACAGCTTCGTGGCGTCATCCGGCGGAAAGAGCCGCCCGGCCAGTTTGATCGCCTTGACCCGGCACGTCTGGTCGAACTTGTAGATTATGTCCGCATCGACGCTGGCCAGCACCTCCCCGGCGGACTGCCCGTCCGCGCCGCGGACAAGGGCTTCGTAGGCGAAGACCGCCCCGGACCCGATGTCGACGATTGGCTAAAACGCCATTGTGATCGTCATAGTGAGGGGGGGCACCGGTTCTGCATCCCTGGCACGCCTTCGACCTGGCCAGTGACGTTGATTGTGCAGCATCGGCAGCTGTGATTGGGGAATACATCATGCCGGTCTAGCTTGGTGCATAACCCCTTAATTATGGTTGAAGCAATGATCGTTTTAGCGGCATCAACTTGGCAGCTCTCAGCTGCAAATATCCTGATTTTCGGACGTCGCATATGTGGCTAATTTTGCGACAATAACTGACCGGAGGCGGCTTCTGTCGCATCGCAAAAGGGGTCCCTTTTGCATCACCGGTCAGGATGCGCGGCACCAGTTATGGCATGACGATCGCTGCTCGAAACGATACGTTTGCTTGTGGTTAGCAGCGGAGGCCAAATGCGTAAAAGTGAGCTTATTCGGAGCATAGCCTCACTAAATCCGGACCTGTCAGAACCAGTATGCCGGACGTTGGTAGAAAAGCTGTTTAACGCCATTATCGACCATCTCAGAGATGGCGGTGCCGTTGAATTACGCGGTTTTGGACGATTTTTTTCTAAGCCAGCATGCTCAGCGAACCGTCCGAAACCCTCGGACGGGGGAGGCTATCCCGAAAGGCGAATTCGCGGCAGTACGATTTCGTCCCGGCAAGTTAATATGTGCCCGGATTAATACCCAGGTATCCACCGAAGCCAAAGGACCCTGATGCAAAAGTCAAAAGTTTTGCATCAGCCCTGATCGTGAATTTACCAGCCTGAGCGGCGATAGCCGGTTGCCCAGCCACCCATGCGATCAGAGGCAAGGGCCTCTGGACTAGCGCCCATCTGCGACCCATGTTTCAACGGGAAAGGGGATGACGATGGTTAGTACATCCAACGACGGCATCATGTCTGAATACCTCGTGAAG
>NZ_JACYTY010000009.1:0-88157 GCF_014841445.1 Sphingomonas sp. CFBP 8765 | reverse complement strand
AAACCAATCATTCTACAAAGGTACCTGGGCTGCCACGGCCAGCTACGCCTATCGCGCTGCGGCGGGGATCTATATCCAGCCGGGCTTGGGAGTAACGGTGCATCCGATCTTCAGCCCAAGATTCGGGCCGGCGCTAAACGCCTACCTTAGCCTGATTACGTTGTTCTAGTTACTGACCTTATATACTTTCCGACCGGCCTGGTTGCGCTGAAATGATATCGTCAAAGCTTTGTGTATTGCCATCGTACTAGGATGCTAACGATCAAACTTTGGCAATATACACTATCATTTTAAAGATGAATGAGTGTCCGAAGTTGGAAAAGGGGCGAGGCCCCCTAAACGTCCGCTTTTGGGTCCTTGCTGCCACGGATCTGCTGCATGGCGTCAATGGCGCCTTTCGGCAGAGTAGCGCATGTCGGGAGTCTAGATGACGCGCATCGAGGAGGTTCCGCATGCACGCCGACTGATCACAGGGCGTCGAACGCCGTGAGTATCGGACAGGGTCCCGCGCTGCCGCTGCCGCATTCATGAGCGAGGCGCCGAAGCGCAGCCCGGGCTCGATCCAGTTCGGCGATCTTCTCGTCCAGCGCCTTCAGCCGCTCGCCGGCAAGTTCGCGCGCTCGTGCCCGATCGTCCGTGGCGTCGAGCGCCAGAAGCTCGCCGATCTGGTCCAGCGTGAAGCCTGCCGCCTTTGCCGACCGGATGAAGCGCAGCCGCCGCACATCATCGTGGCCATACCGTCGGATTCCGCCTGCTGCCCCGGCCCCCTGTGGTCTATCCGGCGTGTCGATTAGGCCGCGACGCTGGTAGAAGCGGATCGTCTCCACGCCGACACCGCCTTCCGCTGCGAGTTTCGCGATCGTCATGTCTGCCACGTCTTGACTCCGGACCATGGTACGGACCCCATATGGGACCCGATCGAGGATCGGAGAAGACGAGATGGCGACGAAGAAGGCGGTGCTCCACCGCATGGTGATGCCCACCCACACGTGCCCGTTCGGGCTGAAGGCGAAGGACTTGCTCCAGCGGCAGGGCTACGACGTCGAGGACCATTGGCTGCGCACGCGCGAAGAAACCAACGCGTTCAAGGCGGAGCATGGCGTGAAGACCACGCCGCAGACCTTCATCGGCGGCGAGCGGATCGGCGGCTACGACGACCTGCGTCGCTTCTTCGGCAAGTCCGTGCCCGACCCCCAGGCCGTGACCTACCGCCCCGTGATCGTCGTCTTCGCGATGACGGCGCTGATGGCGCTCGCCGCCAGCTTAGCCGCCTTCGGCACGCCGCTAACCGTGCGCGCAGGCGAGTGGTTCATCGCGTTCTCAATGTGCGTGCTGGCGCTGTTGAAGCTCCAGAACGTCGAGAGGTTCGCGACAATGTTTCTCAACTACGACCTGCTGGCCAAGCGCTGGGTGCCGTATTCCTACGTCTATCCCTACGCCGAGGGGCTGGCGGGAGTGCTGATGGCGGCTGGCGTGCTGACTTGGCTGTCTGTTCCGATCGCGCTGGTGATTGGGGCGATCGGTGCGGCGTCGGTGATCAAGGCCGTCTACGTGGACGGGCGCGAACTGAAATGCGCCTGCGTCGGCGGTGACAGCAACGTACCGCTCGGGTTCCTGTCTCTCACAGAGAACGTGATGATGGTCGCGATGGCACTGTGGATGATCGCGGCACCGATGTTCTCGGCGGGGCATTGAACAGCGGCGTGTCGCACTGGCGTGCCATCTGCGTTCGTCTTACAAGCGCATCATGAGCTTCGCCCACATTTTCCGCGCCATCGCGCTGTCAGTGCTGGCGATGATGCTCGTGCTGCGTGTCGGCCCGGTATGCGAAGCAGCCGCGAACGCCGCAGCGCCACCCGCCGTCTTGCATGGTGCCATGGTTGGATGCGAACAGCCTTCGGGCAAGCCGGCTGGGAAGTCCTCGGCCGCCGCGTGTACGAGCGCATGTGTGGCGACTGATCCGCAGCGGGTCGGCCACACGACCCGGCCGCTGGTTGCCGCGATCATTCCGATCGCCTCTGTCCTCCCCGACCTAGAGGGTCGCACCGGTGGTCCCGCACCGCCTCCTCCGCGAACCGCGTGATCGAACGACCATTTGAAGATTACGTAATTCGAGGAATGCACACATGAAGACGATCAGGTTCATCGGCGCGGCTGTCGCGCTCGCGCTCGTTCCCGCCACCGCGTTCGCGGCGGCCGACTGCTGCGCCGACAAGACGTGCTGCAAGGACGGCGCCGACTGCTGCAAGGACGGCAAGGGCGACTGCTGCAACGACATGAAGAATGGTGGCGATCACGCCGGCCACGACATGTCCGGCATGAAGATGCCTACGAAGTGAAACTGCCGGCGGGGGCTTGCGCTCCCGCCGCTCAGTCCTGACCGTCGGGGACGGTGCCGCCGTTGGTCCGCCATGGCCGGTTCCGCCCCGGCAGCCTCAGACGAAGCGTCGCCGCCCGTCCGCGGATACCGTCGACCGTCCGGTTCATTGCCCGTGCGATGTCGCCAATCTGCTGACGTGCGGCGATGCGTCGACGCAGATCGTCGTCATTCTCGTCCGACCATCGTCGGGGCGGTCTTCGTGCCGCTGGCGCGTCGTCAGGCATGGACCTCGTGCCCGTCTCCGCATGGTTCGCCCGGTGCTTCGGTCTGCACGGTGACGTGCGAGATGTCGAAGCGCTGGTCCAGCATGGCTGCAACGCCGAGGCGAACGGGATCCGGATTGCAGCCCTGTCCCAGCGTCACGTGCACGGTGCAGCTGACGTCGTCGTTCGACATCGACCAGACGTGGAGGTCGTGGAGCCCGGCGACACCCGGCACGGCTGCGATGGCCGCACGGACCTCGGTCAGCCGCAGGCTGGATGGAACACCCTCGAGAAGCACGTTGGTGGTGTCGCGAAGCAGGATCCACGTGCGCGGCAGCACCCACAGGCCGATCGCCACCGCAACCACGGGATCGATCCAGGTCCAGCCGGTGAAGCGGATCGCCGCCGCGCCCGCGATGACGCCGATCGAGCCGACCATGTCGGCCCACACCTCGAGGTAGGCTCCCTTGACGTTGAAGCTCGCATCCTTGCCCGCGGTCAGCAGCCGCATCGATATGAGGTTCACGACCAGGCCGATCGCCGCGACGATCATCATGCCCCAGGACTGGATCTCCTGCGGCTCGGTGAACCGCCTGATCGCCTCTACGAAGACGTAGATCGCGATGCCGAACAGCAGCACCGCGTTGAAGGCGGCGGCAAGGATCTCGAAGCGTCGGTAGCCAAACGTCCGCTTTTCGTCCGGAGCCTTGCGTCCCAGCCTGATCGCCAGCAGCGCGATTACCAGCGCCGCAACGTCGGTCATCATGTGGGCGGCGTCGGACAGCAGGCCGAGGCTGTTGAAGACGATGCCGCCGATCACCTCCGCCACGAGATAGGCGGAGGTCAGGGCGAGCGCCCAGCCGAGCATCTTGGCGTTGGCGCCTGCCGTGTGGTCGTGCGAGTGCCCGGCCGAGCCGTGGTCATGCGCCATGGTGCGCCTCCTCGAGTGTGGTTTGGGATACGGTCTCGGCGCGTCGCCATCCGCCGAAGCGGGCGTAGAGCGTCGGCAGGACGAACAGGGTCAGCAGCGTCGCCGAGATGAGGCCGCCGATGACGACCGTCGCCAACGGCTTCTGCACCTCCGCCCCTGCACCGTGGCCGAGCGCCATCGGCACGAAGCCGAGGCTGGCCACGAGCGCCGTCATCGCGACCGGCCGCAGGCGTGCGAGCGCGCCGTCATGGGCGGCCTGCACCCGGTCCATGCCGCGCGCCATGAGGTCGTGAATGGACGACACCATGACCAGCCCGTTGAGCACTGCGATACCCGACAACGCGATGAAGCCGACGGCGGCGGACACGGAGAACGGCATTCCCCGGAGGACCAGCGCCAGCACGCCACCGACGAGGGCCAGCGGTACGCCGGTGAAGACAATCACTGCGTCGCGCACCGAGCCGAGCGCCCCGTAGAGCAGCAGCATGATGACTATGAAGCAGACGGGCACGACGAGCAGCAGCCGATCGCGCGCCGAGGCGAGGTTCTCGAACTGCCCGCCCCATTCGACGTACGTCCCAGGTGGCATCTTCACCGGCGCATCGATGGCCGCACGTGCGTCCGCCACCACACCCGCCACGTCGCGGTCGCGGACGTTCGCCTGCACCACGACGCGGCGCTTGCCGTTCTCGCGGCTGATCTGGTTCGGGCCGTCGACGACCGCGATGTCGGCGACCGTCGACAGCGGAACGAAGCCACCAGCTGAGGTCGGCACCGGCACCTGCGCCACCTCGGTCAGGTCCGATCGCGACGCTTCGGATAGGCGGATCACCACCGGGAAGCGGCGATCGCCCTCGAAGATCACCCCGGCCTCGCGTCCGCCTATTGCGGCGGCGACCGTGTCCTGCACGTCGCCGGCCGTGACGCCGATCCGCGACATTGCCATGCGGTTGGGGCGGATGTCGAGCATCGGCAGTCCTTCGGTCTGCTCGACCCGCACATCTACGGCGCCGCGCGTCTTGCGCATGACGTCGGCAATGCGGCCGGCCGCGTCGTTCATGCCGCCGAAGTCCTCACCGAACACCTTCACGGCGATGTCGCCGCGGACGCCGGCAATCAGTTCGTTGAAGCGCATCTGGATCGGCTGGGTGATCTCGTAGGCGTTGCCCGGCAGCGTCGAGAGCCGCTTCTCCATCCGCTCCACCAGCTCCTCCTTGGCAAGGCCGGAGTCGGGCCACTCCGCACGCGGCTTCAGGATGACGAAGGTGTCGGTGGCATTGGGCGGCATCGGGTCCGATGCGATCTCCGACGTGCCCGTACGCGAGAAGGCGAAGCGCACCTCGGGCTGGCGCGCCAGCATCTTCTCGACCTGAAACTGCATCGCCTGACTCTGGTCGACCGATGTCCCCGGGATGCGGACCGCCTGCACGAGGATGTTGCCCTCGTCGAGCTGCGGCAGGAACTCTTGTCCGAGCGTGGTGAACGCGACCCCGGCGAGTGCCAGCGCACCCACCGCGACGCCCAGTGTGACGCTCGGCCGCCCCATCGCCTTGCCGAGACCCGGCTCGTAGCGGCGACGAAGCCAGCCGATCATCAAGCTCTCCTTCTCGTCGACGGGTTGGCTGAGCCAGATGGCGATGGCAGCGGGCACGAAGGTCATCGACAGGATGAAGGCGAAGACGAGCGCGATGATGACGGTCAGCGCCATCGGCTCGAACATCTTGCCCTCGACGCCGGTGAAGGTGAGCAGCGGCGCATAGACGAGGATGATGATTGCCTGGCCGTAGACGGACGGACGGATCATCTCGCGGGCCGATGCCGCGACCAGATCAAGGCGTTGCCGGAGCGGCAGCGGCTCGGCTCGGCCGTGCTGCGCGTCGCCGAGCCGCCGCAGCGCGTTCTCGACGATGATGACGGCGCCGTCGACGATCAACCCGAAGTCGAGCGCGCCGAGGCTCATCAGATTGGCCGAGACGCCTGCGCGGAGCATGCCGACGCTGGTCAGCAGCATCGTGATCGGAATGACGAGCGCCGCGATCAGCGCCGCGCGGAAGTTGCCGAGTAGCGCGAACAGCACGACGATGACGAGCAGCGCTCCCTCCGCGAGGTTGCGCGCGACGGTGGCGATGGTCGAGTTGACCAGCTCGGTGCGGTTGAGCACCGGCTTGACGACGACGTCGACGGGCAGCGCGCGGCCGATCTCCTTCAACCGTTCGCCGACTCCGGTGGATACGGTGCGGCTGTTCTCGCCAATCCGCATGACCGCGGTGCCGACGACGACCTCGCGCTCGTTCTCGGATGCCGATCCCATGCGCAGCGCCTGCCCGGTGCGGACGGTGGCAATCTGGCTCAGCAGGATGGGCACGCTCTCGCGCGTCGCCACCACGGTCCGCGCCAGTTCGTCGGCGTTGCGCACGCGACCATCCGCGCGGACTGCGAGGCCTTCGCCGTTGCGGTTGACGACGCCAGCCCCGGCGCTGGTGTTGTTGCGCTCAAGCGCGGTGGCGAGATCCTGAAGCGTGATCTTCATCGCCGCCATGCGCTGGATGTCGGGGACGACCAGATACTGCTTGGTGTAGCCGCCCAGACTGTCGACGCCGGCCAGCCCAGCACTGCTTTTCAGCTGCGGCGTGACGATCCAGTCCTGAACGGTGCGCAGGTAGGTCGCCTTGTCGGCGGCATCGACAAGGTGGTCACCCTCCGGGGTGATGTAGCTGCCATCCTTCTGCAGGCCGGGCTCGCCGTTGCGGTGATTGACCTGGTCGAGCTCACGATATTCAACCGTCCACATGAAAATGTCGCCGAGCCCGGTGGCGATCGGTCCCATCTCCGGGTTCACGCCCTCGGGCAGGCTCTCCTCCGCCGTGCGTAGCCGCTCGGCGACCTGCGATCTCGCAAAGTAGATGTCGGTCTTCTCATCGAAGACCGCGGTGATCTGGGCGAAACCGTTGCGACTGAGCGACCGGGTATGTTCGAGGCCGGGAATGCCGGCGAGCGCAGTCTCGACGGTGAAGGCGACCTGCTTCTCGATCTGGTCGGGCGAAAGTGCCGGCGCGACGACGTTGATCTGCACCTGATTGTTGGTGATGTCGGGGACGGCATCGATCGGCAGCCGCTGGATCGCGAACACCCCGGCGAGTGCCGCGGCGACGGTCAGCAGCAGGACGAGCCAGCGCTTCTCGACGGCGATGGTGACGATACGGGCGAGCATGACCTAGTCCTCGTCCTTCGCTTCGCCCTTGCCGAGTTCGGCCTTGAGCGTGAACGAGTTGGTGGATGCGATGCGCTCCTGGCCGGTCAGGCCGGTCGTGACGCTGACGGAACCGCCGTTCGTGCGGCCGAGCGTTACGGGTGTCGCCTTGAAGCCCGACGGCGTGCGGACGAACACATGCGGCTTGTCGCCGATCATCTGCACGGCGGCCGATGGCACGGCGATGCTGCGATCGCCGGTGGCCGGCAGCAGCACCGAGACGCTGACGTTCTCGCCGACGCGCCATGTACCGCCGGCGTTGTCGATGGTGGCGATGACTGGCACCAGGCGGGTGGTCTCGTCGAGGATCGGCGAGACGAAGGTCACGCGGCCTTCCTGACGCCGTCCTGCCGACGTGACTTCGACACGCGCGCCCGGCGCGACGCGCCCGGCATCTGCCGGCACCAGCGACATCGTCACCGACACATTGGCGAGGTTCGCGACCCGGAAGATCTCCGCGTCGGCGGCGATCTGCTGGCCCAGCGTCGCCGAGCGGGCGATCACCTGACCCGAGATGGGCGACCGGACGGTGATGCGGTTGAGGGCGCCACCGCCGCCACCGGTGGCCGACAGTTGTTGACGGGCCAGACGCAGCGCGATGTTCGCCTCGGTCGCGGCGGTGCGGGCGGCGACGAGGTCCTGTTCGGGCGACACGCGTTCCGCGAACAGGCGCTGCTCACGTCGGAGGTTCGACTGCGCCAGCGCGGATCGGGCGCTCGCCGCTTCCACCTCGGCGTTGAGGCTTGCGGCCTTCGTGTTCGTCGTGCGACGCCCTATATGGAGCCTGTAGCTGCTACAGGGTCAATAGGATGAATGCGCTGACGATCGGGAAGATGGCGGAAGCGACCGGCACCAAGGTGGAGACGGTGCGCTATTACGAGCGCGCGGGATTGATCGCCCCTCCGGCTCGGACGACGGGCAACTACCGGTCCTATCGACCGGAGGATCTGGAGCGGCTTCGCTTCATCCGCCGCACGCGCGATCTCGGCTTCTCGCTGGACGAGGTGCGCGCGCTGCTCGACATGGCTGAGCAGCGCGATCGGGACTGCGGGACGGTGGACGCCCTGGCCAACCGGCACCTAGAGGAGGTCGACCGTAAGATCGCCGACCTGACGGCGCTTCGGCGCGAACTCGCGGGGGTCATCTCCAGCTGCGCTGGAGGCACCATGGCGGAGTGTCGCATCCTCGAGGCATTCGCCCCAAGAGTCCCTTGATGGAGGTGGAAGCCATGTACGTTCCGGCTCGAGCCGCCTTCGGCAAGATCGTATGGCCTGCGGAAGTCGTTTCCGTTGGCACGAGCGAGTTATCGAGCTCCACGCCGTAGCACTACCGGAAATGGTACTCTTCACCCGTTTGGTGGTGACGGCCCAGATCTTCCAGGTGCTGACGCCAGCGCTCGGTCCGAACACGCACGGAAACCTGTCACATCCAGAAGATGAACGGGCGTCCGAAGTTGAGATGCGCGATAAGGGGCGTGAACGTCCGGCTGTGGGTCGTGCCTCCGGCACGTCGCCAACACGACGCTGCGACGCCGTTGTCCTTTCGCCGACAGTCATTAAGACTGTCTGCCATGCCACTTCCCGTCTTGCCCCAAACCAGCACACTCGGCAGCTTAGACCCACACACGCTAGTCTTGGAACTTCCGACGACCAGCAAGGCGGGTCTGGAAATATCACTTGCTGGGCGTGACGACGGAGGCGTCGCCCGGATACATGCACACGAGCTTAGACATTTTGACGATCTCGTCGCGACCGTCTGGGGACAGGACTATCTCGACCTACTCTTCCGCGCCTACGACGCCATGCTGCACCGCCCCGCCGCAGAGCTCGCATACCCTCAACTCCTGCGGCTCTTCGACGCCGACCGATCGGTCCTTTTTCCGAGCTACTACAAGTACGTGATGCAGGGTGCCCCCGCGGGCAGCGTCGGCGACCGCTGGAGGATGTCATTCAGCACGGGCACGCGGATTCTCCCGGACGGAGTTGCCGACGAGACGGACCCAATCTTGTTCGTGCGTTTCGACAAGGGGAACGACCACGTCGCCCGTCAGCCGCTCACAGTCGGGTCGCTGCTGGAATTGCGCGCGATCGGCTGCGAGATGGGACCGCTGGCGCGCAGCTTAGCGCGCCTGCCAGCTGCGGAGGCGGTCGTAGAGGAGCGCCTGCGGTCACGCGAACTGCTGTCGGCGATCTATGACCCAGAATTGACCACCTACTCAGTAGGTGCCCATGTGGCAGCCAAGGCGCTCGGGCAGGAGGATCTCGCCGCGATGCTCGACGCGGGCTTCAAGGTGGCCAGCCTTGCTCTCAACCTCACCGGGACCTCCTTTAGCCGACTGCGACCGGCAGACGGCTTTGTGCGCGAGATGGGGCGGCAGAGGCAGCGCGCCTTTGGCGTGCGCCGTGATCGCGGATACGCCTACGCGACGCTGCTCTTCCACATGCGCGGCCTTGCGACGGACTTCGTTGGGGAACATGCTATCGCCGCTACCCTAGCGCGGGCCGGTCTGCGCCCGATTGAAGAACTCTATGCGGCAGCAAGAAGGCACTTCGAAGCTAAGCGGAAGCCCGAACTGATTGATGTCCGGCTACGAGAGACAAGAGAGCGGCTGGCCGAAGTCGGCTTGGCGAAGCTCGGCAGACCCGATTTCGACCGGATGGCCATAACCACCCCGGCGTCATCGACGCCGGGACCGCTGGTTATGACCGGAGAGGATCTTGCCGAGTTCCATGTCGGTGAGCCCGCGCTGGATGCTGCCCAAACGGCGTTCCTAGTTGATTGCTATTCGCAGTTGAGAACGGAGACCCGGCAGGCGTTACGAGCTGGAAGGGGCATGGATTTCGGCGGTTCCGACGTTGTCTACTAACAAGCGCGTGAAGCGCGTCCTGTGCACGGAACCGCTGCGCCGGCTAGGCGCAAGGGACGCGCATGACCTACCTGTCGTTTGTGGGAAACTGAATGGCCCGCGCCGGCAACTATCGTAATCCGCTTTGTGTAAATACCACACTGCCCAGATGAACGAATGGCCGGAGTCGGGGAGCGGCAGACCGGCCTCGAATGTCCGGGTCGTGGGTCTGTCCGGCGGCAGAGCTGCCAGTCGGCTTGCGACCCAATTCCCGACGTTAAGCTTGACGCAGCGCTCTCCCGATACCGGCCGTTCGTTCTTCTAGCCACTGCGGGGCCGGGGCGACTGACCTTGGGATTTCTCTGCAGACAGCTTTAAGTATCGTAAGGGTCGAAAGCCGCCGGTGCGCTGTATCAAAATCGTTTGATTGAGAGGGTCGCCCGGTCTCTCATCCAGCCTGAGGGTGAGTATCCGGCGTTCAAAAGAGCCCGCTTCTTTGCGGGCTGTTCAGTCGTCGTCCTGCCACCTGCGCAGATCCGTCTGGTCATGATAGTCCATGCGAGCCGGCGTGGTGATGAATTCCATGGTCGTGCCCCACGGCATGCGGCAGTAGCAGACCTTGTTCCCAGGACCTTTCTCGGTTGCATACGGGATAGCGCGTGGCGCGGTGAGGGGTGTGCCTCCTGCCTTCTCGAAACGCTCGACTGATGCGTCGATGTCGTCGGTGTAGAGAGCGAAGTGTGTAATGCCGAAGTCGCTCGCTCGGATTGGCTGGGCCTGCTCGGGGCCGTACATTTCGAAGAGCTCGATATCTGGTCCGGTTCCGATCTTGACCATTGCTTGCGCACGCACGACCGTTCCGGGAAAGGCGCCAACGGCCTGCTCGAAGCCGGGTCCTTGCCGAGGCGGATCCTGTGGTCCGAAAGATTGATAGATCACCTGCCCACCAAAGGCGTCTACCAAGAACGATTTAGCGGCTTCGATGTCGGGCACCGTGATGCCGATATGATTGACACCGCGAATGACGGGTGCGGTCATGTCCATTCTCCTTTCTAATGACGAAACGGTTGCCAGATTTCACCGGGCCGAGAGGAAGTCGATCAGGGCGGCTGCTACTTCATCCGGCCGCTCATCCGCGACATAATGGCTGCACCGCGCGATCGAGCCGCCGGTCACATTGGTCGCGAATTCCTTAAGCATCGGCACCATCTGCGCACCGAACCGCTGGTCTCCACCCAGGCCAAGCACCGGTATTTCAAGCGACTGCTTCTTGTACTCGAGCGCAGCCGCATGATCGGCGGCGAGGGTGCGGTACCATTCCATGCCGCCACGCGTGCGGCCAGGAAGCGCCATCGCCTTGGCGTAGATATCGATGTCCGCTGGATTGAAAGTGCTGTGGTCGTAGAAACGCTCGGCCATGAAGGTCGATAAATAGTCATATTCGCGGCCGTGGATCAGGCGCTCGGGCAAATCCCGGCTTGCGTGAAAGCCAAAGTGCCAGAGCCTTGCGGTGGTCGCCTCCCACTCGCTCCAGCCCGGTAGTGGGACGTCGAGGACAGTAAGGTGGGTGACCGCCTCGCGATGAAGGGCGGCCTGTGGCAAGGCGACCATTCCGCCGATGTCATGTCCACACACGGCGTAGCGGAAGTGGCCGAGGGCAACCATCACATCATGCGCGTCGCGCGCCATTGTCGCCTTGTCATAGCCGCCCTGCGGGCAGTCGGAGAAACCCGCGCCGCGCAGATCGATGGCGACCACGCTGAAATGCTCGGCCAGCAGCGGCATCACCTTGTGCCATTCCCACCACGTTTCAGGCCAGCCGTGAAGCAGCAGGATTGGCGGCCCTGCGCCGCCTGTGACGGCGTTGATCTTGATGCCGTTCACCTGCACCAGTTGCTGGGTAAACCCGTGCAAAGTCGCGATCATGATTGCTCTCCCGTTCGTTACTGACGTTCATCAAAACTGGCGGCCAGCGCTCAGCCCCGGTCGAAATCGGTGGCGATCGTGATATCGCGCCAGGCGTCGATGTCGCTGCGGAACGCTGCCAGCTTGCGCTCGGCGATTGTGTGCGCCGCCGGGCCGAGCGGGAGATGAAGTGGGGCGTCTTCGGCGTCGACTGCCTCGAGGATCACCGCCACCGCTTTGTCGGGATCGCCCGCCTGATTGCCGTCGTTGGTGTCGCGATAGTTCCTGCGCGAGGTTGCCGCGTATTCCGGCATTTCGTTAGCCGCCATCGTGATCGAACGGCCCAGGAAATCGGTGCGGAACGGCCCAGGCTCGACGATCAGCACGCGAATGCCGAACGGCTTTAGCTCGCCGGCGAGCGCTTCGGAAATCCCTTCCACGGCGAACTTGGCGGCGTGATAATAACCTCCGCCGCCGCGGCCCTCGATGCCGGCACCGGACGACATGTTGACGATCGTTCCGCCCGAACGTCGCAAAGCCGGAAGCGCGGCTCTGGTGGTTTCAATCAGACCGAAGACGTTCACCTCGAACATCGGCCGATATTCCTCGGGCCTGCCTTCCTCGATCGCACCGAACAGTGCGTAGCCGGCATTGTTCACGAGGACGTCGATCCCGCCAAAGGCATCGACAGCCTTTGCGACCGCCGCCCTGGCCGCCCCCGCATCAGTTACGTCGAGTTGCAAGGTGATCATGCGATCGTCGAATGGCTCCGCCATCTCCTCGATCGCCTTGACGTTGCGGGCCGTCGCGACGACCCGATCGCCCCGGCGTGCCGTCGCGAGCGCAAGCCGTTGGCCGAAGCCGCTCGAACAGCCTGTGATGAGCCAGGTTTTCATGACTATGAACCTCCAGATGATGGAGAAGATCTAGGTGTTTAGATTTGTTCTTGAACCGACGTAGCTGTATTCTACGCGTTCAGTTTTGTGCGGGTGGCGGCGATGGAATGGAGTGACGTCAGGGTTTTTCTCGCTGTCGCGCGAGCTGGTACGCTCGGTGGCGCCGCGCGCACTCTTCAGACAAGCCATCCGACCGTCGGCAGGCGCCTCCGCGCACTGGAGCAGGCAATCGGTCACACGCTCTTTCAGCGTACAGCGGACGGTCTTGTCCTGACCGATGAGGGCCAGGGTGTCATCGCGCTGGCCGAGCAGATGGAAGAAGGCGCGCTGGCCATGGAGCGTCGGCTTGCAGGGCAGGAGCAGGATCTCAAGGGCAGTCTGCGCATTTCGTCGGCGGACTGGTTCGGGGCCTATGTCCTGCCCCCCATCCTGGCGGACTTCTCAAAGGCCTATCCCAATGTCGACGTCGAGATACTGACCGGCACGCGCCTGTTCAACCTTGCCCAACGGGAGGCCGACGTCGCCTTTCGTATTGTTCCGTTCGACACTGCCGATGTCGTTCAGCGGCGGCTCTTCAGGCTCGAATATGGCGCCTACATCGCCGAGGAAGCAGCTGATCCCAAATATGGCGACGGGACCGGATCCCGGCTGATCACCCACGACACATCCACGGGTCATTTTCCCGACATCGCGTGGCTCATCGAGAGCTTCCCGAACGCAAGACCGGTCGTGCAATCGAACAACCGCAACGTCCAGGGGCGCATGTGCCGGCAAGGCATTGGCATCGCTGTCCTGCCCCGCGTAGTCGGCAATCAGATCCCGGGGATCCGCACACTGGAAGTGCCGACGCAACCTCCAGCGCGAGACATCTGGATGGGATACCACCGGGACCTACGGCGTCTTCAGCGTCTTCGCGCATTCATCTCGACGGTAACGGACCATCTCGTAAACGCGACCGCATGATGTGCGGCCCAGCAGTGACTCAAGGCTTCCGGATAAACTGCAAGATCAGTGCTGGCGCGCTCGCGCGGGCGGTGGCGGGGTAAAAACGGCGCGAGAAGGTGCACCCCACATTTGGCCGGGTCTGGCCATCGCATATATCGCGCGCGACATCTCCTTCCACAATGCGTTGCGGTCGCCGTCTGTCGTGTAGAGCATCGGCATGCTGTGCGTCGCGCCTGGCACGTAGCGAAAGTCGGCGTGACCGCCGACTTTGCGAAACGCGGCATCGAGCTGACGCACCGGACCGTCGAGGTAGTAGGAATCGGCGGTTCCAACCACGACATGGACCTTGCCATCGACATACCTGCCCAGCCGCGGCCAGTCGGCTTCGATCCGGTGCCCGATGTCGTAGCGCTCACGCCAATAGGCCGCGACGGCAGGATCGACAGCGCCAGTTTCCCGGTCGAACAGGAAGGCGGGCTCGCCGTCGCGCTGGCGAGGAGAAAAGACCCATTCGAACGAGCGGAGCTGCCCGCCGCTGTGACCGAGAACGCTTTCCAACCGGGCAGCTTCCTCGATAGTGCCGAGCACCTTGTCGTGATCGCGTTCGAGCGGGCGCGGCTTGCCGTCAGGGGCACGATACATGTTCGCGCCGGCTGCATAGAGATCGACGCCGAGAAAGTCGTGGAAATCGACCGGGTCGGGCGCCGTCGCCCAGCTGCCGCCGAAGAGTTGCGGGTAGCGGACGATAGCCCAGAGCGCGAACCAGCCGCCCGAGCTGTGCCCCGTCAGAAAACGGCCGGACGGTTTGGCATCCATTCTGTATTTGGCTTCGAGGGCGGGAATAACCTCCTCGACCAGCGCCTCGCCCAAAGGGCCGTTGTTCACGCCGTCGGCGAATTCAGTCGTGCCGTTCCGAGACGAGTGATCAAGGGCGACCCAGATCATCGGCGGCATGACGCCGGTTTTCATCAGTTGCCACATGCGCGAAAGCTGCTGGCCGGCCAGCTTGTGTCCCGTGCCGAACGCAGTGGCCGTGTAGACGGTGGGATAGGTCGTGCGCGACATGGCGTTATAGCCCGGCGGGGTCAGCACCCATGCGGCCACCGCCTGGTTCGCGCCGTGAAAGCGCGTCAGCACTTTGGATGGCATTCGCTCATCGTGAAGATGCGGTCGGGATGCGGCGATCTGCTCCGCCGCGACGAGAGGCAGCCCGGTGGTGTCGAACTGGTCGGTCTCCGGCGGCACCGCATGCTCGAGTTGGAGGGTCGGCATCGATGATAGCGGGAAGTGTACTGTGACGACCTTGGATGCGAGGTCCCCAGGTCCCCGACCGGTAAAGTTGTAGTCGCCGTTGCGATCGAGCACCGCCTGCACGCGGTAGGTGCCCGGCGCCAGCGTTGCGAAGCTGGCGGGGAAGGCCGCTGTCCGTGTATTGATCGTCGCGGAGCGACTGGTTCCAAAACTCGCCACGTCGCGCGCCGCGACCGATACGTCCTCTCCACGCTCAAGGTCGACAGCGTCGCTTGTCATATTCTCGCTCGTCGCCCGTGCGGCGAACACCAGCAGCCGGCCGCTCGCGTCCTCGGCGAGGTCGGGCTGCAGCGTCACGGCGACCCGCGTTTCGGGCTCCGCAGCGCCGATGAGGAGCGACGCCAGTCCCGATGCTAAGATGAAGCGGGTCGCCTTCGACGATGCTTCCCGGCGCGGTTCAGTCTCGATGATCGCTTCGTTGCTCACTCCGCAGTCCGCCGCGCTTTATCGATGCCCTTGACGGTGCCCAGCGCATGATCGAGCGCCGCTGCCGCATGAATGTCCGTGGTGTCGAATATCGGCACGGGGCTGTCTTCTTGGCCGATAAGCAGCATGATTTCGGTACAGCCAAGGATCACCGCCTGGGCACCGGCACCGACAAGACGCCTGATCACCGCCCGGTAGGCCTCTCGCGACGAGGACTCTATCCGTCCTGTGACTAATTCATCATAGATGATCCGGTGCACGGTCGCGCGGTCCTGCTCCTCGGGAACTATCACCTCCAAACCGTAGCGTTCGGTCAGGCGCCCTTTGTAGAAATCCTGCTCCATGGTGAATGCCGTGCCGAGCAGCCCGACCTTCTGGAGCCCGGCGGCCACGATCCGCTCCGCGGTGGGATCGGCGATGTGGATCAGCGGAATGCTAACGGAGCTTTGCACGTCGTGCGCCATCCTGTGCATGGTGTTCGTGCAGATCAGAAGCAGGTCCGCTCCGGCTGCCTCCAGCCGCCGTGCGGCGTCCACCATCCGCTCGGTGAGGCGGCTCCAGTCGCCGGCATGTTGCAGCGCCTCGATCTCCGCAAAATCGAACGACCATAAAAGGCAACGGGCCGAAGCGGTTGCACCCAAACGGATGCGAACGCCTTCGTTGAGGAGGCGATAATATTCCGCCGAGCTTTCCCAGCTCATGCCTCCAATCAGACCGATCATTCGCATCACGCCTCTCCATTCCCAGGTTGAAGATCGAGCAGCAATGTCGGGATCAGTTCTGACACTGTGGGATGGATGGGCACCGCCCAGCGAAGCTGCTCGATCGGTTGGTCGGCATTCATCATGTCGAGGACGCCGTGGATCGCCTCGTCGCCGCTCGTTCCCAGTATCGCTGCGCCGAGAATGCGGCGGGTCTCGGCGTCGGCCACGACCTTCATGAACCCCTGCGTCTCGCCCTTCTCCACTGCGCGACCGACGCGGGACATCGGCCGCTTGGAATGGAGCAGCCGTCGTCCGGTCCTGGCCGCCTCGGCATCGGTCATGCCCACCCGTGCGAGCGGAGGATCGATGTAAAGCGCGTAGCCAGGCAGACGCTGGCTGACCCGGCGGTCCTCCCCGTCCAAGAGGTTCGCGGCGACGATCTCGAAATCG
This sequence comes from Sphingomonas sp. CFBP 8765, assembly GCF_014841445.1. Taxonomy (NCBI): domain Bacteria; kingdom Pseudomonadati; phylum Pseudomonadota; class Alphaproteobacteria; order Sphingomonadales; family Sphingomonadaceae; genus Sphingomonas; species Sphingomonas sp. CFBP 8765. The sequence continues at coordinate 71,911 of NZ_JACYTY010000009.1, read as the reverse complement.
TTATAGGCAGTGTGCGTGAAGGCGCCGCGATCGTTGCAGTCGCCCAGCGCCCAGATGCCCGGGACGCTGGTCTCCAGCCTGTCGTCCACGGTGATATAGCCGCGTGCATCCACTGCCACGCCGGCGACCTCCAGCCCGAGGTCGTCGGTGTTCGGCCGCCGCCCGACCGCTATCAGGACGTGGCTGGCGACGACCGGCTGCGCGTCCTCAGCGCAGTCCACACGCACCTCGACGTCCGCGCCGCTGCGCGCGAAGCCGATGCAGTCCGCACCCGTCCGGATCGTGATGCCCTCGGCCTCTAGGATTTGTCGGACGGCGTCCGACACGTCGGGGTCCTCCCGCGCGATGAGCCGGTCCATCCGCTCCACAATTGTGATCTCGGCGCCGAAGCGCAGATACATCTGGGCGAACTCCAGCCCGATGTAGCTTCCGCCGATCACCACGAGATGCCGGGGAAGCGCGTCGAGCGCGACGATGTCGGTATTGGTGAGGAGCGGCACCTGGTCCGCGCCCGGCATTTCCGGCACCACAGCCCTGCCGCCGACGTTGATGAAGATGCGCGGTGCGGTCAGTCGTTCCCCATCAACGGTGACGACGCCGGAACTCTCAAAGCGCGCATGCCCCCGGATGAGCTCGACGTTGGCCATGCCGAACAGCCAGCTTTCGTTACCCGCCCGTCCATCCCGGATGATCCTGTCCGCCCGGTCTGCGACTGCCTTCATGTCGACGTCAACTGGCCCTGCGACACTGAAGCCGTAGTCTGCGCCACGCCGCGCGGTGTGGATGGCATAGGCGCTCGCCACGAGCGTCTTGGTAGGCCTGCACCCGGTGTTGACGCATGTGCCGCCAACATGATGGCGCTCGATGATGGCGACCGACAGGCCGGCATCGTTCAGCCGGCCGGCGAGCGCCGGACCCGCCTGGCCGGCGCCGATGATGATTGCGTCGAAGCTGCGCATGCGAAGGCTACCTTTCGATGTTTGCCAAGGCGCGAAGCGCCGCTCGGAAAGGGGACGGGTTCGGACATGGCCAGACCCATCAAGGTCAGACGATGCTGAGGCGAACGTCGATATTGCCTCGCGTCGCATTGGAGTAGGGGCAGGTCTGGTGAGCAGCCTCAACCAGACGTTGGGCGTCGTTGCGTTCTACGCCCGGCAGCGCCACGGCAAGCTCGACATCCAGACCGAAGCCGCCTTCGCTGCGCATGCCGATCCCGACGGTCGCCGTCACCGCCGCACCCGTCGGGACCTGGAGGTTCAGCTCGTGCGCGGCGAACTTCATCGCGCTGAGGAAGCACGCGGCGTAACCCGACGCGAACAGCTGTTCCGGGTTGGTCCCCTCGCCACCGGCGCCGCCGAGCGCCTTCGGCGTGGACAGCTGGAGGTCGAGCTTCCCGTCCTCGGTGCGGGTGCGTCCATCGCGGCCCCCGTTCGCGGTGGCGGCGGTGCGGTATTTGACGTCGATGGACATGGTTCAATCCTTTCGTGGAGCGGCGCAGACAGGTCCGGCGCCAAAGGTGTTGGCGTGCGCGTCAGGCCGCGACCGCGTTCGAGCGTCGGCGCGCGTCGCTGATGGTCAGCAAGACCGCCGAGATGAGGAAGTAGAAGGCGCCGAAGGCGGCGTAGGGCGCGATGTCGGCGATGCTGACCGGCGCCGCGCCGGCGGCCTTGCTGAGCATGTGCGCTCCGGCGAGACCCGACTGGGCGCCGCTCAGGATCATCGCCCACTGCGCGCCATAGGACCTCCAGCGGCTTACTCCGGTGAGGAGTTGAAAGAGGCCGGAGAGTACGGCCCACACGCCGAAGATCTGGAGGACGGGATGCATGCCGTGCGGCAAGGTCGCGGCGACGGCGACGGCGGTCACGACGCTGACGACGAAGTTGAGCATCTGGCTCTTGTTGCGCGTCAGACCGCCGCTCCGGCTAGCGTCGAGATAGTTCGCCAGCGCGTCCCATGCGGGATAGGCGACGAGCATCACCGCAGCCAGCGGCGGCATGGCCTTCGCGACCGTGAAGGCGAGCGCGACCCAGATCGCGGAGACCGCGAAGCGCAGATAGTAGTAGGTCTTGAGCCAGTCGCGATCCGGGGACTTAGCGGCGGTGATGGTCTTCATGGCATGGTTCCTTTCTGTGATGCAGGCACACGTCACCCGTCCCGAAATCCTGGTGGGTTGGTGATCGCTGGTTAGGGATTGTGCGGCTCGTGATCTGCCGCGTCGGATCAGTTCAAAGTCGGAAGCGTCGCGGCAGGCGCCATCGGGCAGCAGCCGCCACGGCGGCGCACCCGACGGAATACCAAACTACCACGTAGAGCGGGTCGTTGAAGGGGCAGCAGAAGGCGAACACGAAGGCTCCGCAGGCGCCGGCGGCGATGCCGGAGGCGAGCGCGCTGAGCCGGGGCTGGGTCGGCGCGGCCCTCCGCATCAGAGCGCCTAGCAGCGCCACAATCGGCAGCGAGAGCACGAAAATAGACGCGGCGCACAGCATGCCACTGGCCGGATCGATGCGATCCAGCAGCCCCCGCTCGCCCGCGCCGTCGGGCGTGACGAAGGCGCCTACCACGATGGCTGCGATCGCCAGGACGCAGGCGAGCATCAGCCCCTGGCGCGGCCGCGCCGTCGGGGAAAAGGAGCGGATCGCCAGCACGCAGGCGACCACGGCGAGCAGGCCGAGGCTTCCCACCCGCCACAGCAGATAGGGCGAACCGGCCATGTGGCTCATGTCCGGCCGCATCGCGCCCAGGCCCAGGAACAGCGCGAGTTCCACCGCGCCGAGCGCGAGGACGAGCCCGCCTTCACGCACCATGCTGCGGCGCTGCACGGGCACGAGGTCGGATGATAGATCAACGATCAGGGATTCACTCGACATCGGGAGTCTTCTCAATGATGGCCGTCAGGCGCGCCAGCCCGCGGTGGATGTTCATCTTCACGGCGGAGACGGAAAGGCCGATCTCGCCTGACGCCTCCTCCACGCTGTAGCCCCGCACCTTGACCAGCAGGATCGCCTGGGCCTGCGCGGGGCGGAGCTCGTCGAGCAGGCTGGCCAGAACCGAGCTGCTGACCACCGAGGCCTCGTGGTCGCTGACGGCGATCTCGTCGGGCAGCTCGTCCCTTGGGCGACGCGCCAGACTGCGCAGCTGGTCGACCCATTTGTTCTTGGCGATGGCCGCCAGCCAGGGGCCCAGGGGGTACTGAGGATCATAGGTGTGGCGTCGCCGATGGACTGCGAACAGCGTCTCCTGGACGGCGTCGTCCACGTCGCCTGGTGGCAGGCGCCGCTGAAAGTAGCGCGTGAGCCACTCCGACATCTCGCCAAGGAGCCGCCGATAGGCGCCGCCGTGTCCGTTCTGCGCCGCCACCATCAGGCTGCTCCAGGCGTCCGGCGCGGTTCGGGACGGACGCTCACGGCTGACCGGTGCCGTGCTCGGCGAGGGCCTTGAGATCAATCTCGAGAGGAAGTCCGAGCGCATGATCTCTTATTCGCGCGCTAAGCGTTGTCGGTCACTCGATGTCGAACTTTTTTCGAAGCGAGTTTCGGTCGTGACCTGACAGATGGCATCGACGCTGACGATTTCGACAGGATCGTCCATGTCGCCATTTTCTGCTTGGCTGGCTGGGTGAATGCCGGAAATCAGGCGGCGAAGCCGCCGTCAATCGTGTGCATTGCACCCGTTATCCCGCGTGCCTGCGGTCCGGCGAGATAGAGCGTCAGGCTCGCGACCTCGTCGGCAGTGCCGTAGCGCTTGATGGCCATCGGCTCGAGCATGCCGGCCGCGCGCGGACCGTCGGCCGGGTTCATGTCGGTATCGGTAGGGCCTGGCTGAATCACGTTGATCGTGATGTCGCGTGGACCCAGGTCGCGGGCCAGACCGCGCGCCATGCCCTGCACCGCCGCCTTGGTCAGCACGTACGCCGCGAGGCCCGGGAACGGCATGCTGTCGGCAGTGTCGGATCCGATGACGAGGATGCGCCCACCGTCGGACATCAGGCGGGACGCCTCGACGCTGCCAAAATAGGCTCCCCGCACATTGACGTCGATCATGCGGTCAACCTCGTCGGCATCGAGCGTCAGCGGATCGCCGAACACCAGCAGACCGGCATTATAGACGAAGATGTCGATCGGGCCGGCGTCACGTATCGCCGTGATCAGCTCGTCGCGCGTCCCCGCATCCGCCTGGAGCGCTTGCGCACCGGTCTCGGCGGCGAGCTGGTCCGCCGCCGCGGCCGAAGCGGCATAGGTGAACATCACCGTTGCGCCGGCGGCGGCGAAACGCCGCACGATCGCGGCGCCGATGCCGCGGCTGCCGCCGACGACGAATACCTTGAGATCAGAAAACGTCATCGCGCTTGCCCTGTATTTTTGAAAGGAAGTGGGTCGGTCAGTGCCCTTCGCCGTCAGCTCCGCCCAAGCGAGGCTCGGTACGATTAGAACGGCGTGCCCACGATCCGGGACACGGTTGCATCCGTGAAGCGGGGAACGTCGGCCATCACGGCATCCGCTTCGGCTGATGCGAGTGCGGCGTGCAGCGCGTCCTCGTCGCGGAACCGGTAGATACCCACGGAAACATCCGCAGCGTTGGCGTCACGTGGGAAGAAGGCGGAGGCGCTCTTCAGCCCGTGCCGCTGCCAGCAGGCAAGCGCCAAGGGTAGGTGAGCGTCGACGTAATGGTCGCGATCGAAATAGGTGCCGCCGCTGCACATCACGATTAGAGTTGCATGTGCCATCGGCACGCATCTGGACCGATCAACAATGATCGTAAACTTACAGGATTGAACTCTCTCCGTTCAGCTTTGTGGGCAGCTGGCTGGGCCGCTCGATCGGCATGCGCCGCGCGAACGGCGGCTCCGCACAAGAAACAGACTTCGTTGTTGAACGCTGGCTTCAAGAGCTCCAGCTCCCGCCCCCTAGTCGAAAGAATATGCTCGAAGAAGCGTGCCGGCGATCTGCCGCGCAGCCTGGCCGAGTTCCTCATCGGCAAGCTCGCCGGCGGTCCAGAAGGACAGCGCGCCCCGGAAAGCGAGCGCGAGTTGCGAAGGCAGAATGCGGCATGCCTCATCCCGGCGGGGCGAAGATAGTCCGATTCCGTCGCCGAGGGCGTGTGCCCATAAGGCGGTGGAATTTGATCTCACTTCGCCCGACGCCGCGCTCCCGGTCCCTATCCAGGCCATGACCGCGCGGTTCACGATCGGCTCGTCGAGCATGACCGCGACTGCGATGTCGATAGCCAGCGCTACACGGTCGGCGGCGTGCTGCGGCTGCGGCGTTTCACTTAAGCGCGTCAGCATCGCGTCTATGCGGCGCGCCGACAGCGCGTGCATGATCGCCGGCTTGCTGCCGAACTGATTGAAGGGTGTCGCGAAGCTGACCCCGGCTTCCGAGGCAAGATCACGCATCGAGAACTCTGCCTTGCCATCACGCAGGAGACGCTCTGCCGCATCGAGCACACGCTGGCGCACCGGTTCCCCCCGACGCTTCATACCTGCTTCCATCTTGTGTTCACTCATTGCACATCTATATCATGATATAGACAGCTTGTCCTGCAGGAGTGTACGCGTGACAGACAATCGCCAAAAAGTTTTTCTGATCAGCGGCGTCAGCTCTGGGCTTGGCCGAGCATTTGCTGAGGGCGCCTTGAAGGCCGGTCACCGGGTCATCGGGACGGTGCGGCGCCAGGAAGATGCGGACGCATTCGCTTCACTCGCACCGGACCGCGCGAGCCCGATGCTGCTCGACGTGACTGACTTCGCTTCCATTCCTCTGGCGATAACCGCAGCCGAGCGCGATGACGGTCCTATCGATGTCTTGGTGAACAACGCTGGTTACGGCCATGAAGGTGTGCTCGAGGAATCGTCGATGGATGATCTCCAGCGGCAGTTCGCCGCGAATGTGTTCGGTCCGGTTGCGATGATGCAGGCCGTGTTGCCCGGTATGCGTAAGCGCCGCCGCGGGCATATCGTCAACGTAACCTCTATGGGCGGGTTCATCACCATGCCAGGGATCAGCTTCTATTGCGGCAGCAAGTTCGCGCTGGAGGGCATTTCTGAGGCGCTCGGCAAGGAGGTGGCTGCGTTCGGTATAAAAGTTACGACGCTGGCACCGGGGCAGTTTCGCACAGACTGGGCTGGCCGCTCGATGGATCGGACGCCTCGTAGCATCGCGGATTATGACGCAGTGATGGACCCCATAAGGGCTGCGCGACAGGCCAAGAGCGGCAATCAGCCGAACGATCCGACGAAGGCGGCGCGGGCGCTGCTGGCGATAGTTGAGGAGAAGAACCCGCCGACTCGGCTGTTCCTCGGCGAAGATGCCCTCGGACTGGTCGATGAGAAACTAGACGATATGCGGGCGGAGGTTGGTCGCTGGGAAGTGCTTTCTCGTTCAACGGGCTTTGGTGCCCATTAAGTGGTCGGATCGAAGTACGGCTTGCGGAACGATCGTTCGTGGGCCGAAGAGGCAGATGCAAAGAGCGTCGCTGTTGGACCAACTTCTGTGATGTAGGCGACCGGTCTTGAAGAATGCTGCCGTCCACAACATCGTCTAGGAGTAGCGAGATTTGGGGCGGATCTCGCCGGGCATAGGAACGACCCATCCGTCGTCAGATGGGCCGCCCCAATGTTAAATTTCGGTGCGTTCTGCGAGGGTCAGGGCATCCTCGATGTCCACGCCGAGGTATCTTACAGTGTTCTCGATCTTCGTGTGGCCCAACAGGATCTGGATCGCCCGGAGATTGCCGGAGGCCTTGTAGATCATCGACGCTTTCGTGCGACGAAGCGAGTGCGTCCCGTATTCGGCGCGGCGAAGTCCGACCGCGTCGACCCACTCATCCACCAAACGAGCATATTGCCTCGTGCTGAGGTGCCCCGCGTGGTCGACGCGGCTCGGAAATGCGTAGTCCTGGACGCTACCACCTCGGCGTTCGAGCCACGCGAGAAGGCTTGCTCTGACATCGGCCGTAAGCTCGAATTGGACAGGGCGTCCGGTCTTCTGCTGTGTAACGATCGCCCGGGTTCTAATATCAGCCCCGGAGACGAGGTCGCCGATCTTGATTTTTACGAGATCACAGCCTCGCAACTTGCTGTCGATCGCCAGGTCGAAGAGCGCCCTGTCGCGGAGACGGCACTCCCGATCCAAGAAGAAGCGAACGGCCCAGATTTGCTTTTGCGTCAGCGGTCGCTTCGTGCCGACTGTCTTGCCCGCATTCCACACAGGGCGGCGATGCGTGGCAGGATCATATTGTGCGTGTCCCATCGTTCGTCTCCACGGCCGTGATTGGCCGTTTACTGAACGTGGTCACGGGAAGGATTGCACGCCGCTCTGTCAGCAACCGACCCAAAGGCAGACGTAGCGGAGGCAAGTTGCCGGTCTTGGAAGCTGACATTCTGAACCGGGGTTCTGACACACGCAAACCCATGGAAACCCATGGAAACCGTGGTCGCGTCCGCAGTGTCAAAACCGGCCGGTTTTGACACCTAGAGTTGCGTAATCCCACCATCGGCGATCAGATCCGTACCGGTAGAGAAGCTGCTATCATCGGACGCCAAGAACAGCATCGCAGCAGCCATCTCTTCCGGCTTGCCGAGGCGTCCAAGCGGCGTAATCTGGGCATAGGCCGTGCGTGCACCATCCGCCTCTTCCTGAGTCTCGAACTGGCTCTCGATGATAGGCGTGTCGACTGCACCGGGGGACAGCGTGTTCACGCGAATGCCACGATCCTTAAGTTCTGCCGCCAAGGTCCGCGACAGCGAGCGCACCGCTGCCTTGCTGGCGGAATAGGTCGAGTGGGCAGGAAAACCCTTCAGGTGCAATCCGGACGCTACAAGCACGATTGAACCGCCGCGGGTCATCAGGGGCAGCGCCTTCTGCACGGTAAAGAACACACCGCGCACGTTGATGCCGAACGTCCGGTCGAAATGCTCCGGAGTGGCCGCTTCGATCGGTGACTGTTCAACGAAGCCGGCGTTTGCGACGACAATGTCGATGACGCCCTTCTCGGCCTTCACCTGCGCGAACACTGCGTCGAGGTCGTTGAGGTTAGCGACGTCGCTTTGGATGATCGATACGTCGCGGCCGATCACGTCCCGGGCTTTCTCAAGTTCGGACATGCGGCGGCCTGTGATGAACACGTAAGCGCCTTCATCGACAAAGCGTCGGGCGGTCGCAAGGCCGATACCGCTGCTACCGCCCGTGATGACGGCGATCTTTCCATTGAGCTTGGACATGGTGCTTCTCCTGTAACGAGGGGGCATCGCTCCGGCACGTCGGTCGGCATCGGCCAGGATATCAGGCCGGTTCGACGTGACGCCGTGTCGGGTCGAAGATGAATTGGCGCTTCGGGCTGGAGATTGGATCAGGCGACGAAGCGCACCACGCCACCATCGACGCGCAAGGCCGCACCTGTGGTCGCGGACGCCTGTTCCGAGCAGGCATAGACGATCATGTTGGCGACCTCGTCGGTGGTGGCAAAGCGCCCGATCAGGGTCGTGGGGCGCAGCGCCTGAAGGAAATCCTGTTCAGCTTGACTGGCTGTGATGCCGTTCGCTTCGGCCTGCTTCGCAACATAGTCACCGAGGATCTCTGATCGGGTCGGTCCTGGAAGCACGGCATTGACGGTGACGCCGGTGCCCGCAACCGCCTCAGCCAGGCCGCGCGAAACGGCGAGCTGTGCCGTCTTGGTCATGCCGTAATCGAGCATCTCCTTGGGCGTGTTCACTGCGGACTCGCTGCTCACGAACACAACGCGGCCCCAGCCACTGGCTACCATGCGCGGCAGATAGTGGCGCGAGAGCCGTACACCGCTCATCACGTTGAGCTGGAACAGCCCCAGCCAATCCGCATCGGGGATGGCAGCGATGTCTTCGATGCCCTTATAATCACGGAGAAACGCCGTACCGACATTGTTCACGAGGATGTCAGCCTCCGGGGCGGCCCCGATGAAGGCGCTTGCACCCTGAGCGGTCGACAGATCAGCGGCGATGCCGGAAATGTCGCTTCCGGGGAAAGCGACGCGCATCTCACGCACGGCTCCATCGACCCTCGCCTGCGTACGACCGTTGACGATCACCGCAGCGCCGGCCCGTGCCAAACCTTCCGCCGTCGCCCGGCCGATGCCGGCGGTCGATCCCGTGACGATGGCGGTACGTCCGGTCAGATCGATCTTCATGCGCTTGTCCCTCTGCTTCGGTGCCGCGCGCTTATCGAACGCGCGGCATCACGCATCACAGCCCGATGCCAGCGCCCTGAAGCGCAGTATCGATGCGTTCATCGACTTCCCGCTTCGTCTCGGCCCAGGCCGGCACCGTCGCGAGCAATCGCTGCTGCCAAGCAACGAGATTGGGATATTCATCGAACGGCACCTTGGTCCGCTCGTTCTGCGAGAAGGGTGCAGCGATATCGATGTCGGCCAGGGTCAGCTGATCGCCAACCACGAACTGTCGCTCTGCCAAGTGGGCATCGAGGACGGCTGCTGCGGCGCGGATCTTGGCAAACGTCAGCGCTGTGATGCTCTCATCCTCAGGCTGACCCATAAAGCGCTTGCCGATGCGCTCGTCGAACGTGAGGGTCGCAAAGACGCGCCATTGCTCGCCCGACCAGAACATCCATTGTAGCACCTCGTAGCGCTCGCGCGGCGTGACACCGAGCAGCTGGCCGCCCGCTTTGTCCGCAAGGTAGAGGTTGATCGCGGACGCTTCGTATAGGACAACATCGCCGTCTACCATGACGGGAGACAGTCCATGAGGGTTCAGCTCCAGGAAGTCGGCCGTGTGACTCTCGCCCTTGAACAGGTCGATGTTCACCCGCTCGATGGGAAGGCCCATGATCGCCGCAGCAGACGTGACACGGCGCAGGCTGCCCGAACCAGGGTCGCCATAGATCTTGATCGACATAGGAAGAGTCCTTGCAAGAGGGGGTACGACTAGTGGCGGCGATGCCTCTGTCAGTACCGATGATCAGCACCAACTGACCGTCCGGCCTGCCTCCTAAGTATGTTATTTGAGATCGTCGGGGTATGGGTCATTTGCGGACAACATATATTCGGAATTTAAATGAGTGATCGTTGGCAGGAAATGGCGGTGTTCGCCCGCGTGGCCGAAAGTGGCAGCCTCTCGCGCGCAGCGCGTGAACTCAGCCTCTCGCAGCCATCGGTATCCCGAATCGTCAGTGCGTTGGAGGCGCGGCTGGGCACGACGCTGCTGCTGCGCACAACACGCAGCGTCTCTCTGACGGATGCTGGCGCCCTGTATCTGGGGCGCGCGCGACGTCTGCTTGCAGAAATGGAGGAGGCCGAGCAGGCGACCCGCGGGTTGGATTCGCTTCACGGGGTCATCCGCCTTGCGATGCCGGTGATGTACGGCACGCGCGCCATCATCCCGGCCCTGGCACCGTTTCTCGAACGGCATCCTGACCTTCGAGTTGAGATTGTCATGAGCGACACACGCCAGAACCTCGTCACCGACGGTGTCGATATCGCCATACGGGTCGGCGTCGGACCGCTGGACGATTCCAGCTTCGGTGCCCGCAAATTGGCCTTGGTCGAACGACTGGTGATTGCGGCGCCGTCCTATCTACGCCTGCGTGGCTCGCCAGCCGATCCGGCCGAACTCGCGGGACATGCCTGCATCATCCAGCACGGCCTGTTCGGTCGCGAGAGTTGGCGTTTCACGCGCAATCAGACCGTCACTGCTGTCGACGTCTCCGCAAAGCTTTCGATCAACTCAGCGCCAGGCGTGCTGGCAGCGACGGTCGCGGGCATGGGTATCGCACTGGCGACCCGCGTAATGGCAGGCGATGAACTACGGACCGGACAGCTCACCCAATTGCTCGAAGCCTGGCAGCTCGCGCCAGCCGAGATCCATGCCATCTTCCCGGCTGGTCCCAAACTTTCAGCAAAGGTCAGGGCGATTGTGGATCACCTCGTTGATTCACTAAGCACCCCATACTGAACAAGATTAGCAAGGGCGCGTCCTTCAAACGCTTACGGTAGCGAGACCATGATGCGATCCGGTGTCACAACCGACCGGTTCTGACACCTTCGGCTGTTATTTGTTGCACGCCATCACCTTCAACCAAGCCGTCCCGATACGCACTGTGAAGGCTCTCGATCTTTGAGCGAAATTCTGTCGCAGACTAGCTCCTGAGGCGCAGCGCATCGACCAGCAAACGGAACGCCAAGGAGTTTTGTCGTCGGCTCGGATAATACAGGTGATAGCCCGAGAACGGCGGACACCAGTCAGCCAGCACGCGCACCAGCCTGCCGGAGGCGAGATCATCCTGAACCTGGTCAACGGGAATGGACGCCAGACCGTGACCGGCAAGGGCGGCCTTGCGGATCAGGCCTGAGGTATTGAACGTGAACTGGCCATCGACACGCACGTTGATCTGTCGTCCGTCCTTCTCGAACTCCCACGCGTAAAGGGCTCCTGCGGAAACCAGGCGCAGGTTGATGCAGTTGTGACCTACAAGGTCCTGAGGGCTTTCGGGCAGGCCGCGTGCTTCGAGATAGGCGGGCGTTCCGACGACGGCCATCTCAAGATCAGGCCCGATGCGGACGGCAATCATATCCTTCTCGATCGCTTCGCCGATCCGCACGCCAGCATCGTACCGCTCGGTCACGATATTCGACAGGCCGACGTCGATCACGATCTCCAGTGTGATGTCGGGATATGAGTTGGCGATCGTCTCCATGGCGGGCCACAAAAGGGTTTCCGCTGCATGCTCGGTGGACGTTATGCGGAAATGGCCGGCCGGCTTATCGCGCAGCTCGCCCAGCTCCGCCAATCCCGCCTCGATTCCGTCCAAATGGTTTCCCACCGTGGCAAGCAGCCGATCGCCGGCTTCTGTCGGCACCACGCTCCTTGTGGTGCGCGTCAGCAGGCGAACGCCGATGCGCTCTTCAAGCGCCCGGAGAGTATGGCTTAGTGCGGATTGTGAAACGCCGAGTTGAGCCGCCGCCCGCGTGAAGCTGCGCTCCCGTGCTACCGCAACGAACGCGACCAGATCGTTGAGGTTCTCACGCGCCATAAACGGGCCGCGTATCGGGAGGCCGGATGTGCGATAACGCGAGTTTCATGAGCAATGCTCATATCCTCTTGCATGCTTTCATGTCTAATCCTGATAGGTCCGAAAGGCTATTTCACATCCATCGAACCGCATGGATGAGCCCGTCACGGGCCGGAAAGCGATCATGATGAAAACCCGCATTCTTGGAAGCAACGGACCCGAAGTCTCGGCGATCGGTCTGGGTTGTATGGGCCTGACCTTCGGCTACGGCCCGGCGACTGATACGTCGGACGCAGTAGCGTTGATCCGCGCCGCCTATGACCGCGGCATCACCTTCTTCGACAGCGCGGAGGCCTATGGCGCCGCCAACGAGGAGATGGTGGGCGAAGCGGTGCAGCCGTTCCGCGACAAGGTGGTGATCGCGACGAAGTTCGGCTTCAAGGACGGAAGCTCGGCCGCCGGCCTCGACAGCAGCCCGGCCCGCATTCGCCTTGTCGCCGAGCAGTCGCTAAAGCGCCTCAAGACGGACGTGATCGACCTGTTCTATCAGCACCGCGTCGATCCGAACGTGCCGATGGAGGATGTCGCCGGTACGGTGAAGGACCTCATCGCCGAGGGTAAGGTCCGGCACTTCGGCTTGTCCGAAGCCGGCATCGCCAACATCCGGCGCGCCCATGCAGTGCAGCCGGTCGCGGCGCTGCAAAGCGAGTATTCGATGTTCAGCCGTGAGCTGGAGGATGAGTTCTTCCCGGTTCTCGACGAGCTTGGCATCGGCCTCGTGCCTTTCAGCCCGCTCGGCAAGGGCTTCCTGACCGGCAAGATCGACACCGCTACCAAGTTCGCAGAGGGCGACATCCGCAATAATTTGCCACGCTTCCAGGACGAAGCGCGGGAGGCCAACGCCAACCTGGTCAAGCGCATCGGCGAGATCGCCGAGGCGAAGGCCGCGACGCCGGCACAGGTCGCGCTCGGCTGGCTCCTTGCGCAGAAGCCCTGGATCGTGCCGATCCCGGGCACCACGAAGAAGCACCGCATGGAAGAGAACGCGGGCGGTGCGGACGTTGATCTGACCGCGGACGATCTGAAGTCCCTGGGCGATCTGCTGGCGCAGGTCCCGGTGACGGGCGACCGCTACACGCCCGCCATGCAGGCGACGATCGACCGCTAAGCGCATCCGGGCGGCGCGCCTCGCGCCGCCCGCTTCCCACACGTCTCACAAGGACATTGCATCATGAACACCCCCGTATTGGAGGGCCGGATCGCGCTCGTCACCGGCGGATCGAAGGGCATCGGCTTCGGCTCGGCGCAGCGACTGATTGAGGAAGGCGCGTTCGTTTACATCACAGGCCGCGGCAAGGAAGCGCTCGATACCGCCGTGACCCGCCTCGGCAGTTCGGCGATCGGGATCGAAGCCGATGCTTCGAGCAAGACCGACATGACCGCTGTCGCTGAACAAATCAGGCAACGCCACGGCAAGCTCGACATTCTTTTCGCCAATGCGGGCCTCGGCCATGCAACGCCGTTCCCCGACCTCACCGAGGCGCAGATCGACAAGGAGATCGGCGTCAACTTCAAGGGCGTGATCCTGACCGTCCAGTCGATGCTCGGCGTGCTGAGCCACGGCGCGTCGGTGATCCTCAATGCCTCGATCACCGCCGACATGGGTCTGCCCGGCTTCGGGGTTTACGCCGCCACCAAGGCCGCGGTCCGCTCGCTGGCGCGGAGCTGGACGACCGACCTCAAGGACCGCGACATCCGGGTCAACACGATCAGCCCCGGCGTCGTCCCGACCGAAGGATATAGCGACGAGCAGGGCATGAGCCCGGCGGACGTCGATGCGTATGTCGAGCGCGTGTCGAAGGAGATCCCGGCAGGCCGGGTCGGCACCTCTCGCGAAATGGGTGACGCCCTGGTCTTCCTGGCATCCGATGCCAGCAAGTACGTGCGCGGCATCGATCTCGTCGTCGATGGCGGCATGACCCGCGTCTACGCGGGCAAGGCCTGATGTCTGAATCAGCAACGAAAGGTCGATCGATGACGACGAGCAAACAGGACGAAATTCACATCGTCTGCACCGTACATGCCCAGCCTGAGCATCGGGACCGCGTCGGCGAACTGCTCCTGGAGCTTGTCGCGCCGGCGCGAGGGGAAGCCGGTTGCCTCTACTATGATCTCTATCAGGAGCGGGACCGTCCCGACACGTTCGTACTTCTCGACGGTTGGGCATCGGAGGCTGCGCTGGCCTCGCATGCCGTCCATCCGAACGTTACGCGCGTCGTAAATCAGCTTTCGCCGCTGCTCTCATCACCACTGGAGCATCTGCATAGTCGCAGGATGTCCGACCCTGCCTGACCACGCGCACCTTCCCGCAAATGAAGGTTCAACGGGACGCGAGAGTGGGATGGCTGAGCAAAGCGACTGTCCTCATTGCCTGCCCCGACAGCTCTCCCACTCTGCTCGAAGCGCCTGGACCAGTTCGGCCGCCGGCATCGCCCGCGCTAACGGTGCGCTTTGCCCGGCCCATTGAGCACCGAAACCATGCTCTCCTTTGGCCTTGGCGACCGCGTGCAGTGCTTTACCGGCATCATACGCAATAGGGTAATCAGGGGGCCGGAGATCGCCAACCGTAGCCGTAAGTCCGGTGAACCGGTTGGCGAGCGTCCGAGCGGATCGGCCCGAAATGAGCGACGTCAGGGTCGTGTGGTAAGCGCCTGGCCCCGTGAGCGCGGCACGATAGGCGTCATCGGCAGCGCTCTCGGGGCACGCAATGAAGGCGGTGCCGAGCTGCGCCGCAACTGCGCCCAGATTGAGCGCCGAGGCGATCCCGGCACCGTCCATGATGCCCCCCGCCGCTATCACCGGAAGTCTGGTCTTGAGCACCAGAAGCCGCGTCAGTGCGACAGTACCGAGCGCGTCGTCTGGCGCGGCGGGATCGAACACACCACGATGGCCGCCAGCTTCGATCCCCTGTGCGACAATCGCGTCAATGCCAGCCGCCTCGATCGCACGGGCTTCGTGCAGGCTGGTGGCCGTGGCCATCATCACGACGCCCCGCTCGCGCAGCGCCGTGATGACCTCAATTGAGGGCAAGCCAAAATGAAAGCTGATAACGGGCGGCGCTAGTTCCAACAGCATCGTCAGCATGTCGGCATCGTCGGCGAAGCTTTTGTAGATCGTTCGAAGTGCCACGGGGGGCTTGGCATCAAACTCCGCGAAAACCGGCGCGAGCCAGTCGAGCCAAGCGGCTTCCCCGACAGGATCCGCATTGGCGGTGCCATGAACGAACAGGTTGACGTTGAACGCTCGACCGGTCCGCGCGCGCGTCTCCTCGATCATGCCGCGTGCGCCGATAGCATCGGTTGCGCCAACGCCGATCGACCCTAAGCCGCCTTCGTTGGATACCGCGGCCGCAAGGGCCGGTGTGGATACCCCTGCCATCGGGGCCTGAACGAGGGGGACAGACAAACCTAGTCGATCGATCACAGAAGTCGGCATCTGACACCTCAACGCGAGCTTGGCTGCCCATCGAGAAGACTACCAATCTACCGGGCATCGCTAAAGCTTCATAAGGTGTCACAACCGAAGGGTTGTGACACCGGGTAGAGTGGCAGCTTTCGATCCTTCCGATCCCGAAAGCTGTCAGGCAGGAAAGTCCCCAATTATGGTCGTTGAGGCCCGATTCAACACGAAAAATCCTTCTAGGCGCCACATCGCCTAGTTGGGCGCTTTCGAGGGAGAGACGCTTCTTGTTACCCTGCAAGGAGGTTCAACGGTGCCGTTTGATTGGGTTCCGTATGGTCCTTCTTGGTTAAGACTTCAGCCGGACCAGACGGGCAATTCGACCAGAAATCTATACGTCGTTCTCTCACGTAAAACAGACCCGCCCGGAGCTGGTGCGCTTGGCGCATAGCTAAACCGTACCGGCTGCATCTCAATCATTCGCACGACTTTGGAAGAGGAAGGGCGTGGGAAGGGGAGGGGCCTCGGCCGGGATCAATGGTGCCTTACTCCTGGTTCATTGCGGTCGCCCCATCGGAGCCGCCCTGCCTTCTCATAATGCCATCTCACTGCGCAATTTGGAGAAAGTGTTTTTGAGAACGTATTTTGAGAAAAGCTCGGTACATGAGGCGCGGTACCGATCGAAAGACGACAGCTATCTCGCTGGCGGTTCGTTTGTGGGAACGCCTGCGCGGCTGGTATTGCCCACCATCGTCGTTCCGATGCTGGCAATTGGCCCGACCTACCTGAAACCGATCGGCAGCTATCGGACCGGAAAGCTATACGACTACGCTTCATCTGAATTGCCCCGGATGCGTCGCAAGATACTGGCGGCTGCCCACCCTGAAACCGCTCCGGCAAAGACCAGGATCGGCGGAACACAGATTATGATGAACAAGACTCCAAAGAATGCTGGGCCATTACCGCCCGCCTCCGCTAAGGGCGCGTTGAGAAAGTAGATAAACAAGGCCAGGCCTCCGATGATCGCAGAAATCGGCAACATCAAGGCCACAATCCAGAACACTGATTGGGGCATAAGGCTTTTGACGGCTATCGCTACTATCAAGGCTGAAACGGTTGGTACCATTAAGACTAAGGTCGCGCCCCACATGAAAGACATCGCGCTTCCTCTACTTTGCTAGGCCTTCCTCAGGACGGAGACGGTCGGATCTACGGTGCCGACAGTAGGATTACCGGAGTGGTGTGCATATTTGGTCAATCCAACGGAAATGTCACAGCCAAAGCATGTTGATCCACTAATAGCTTAAAACGCCACGGCAGCTTCCCACCAAACCCAGCCGTTCATGATATTTGACCATTTTTTGAGACGGGTGAGATCGCCAGAAAGCGCCCAAAGCTGGATATTCGAGCGACATGAGAGCAAGTTTGAATGTGCCTGGCGCGGGAATGCAAATAAGGGGCCGATATGACAGTTCGTCGAAACTGGATGCTGATTCTGAATGGAATATCCATCTTTCAGTTGGTCATTCCAAATTTCGCTCACGCTGCAACGGCTACACCGATTAATAATATGAACTATTCTCGTGCCACTAAAAGTCCAATCAGAATATTAAGATCAGACAAGTTAGTCGTTGATGCGGGAACCAAGTTTTGTATTAAAGGGTACGCGGATAAGGCAACTATAGCGAGCGTTCGGCGATCAGGCGAGGAGATGATGCCTTGGACTGCCGGGGCTTTTGCCAACGACACCGTTATAGCGTTGAACACAGCCTTGATAGATGCCGGGTATCCCACGTCAACGACTCCGAGCCGTGTTGTCATAGACAGTCTGCAGCAGAAGCAGGACACTTGTGTCAACAAAGCCTCGACCATTTTCACATCGATTAACGTACAGTCACTACCAGGATCAGCCGGGTATCGAATCTCTTTATCCTCAAAGCAGGGCACACGGCAGTATGTTACTCGGATTGACCGGATGATGATGATTCCCATGTCGATGGAGTTCCGCAATGGAATAAAGTGGGATGCCGAATCCGACGACGAAGGAAAGCCATTCTGGGACGTGGGCCATGACTTTTTTAAGTTAAGAAGCAACCTGATTAACCATCTATTTCAGGATGATAGATCGCGACACGAGTAAGATCTGGTCCGTAATATTCTCTATACCGGACATTACCGAAATTTGATACTAGTGAGAAGGCGGGGAACGTCCAAAACCGCTGTATGGGTAATTACGAGATCAACGGTAACTGAGTTCTACGGGATGCGCCTCAACGATACGCCAGTTACCGTTCTGCTTTCTTAATCGCGCGATCTGTGAAACGTCACGGGCTGCATAACGAGCCGTAAATTGGCATGTTATAGTTGGCAGGTTACCAGGCTCTCGTTCGCCGCAACTCACATCCTGTATCCGCCAAACTCCCTGTGAGAGATGAAATAGGACGACCTCCCCCTTCCGGAGAGCCTCATCAGCAACAGCCCTTTTAATCGCGGTATCATCGGCCAACAGCGCGTCGATCAGTTCTGTATCGGTCGGACATAGCAGGAGTGAGGCGCAACGGCTGAGCGCGGCCAGCAACGGCATGAAGAACATGAGTCAGCCTCCTAAGAGACTCGACCGATACTTCATCCGCCGGTCCGACGCCAACTACGGCCAGAATCGTTGCTGCCCCATGCAGACATCGGGAAAGGCAGCCGGTTTGCTGCCAAGTCGTACCGCCCTCGGTCAACGCACCGGCTATCCCCAATTGCCATCCAAATCGAGAATGCCGGATCGGGCGCTACCAGCCCATTAGCGGAAGTAGCTGTTATGACGCTCATTCGGCATTAACCGCTGGCACCCATAACGGAACTCAGTTCATGGGTTAGATGCGAGCGTTGTGGAAGCCGGTCGACCGACATATCGTATCGAGTGGAAAGAAGGCGTTGAGCATCTTCGCCTCCCAGCGCAAAGGGCATGGTTCGGGTCGGCATTCCTGAGTACCTGGATACTCCTCTGGGCCTGGGGTGGGGGCAAGGTGGTAATTAATCACCTTCAGGACGCGATGACACCAGTCTGGCTTGTCCTTTGGTTGCTCGTGTTAGGCGGCACGACGCTTTTGCTGCTGGGGCAACTTGTCGGTGTCGACATCATCCGGGTCTATCAAGGCGAGTTGGCCATCACGAGACGTGCTGGCCCCGTTGCCCGCACGTGGCGGTACAGCACCGGGATGATCACTAATCTGCGGATAGATATGACCCGTTGGGACGGAGACGACGCTGACGGAGCCCAATATGTGCCTTATACGAAGCAACAATGGGGTGCCGTCCGCTTCGACTACGGTGCCGAGACGATCCATCTAGCTCCTCATGTCAACGCTCCAGAAGCAGCAAAGATTGCCGACTGGCTTCGCAGACGCTTGCCTGTCTCGGCATTCAGCTGACCCGGATATTCCCGAAACACCATCCTATTTCGAGAATCGAAGCTGGCACGGGCCGCGTCGCAAAAGGGGTCCCTTTGCAACGTCAGGAACGCCCACAACCGGTCATTCATTAATTTAAACTATTAGGTTGTGGCCGCTTTGGCGGGCTGAATAAAGTTTGCCGGGAAGGTAAGGTGACGCAATGACAGCATTCGTCTGGGCTCTAGTAACAATTATAGTTACAATACTTTTTTCCGGTCTAGACCTAAACTACAAAATGCCAAAAGGCCTTTTTCTGACGGGGCTGATAGGACCAGTATTAGGGCTACTATACTGCATTTCGGAAATAAACAAACATGGGGCTGGTGGAGGAAACGGAGATATCTATTTTGCTTGGTTTGCAAGCTTGCCTGTTCAGTTCATTGTCTCAATCATAATCGCATTTTCAATTAGTGCTTTATTTAAACTCATCTCTTGAAGTCGATCGCATCGATCTGATAATTACAGCCGGTCCGTTGCTCTCCAAACCGACAACTCCGTGATGCAAAAATCAAAAGTTTTGCATCAGCGAGTTCGCCTCAGCCGAGGGAGTAGCAGTCATCCCATTGCAGGCGTTGTGCAGCTTCGGCATGGTGGGACCATGCGGTATCAAGACCTCAAAATTCGAGATGCCGGCCGCTTAGCGGCAATATCCGTCGGTTTAGCATTGATCGTTGGCTTGAGTTGCGCCTTTCGGCAACAGGTTGAGCCGGTCGTGAACATGCTACCGATGAGGTCTCGTGAACCCTTCCTGCCCTTGCTGTTCGCTTTGGGAACTTTGGCGATATTAAGCGCCGGAATGGCTGTATATTACTTGGTCTCATCGCCTGCGCAGAACGCGTCATACCTCGCACGCATGATCCAAAAGGGCCGGCATCCGGGGGACAGGTTCGATGCGTCGTTACTGGAGCCTTCTGATCCAGATTATGGCGTGCGGACGTGGGACTATCTGCGGCGCCGGTCTAAACCCAAGCGCTAGCGAAGAGCCGATCTTCCGAAACCGTGATGCAAAACTCACGGATTTCTAATCAGCCCAAGACGGCAGGAAACCGAGGGCTACGGCGATACAATAAATTTATGCATCTAGGATACCCATTCACTGGTCGGTTTCCTGGAGTGTGGCCTCCAAAGCAGAAGGTCCGCCTTCCTCCCCAACCCAGACATTCCCGAAATTGGATCCTTTTTGGGAAAGGCAGCAGCGTCTGGCGACGTCCGCTAACCACCGTCTGCCTTCCCAAAGCGGACGGTCCGCATTCCACCAGATTGCGACGTTCGGAACGGCAATAGGTGGTGGAAAGCGGACATTCGCGGGATCGCACGATCAAGGTCCGTTGTGGTCAGAAGGCGACCCGTGCCAGACCAATCAGGCGGGAAAATGAATTCCGCACAGTTTGTTGCCATCGGGGTCACGAAAATAGGCCAGTTCGATTGTGCCCATGGAGGCAGTTTCGCGCGGTCCGGGCGGAGCTTCGATCGAAGTTCCGCCCGCGGCAACGGCGGTATCGTGAAATTGCTTCACCTGCTCGGGCGAGCCGCAGGAAAAGGCGACGGTGCTGCCGTTGGCGACGCTTGCCGGTTCGTCGTCGATCGGCTGGCTAACGATGAAGTTGGTCCCGTTGCCGTTATTGTAGATCAGACGGATATGGCCGCTGTCGGCGATGTTCCGCGTCCCTTCTCCTGCACCCAAGGTGCCGAGCACCGTGTCGTAGAAGCGCTTGGACCGTTCAATGTCGTTCGATCCGACCATGGTGTGAAAAAGCACGAACACTCTCCTGAAGACTGATCGACTTTCGATCGCCATTAGCTGTCTCACCTATCCGACACATGACCTGCGGTCACCCCTGGCCTGCGGATTGTTCTCTATTGGGCGTCATTCGACGCGATCGGCCCCGGAATGTCCGGGTTTGGTGGAAAGCGGACCTTCCGTTTTGAAGGCCGGACCCCAGGAAACTGACCGAAAGGGTATTCCAGGTGCCTAAGTGCCTTTCATCGCTAGAGCCCTGGGTTTCCTGCCGTTCTTCGGCTGACGCGGAATCCGTGATTTTTGCATCAGCACAATAGCAGTACCGCCGATGTTTAATTTTCCGGAAGGCTAAAAAGGTTCTCTACGGGGACGTTGAATAGATGAGCCAGCTTGAGCGCCAATGACAAACTAGGCTCGAACCGACCTGTCTCGATTGAGTTGATGGTTTGTCTGGAAACGCCAACGAGCGTTGCCAATCCAGCTTGCGTGAAGTTCGATTCAGCCCGGTGTTCCGGGAGTCGAGTTAGGACGCCCATTTGCGCGCAGCCGTCCGGCCGAAAAAGATCGTGAGTGCTGAGAACAGGATTAGGGGGGCAGGCCCCTGTATGGGCGGGCTAATCCCGGTCATATCTAACAGACCCCACACTGTAAGGGCAGCGGCAGTCCACGCGCCACTCATGCCGAGCGACCAGTTCTGCACCCGATGAAACAGCTCATCCTGCCGGATGCTCATGCGCCACCATAGCAGGCCAGATAAGGCAGCAAAGCCTATTACCCAAGCCGCAGGCAGATAGAGGGAAGGTGTCGAAACAGCGGTGCTTTCAATGGGCATTGTGCCCTGAAACTCGATACCCACTCGGCGCGCAACGTCAGCGGTCCATTTGAAAAGCGGCATAACGGCCACTACGGCGCTGGCCATACTCCCAGACACAAGGCGTCGGCTCTTTTGATCTAAAGCCGCCCAATTGACCCCGGCCCCCCGGTGAGTGAACTCGTACATCTGCTTCCCCTACGCTTCCGCAGAATGTCAAACATACGCGACATTCGGAGTCAAGTATGTTTGACTCACAGAGGCGACTTTCTGGGTTGAGCGATACCACCCTTCAGGACCCATAGTTCGCAATCTGAGCCCGCCATGTGATGGAAAACTTTGATTTCTTCGTATCACGAACTTCGGCTTTTAGGATCGGCGGGACAAGCCCCGAGTGACCGACTTTGGGTGCTTGCCGACCGTCTGATTCTGGAGTCTGCTTTCCCGAGCGTGTCGCAACCTGGTGGTGAGCGGTCCGGCCGCTTTTGGGACTTCACCTTGGCAAATCCGACGTCGGATGCCCACGGGAAACGCATTAGGTTTTTTCCATCGGCAGGTTGCGTGGTTTCCGCCGCTCTTTGGTCGATGGACAAGCTTAGGCTCACGTTGCAGCTTGTTGCCAAGCTCTCACCCATTCTAGCCTTGGCTGTCAAAAACTTTGGTTGAGGGGAAGCGACAAATGAGGCTGATCGGCCAGCGCTGGGAGTTTCAGATCGGCAACACCGTAATCCAGGTGGATAACGCCTTTAGCTGGACGTTGTGGGGCCAGGAGCGGATGCTGGTGAACGGTGAGCAAGTTCACGCCAGCACCGGCAGGATGCGATTCTCGCAAAAATATCAAGAGCCGTGGCTTACGTCATTCGGCGACGGTGAACTGAAAGTTTGGCTGAGAAGCACCAGCACCAAACTTCGATGCAGCGCGTCTCTAGACGGCGAGCCAATACCTACGACTGTCATGTATGCTAAAAACTGGCAGGGACTGGCAGGCAGCTGGCCGAAAGAAGAAGAATGGCAGAAACAGCGGCCGGGGGGCGGATGGGCCGCTAGCTAAAACAATCCGCACGGCATCGCATATCACAGATATTTATGCAAAAATCTGCGGGTGTGCATCATGGGGCAAAGTGCTGGAGCAAAACTTATGATTTTGCATGAGCACAGTGGCAGGTTTTGGGTTTGAAAGATCGGTCTGGAATGACCGACTTTGGGAGCTTCGGGTGCATCCGGCTTTGGGGTCTGCTTTGCCGGTCGCCAACGTCGCGAAGGGGAGGTGAGCAGCCGTTCGGCAGACGTTATCGAGCGGTGCGGCGACGCCGGTAGAACATCAATGCTGACAGGGCGCCCAACCCCACAACTGAACCAAGCGCGCGGAGTTGGAGAACGTTCTCGAGCTCCGCAGGCGCATGTCCTCCAAAATTCCCAAGTGCGAAACCGAGAGCGAGAAAGAGTCCGGCTATACGAGCATGGCCTCGGTGGCCCAACCAGCCCACGATGGCCCAGCCCAGAAATCCGTAGATCAGGACGTTTGCACAAACGGTAAAGACGGTGAGCATTCGCAACGCTTCCTCAGATCAGGCTTGGCGAAGCTAACCAACCGAGACCTAGACCGCAATCGTTCGTCCGCTTTTGGGCGTAAGCGGAACGGCCGGAGTTGGTGGAAAGCGGAGGTTAGAGGATCATACCTTGGCGGTATGCGAGCTTTGCAGATCCACGCGGTTTCTCGCCGCGGCTCGTAACTTCGAGGCTAATCTGCGCTCGATCGATGCGCGTAAGAAGCACTCCAAGGCAGTCATACTTCCGCATATCATTTTCCGCGTCAGTTTCGACGTGGACCTCTAAACGATTTGGGTCGGGGCCGAAATTGCGAATGACTGCGTCTGTTCCATAGTAGCGTTGTATCGTTTGCTTAATAAACTCGACCTCGTTCTGAGACAGAGGCGATGGAGTTCTTGGGAGCATTGGGGGTGATGCAACCGGCATATGCCTTGTTAGCAGACAAGCGAATGTCTGCAATTGGGCGACAGCGAAAAGGCGGCTTTCAGGGGCCGCTTTGACGATCGCGAACGTCGCGACGTGGTGGAAAGTCGCCGTCCCAATCCACAAGCTATAGGATGCCGACTGCACCATCGGCCCAGATCGCCAACGCAGCTAAGATGACGCCGCAAACGAGAGACATTCGTAAGACCGACTGGTCAACGAACCGAACAATCAGCTCAATCGCAAAGCCGACAACGGCGAAAATGGCGGCAGCCGCGCTGAAATCCGCACCTGTCCAACGCACCTCGTCGGTGAACAACATGGCGATGGCCGGAAGGAGGAGTAAGCCTCCGAGGCAAGCCCAGAGGGCTAGACGCCAGCGTCCGAGATCAGCTGCGCGAGAAATGGCCGATACAGTCACAGAAGCTCCTCATCGAGGCTAACTTCACATGCGCCTTCGATGTCTGCAAGTGGGCGTAAATGAGCTGCATGGATAGAAAGGAAAGCGGACGCTGGAAGTTAGTGTGAGCCGAACCACACTCCCGCGACGTAGGCTATGCGGCCACCCCAAGTGAGCGCTGTGAAAAATCCGCATACAATCAATGCTGCGTTTCCCAAATCCACCAGCTTGCGGCTCATTCTACTACGCTCCATCATTCAGGTTCTAACAGCGTATTTACCCATTCGAATGTCCGCAAGTGGGCGGCAGCTGACCGGCAGCTTTTGGAGCCTTTGAATAGCCCGGCTTCCCACGCATGCAAGAAGCCGGTGTAGGTTAGACCTCGACGCCCTCCGCTAGAGCCAGGGCATCCTCGGCATCGACGCCCAGATAGCGAACTGTATTCTCGATTTTAGCATGGCCGAGCAAAATCTGCACTGCGCGCAGGTTACCGACGCCTTGTAGATGATGGAGGCTTTGGTACGGCGAAGCGAGTGCGTGCCATACTCTTCGCGGCGCAGCCCGATAACGTCCACCCATTCCGCGACTAGCCGGGCGTACTGACGGGTGCTGAGCGGGCGAGCATGATCCGTTCGGCTCGGAAAGACATAGTCGGCCAGCGAACCACCGCATCTCTCCGACCAAGCCAACAAGCTTGCTCGGGCGTCTGCCATCCACTCAAACTGCACCGGCCTGCCCGTCTTCGCCTGAACAACGATCGCGCGGGTGCGCACACGGCCTCCAAGAACGATGTCACCAATCCTCAGCGTCGCGGCTATGGCTGTCGCACAGGTCATCGAGACTTAGGGTCGCAACCGCAGCTTCAAGCTAAATGACCGATTTCTAGGGCGCTTGGCTTCAGAGCGCCTCTGAACGAAAGTCTGCTTACCTCGATCGGTTGCTCCAAACCGGCCAGTCCGCTTTCCACCACGTAGCGACGTTCGCGATCGGCAAAGCGGTCCCTGAAAGCCGCCTTTCCGCTGTCGCCCAACAGCAGACATTGCGAAGGCCCACCGCTTAGGCTTAGCTGACGCCGTGATGATGCACGATCAGTCCCGCCTTACGTTTTTTGATCACGGCGCGGAGCTATTTGCGGGCGCTTTAGCCGGCAGCTTGGCCGATTTACGAGCGGCGCTTGCACACCTGCCGTCGGAGCAAGCCGGTATTCGCATCCGCGGCATTGAAGCCCTCCGTCCGTTTCTCGCCTGCGGTGGAGCAATCGGCTCGATCGCAGCGAATGTGCTGGGCCAAAGATGCCGCCCGGTGAGAGCAATCTTCTTCGACAAAACTGCCGAGACGAACTGGTCACTGGCTTGGCATCAAGACCGTACCATTTGCGTGCAGCGGCGGATTGATATGGATGGCTTTGGCCCTTGGACCATCAAGGGCGGCATGCAGCACGTCGCGCCGCCCTTTGATTTACTCACGCGCATGGTCACTCTGCGAGCCCACCTTGACGATGTTCCCGCGACCAATGCCCCGCTTCTAATTGCGCCCGGTTCGCATGCCGAAGGGCGTGTTCCTGTCGATGTCATCGAGCAAGTGGTTAGCAAATGCGGCACACGGGTCTGTACTGCTGATGCTGGCGACTTATGGCTCTATGCAACGCCAATCCTCCACGCTTCCGAAGCCGCGAGCCGTCCGGCGCATCGGCGCGTCCTCCAAATCGACTTTTCTGCTGACGAACTTCCTGGTGGCCTTGAATGGCTTGGCGTTTGACGCCCGCTCACGCCCAATTGCAGACATCGCGGATGCATGCCATCTTCCCGAAATGGCTGCCGAGGGGACCTCTGTGTCGCTGATTATTGCCCTTCTGCAGGTTGCGGCTGTCGAGCCGCTGCCGCATCAGTGGGCAAAGTTCAGCCGTGGTGGCGGCCTCAGCCAAAACACTGAGACCGTCGAAATATCGGTAGCAAAACGAAGCGATAGCAGAGACTCGTCTTACCGATTGCGCTTAGTCACACAGTCTATGCGAGGCGTCGCCGATATCCGGTGGGCTGACAGCGCAACCTGTCCTGGCATGCAAAGCTTAATTGAAAGCATGAGGGATATTCAGATGCCCCCTCCTGCGCCGCCTAGCCTTGCTCCCGATCAGACAATTATTTCTATGCTTGATGGCCTCGAGTATACTCTCACCACTCGAACATCAGACATAGACGGATCCGTAACATTGCGTTCGAA
The DNA here is from genome assembly GCF_014841445.1 of Sphingomonas sp. CFBP 8765. Taxonomy (NCBI): domain Bacteria; kingdom Pseudomonadati; phylum Pseudomonadota; class Alphaproteobacteria; order Sphingomonadales; family Sphingomonadaceae; genus Sphingomonas; species Sphingomonas sp. CFBP 8765. The sequence goes on along the minus strand of NZ_JACYTY010000009.1, from coordinate 45,867 downwards.
TACTAGGTCCTCGACAGCGAAGTGGGTCGATACGCTTTTTGACAAGATTTCGCCATGCCTCAGAAGAGTTAGCCCTTGAAGGCTTGATGCGCGCAATGGCTAGGCCGAATTTACATAGGGTCGCGACGTTCTGCTGCTCTCTCTGCGTTCAGAAGGGTTGAAAGCCTACCGACCACTGCTGGGCAGGAGAGCGGCCTGGCGACAAGCGCCCATTAACGGACATTTCCATATCTGCTACATAGACGCAGATGGCCAAGACGCCCGACCCCAATCGTTTTCACCGAATTGTAGGCTGGGTCTTCGCTACTGGCTTTCTGATGCTTATAGGTCTGCCAGTGCTGCTAACCAGCACGATGGGCGAGTGTCTGCCTCACGATCATCTACAGGTGTCCGACTGCCTTGCTAACAAGCGGATTGAGTTCCTCGCATTGATATTTGGCCTTCCGGTTCTGGCCACCGTGGTTGGCTGGCTGACATACCGATGGAGCAGATTTCTTGGCTGACTATAATGTCCTGATCCGATCGATCAGAGTAGGAAGACGAGGATCGCGAGCGGCAGCTTACCACCACGTAGGGACGTTCGCGATCGGCAAGGCGGACCCTGAAAGCCGCCTTTCCGCTGTCGCCCACTTGCGGACGTTCACGAGGTTGGCGAGATGCGCCTTATGGTGATGGTCGCTGCCTCGCCTGTGAAGCACACCTGTGGCACAAGGCCGGAGAACGACAAGGTGAACATGTCGAGGTAGCCAAGGTAATTTCGGCCCACCCAGCACCACCCCACCACTGATCCGACAAGGTCGGATAGTTCGGTGACGGCGAGCCAACCGCTGTGCACGTCGGGCGCTGCCTCAAGGGCCACAGCAATCTCATCCGTGTCGGGATCGACCCGCAGCATGAGGGCGCGGTCGTCAATTACGATAGCAATACTTTGCCAGCCAACCGCTCCGTCGCGTCGGCCCAGCACTGCAATTGCAGCGTGCCCGTGGGCCTGATCGTAATCAAATTGGAGCATCGTGCGGTCGACCATAGACCGTTCTTACCTCACCGGCCGAAAGTCCGCTAACTGCCAACTCCGTACGTCCCAGAGCCAATCGCGACGAACGACCGCTGACGCCCAGTTCCGGCCGTTGCATACGGTCAACGATCGGCGCTTATGCAAGAGGCACGCCTTGCCAACCATGCTGCAAGCACTGGTAGCCCAAAGAGCAGTGGCGACAAGACGGCAAGCTTTGAAATAGCGGTTTGCGGTGGGTGCAAGATTAGAAATGATACTGGAATTATGTACGCAGCTAGCGCCATCAACCAAGTCACAGCTGGTCGAACGCCAGAATCTAACGCGCGCTGCCCACACAAGATGCCGAAACAAATTGGTAATGCTATAAGTGAATAATTTAATAGTGCGTGTTGTAGATTGTCAAATGACAAGAGAAGCAACGATGACTGGAACAGGATAAGGGTGAAAGCTATTGGAGTAAAATACTTCGACTTTAAAGGGGTATTTGGCTTAATTGCCCCAGAGTCACGTACATCAAGAAAGATCGAGTAGATTAAAGCACAATCTACTACTATGCTGAGGGCGGCGAGTATAATCAGCCAATCGGGAACCGGGCGATTAGTCACGGGCTCAACGGCGAATATAAATGCCCCCCCAATCCCGAAAGCCACAATTAGACTGCGGACTATGTTTGATCGCTTTTCGGTGGGCATTTTTGCGGAACTAGTGGCATTTGTCGGACGGATCAACTCAGCTTTCGAGCTAGGGCGATTGTCCGCTCTCCAGCAGGATCAGCCAGCCCGCTCACGCCCACAAGCGGGCGTTGATAGCCGCTTCGCTACTGGCTACGAACACTGGACCTGAACGAGGAATATCTGGGAACCTGGCGTGATTAAACGGATTGCCTCCTTGTTAGTTGGTCTCTCGTCCATTTCGCACCCTCTCAGCGCGCAGGCAGACAAGGCTGCTTCCGCAAAGAGCGAGCGTTGGATGATCTACGACCGTGTGGCGTCCGACGGCAAGCCGCTGGTGGTTGTTGTCAAAGCGGGAAATGCCAGCGCTAAGGCTCTGCTGCTCAATGGGCGTGCAACCGCCATAATCTGCCGGGCCGATCTCCCGAATGTGAATGACCAAGGAATGCCAGAAGGTACACAGCGCCTTTACCCCTTAGAAGACAACATCGATAAGGAGCCGGCGTTACTTGCGTCAGGTGTAATTCGTGTCGCGAGCGTGACGGGTCAAGGTCAGCGTCGCATATTCGTTTTGCATCGTGACCCGCTTGATCTGTCACAGATACTTAGAACGATCCAAGTGCGAGGCTTTTCCTGCGATGCCTCAGAAGTGAACGATCGATCCGCATTGGTTCGCCTTTTAACTCCTACTCCGCTCGAATTTCAGATGAACGGTGATCGAGAAGTTATCGCTAATGTCCAGAAAAACGGCGATGATGGGCATACGGCGAGAAAAACTGACTTCTGGTTCTACGGAAAAAAGAGGTCGCTTGAAAAGCTTTCTTTCGATCTCAAGTCGAGAGAATTTACGATTGATCACTGGCTAAACGATCCGACCGGGGTAGTCCTTTCGCGTAAGATGCCGGTCGACTTTGCAGTATTCCGAGAACTAACGCCGATCATAGTCGAGGCCGTCAAGCGGTCCGAGGTCGATTACGACGGGTGGGAGACGGTTGTCGTATCTCAGCATCCGACAAAGGCAGACGGTAGAAGGGATTATTAGCGACGTAAACCTAATGTCCGCTAACCACCAATTCCGGCCATTCCGCTCCCGCCCGGGTAGCGACGTTCGCGCGGCCGATCGACAACAACCCGAAGTGGCCAGTCTGCATTCGCCCACTTGCAGACATTCGAATGGATAAATACGCTGTCAGAACCTGAATGATGGAGCGTAGTAGAATGAGCCGCAAGCTGGTGGATTTGGGAAACGCAGCATTGATTGTATGCGGAGTTTTCACAGCGCTCACTTGGGGTGGCCGCATAGCCTACGTCGCGGGGGTGTGGTTCGGCTCACACTAACTGCCAGCGTCCGCTTTCCTTTCTATCCATGCAGCTCATTTACGCCCACTTGCAGACATCGAAGGCGCATGTGAAGTTAGCCTCGATGGAGAGCTTCTGTGACTGTATCGGCCATTTCTCGCGCAGCTAATCTCGGACGCTGGCGTCTAGCCCTCTGGGCTTGCCTCGGAGGCTTACTCCTACTTCCGGCCGTCGCCATGTTGTTCACCGACGAGGTGCGTTGGACAGGTGCGGATTTCAGCGCGGCTGCCGCCATTTTCGCCGTTGTCGGCTTTGCGATTGAGCTGATTGTTCGGTTCGTTGACCAGTCGGTCTTACGAATGTCTCTCGTTTGCGGCGTCATCTTAGCTGCGTTGGCGATCTGGGCCGATGGTGCAGTCGGCATCCTATAGCTTGTGGATTGGGACGGCGACTTTCCACCACGTCGCGACGTTCGCGATCGTCAAAGCGGCCCCTGAAAGCCGCCTTTCCGCTGTCGCCCAAAAGGCGACATTTGCTGCGATGTTGGCCGCACATATGGCCTGCCGCAAAATTCTGTAGTGGGTAAACGGGTCCCTCACAGGGGACACTAAGCGGGCAAATGCCGACCGCGCCCCGGGGCCTGGTTTGGGCTAGCTATCGTCTACATTTCAGGAGCTTCAGCGATGGAAGAACCAGGATACCGAAGCGATACAAAGGAGCTTTGGAAGCGTGTCGTTCCTTTAGTCGTTGGAGTGGTGGCACTTCTTGCTATACCACAAGCCGCCATGATGGCGCTCATAACGCCGATGATGTTCGACGCACCCGAGACGACTTCGAAGATTGGCCCTTATATTATGCTTGCGGTGCTATTGGCGAAGCCAGTGATGCTGTTTAGCACCGTGGTGTTATCCTTTCTTGTCTTCAAAAACTTTTCTCAGCATCGCTTTGCGGGGCTGCTCGTCGTACCCGCACTTTGGTGGGCAATTTATTGGGTGTCACTCGTGGTGGTGCGTAACGCAAGTTGATGTTTACGGCGTTGCCCTCTTAAGGAACGTCTGATCCCCACCAAAACACGACATTCACATGTCGCAAAAGGCGGGACTTACGAGACGCTCGAAATTCAGGATAAGCGCAACAAGCTGTACCTCTTGAAGGAGGGCGCAGACAACTAAATCCTTATCGGAAGTCAGACGGTCGCCCTTCCGCTATCAGCTTCCAACTTTGAAGCGCAAGCCGACCACAACGGCATCGTTCAGTCGACGATCGCCTCCCGGGTTCACCACATATTGCAGGTCGGGCTGAATGCTCAGCCACGGTGCGACCATGGCATTGTAGACCGCCTCGATCACGACCTCACGGTCGCTGATGCTCTCTCCTGCACCGCGCCTGCTGCGTCTGTATCGTTTGCCGAAGCTGGCGGAGGCGAACGACAATCCAAGCTGATCGTCGCTGCGGTTGGGTGTGAGCCCCGTGTAGACGAGACCACCACCGAGATAACTGCCGATCGGATTGTAGCGCCTGTCGGCGATGCCGAACCGCAGCCAACCGGCCAACCCTGCGGCATCGTCCGCTCGTGTTCCGACAAGTCGTTGCTCTACGAAGGCATAGACGCCCTTGTTGCCACGGCCCTGCGTGGCGGATGGATGCAACCGATCGAAGCGGGCGGTATAGCCCCAAACGCCGACTGCAGCTTTGGTGCCGCCCCTTAGGTAGTCGACTTCGCCAATTAAGAGCGCTCCGTCCTTCCCGGACAGCTCGATCGCGGTGCGTCTGGGATGCGTCGGATCACCGGGAACGCCGTCGAGCACCGCGATGCGTCCCAGCCAATGTTCGCCGAGCTTCACCTCGCCGCGAACGGCGAGTGAGGTGACCGGGAAGATCGACGGACCGTTGCGACCGGTCTGCGCGATATCGGCACCGATGCCATGCGACGAGATTAGGAAGAGACCGCCACTTTCCGTCGTGTCGAATTCAGAATTGAGATTGTAGAGGCCGGCTTTGATCGATCCACTGGCACCCACATCCTGCTCGATCCACGCCTCAAACAGGCGTGTGGCGCGAACCTTGGTCTCGATGTTTGAGATCGCCTGTACGTCGCCCACCAGCCGCGAGATCGAGGTGCCGTTGTTGTAGATCCCGTACACGAACATCCGTGCACCGTGCCACCCGACCAACCGGTCGGCATCCAGCGCGACCTGAAGATCGAGATTGTCGAGGTAACGTGTTCCACGCCTGACACCTCCCGCCAAGTTGCTGCGCAGATCGCCAGTGTAGACCACCGAGACGGTCACCGGTTGATCGCCTCGCTCATTGGCGGAACGCGGGTAGCCCGTCGGCCGCTGGTCCTGCGCGAGTGCGGGTCCCGTCAGCGTCAGTAAAAAGGCGGCGGCAAGGCCGCCCTTCGTCTTCATCGTTAGGGCTGACCGATCGATGTCATCGCGGCCCATCGACCCTGGACAGGCACAATAACCGATCCCTTGTGCAACACTGTCAGCTTACCCCCGAGAACCCATTGCAGTAAGGCGTCGTGCCTTTGCCCAATCGTGGCAGCAGATAACGGAAAGACGATACAGGTGGGAGAAGCCATGAGCTATACGGTCAGCCGCCTCGATTGGGCCGATCCGTCGCTTGACGTCATCCCGACACCTCGAGGACAACTGGCGCTCCGCGCCGGGTTCGGCTCTGGGCTGGCGATGCGGGCTGGGGGTCCTCCGGGTCAGGTCTGGGCAGTCTGTGACCGCGGCCCCAACCTGAAGGTAAAAATTGCGATCGAACGCTACGGACTCGATCAGCTCGCCCCGCTTGCCGACATATCCGGCGCCAAGGTCATGCCGGACCCAAAAATTGGCCCGGCGATAGCCGAGCTTCAGATCGACGGCGACAAGGTGAGGCTGATCCGAACCATCCGGCTCATCGACGAGGAGGGAAATCCTGTGGACGGCCTTCCGGATGCAAGTAGCGAGCATGTCGTGCTCGAGCCCGTGTTCGACATCCACGGAGAGCCGATCGGGCCATCGCGGCTCGGCCTCGACAGCGAGGGTATCGTTGCGCTTAGATCGGGTGGTTTCTGGATCGGTGATGAGTTCGCGCCAGCGCTGGTACGGGTTGATGACGAAGGACGGATCGTCCAACGGCTTGTACCGCGACGGGTCGAACATGCAGACATTGCTGACGTCGAACCCGCTCTTCCCGCCATTGCCGCGTGCCGGCAGATCAACCGCGGGTTCGAGGCGATCGCGCTATCCGGTGACGAACGGTCGCTGTTTCTCGCCTTCCAGAGCCCGCTGGCCCATCCCGACGAGGAGGCGCACCGGCGGGCGCGTCATGTTCGTCTCTGGCGGCTGGATGCCGAAATGGGGGAGGTTATTGACCAGTATCTGTATCCGCTGGATCGCCCGAAGAGTTTCCTGCGGGATAGAATTCTTGGGCCGTTCGGACGTGAGGACATCAAAGTCAGCGAGCTTGCATGGATGCCGGGCAACCGCCTGCTGGTGCTGGAACGCGGGTCGGCCACGACCAAACTGTACCGCGTAGAGTTGGATCTTAAGACCGTCCTGCCGGTAGAGCATCTGGACATCCGTACTAAGCCGACGATCGAGGAGATGAGCGCTGCGGACGAAATGGCGTTGCCCGTGCTCCACAAGCATCTGCTGTTCAACAGTGACGACGTTCCCGAGATGGCCGTCGATCTCGAAGGCATGACGTTCCTGTCCCCGACCGATTTGTTGATGGTCAACGATAACGACTTCAGTGTCGAGGGTGCAGTGACGAGCTTCTAGTTAATCCGCTTTGACGAACCGCTCTGGTCGTAGAGCAGCCGCCATGTCACAGCATCTTGCTGCGCCCTGCGCAGTTCACGCGTCACCATCGCCGCCATGGCCTAATCCGTTGGTGCGTCCCCACCATCTGCATTGTCGAGTGCGTTGAATGACCGTTGTAGCCGCATATCTGTACCGTCACGGCAAGCGCATCCGCGAGGTGACGATCGACGAGAAGATCGATTGTCCTTCCGACAAATCCGAGTTCGTGTGGATCGGTATCTGTGATCCGACCGCAGATGAGATGCATCGTCTCCAGGAGCAGTATGGACTTCACCCGCTGGCGGTCGAGGACGCCGTCAAAGCCGATCAGTTGCCGAAGATTGACGTGTACGGAGATCAGTTGTTCGTTGTCGCACGCACTGCACAACTTGAGAAAGAAGGGATCGCCTACGGGGAAACCGCAATCTTCATCGGTCACAGCCACATCATCAGCGTGCGTCATGGATCGGCGCGTTCGCACAAGGCCTTGCGCGAACAGCTCGAAGCGGCTCCGACACTGCTCGTACACGGCGTCGACTATGTGCTCCACGCCATTCTCGACTATGTCGTCGACGGCTACCTGCCGCTCATCGAATCGATCGAAGACGAAGTGCTGGCGATGGAGCAGGCGACGCTCGATCAGTTTCTTGGCCGTGACGAGGTAACCCGCATCTTCCGGCTACGGCGCGAGCTGATCCGGTTCGGTCGCGTTCTGGTGCCAACGAACGAGGTAGCAGGCAAGCTGGTCCGGCTCGATCTGCCCTGCATCGATCCGGAAACCCGACCTTACTTCAGCGATGTGCTTGATCATGTCCGCCGGGTGCAGACGATGACCGACGGCTTGCGGGACGTGCTCGCCTCCGTGTTCGAGTTCAGCAACCTCCTCGAGCAGCAACGGACCGGCGCGATCACCCGTCAGCTGGCCGCCTGGGCTGCTATCCTCGCCGTGCCCACCGCCATCGCGGGCATCTATGGGATGAACTTCGAGCATATGCCGGAGCTGAAGACGCAATATGGGTACCCGGTTGTCCTCGCGGTGATCGCTGTCATTTGCACGGCGCTCTATGTGCGTTTCAAGCGGGTGGGATGGCTGTAGCGCCTAGCTCCAAGTTGGGAGCGTGCGGCCGATCGTAAGTTCAGTTGCGACGGCAAGGGCATGCGGGTGTCGCATAATTGGATATCCGCGACGTTCGAAACTCAGGAGATTCGCGACAGGAGCGGAGGCCTTCGTCGGTTCGACCGCCTATCTGCGCCGGTATGCAACCAGCCAATCGGAGCAATATCGAAACATGAATGTTGTTGCCCCCTAAAGGCCTGACAGAGCCTCGCAGGTTTGCGCGATGAACTCGCGTGGGGATCGATAGCGCAAAGCGCGATGCGGATGCACCTCGTTATAATGGTCGAACCAGCCGGGCAGTTGGTCGATGACGCTCTGCGCATTCGGCCTGGGGTTCACACGGACATAATCGCGCTTGAGGGTGCGAACGAACGCCTCAGCCATGCCATTCGATTGAGGACTGCTGACTGGGGTCGTGCGCGGGATCAATCCGATGTCCCGGGCGAACGCACGTGTGTTGCGAGCGGTGTAGCAGCTGCCGTTGTCGGTGAGCCACTCGATCGGTTGGGGCACGCGGTTCACCCGTCCGTAGCGATGCTCGACCGTGGCGACCATCAAGTCCTGGACGTCCTCCGCGGTGATGCCGCCCGTCGTCGCCACGTGTCCCATCGCTTCACGGTCGCAGCAGTCGAGCGCGAATGCGACACGTACCTTCTCGCCATTGTCACAGGTGATCTCCAGCCCGTCGGAGCACCAGCGGGTGTTGCGTAGATCGACGGCGACCCGGCCATCGTGACGCCGTTCCTCGCGGCGTTCGCCGTCCCGCTGTAGCAGCAGCCCGTGCACTTTCATGACGCGGTAAACGCGTTTCGGATTGGGCGCTTCGCGCCCGCTCTTCTCGGCCTGCCGGCGGAGCAGAGCATGAACGCGGCGATAGCCATAGGTCGGCAGATCGGCGATGAGCGCGCGGATGTCGGCGACCAGCTCGGCATCCGGCAGCGGCGGTCGTCCGCGTGGTCGGGGCGCCGGGCGATGGCGCATTGCGGACAGGTGTGGGCGAGTAATTCCGACCGCGCCTGACACCGCGCTCACCGTCCATCCCGCGGCAACGAGGTCGAGCGCAAGAGCAGTTTTTTTGGGCCTGCGGCCCGGGACACGGCCTCGCGGAGCAGCTCGTTTTCCATGGCCTTCTTGCCGAGCAGCCGGTGTAGTTCGCGCACCTGCGCCTCGAGCGCACGGTACTCGGACGCCGGCACCACTTCCTCGCCCGCTGTCGCGGCGGTCAGCGCACCCTGCGCCATCAAGCGCCGCCAGGTGAAGATCTGATTGCCACCGATGCCGTGCCGGCGGGCGACGAGCGACACGGTCATGCCCGGTAGATACGTCTCCTCGACGATCCGGACCTTTTCCTCCGGTGTCCACCGCCTCCGGCGCTGAACACCGGAGAGAACCTCGCCATCGTTATAACGCCTGGTCGTACCGTCAGTCATATGCCTCACTCTTATCTAAGAGCGGGGCTCTGTCAGGTCATTTAAGGGGCCACCTCAGAGATGATGGAAGGGCTGGTAATCAACATCCTTGTAAAAAATACACCATGTCTTGCTACTATACATAGCCCTTCGCAGGGTAGATAAACACTTCCCGGAATCGATAAATCCCTCGAGACTCGGGGAGTCTAATGATGATTCGACGTTTGCTTGCAGCATTACTCACACTGTTTGCCATGTCGCTGCTATCGACTCAGGCAAGGGCTGGCCTTTACGTGTGTAACAACACGGGAGTTAAAGTCACGGCAGCTATTGCATGGGTCGAGCAAGACACGTAGAACTCACGTGGCTGGTACAGTATAGAACCAAGGGATTGTGCGTTGCCGATTGAGGGCCCCCTTAGTAACAGCATAATCTACCTTCGAGCCACTGCAGGAGATCTAGTTTGGGACGGGGGTGAATCATCAGCGGAGGTCTGTGTATCGTCAGACGCATATCACTATAAAGATATAGAAAATATGCAAGAGTGCGAGAAGCGGAGATTCAGAAGAAACGACACTGGTGGCGCACAAAAGTACGTCATCAACATTCAAGAAGGTGAGCGCGACCCGCTAAAAGCTGCGATCGGTTGCCAGGATAATATATCCGTTAGCGAAGAAAGCTTCGTTAACTGCTGGGTAAAAGAGGTCTCGACTTATAAGCAGCGGCAAATACTCGAATGCATGAACAAAGGAATTGACGGAGCTGCCTTCGCTATCTGTGCTGCCAAGGGCGGGATGGGGAAGAAGGAGCAAGAGATCACCGATTGCACCACCTCATACGCCGCCAATAGGCAAACTGCTTCGTTCGTCACATGTGTTTCTGAAGGGGCGCTTGGGCGGCAAGAGGCGGCACTTGTTAACTGCGCCATCAAAAATCAGGGCAGCTACGCATCGATGGCCGGCTGCGCCGTGGATGGCAGGCTTACTGACGACCAACGCGCTCTTTACGGATGCGTCGCCAACAACCTTAACGACTATAAGGCCGCCGGGCTTTGTGCAGCGGGCAGCCAGTTAAATCCGGAACAAACGCGGATTGCGCAGTGCGTCATGGAGAATGCAACGAGTTACGTTCAAATGGGAGTTTGCGCTGCAGGCCGTAGCTTGACACCGGAACAACAAGCGTTCGCCCAGTGCGCTGTTACAACCGGCGGGCAGCCATATGCTTTTGTTGCATGCGTCGGGACGCAATTAGCTGTTAACGAACTACAAAAGTGTTCTTATTTAGGAGTTGGAGGGGATGGATGTTTTGGAAAAAATAATACGGCTGTTAAGTTTGTCAGCAACTCTTGGAAGGATGTCGCAAAGGGTCCCGGGCCCAGTAACGATTTGGTAGGTAGGGACGGATTCGTAATGACGAAACTGAGGGAGATGGAGAACGACATCAAACACGGCCCGGGCGAAAATCACGATTTAGTCGGAAAAAAGGGGTGGGTCTGCCAAAATCTTTTCTTTGGCTGTTAAGGCGCAACCCTTGCCGATGAGGTAGTTCGATCCTGTTAAACAGGCCCCCTGCTCGGCAAGCTGTCGCCTTCGCGTTATTCGAGTTTCCGGATATTCGGCGTTATCTGCTTGCCGGAAATTTCGGACGGCGTTGTGCACCCAACCCTCACGGCTTCCCAATTCTTGGTGGCGTTATCAGCTGCCGCTTCGGCACAGTAGCGAACGGTGCCTTTCCTCGTGTCGAGAACGTAGATCCCGCCCCCCCCCGCCGAGACGGCGGTGAACCGGCCGACAGGATTATCGTGATCGAAGTGCTCGGCCTGCTCCTTTTCGCTGATCACCCGGAACTTGCGATCGGGCACCTGGCTGCATCCCACCGTTGCCAGTGCGAACAGGACGATGCACTGCGCCCAATGTTTCGCACTGGCTGAGTCCTTCATCTTCCGTCCTACTTGCCGTCTTTCGGCTTCGGAGCATCGGCTGGCTTTTCTCGATCTGGCTTCGGGATTACGCCCGGCGAGCGGGGAGGTTCTTGGGTGGTAAAAGTTTTCTTTTCGAGGTCGCTCATGTTCGTTTCCGATCTGCGTTGATCCTGCGCCTAACGTTGACAGGCAGGAGCGGCAATGAACAGCCTCGAACTTGCCGAACAAAGCGGGCCGACCGGCAACGTTAAAAAACCCGGTTCACACGAGCGTTCGATCAAACGATCGTTTTCAAACGGTAACGGCCCGGCCCAGAGTTAGACCAAGGACGAGCCGGCCGGCAGTCCCGGCAAAAGTCACCGTGTACGATGTTGGTTTGATTAGCGAGCCGTAACGGCGTCATTTAAGCATCGTGCGGCAGCAGCGGCAATCGGGTGCCTATTTGGACACGGCACCGCGACGGTAGTTCGATCGGGCGACGACCGCTCGGACGTTCATTCCTGATATGGTGACTTCGGCCTCACCTTCGAGATCCCGCGCTAGCTTCAGAGACCTTAGCTCATCGATCGCCTCACCCGACGGTGACAGGAGCATCCATCTTCTGCCATTAAACTTTGCGGCCAACAACACGAGCCGCGCTTCCTCGGACAGGTCACCAGCAAGCGCGACGCTCTTGATTGCTCGATCCATCACTGTGGCCTAGCGAATAAGATCATGTCGACAGCAACCGCAACGCGTCGCCAATCATGGCAGCCTTTGGGACTGGACAGGATGTCGCCAAGGGTAGCGGGCACCGCCCGCGGCGCGGCGTGCCCACTGGCCTGAACAAGCTTGGCCGCCTTCAACCAAACCTCGCGTTCTGTCATCTGCAGATCGCTAGCCAACGATCACGACCTTCAGTTCCTCGCTGGTCCCGTCCTTGAAATGCACGAGAACGCGATCATGAAGGATGTCGACGCGCATCTCCAGCACCCGGCCGCGCTCGGTGCGAACTTGGACTATCACGTCGGGTCCGAGGTCGTGCTGGAATATGGCAACGTCCTTCGTTTGATCCGCGGCGATCGTGCGGACGATCTTGCGAACCGTCATATGTCGAGGTTACGCATTGTCATCTCCAGTATCGCGTCCGGCATTACGAACGCATCACAGGGTAACGATCTGCTGCACCCGAAAGCTGCGCCGCGCGTTGGATAAGCGAGGAGATGATCATGATCGACGATCCAAAAACCGACGACGCGACCCCGGCCGAAGAGGCTGAGGAGATGGAAAAGGTACAGGAGGACGCTGCCAAGGAGCGTGAGGAAAACGGCGGCTACCAGTAGGCTGGAACACCTCGTCGGCAGCCGTGCCGCCATCCCCGCAGTGCCGCTGCTGACACTCCGATCGGTCTAGAACTAAGGCGAGACAAAATTGCGAACGAGGGAAGTAGCTAAGAGTGGCGGCAGCGAAAGCTGACGGTAGCGCGAGCGATGCGCTTTTTCACCGCCATCAAAAAGCAAAGGGCGGCACGGGGGTGTCTTGCCTTGCCCAATAATGCCACCTGTTGCATTCCGAGGAAATGACCAGAAACGCGATCACCGTCGCGTTGAGAAGTCGTTTATCGGGAGGCCTGATGAGTTACATATGTCCGCACTGTGGTATTCTACAAATACCTACTGATAAGACATCTGCCTTTTTTTCATCATCCGCAGACGTTGGAAGTTTCCATGAAATGGGAAAACGCGAACTAGCCGAGGCGCTAAAGATAGACGGCAAAGCTACACGCTGTGCCAATGATGATTGCCGTAGAATTTCAGTAATCATCACTCTGAGCTCAGGAACGTCCAATAGGCTTGGGCAATACTCGACGCTTCAAAATTCTAGCTTCCTGAACAGGATGCTTTATCCCGGTCGAACGGGAAAACCATTTCCTGAATACGTTCCTGATGCGATGCTAGAGGACTATCAGGAAGCTTGGTCAATTATCGACCTTAGCCCCAAGTCGTCGGCAACGCTGGCACGCCGATGCCTGCAGGCGATGATTCGCGACTTTTGCGGAGTAAAGCGGCGAACGCTTTTCGACGAGATCGACGCGTTGCGAAAACTAGCTGAGGAAGACAACCTACCGCGTGGCGTCGATCCCGACACGATTGGCGCAATGCTCGCACTAAAGGATGTGGGCAACATCGGCGCTCATATGAGCGAGGTGGACGGACTAATTCTAGACGTCGAGCCTGGTGAAGCTGAAAAGCTATTGGCGCTTATCGAGATGCTCTTTGCTGATTGGTATGTCACTCGCGGCAAGCGTGCGGAGCGCATCGCCGCAGTGCTAGGTGTGGGCGAGGCAAAGAAGGCTAAGCCAGACGACGCCAAATCTGGGCCGGGCTAAAGCGGACCGGCCAACCGTATCCGATCTCTGTTTTACGGGGTCGCGCTAGTATGCCGGCGTCATTGCGTTCCTGCATTTTTGACGTAGGTTATTGAGGGGTGGGGCAAAACAGAGGCGAACTCATCGAGTCGTCGGCCTCGGCGCCCCGTCTGGGATACTGCAAAGTGTCATACGGCCGGACGGGGCGTTTTTTAGTTGGGGTATATTCGGTTCACCGAGCATTGATAGGTTGCTGGGTCACTTCCCCCCGGTCGGCCCGTCTTGGCACACCTCCCACCCTCCGTTGAGACGGGCCGTTATCATTGGCCCTAAGGTGGCGCGTAGCAGGTCACAAAGCCGCGCCGTCTTAACCGTCCTTAGTCCGTGTCTGTTGTTGCCCCCTAAAGGCCTGACAGAGCCTCGCAGGTTTGCGCGATGAACTCGCGTGGGGATCGATAGCGCAAAGCGCGATGCGGATGCACCTCGTTATAATGGTCGAACCAGATCGAACATTTCGCGCCTGACGCTTATGGCCTCCTTATCCTAGCACCTGAGATTGCGCTCGGCAGTGGCTGGCTTGGCGGCGACAGGGTCGTCGGTCGCGCAGCCATCCGTGACCTGTTGAAAAAGGCCGCCCGTTTCAACGAAAGCGAACGGCAGAGACTAACTATTCATTTGCCCAGCAGAGCGCTCACGCTCCAGTTGGGTGAGGTCGAACGATACTACGGAGCGTAACACTGCTCCGCGGTGGGAGCTGAATGGATGCCCGGTTCCGAATAGCGCTTTTAGTAGGCTGAGTGGCCGGAACCAGGTCAGAGCGTAACCACGACCTTGCCGATTTGCTCGTTGGATTCCAGGAAGCGATGAGCGTTTTGAATGTCGGCGAAAGCGAAGGTACGCGCGATCAGGGGTTTAAGGGCACCCGATACCAAACCGTCCGTGATGAACGTCTTAGCGCGCTCGAGGATGGCATCGTCGGATACCACTTCGGTGTAAAGGTATCCCTTCAACGTTAGGGACTTGCTGAGGACGGTAAGCAACGGGAACGGCGTGGGATCGGCGCTGAGCACCCCATACTCCAGCAGGATCCCGCCTCGCGCCATGCTGGCCGTCAGTGGTTCGAACGAAGGGCCGCCGACCGGGTCGAATACGACGCGAGCGCCGATCCCGTCCGTGATTTCGAGAACCCTCGCCACAAGGTCTTCTTCGTCCGTCGCTACGACATAGTCGGCACCGGCATTAAAGAGGGCTTGGCGCTTGGCGCCGGTTCGCGTCGTCGCGATGACGGTAGCTCCGACAAGTTTAGCGATCTGGAACGCAGCGATGCCGACACTGCTGGACGCCGCCGAGATGATAACGGCCTCACCTTGGGACAGCTTTGCCTGTTCGACTAGCGCGCCCCACGCCGTGACATAAGGCATCCAAACCGCTGCGGCCTCTTCGAAGGACAACGTCGCCGGATGCTTCACGACTAAGCGGGATTGCACGTTGACCAGTTCGCCGTAGGTGCCGCCGTTAGTGATATCCTGTGAGGGAATGACGCTGACCACATCACCGATGGCGAACCCCTCAACCGCTGCACCGACCAGCTCGATGACGCCCGAAGCTTCGTAGCCAAGGCGGCTTGGAAAATGTGCCTCCTGTAGATAGGCATGATTGCGGAACATCACTTCGGCACGGTTAATCCCGATCGCCTTGACCTTGATCTGAACCTCGTTGGCTGCCGGCGCCGGGACGTCCACGTCATCAATTCGGAGAACGCTGGCGTCACCGTATTCGTGAATTCGGACTACTCGGGTCATCAGAAATCTCCGTGCGCATCGCTTTAGGGAGCGCATGCTCCAAAAACCGATAAGCGACGTTCCGCCAAGCGTCAACACAATATGGAGTCAGAACTCCATTTAAGGTTGTCATGCTGCTTCAGTTTCTTTCGGGGGCCGGGTGGCCCGTCACGTTGAGACTGATGCCAACGCTAGCGTCAGGAATGTCTGGGACAAGGTCATCCTCCGCTATGATCTGGAGGCTTGGCTCCAAAACTCGTTGACGATCCTGCAAATCGCAAGCAGAGCAAGTTTGTGGAGCCTCTACTCCAAATACACACGCTTCATGTAAGCACTATGCAATGAGGATCACGTCATGCCCTTTTTTAACGTACATGTGCCCAAGGACCTGTTTTCCCTGGATCAGCGTAAGGCCATTGCGGACGCCCTCGCGCACTCGCTTCAGGCCAGCTTCGGCCTGCCTCCCGAGGACAAGTTTGTTGTGATTAACGAGCATGCCGAAGGTTATCTGTTTCTCCATCCTACCTACGGGGACGTGGATCGCTCAGCGGGCGCGATCATCATCTCTGTGCACATCCCTGCATCGCGCCCCATGTCGCAAAAGCGAGCGTTGCTAAAAGAGATCGTCCAGCGCCTTCACGACAATGTCGGGATCAGGCCGGACGATGTGTTCGTAACTCTCATTCCCCTACCATCAGAGAACTTCTCGTTCGGGCGAGGTGTCAGTCCATTCGACAAGGGCGACGACTAGGCCCGGCCGCCTGGCCAGGCGTCAAGCGCCATGACACCAGTCTTTTCAAGCATCTCGCGATCTGCACCGTCACGCGCACGGACCGCCATGCCCCTGAACACTGTCTCGAAGAAGTCGGCGATCTGGGCGACGTCAGTCCCCTTAGGCAGGTCGCCGTTTCGGACGCCCTCGTCGAGGCGTTCTACCATCAACGCAAGCGACCGGCCTCTGACCTCACGCATGAAGTCGCGGAGGTCGGCGCGTTCGGGGGCGTCGTGCAACCCGGCCAGTGAGATCATACAGCCCGCAGGACCGGTATCGTCAGTATACGCGGCAGCCGTAGCTATCATCAGCCGCGCGAACGCATCGCGTGCCGAGCCCTCGCCAGCGAGCGCCTTGGGGAAGAAGCCACCCGGCCCCGTGAGGTATGCACCGACCGCCTCGCGATAGAGGGCCTCCTTGTTTCCGAACGCGTTGTAGAAGCTCGAGGGGCTCAGCCCCATCGCGGTAATCAGTTCGTCGAACGTCGTGCCCTCGTAACCCCTGTCCCAAAACACGCGCATTGCCCGGTCGAGCGCCGCTGTCCGATCAAACAGACGTGGTCGTCCGCGCCCGCGAGGGGTCTGGCTCTCAACCTTAGTCGTCATCGCGTTTCTTCCTGCCTGCGACGTGAACGGACATCGCTCAGGTCTTCTAATCTGCGACCTAACATATTCGGAGCGACGGCTCCACTTTTACGTTGACTGCGGCAAATTCGCGGACCAGGGCCTGTTTATGGAGCCACCGCTCCACTAACTAACCGATGCGGCCTTGCCGCTCGATCAAGGAGTATCCTGATGAAAGCGATCCAGATTTCCGCCTTCGGCGAGCCTCGTGACGTGTTGCGGTTCAACGATCTGCCGGAGCCAGCCGCGCCCGGCGTGAACGAGGTGCTGGTCCAACTCGAGGCCTCGCCACTCAATCCCCATGACCTCTACGTGATCAAAGGCGGATTTCCCGTTCTGCCAACCGCTCCTGGGCCTGTTGGAAACGAGGGGGTTGGCCGCGTCATTGGCCTAGGCGAGGACGTCGATCATCTCGCCATCGGTGACCGCGTGCTTCTTCCAGTCTTTACCTGGCTATGGCGCGAACGGATGACCATTCCTGCAGAGGGACTGTTCGCTCTTCCCGACGCCGACCTGCATCAGTTGTCGATGCTGGGAATCAACCCGCCGACTGCGGCCCTTTTGCTCAGCGAATATACGACACTGAAACCAGGTGACTGGGTTGTCCAGAACGCCGCAAATTCGGGGGTGGGCCGATCGGTGATCGGGGTCGCGAAAGCTCGCGGCTTGAAGACGCTCAACATTGTCCGGCGTCCCGAACTTGTCGACGAATTGAAGGCCTCCGGCGCCGACGTGGTCTTGGTCGCTGGCGACGACACCAAAGCTGAGGCAGAGAGGGCGGTCGAGGGCGGTCGCATCGGTTTGGGTATCGATGCGATCGGCGGCGAGGCGATTGGCCTTATCGCCGACATCGTCTCGCCCCGCGCGGCCGTCGTCGCCTACTCCATTCTGGGCAGCGCGACGATGTCGATCCCGGCCTGGTTACCAATCTTCAAGCAGGTGACCGTCCACGGTTTCTTCCTTGGCAACCCGGACTCGGCCGCTGCCGCTCCTGCCGCGGTCAAAGACGTCTTGCCGCTTGTCGTCAGCGGGACGTTGCACACACCGATCAGCGGCGTCTACCCGCCGTCCGCAATCGTCGAAGCCGCTATCCATGCTGAGCGCGGCGGCAAGGTCATTATCGACTTCACGGCTATCTGACTGCGTTAAGCCGCCCGGCCGATGACCTGATCGACTGGCCGGCTCAACGTCTGAGCCGGAATCACTTCGTACAGATCGTCTTTGAGGGCGTCGTTCTCGAGCCGGTCATTACACGTCCGCTCAGACTCGCGCTTTCCCAAGGCTATCCGACGTCAGTCGCGAACTGGCGTTCGGGTGGCGCGGGCGGATCACCCGCAACCCTCTATCATTAGGCAAAACTCCTATGACTGCCCTTGTCCTCATCGATCTCACCGTACGTGATCTGCAGGCTATGACCCACTACGAGGGCGCTGCGATCGCCTTGGCCGCGCAGTTCGGTGGCAAACCGCTCGTCAAAGACGTCCAGCCCGAGATCATCGAGGGACACTGGTCCCCGACGTGGCTAGTCGTGCTGGAGTTTCCGAACCGCCAGGCTGTTCGCGACTTTTACGACGCGCCGGAATACCAGCCGCTGAAGGCCGTCCGACAGGCGGCGGCGACTTCAAACGGTCTGATTGTCGTCGGCTAGTAGCTATGCAAGATGCACGGGTTCCGGGCTAAACTCCGCGCCGACGGCGCCATCCGCTCGATAAGCAGATAGCGGTTCCGAGAAGCGTATTCGGGCCGCGGATATCTGCGACTGGGTTTAGCGTCTTGTGACCGCAGCAATCTCCCGGGCGAGATCGATGAACGCTTTGAACGCGGCCGATGAATGGCGCCTGCTTGGGTAGTAGAGGCATAGCGGTGCAAGGGGCGGGGTCCAGTCTTCCAACATCTGGACAAGCCTGCCCGATGCGACATCGTCGCGGACATCCGCCTCCATAAAGAACCCTATTCCAACACCATCCAGCGCAGCAATTCGGGACAGGCTGGCCTCGTCCAATGTGATTGGGCCTTGTACATCGATCTGCATCGACTCGCCGTTCTTCGCGAAATGCCAACGATACGGCGCGCCATTGGGCAACCGCACGCGGATGCAGGCGTGCGCCAGGAGATCATGCGGCACCTGCGGCGTCTCGCGCTTTTCAAGATACGCCGGCGACGCCACTACGGAGAAGCGCCGAGGGGCGCCGAGCGGGATCGCGATCGTATCACTTGGGATCAGGTCGGCGGTGCGAATGCCAAAATCAAAGCCCTCCGCCACAACGTCGACAAGACGTCCTTCGGTGACGAGATCGATGTGAACCTGCGGGTACCGACGTATAAAATCCAGAACCAGTGGAGACAGGATTTCTCGGGCGGCGGTTGCGAAGGAATTGATGCGCAGGATACCCGACGGCGTACTCTGCTGCGATCGCGCCGTGTTCATGGCGTCTTGAATGCTTTGAACCGCCGGCGCGATCTGGCCGACAAAAGTTCTTCCGGCGTCTGTCAGCGAGACGCTGCGCGTAGTCCGATTGAGCAGACGAACGCCGAGCTGCTGCTCAAGCTTGCCGACTGCGTTGCTTAGCGCGGTTGTGGACATGCCGAGATCAACGGCAGCCGCGCGGAATGAGCCGCGATGGACAATGGCGAGGATCGCCTCCAGCTCAATCAGTCCCGACCGTGACATTGTCCCGCTTTCCGTGACGCCTCATCCCTATCTATCCTGATTATCCTACAGGCCGTCCATCCATACTTTGGTTCGGGAGAGCGGAGCGAGCGCTTCGCTGCGAAATGGAGGACGTCATGGCCATCGATCTGCCACCTGGGATTGCGAGATACTTCGACGCGGACAGGAGACGCGATGCAGCGGCGATCGCTGGATGTTTCACCGCCGATGCGACCGTGCAGGACGAGGGACACACCTACACTGGTCGCGATGCGATCCAGGAGTGGGCCGTGGGCTATCTCGCAAAATACCTCTGCGCCACTGAGCCGTTCGCCATTACCGACAAAGGCAATAAAGCCGTCGTGACAAGCCATGTAGTTGGGAACTTCCCGGGCAGTCCCGTCGACCTGCGATACCAGTTTACGCTTGCCCATGGCGCGATTGCCGGTCTGGAGATCGCGCTGTGATTCCGTTCCTTTCGCTGGAAGGCAAGCGCGCCCTCATCACCTCAGGAACCCGTGGCGCTGGCGCTGCGACGGTTTCTCTGTTTCGTGAGCTGGGTGCTCACGTTTTGACGACTGCTCGGAGCAAGCCAGAAACACTACCTAAGGAGCTTTTCTTCGCGGCCGACCTTACCACCGTGGAGGGCTGCGCAGCTCTTGCTGACGCGGTCCGCGAGCGGATGGGCGGGGTCGACATCATCGTTCACATGCTAGGCGGTTCCTCGGCGCCAGCAGGCGGGTTCGTCGCTCTTGGCGAAGAGGAATGGGCGAAGGAGCTCGACCTCAACCTGATGCCGGCCATCCGGCTCGATCGGGCGCTGGTTCCGGAAATGGTCTCGCGGGGCGCGGGGGTGGTCGTCCATGTGACTTCGATCCAGCACGTCATGCCATTGCCGGAAGCGACAACCGCCTACGCCGCTGCAAAGGCGGCGCTCTCTACCTACAGCAAAAGCTTGTCAAAAGAGGTTTCGCCAGCAGGGGTAAGGGTTGTGCGCGTGTCGCCTGGCTGGATTGAAACCGAGGCCTCCGTCGCACTGGCCAAACGTCTCGGCGGTGAGGACGGCGCTGAGAAGGGGAAGCAGATGATCATGGCCTCACTGGGCGGCATACCGCTCGGCCGACCAGCTACTCCTGACGAGGTGGCGAACCTCATCGCGTTCGTCGCTTCTGATCGGGCAGGCAGCATAACCGGAACCGAATTCGTGATTGATGGCGGCACTGTCCCGACGGCGTAAGGCTCCTGAGCGCTCTGGACGCGAAGCCCTGATCCGTCCGCTCGCAAATCGAAAGCGGGCTCATGAACGAATGGCCGAAGTTGAGGGGCAGGAAAAGGTGCCGGAACGTCTGCTTGTGGGTCAAGAATAATGGTCATCCGCGCGACCGGTCGTAGGCGACAGCAGCGGCCGCCAACGCTTGCTCATGATCCAGCGCCCACGAACAAAGCGCCTCGAACGGTTCCCGAAGCGAGTGGCCCAGCGAGGTGATCCTGTATTCGACGCCGATCGGGCTAGTTGGAAGCACGGTGCGGGTAATCAGTCCGTGGCGTTCCAAGCGCTTCAACGCGTCTGCAAGCGACTTGTGGGTGATGCCATCCAGCCGGCGCTTAATCTCGTTAAAGCGCGCTGGTTGCGGGCACAGCACAGTCAGGATCATAATCGTCCATTTGTCCGCAATCTTGTCCAGCACGGGGCGAATGCGGGGCACGTCCATCATCGCCTTGCACGATAGCGCCTCCAGGTCGGTATCGCTGACCATATCTACTCTACTCCGGGTGCGTTCTTGCTAGCAGATATGTATCATATATCTGGTCATCAATCTCGAATGGAAGGACGGAAGATGGCAAGAATGACAGGCAAGGTCGCGCTGGTGGTCGGCGGAGCAAAGGGGATCGGTTTCGCGACGGCCCGCGCGCTCGCGGAAGAAGGGGCGTCGGTGATACTGACCGGACGCAGTCAGCGCGAGGTTGCACTTGCAGCTGAAAGTATCGGTTCGTCGGCGCAGGGCATCCAAGCCGATGCGGCCATCCAAGCCGATCTGGAACGGGTCGTGCGCGAGACCCAGCAGCTGCACGGGCGCATCGATGCGCTGATGCTCAACGCCGGATTGTCGGAGCCCGCGACTCTGCTTGAGGAAACGGCCGAGCATTTCGACCGGCACTTCGCCGTCAACGTGAGAGGTGCATTGTTCGGCATCCAGGCGGCATTGCCCGTGCTGAGCGAGGAGGCATCGGTCTTGCTGGTCGGCTCGATCGCCGATACTATGGGCGTGACGCCCTTCAGCACATATGCCGCGACCAAAGCGGCGCTGCGCTCCTATGCACGCAGTTGGGCGGCCGAACTCGCGCCTCGTCGCATCCGGGTCAACGTCGTCGCGCCGGGACCAACGGACACGGGCATGATGGCCGCCGTATCCGACGAGATGCGCCAGACATTGATCGCCCCAATTCCGCTCGGTCGCATGGCGCGTGCCAACGAAGTCGCAGCCGCGGCAGTGTTTCTCCTCAGCGATGCCGCCAGCTTCGTGACAGGGGCCGAGCTTTGCGTCGATGGCGGCATGCGCCAGGTGTAGCGCGATAAGCGACGATCGGATTGCAGGTGTAATGGCGGCACGATTGTCGCGCTCAGGCCTATGTCGCGGTTGATCAACCGACGACCTCAACTGACTGCGAACAGGCAGCCAGTTGAGGTTGGGTCTTCGGGCTCAGGAAATCGGAACGCCGCCGGTGACGGCTACGACATTGCCGGACATGTAGCTGCCCTCCGCTGATGCTAGCATCACATAGGCGGGAGCGAGCTCCCCCGGCTGTCCAGCGCGTCCGATCGGCGTGTCCTGGCCGAGCGTTTCCAGTTCCTTCGGTGACTTGGCAATCGGCTGAATAGGCGTCCAGATCGGGCCGGGCGCCACGGCGTTCACGCGAATGCCGTCGCTGGCTAGAAGATTGGACAGGCCCACCGTCAAGCTCGAGATAGCACCCTTGGTCGCCGCATAGACGATCATGTTCTTGCCAGCGACCTTTGCCTGTTCGCTGGTCGTGTTGATGATCGCCGAACCCGGCTTCATGTGCGGCGCAGCCGCCTTAGCCAAACGGATCATCGCAAAGACGTTGGCGGCGAAAGCGGCCTGCATCTCATCGTCGTCAATGCTATCGAGCCCCTCGTTCATGGTCTGAGCGGCAGCATTGTTGACGAGGACATCGATGCCGCCGAGTTCCGCGATCGTACGCTCGACAAGGGTTGCACAGTGATCTCGGTCGCGAAGATCGCCCGGCAGCAAAACGCAACGCTGTCCTGCCTTCTCAACCCAGGTCTGTGTCTCTTCGGCGTCGGCCTGCTCGTCCGCAAGGTAGGAGATGGCAACGCTTGCACCTTCACGGGCATAGGCAATCGCCACTGCTCGGCCGATACCGGAGTCCCCGCCAGTTATGAGCGCCACCTTGCCCTTGAGCAGGTCCTTGCCGACGTAACTCTCTTCGCCATGATCGGGCTTGGTTCGCATCGCGGTCGTCAAGCCGGGGCTTGGCTGCTGCGGTTCATTGGGAAAACTTGTTGGCTGACTGGTGCGCGGATCGTCGGTCATATCGGTTCCTGCTGGTGGGATCAGCAGCAAACGGCTCACAAGGAATAACGTGCCCACCTACGCGCGCGATGTCCCCGAGGCGGAGATCCACCTGCTCGATGCTGGCCACTTCGCGCTGCATACGCGATGTGCTGAAATCGCCGGGCTGATTGACGATTTCCTTGATCGTCGGCTCGTCCGGCGTTGATCGTTTCAGCGGATGGTTAGAAGCCTGATGCCAGCGCCGGTAAATACCATCGCAAGCGCTCCCTCAATCCAACGGCGTAAGCGAGCATAGCCGCGTACCATCAGCGGGGTAGAGAAGAGGAGCGCGTAGCCGCCGAACACGACGACAGCGAGCGCAACGCAGCCGAGGAAGGCTGCCGCAACCCGGCCGCTCGACGCCTCCGCGCCAACGCCCAGGGTCATGATCGCGAGCCAGGCCATCACCGACTTGGGATTCCCGAGGTGCATCAGTAGACCGCGGCGGTAGAGTGCACCCATGCTCTGCCGGACCCGTGGCATGGCCGTTGCGGCGTCGTTGCTACGCAGAGCCGACCGGGCCGATCTGAGTGCCAGCCACAGTAGGTAGAGACCGCCGATAATCTTAAGGATGACCAGAGCCTCAGCATAGCGCGCCAGAAGCGCTGAAAGGCCAGTTGCGGCAATCAGGCCCCAGCAGAACGACATGGTGATGACACCTGCGGCAAGAGCGAGCGCGGGACGCCGCCCCTGTCCCATCCCGACGTTCATAATCGCCATGTTGGAGGGGCCGGGGCTCGCCGCCGCGATCACGTAAGCGGTATATACCAGCAGCAGCTCGTGCATTTCTCGTCCTCTCGCGGTCTCTCAAACCTCATCGTGGCAGGCCCATGGAAGTGGCTGAAGAGCCTCACCGCCTGCTCCCAACTGCGGCTTCGCCGCCCCAAGCAGGATTGCGCGAGCTACCTCCCGCGCAGATCCAGCAAGTTCGTCGTCGGCCAATTCGCCGGCAGTCCAGAACGAAAGCACGCCGCGGAAGCCGAAGGCGAGCTGCCGTGGAAGCGAGCGATCCGGTTGCTCGTTTCCGGCAAGAGCCGGGCACGCCTCCTTGCCAAGCGCAAGCGACCAAAATGCTTCGGAGCGTGCGAGAGCGGTGCCGGCTGCCGGACTTACAGTGCCGAGCCACCCCATCACCGACCGGTTTACCACTGGCTCCTCGAGCATGACCGAAGCTGCCGTATCGGAGGCCATGAGGACGCGCTCCAGCGCATCAGTAGGAAGCGCCGATTCTCGAAAGCGATCGGTCATCAACTCGACCCGCCTCGCGGAGATCGCGTGCATAACCGCCGCCTTGCTGCCGAACTGGTTGAACGGCGTTGAGAAGCTGACCTCGGCTTCCGCCGCGAGTTCGCGCATCGAGAATTCTGCCTTCCCCTGACGCAGCAGCCGCTCGGCCGCCTGGATCACTCGCTGGCGAACCGGTTCGCCCCGTTGTGAGGGGATAGATGATGCTCGTACCTTGCGTTCCGCCATTCCTCTTTATATCATGATCCAAATACGGCGTCGAGGGGGATGTCTGAGCCACGTGTCGTTCGACAAACCTGGCCACCCTACGACCATCTGGAGATCGTTCATGAAGTTCCTCGTCATGCTGACCCCGAGCGCGGGAAAGACCCTCGACGATTTCATGCCGCACATGGTGCCGGAGATTGAGGCGGTGTGGGCATCATACCTCGGCGATGAGCTCCGCGAGTTCTACTTTTCCGCCAATCCACAGGTGGTCACTCTCATCTATGAGCTGCCGTCGATCGAGGCGGTCCACGCTGCTGTCGACGCGCTGCCGATGGTAAAAGTAGGGCTCCTCGACCGCCAGGTCGTGCATCTAGGCCCATTCCACCAGATCGCCGCTCTGTTCGCCAAGCCCGACGCCTAACGTGTTCGGCGATCGATCCGTCCGGCGCGTCGAGCCCCCTCCTGGCAGCGCAATCAGCGGCTGGTACGCAGGTGCCGACCTGCTCGACAGCTACGCCGTGGACGCGGCGGCTGATGGCGCGACGATGCGGGCGATCGCGGACCGGGCGCTCGGAACGCCGCCACGCTGGTTCAGGGCGCTGGTGGCGGTGCGAGATGGCGCTGTCGCGCCGTTCGGCGTGCAAACAACCGCCGAGCTACGCCGTGCGCGACCGGATCGTGCGCGGATCGACTTCTTCCCGTTCTAGCCGAAAGCACTGACGAGATCGTGCTCGGGGAAGACGACCGTTACCTCGACTTTCGTCTGTCGATCCTGCGCCAAGTCGGACCGCATGGTTCGATGCTGATCGTCACCACCGCGGTCCGCACCCGCAACCGGTTCGGTCGCCTGTACCTTCGCGCGATCTATCCGTTTCACGTTCTCGTTGCGCGCGCGTCGCTAATTAGAGCGGCCGCCCGACGCTGAGCAATGCGGCAAGCTACGCCGCGCCGCGAGTGCCGCCCAACACAACTCCGCTCCTCGGGCATCCCGCGATGACGTATCGGAGCACGTTCCTGACAATTTCTGGCAACGCGCTCAGCTAAGGCGCCGAGGTTCGCAGTAATCAACAACGTACCAAGGATAGCCAGTGATCGCGCCAATCACCCGTTTGACGGTCCACTTTCCGGCGGTCGTCCTGCTAGCAGGCATGACGCTTCTGCCAAGCGTTGCCTATCCCCAACAGATCCAGCAAATTTCGAGGAAGAACCCGATGGTAGTTACCAAGCGGCAGGCGTGGGACCTGTATGCCAAGCTTCACACAGCCTGGAACTCGGAGTCGCTCGACGACCGCCACCGGATTTCTGCTGAGGTCTTGAATGAGAACATCGAATATCAAACGGTAAGACACGATACGACGATGGGTCGGGCGCTGGTCATAGAGGACATGGCAACCTTTCACGAGCGCTTTCCCGGCGGACATTTCGAGATCGGCGACGTTTCCGTGCACCACAACGTGGCGCTTCTGACATGGGTACTTATTCAAGCGGATGGCACTGAGTTCGCTCGCGGTGGCGATCAGATCACCGTTGGAGAGGATGGAAAGATCAGCAAGATCACGACCTTCGGCCCGTCTACGAAGGCGCCTGATTGATCCCAGCGCAACGCAGCGCGCATCGCCAGCACCTCAGGATATATGTCGAGATCAAGCCGCCTTTTCGAGCTGATCAACATCCTGCGCTCGCACAGGATGCCGGTCACGGCCGACGATCTGGCGCGGCAACTCGGGATCTCGCCGCGGAGCGTCTACCGTGACATCGAGACGCTTCGGTCATTAGGAGCGCCGGTGGACGGTCAGGCCGGGATTGGCTTTCGTCTGGGTGGAGGCTTCTTCCTGCCAGAGTTCGCTCTTCTGCCGGAGGAGATCGACGCGCTGATCCTAGGGCTTGGCTGGGTGCGGCAACGGCCCGATCCGGCATTAGCGCGCAACAGCGAAAGTGCCCTGGCGAAGATCCTTGCGACGACGGGCAGCCCGTCTGTTGGCCTTGAGGACCTTCCACCCTTCTTCGCGGCTGCCTCAGTTTCTCAGCGGATAGATCCACCACAGGTAGCGCAACTGCGTGATGCTGTCCGCCGGCAACGCAAGGTGAAAATCAGCTACGAGGACGCTCGCGGCTCAATCTCAGAGCGCACCGTCTGGCCTATCGCCATCGTGTATTTTGACGACGTCCGGGTCTTGGCGGCGTGGTGCGAGGCGAGGGCAGCCTTCCGTCACTTTCGGGTCGATCGCGTGCGGCTGAGCACAATGCTCGAGGACCGATATCCGGGGCGACGTCACGCTCTCGTGCAGAAGTGGCGCCTACAGGACCGAGACTGGCGCGCCCTGCTGACAATTTCTGGCGGTGCCCCAAGCTATCAACGGATCGATCCACCCGATGGTGGAGACAGCTCAAAGGATGATTGATGGTCGCGTTTTCTCTCGCCGCTTACGAGGCGTTTCTGACCGGTCATGACGACACACCAATCGTCATGTTGAACCTCCTGCGATTTGAGCCCGAAGGTGGCCGGGATCGCTACCTGCGATACATCAGCATGGCGAAGCCGATCCTCGAACGTTTCGGGGCGCGGATCTTGTTCGGTGGCAACGGCCTTCCGGTGCTTACCGAGGGTGAGGCGCAGGCGTGGGACGCCGTTGTCCTGGTTCAGTATCCACGCCGCTCCGCCTTCAACGATATGGTCGCGGATCCAGAGTACCAGAAGGCATTCCAGGTCGGATCGTCGGCGATCGCGGACATCGTGCTGCAACCGTTCGAGCGGGACAGCCACATCAATTAGAGGCGTGCGTTGGTCAGACATGACGGCATCTTCCGGGCGGCAGCATTTGCGGCGCGTCACTCGTATCGACCGCGAAGATGAATGGGCATCCGAAGTTGGGAGCCGGGCACGGCGCCGGGAGTGACTGCTTGTGGGTCAACGCAGCTGTTTGATCATGGTATGCCAGTAGGTGTCCACCGGAGCGTATCTACCAGTACGCGCAGCGCCGGCGTGATCTGTCGGCTCGGATAGTAAAGGTAGCACCCAGGAAAGGGCGGGCACCAGGTGTCGAGCACCTGAATCAATTGGCCGTTGGCAATCTCTTCGGCGACGTCATGCTCCAGCATATAGCCCAGCCCCGCGCCTGCGCGGACCGCGGCGGCCGACAGCACCTCGTCGTTTACGATCAGCTGCCCAGTCGGGCGGAATCTGATCTCGCGGCCTTCGCGCTCGAACTCCCACGGCAGCAGGCCGCCGCCGCCGAGCAACCGGTAGTTGATGCAATTGTGGTTCTCCAGATCGGCGGGGGCTGCAGGCAACGAGCGGCCTTCGAAATAGTCCGGTGTTCCGACCACGAGCGTGCGCAGCGCAGGGCCCACCGGCACCGCCACCATGTCGAGATCGACGGTTTCGCCCAGCCTGATACCCGCATCGAAACCACCCGCCACCAGATCTACCAGCCGATCTTCGACGATTACCTCAACCGAAATGTCGGGATGCTCGCGTAGGAATTGCGGCAAGATCGGCGCGAGCACAGTGCGCGCCGCATAGCCGAACGTGGTCAGCCGGATCGCGCCCGAGGGTATGCCGCGCCAATCGGCAAGCGCGGACAATCCTCGCGCCACCTCCTGCAAAGCCGGGTCGAGCGAGCTTAGCAGGCGCTCCCCGGCAGCGGTCGGAGCAACGCTTCGCGTGGTGCGCGCGAGCAAGCGGACACCGAGCCGTGCCTCGAGACTGCGCATCGCGTGGCTGAGCGCGGAGGGTGAGAGACCGAGTTCCGCCGCGGCACGGGTAAAGCTTCGCGCGCGGGCCACCGCCGCGAAGGCGGCCAGATCGTCGAGGTCGCCACGCTTCATTGCTGCAGATCTTTCACAAGGCCTTGTCGGCGATGACGGCTAATCCCCCTGCAAACAAGCACTATTCTCAGGTCCACTTTCCAAGGAGCTACAGCAATGACCCTCACCACCTATCGCACGCTCGGACGTTCGGGACTGACGGTCAGTCCGCTCGCGCTCGGCACGATGACCTTTGGCGCCGGACGATGGGGTGCGGACGAAGCGACTGCGCGGGTGATTTTCGACACCTATATTGAGGCAGGCGGTAACTTTGCCGATACGGCCGATGTCTATTCCGGCGGGCAGAGCGAGGAGATGCTCGGCCGCTTCATCGCCGAGCGGGGAAACCGCGACCGGATGGTGATCGCAACCAAATCAGGCTTCCCGCGGAGCGAGGGAACGCCGCTCGCCGGCGGCAATTCCGCACGCAACATCCGCGACGGGATCGAAGGATCGCTCGGCCGGCTCGGCACCGACTTCATCGACATGTACTGGACGCACGTCTGGGACCGCACGACCCCGCCCGAGGAAGTGCTGCGCGCGCTGACCGATGCGGTGCGGCGCGGCGACATCCTCTATTACGGTTTCTCCAATGCACCTGCCTGGTACGCCGCGCAGATCGCGACGTTGGCGCGCGCCCATGGCCTGCCCGAGCCGATCGGCCTGCAATATTCCTACTCGCTGATCGACCGCGGCGTCGAACTAGAAGTGATACCCGCAGGGCACGCGCTCGGGTTGGGGCTCGTCGCCTGGAGTCCCTTGGCGGCGGGGATGCTCACCGGGAAATACGGCCGCGACAAGATCTCCGAGGCCGGCCCGGCCGGCAGTTTGCCCAACCGTGCCGGCGACGCGGCGCCCAGCGGGAGCAACGGCCGGCTGAACGGCGACAATCCCTTTGGCGGCATGCTGTTCACCGAAAAGAATTTCGGAGTGGTGGACGTATTGCGCGTGATCGCCGCTGAAATCGGTCGGCCGATGGCGCAGGTCGCGCTCGCCTGGGTCGCGGCGCGCGGCGGTGTTGCTTCGGTCCTTGTGGGCGCAAGTCGGCCCGAGCAGCTGCTGGAAAACATTGCCGCGCTGGACATCGTCTTCAGTACCGATCAGCAGGCACGGCTCGATGCCGTGGGCGCGCCGCCGATGCTCAATCCGTATTTTATCTTTGCCTTGCCGCGCGCCCGAATTTTCGGTGGTCAGGCGATCGAGCCTTGGGCGCCAACCTTCGTATAATTGGATGAGATGGTGGCGGGGAGCGTGCTGGCAACATCCCCGCCTCTGTCCAGTTGATCCGTCACATCACAAGACTTGTTCATCACTGGTCCGAGTGGACATGAACAAGCGTCCGAAGTTGGGAGGCCCGAAGGTACGCTGAATGTCGGTTTCTGGGTCGTCTTCGTAACCGTTGCGCGTCGATAGCAGCTTGATCAATCCCTGTGACATGCCGCGCTGGCGACAAGGCCAATGCATGCTGCTGGGCGGAGCTAGAAGCTCTCCCGTGTCTTGAGCTCTAAGTTTCGAAAACAACGCCTGTTTGGAAAAGAGGCCGCGACAAACGGCCGGCGGTTTGTCCAACGCGCAGGCCTTCTCGCATAGGTTCTGAGCCGAGATAAAGCGCTTGGCTTATGATGTCAGAGCGGCACCGAAAGGTCGAAAGTCGTTGGACGAGTAGCACGTAGCGTCACGTCTCCACCATGGCTTTGAGCTATCTGGCGCGCAGCGGCTAACCCGATTCCGTTGCCGTCGGCCTTCGTAGTGAAAAAGGGCAGGAAGATCGATGCGTGATGGGCGGGGTCGATGCCGGGGCCGTCGTCGGCGACATGAAAGGTCAGGCGATCCGTCGATACCGTAGCAGACAGTCGCACCATCGGCGGTAAATCTGTTACAGTCGTCGCTTCGACGCCGTTGTGCAGCAGCGCCAGCATTGCCTGCACCATCTGGCTGCGATCAAGCGAAACGATCAGGCTGCCCACCTCCGCGATCGTTAGCCGCGCTTCCCCGTGCCACTGTCCGTCGAAGAGCCGCGCGAGATCGGCGAAGAGGTCGGCGACGGAAACCGGGGCAAGTGTAGGTTCGGGCAGTCGTGCTACCTGGCGATAGGCTTCGGTGAACCGGCGCAGGCCATCGGCCCGGCGGGCTAGCGTACCAAGGATCTCGGGTAGGAGCCGGTCACGCCGCTCGGGCACCGCCAGTACCGCGAGCGCGGTCTCGGCGAGCGAAGCAATGGGTGCCATTGCGTTCATTACCTCGTGGCCCAGGACTCGCAGCAGGTCGCGGGTGGCTCGTGCCTCAGCGGCATGTTCCTGGGCCTCGACGTCGATCAACGCAATCAGCATGCCCGGCACAGCACCCTGGACGGCGACGCGATCGATACGCCAGCTTCGTCCGTCATGGCGGAGCCGCGCCGCGTCGCCGGACAGCAGTGGGGCGGGCGCTGGCAGGACGAGATCGTCGGTCGCGAACAGCAACCGTGCGGCACGGTTGAGCGCACGAACACGCGTCCCTTCAATCGCGAGCAGCGCCCCGGGCGCTTGGTCAAGGAGAGTGCGCAGCATGAGCCGCTCGTCCTCGTGTTCTTCGTTTCGCTCGCCGGTTGCTACGGCTGCGGTATCGCGTGGTTCGCTAGCGCTCCACCACAGTAGCGTTGTAAGCCAGATCGCCGACAGGACACCGAACACCATCGTGCCGTAAAACCCGTAACGCAGTGCCCAGACGGTGAGACCTCCCGCAGCGATCAACCCTGTTGCAGCGGCGATGGCGCCCAGACCACGGGGGTTGAGTGCCCGGTCAGAGACCATAGCGGGTCATCCGGCGGTACAAGGCTTGCCGGGTAAGCCCAAGTGCATTCGCGGCGTGGCTGACATTGTGATGATACTGGCGCAGCGCGGCCTCAATCATCACGCGCTCTGACGCGGACAGCGACACGTCGAGAGGTGCTGCCGGGTCGGGCGCTGCGTTGGCAATCGTCCGGACTAGGGTGGGTGCCAGCGCACTTCCATCGATAACGCCGTCGTCATCAAGTAACACCGCACGCTCGACCGCCTGAGCGAGCCCGCGCACTTCGTCGGTCCACTGCGTCGACAGGATGAGCCCCTCGGCAGATGCGGTGAAGGGTGGGGCGATCTTACCGTAACGTTCGGCCGCGATGCGCGCAAAATGCCGCGCGAGCAGCAGCGCGTCATCCCCGCGCGCGGCAAGGGGCGGTAGTGCTAGGACGATCGTGGCGAGCCGCGCCCGCAGTCGAGAAGACAAGCGAGCGGCATCCTCGACGATGCTGATCGTGCGCAGGTTGTCCGGCAAACGGTCGAGCAGCCGTGTCTGTGCTACGGCATCCAAACGATCCGGATCGCGTAGTATCAGCGTGCCGGTGATCCCGTCCATGCGCGACCACGCCCCCTCGTCGGGCACGTCGATCGTTACAATCGCAACCTCAGCATGAGGAGAGCTCTCGTGGATCTGCGTGGCAGCAAGGTTGCGGCCGCTGCCGGCGGGGCCCTCGATGAGCACGCTCGCGGACGTCGGTGCGATGCGGCGGATGAGGTCACGTGCGGCGAGAATGGGCGGACTGTCGCCAAGCAGCCGGTGGGGCGTGGTGGGGATGGCGGCCGCACCGGCGACGGGTCGTAGGTGCTTGGCGATCGCGGCCTCGACGCGCGCGATCAGGTCGTCGTTGCGCCACGGCTTCATCACGAAGTCCACCGCGCCCGCCTGCATTGCAGCGACAGCAATACGGATGCCGCTGTGTGCCGTGATGACGACCACGGCCGCGGCGGGATCGTCGGCAACGATGCGCGCAAGGCAAGCGAATCCCTCCGCGCCGCTGGTTTGCCCTTGCGTAAAGTTCAGATCGAGCAGGATCGCATCGAAGCGCCGCTGTGCCAGCATCGAAAACGCCTCTTCCGGTCCGCCTGCTACGTCGACTGCGTGCCCAGCGCAATCGAACGCCAGCGCGATCGCGCGCGCAACCTCCGGATTATCGTCGACGAGTAGAATCGTTGCACCGCTTGACACATAGTTTTCTGTCCGCTGGCGGACAGCGTGTCCGGGGTCGGACAGCACGGACGATGGGATGTTCTGCTTAGTCATTGTAATTGGGCCTTTTCGGCATTTCGGCATTCTTGCGCGACACTGTCCGCATGATGACCGAACAGCCCGTACACGCAACCACCTCTCCCGGTGCCAGCATGGATCGCAGGGTGGCGAGAAAGGCGACGCCGTGGTGGCGGCGCCGGACAGTGCTGATCTCCATCTCGGTGGTAATTGTCGCGTTGATGCTGTGGCGTTTCCTGCCGGCGAGCGGATCGACTGACATCGAGCTCGCCGACGTTGAGATCGGCACAGTCATCCGCGCGCCGTTCGCCGATTACCTCCCCGTGCGCGCCACTGTAGCGCCGCGCGTCACCACGCTGGTCGGCGTGTTGTCGGGGGGGCAGGTCGAGACGCTACTAGTGCAGGACGGTGCGATGGTGGCCACCGGTCAGCCAATTGCTCGCCTTGCCAATCCGACGCTCAAGCTCGATGTTCTGACACGCGAGGCACAGATCGCCGGGCAGCTCGGCGACGTGTCTGGTCAGGATCTGGGTATCGAGCGCAACCGCCTGGACCGTGCGGGCCAGATCGCGCAGGCCAATTACGACCTCATCAAGGCGCGCCGCGAACTCGGCATTCGCCAGCAGTTGCACGACCAGGGCTTTGTATCCGACGCTGGTGTGAAGAGCTTTGCAGAAGAAACTGCTTATCAGGAAAAGCGCGTGGCGCAGCTGCAATCGGGCGGTGCGGCGGAGGCGCGGATCACCGCGACACAAGCCGCGCGGCTGGCAGATACGCGTGGACGGCTGTCGGGCAACCTAGCCGCGGTACGCGCCGGCCTCGACGCGCTGACCGTGCGCGCACCTACCGGCGGGCGGCTGACCAACTTCACGATCCAGCCCGGCCAAACCCTAAAACCCGGCGACCCGGCGGGACAGATCGACAGCGAGGGCTCGTGGAAGTTGGAGGCGGACGTCGACGAGTTCTATCTCGGCCGCGTGGCGGTCGGGCAGCGCGCCATCGCCGATGGTGCGCGGCTGACGGTCAGCAAGGTGCTGCCTGCGGTCAAGGATGGCCGCTTCCGTGTCGAGCTGACGTTCGACAGTGCCGCGCGCGTCAGGCTCAACCGCGGCCAGACGCTTGATATCCGCATCACGCTCGGCAGCACCGCGCCAGCGCTGGTTGCCCCCGTGGGGGGCTGGCTAGAGGCGGGGAGCGGATCTTCGGCCTTCGTCCTAGATGCCGACGGTCGCCATGCCCGCCGTCGGGTGGTGAAGGTCGGTCGCCGCAACCCCGAGCAGGTCGAAATCCTGTCCGGCCTCTCGTCCGGCGAACGCATTACCACCTCGAACACTTCGTCCGTGAAGGGCGACATCCTCAACCTCCGCTGAAGGGCCGTTCCATGATCCGTTTAGAGAGCATCCAGCGCCGCTACGTCTCCGACGAGGTCGAGACCACCGCGCTTCACGACATCGACCTGCACGTCGGAGCTGGCGAGTTTGTCGCGATCATGGGCCCGTCTGGCTGCGGCAAGTCGACACTGCTCAACATGCTCGGCACCGTCGATCGGCCGACCGGGGGGCGATATCTGTTCTGTGACCGAGACCTGGCAGCCCTGGACGAGAAGGAGTTGGCGAAGTTCCGCGGCAGCACGCTGGGCTTCGTGTTCCAAAGTTTCAACCTGATCGACGAGCTGACGATCGCCGAAAATGTCGAGCTTGGTTTGGCCTATCGCAAAGACAAGGCGGGCGACCGCCGCCAGCGCGTTGCGGCAGCGATGGACAAGGTCGGCATTGCTCACCGTGCGCGTCACTACCCGCACCAATTGTCCGGCGGGCAGCAGCAGCGTGCCGCCATCGCCCGCGCGATCGTCGGCGACCCGAAGCTGATCCTTGCGGACGAGCCCACCGGCAATCTTGATACCGAAAACGGTGCGCAGGTGATGAACATCTTGACCGGCCTCAACCAGGAGGGGGCGACGATCGTGATGGTCACGCACTCTCCTAGCCACGCCGACATGGCGCGGCGCCGGATCGACATGCTCGACGGCCGCATAGTCACCTCCGTCGCCCGCGCCCTCTGACCCGAAAGGACCGATCATGAACCGACTTACCCATGCCGCCGCCCTCACGCTCGCCGTCGCTTCCTCCCCGGCCTCGCCGCAATCCAGCGAGCAACGCTTCAACGTCCGCGGGTTCAATGCAGTCGAGCTGACCGCGTCAGACTCGATCCAGATAGTTCAGGGGTCGACCGTGTCGGTGGTCGCGACCGGCGATCCGCGCGCCATCGCCGCGCTAGCGATCGATGTCCGCGGCGAAACGCTGCGCGTCGGCCGGCGCCCCGGTACGTGGCGTGACAAGGGCGCGCGCATCACCGTTACGATGCCGTCGCTGCGGGCTGCGCTACTCTCAGGGTCGGGTGAAATCCGCGCTGGTGCGATCGAACGCCGCGACTTCGCTGCCAGTATCTCGGGTTCCGGCGGGATCGTACTGACCGACCTGCGCGTCGGGACTGCTCGGTTCGACCTGTCCGGATCGGGATCGATCGTCGCTAGCGGCCACGCAAACACTGTAGCGATCGACATGAGCGGCTCGGGCAGCATCAATACGCGTGGGCTGGCTACGTCGGCGGTCACGGTGGATCTGGGCGGATCGGGCACGGTCACCGCCACGGCGTCTCGTACCGCTACGATCGGCGCGGGTGGCTCGGGCATGATCCGCGTTTCGGGCGGTGCACGCTGCGACGTTCGCAAGGGTGGCAGCGCCATCGTCCGCTGCGGCTGACCTTCCTTTCTCAAACACGGACGAGACAGATGAACCGCTTCGCCCTGCTGACGCTCTACCGCTCGCTGACCCGCCACAAGCTTTACGCTGCGCTCAACGTCGGCGGACTGGCGGTGGGGATCGCGGTATTCCTAGTTCTCGCCCTCTACGTCCGGTTCGAGACAAGCTATGAGAAATGGCTCCCGCGTTACAACGGAGTCTACGCGGTGCAGACCGTATGGAACCTTCCGGAAAGCCCGTTTAATGGTGCTTATCCCTGGACGATGGGGGGCCTCCTTGATCAAATGCGCGAGGATTTCCCCGGCACGGTCGGCACCCGGGTACGCGGCGGCAAGGGTGCCGGCAACGTCTTGCGCGGGGGCATCGCGGTTACCGA
Source organism: Sphingomonas sp. CFBP 8765 (assembly GCF_014841445.1). NCBI lineage: Bacteria > Pseudomonadati > Pseudomonadota > Alphaproteobacteria > Sphingomonadales > Sphingomonadaceae > Sphingomonas > Sphingomonas sp. CFBP 8765. The sequence goes on along the minus strand of NZ_JACYTY010000009.1, from coordinate 10,422 downwards.
CGACGTAGCTCAAGTCGATCCGTCCCTCTTCGAAGTGTTCGACCTGCCGATGTCGCGCGGCAACGGGCGCGATGCGCTACGCACACCGACAAACACAATCATCAGCGAAAGTGCTGCCCGCAGATATTTCGGAGCTAGCGACCCGGTCGGTCAGACCTTGACGGTCGGGATGGACAGCTCCGACGCCTATCGCGTCGCGGGGGTCTTCCGCGACCTCCCCAAGAACAGCGACCTTAACTTTTCCATCCTGATCCCGCTTCCGCGGACGCCGCCATCGGAAACCTGGTTTCATTGGGGAAGCTCCTCCCTACAGACCTTTCTCCGCTTCGACACACCGGCCACGGCACAAGCGTTCCAGCAGAAGCTTGGAGCGTTCGTCGATCGTCGCGGGCTGAAGGACATGGGCAAGGACGCCTCGAGGACGCAACAGCTCAAATTGCTCCCGATCGCGAGGATGCATCTCGAACCCCAGGGGACGCAGAGTGCGAGCCGAAATATGACGGTCACGACGCTGGGCGTGGTCGGGTTGCTCACCTTGCTGATCGCGATCGTCAACTACGTGAACCTCGCGACCGCCCGCGCCGGACTGCGCGCTCGCGAGGTCGCGATGCGCAAGGTGCTTGGCGCCGACCGGCGCGCGCTGGTCGGCCAGTTCCTCGGCGAGGCGATTCTGACGGTTGCAATCGCCGCCATCATCGGCCTGATGCTCGCGGAACTCAGCCTGCCGCTCGTTAACGCGGCGGGCGGATTGTCTTTGACGATCCCTTACGCGCTGGTCGCGCCGGCGCTAGTCGCGCTGGTGGTGCTCGTGGGCATCGCCGCTGGCTCCTATCCGGCGATACTGCTGTCGCGTTTTCCAGCCGCCACCGTGCTCGCTTCGGCGCGTGCGCCGGGTGGCGGGCGGGCCGGCAACCGTATTCGTGAGGCGCTAGTGGTGCTTCAGTTCGGCCTCGCCATCGCTTTTACCATCGGCACCTTCGTACTGGTTTCGCAGACCAGGCACGTCCGCCAGACCGATCTGGGCTTCAAGCGCGACGGACTCTTGGTGGTCCGCTCTTTGGCCGATAGTCTGATCGATCCGGCACAGAAGAGTGCGGTCGTCGCGGCGATCCGGGCGATACCCGCAGTGAACGATGTTACTGTCGGCAACAGCGCGGTGGGCGGCAGTGGGGAGAATAACAGCGATAACGTACCGCTGCCAGGCGTAGTCGGACCTGGTCCGTCATTGCGCTGGGTCGTTGTCGGTCCGCGTTTCTTCGATGTGTACGCCAGTCGACTGATTGCGGGGCGGGTGTTCGACGACGCACACGGAGCCGATGACTCGAAGCCGCTCGGTAAAGGCGCACCGATCAACATTGTTATCAATCGCCGCGCTATACCGACGCTCGGCTTCCGCTCAGCGCAGGATGCGATCGGCAAGACCGTAGGCGGCGACCGTCCGCGAACGATCATCGGCGTCATCGACGACATGCAATTCTTCGGCCCACGCGAACCCAATAGCGCGACCTACTACGTCTACTCTCGACAGCCGGAGAAGGCTGGTACAGCGGTGGCGTCGATCCGCTACACGGGCGATCCGCACGCAATGGTGGCAGCTGTGCGCAGCATCTGGCAGCGGATGGTACCGCAGGTTCCGTTTGACGGCGACACTGCCGACAAGTGGCTGGGAGAGTTCTACGAGGACGATGATCGCGCGACCCGACTGTTCGCCATCGGCGCGGGGCTGGCGGTGCTGATCGGCTGCGTCGGGCTGTGGGGTCTTGCCTCATTCAACACGGCCCGGCGGATCAAAGAGATCGGCATCCGCAAAACGCTAGGTGCGTCGTCCGCCGACATCGTCAGGCTGCTGGTCGGCCAGTTCCTGCGCCCCGTGATGATCGCCAATCTGGTCGCATGGCCGCTCGCCTTCGTCGCGATGCGGACTTGGCTTGCGGGGTTCGAAGATCGGATCACGCTGTCACCGCTTTATTTTATCGGGGCGAGCGTCCTCGCGATTGTCATCGCTGTGCTGACGGTACTCGCCCAATCGTTGCGCGCCAGTCGCGCCGCGCCGGCTTGGGCGTTGCGCCATGAATAAGTGGCCCTTAATTGCTGCAGGACTGGTTCTGGCGACTCCAGCCTGCGGAGAGACGCTGCGCGAGGCGGTCGCCACGGCTTATGCCTCCAACCCTGAGCTTGCAGCAGCTCGTGCTCGGCAGGAAGCGCTGGCGGAGGCGCCTGAACAGGCGCGCGCCCTCGGTCGACCGTCCGCTGATGGCGGTGCCACGGCGGGTTATGACCGGCTCGGCGTCGGTCGCGCCGGCACGGTGAGTGTAGGCGCTACACTGCCCGTTTGGACCGGGGGCCGAGTATCCTCAGCGGTACGCGCGGCGAACAACGACGTGGCGGCCGGGGCCGAGGGTCTGCGTGATACGGAGGCGGCGATCCTTGAGAGCGTTGTCGCCGCCTACGCGGACCTGCTTTACAACCAGCAGGCGGTGGAGGTGGCGCGGGTAGGCATTGAGCGGCTCGACGCCCAGGTCGCCGAGGCGCGTTCGCGCTTCGGGCTGGGCCAGGCGACCCGCACCGACGTTGCCCAGCTTGAGGCGCAACGCTCAAGCGTTGTCGCTAACATGGCTGATGCGGAAGGAACCCTCGCGACCGTGGCTGCGGCATATCGCTCGATCGTCGGGCAGTCGGCAGACGTACTGTCCACCGAAACTCCGCCGCCGACGGCGCTACCAACGAACTTGGAAACGGCGCGCGAGGCCGCGCAGGCTCGTAATCCGCTTCTGCTCCAGCAGCGCCGCGTCGCCGATGCAGCAGCGGCGCGAATCGGTCGAGAGCGAGCCGAACGCGCGCCGTTCCTGGCGCTAAACGGCGCTTATGGCTATGGTGGTCGGATAGCCGACGAGCGCGTTCGAGGTTATGAGGCCGCGGCCTCTGCGGGGCTGGCACTTCGGGTGCCACTGCTGACCGGCGGGCTGGTGTCTTCGCGGGTGAGGCAGGCAGAAGCGACGTACCGCGCCGAGCGATTTCAGATCGATGCCGCTGCGCGGGAAGCGATACGCGGTGCAGATGCCGCCTGGGCGACGCTCATTGCCGCGCGTGCCCGACTGAAAGCGAACGTAGATGGGTTGGCTGCTGCCGACCTTGCACTCAAGGGTGTACGCGCTGAATATAGCTACGGTTTACGCTCAACGATCGACATCCTTGTTGCTGACCAGAGCTTCCGTGCCGCGCAGCTCGCCGTTGCGCGCAGCCGCAGCGATGTTCTGATCGCCCAAGCCGCGCTTTTGCGCGCGACGGGGCGTCTGTCCGGAGAGGCTTACGCATAGACTCTCCGACCGACATCACTTCCCTAATCGCAACTCTCAGTGTCGTCGAAAGCACGAAGTCCGAGGGCGATCGACGTTTGATTTCGATCGATGCCGGTTGTGTCAGTCGCGATCCACCGGACGGCCGATGCCAGCAGCCACGATCGCATCACGGACCCGCCGAAAGAAGCTTGCTGGTAGGTAGCCATAACTGACAGCGGGCTCGCGCCCCGGAATCGGTCGGATGTCGTAGCCGGGCCAGGCAAACCGGTTCCACTCAGTGATGATGATCCACGACCTATCGCCCGACAGGCCGAGATCACGCCGAATGGCGTCGGGCACTTCGATCGCCAACTGATCGCGGGTAGGGGCTTTCGTGGTCAGCGGCACGACGTGCACCTGGTCGATCCCGTCCTTCTGACGAGTCACCAGAACAACGGCAACGGGCCGGTCCTTTAGACCTTCATCCCGGCCTTTAACGTACTCGTATTCCCACAAGTAGCTGTAGTTGAGGACTTCACCCGGTTGCGGCGGGGTTGAGCCTTTTTTCGGCGTCTTGGGCGCCGCGGCCGGGTTCGACGCCGCGGATGGCTTCGAGGGTTTCGTCATCAAGATCCTCCACGCGGCCTGCGATCCGTTCACGACGGCGCAGGCGTTCGTATTCATCGACGGGGACCATGACGAAGCGCACGCGGCCGTTCCGACTAACGCCGACCGGGCGGATCATCGCCTCGTCGGAATAGCGGCCGAACTGCTTTTGCAATTCGCCCGAGGGTACGATTTCCATGCTCGTCGCCATGAGCGGGTGTTCCTGTGCTGAATGCTTTGCAGGCTGCTGCCTTGCGGGGCGGGATCTCGATCGCATGCAGGCTGCTGCCTGTACGCGGGGGGCTCGGTCGCGAATGCGGGCTCAGCCTGCATGCGCGGATCGTGGTAGAAGCACTACCGGCTTAAAGCCGATATCGATCAAATAGGGAAAGTACGGATAACCGTCAAGTAACATATAAAACGCAAAATCAGGCAAAATCGTGAAAGTTGGATTGTCGGGATAAAATCACAAGCGCGGATTATCCGGCAAATAATTCTAGCGATAAACCCCATTCCCGCTAGAAACGTGTAGCGTGGATTTTGGCGAGCGCGTACCAGTCAGGAGCCACGAAATATGGCATCGGGCCCATTTTAATGATCGAGCGAACCGATGTGTCACACGATGCCGAAAATGACATGAGCCCGGTCGGCGACCTCGTCGTGGCCGATCAAGTCAGCGCGCTCGCCACATACCTACCCGATCTCGCACCGGATGATCGCGAGCGGGTCGATGGCTATGTCGCTCGCGCGTCGGCGGAAGCGACGCTGCGCGCCTACCAATCCGACTGGCGGCTCTTTTGCGCCTGGTGCGAGGAAAGCGGATATCAATCGCTGCCCGCGACGCCGGCGATCGTCGCCGCCTTCCTGACCTTACTGGCTGAGCGCGGGTTTGCGCCACGGACGCCGCGTCGGGCGCGGGGAGGGCGCGAGGCTTTGGCGAAGCCGCTCGGGCGTTCAACGATCGGTCGACGGCTATCGGCAATCGTCTTTGCGCACCGCGCAGCGGGGTTCGATCCGCCGACGCAACAGCCAGACGGCGCGCGGCTGGAAAAAGCCATGCGTGCCATCCGGCGCGACAAGCGCGACGATCCGTCGGGTAAGAAGCGCCCTGCGGATGGTGACGTGTTGCGTGACATGCTGCGGACGATCGATGGCGGGGATCTTCGGTCGTACCGTGACCGGGCCCTGTTGGCGATCGGGATGGCCGGGGCGTTTCGTCGCTCCGAGTTGGTGGCGATTACCGTCGGCCGGGTGTCGGACGATACACGCGGTCTGCTGGTCCGCGTGCCGACGTCGAAGACCAACCAGGAGGGCAGGGGGCATAGCGTCGCCATTCCCGATGGCCGGCGCCTCGAGCCGGTGCGGCATTATCGTGCCTGGCTGGAGAAAGCCGCGATCGACAGCGGTCCGGTGTTTCGCAAGCTGACCCCGCAAGGGCGGCTCACCGAGCAGCCGATGAGCGCGCAGGGTGTGGCACTTGTCGTGAAAGCCGCTGCCCGATCCGCGGGCTATCCGGCAGCCTTATTCTCTGGGCACTCGTTGCGAGCTGGGTTCCTGACGGAGGCGGGGCGGCAGAATGCCAATCTGTTCAAGATGCGTGAGCATAGCCGGCATGCCTCGATCGATATGGTCGCCGAGTATGTCCGCGATCATGAGCGATTTCGCGAACATGCTGGAGAGGGGTTTTTGTGATTCCGTCAGTCGCCGGGCTGGGGAGAATAGCGCGAGTGGCACCAAAAGTTCGTGCTTTCAACGACACTCCGGCTGCTCACCGCTTCGTCATCCCAAAATACGTCCGGGTTAAACTCGACGATTCAAGAATCAGGTAGCGCCGTCCCAGTCGATGCCGCGGCCCGCTGAACGACCTTCGTGTCGCCGGCTGTTTCGTCGTGCAAAATAAGATTGATGTCGTTGTCGGAGACAGGGGGCGGTGCACAGAACGGAGCCAGTTACACGCTAACGATCGATAGTGACGGAAAACCTCCGAAATCGGGTTTACGCCTACTCGGGCAAAGCGACACGGTTTGTCGCCCAGGCTGAGCCTCAATTAATGGCTGCGTCAGTGGCCACGGGGGTGCCGTCGGAAATCATGTGTTTTCTGACAGGACGCGGCGCAAAAAAGCTGCCGGGCCGTTCCCGCCCAATCTCGGCCATTTAAAGGCTGGCGACCGCATCGGGAGCGGTCATTCAAATTCTACTGCTGCGCCGCCTGTAATAGGAGCAGGCTTTGGACCGAAAGGCGCTGGCGCGGGTTCGAGCCCGCCTTCGTCACCATATCCCGGCCGTCTTTGTGACGGCATACCGAGACGCCTATGTAGTTCGATTAGCAGCGCCTTGTCTTCCGAGGTAGGAAGGGGCGGACCGACGAGATCCTTTACTGGCATTGCGTGCCTCGCTCAGTAGTTAGATCGCAGGCATACCACACTGGCCGCGCGACGTCCGCTTTCTCCAATTCGCCGCTAGGAGCAGACTGTCGCTTTTCCACCCAAAAGCAGACGTTCCGGCCTTGCGTTAGGTAAGGTGAAACCGCGCCGTACGAGGGATGTCTTATTCGCAGAGGCGGGTTGCGCGTTATCACAACTCGCAGCAACGAGCGAAACCGGCCGCTTCCTGAGGCTTAATGACGCATATATTGAGATCTCGCATCATAACTGCCATAACCAATCGATCTCTACGACTAGTCTGAAGCACGGTAGGGATGGACGTGGTCGACATGTCCGCTTGCCATGGAGCGAAACCATGCCTGAGGTAAACGAACGCGCATATTACGCACAGCGCGCTTCTGACGCCGCTAAATTAGCGGAGTTGGCTGAAGATCCGAAAATTGCTAACATTCATCGTGGCATGGCCGCAAGTTACCGTGAGCTGGCAGAAATGACACCCGCAACGCGACAGCTTCGCTGGGCCGATTAGGCATACATACGCGATATCTAGTACGATGTTAACGTAACAGCGATGGATCCCTTTTCTTGACCCCGAGACATGCCTTACAAAGGTGTTTTGCTAAAGCAGGCGCTACAAATCAGCGACCCATCAGCTGGTCTTTGGACGCCGAGTTTGTCGTTCGGCTTGCCATCGATACCGAAGCCGTATTGGGATATTACCCCGACTCCATCGAGAAGTTTTTGGGGTTGCCCGTTCGATTGCAGCCGTCAGGCTATGGTAATCGACTGATAACGGAAGAAGGCTGGATCACCGTTCCTGACCATGCATTGATCGAGACGCGATCGGGGGTATTACCGCTATCAATTTCAAAAGTGTTAACATACTCGTAGAGCTACGGCTAAGCCGAGAAAAAGAAAGCAGACGTTCCGGCTGCACCTTAAAAAGAAGAAACCACGCCGTACGAGATGACATCTCATTCTCGGAGGCGGGTTGAGCGTTACCACAACTCCCAACAAACGTCCAAAAAAGCCCAATTGCGGACATTCACGCCCGGCGTATAGTCGCCCAAATGATCCTTTACCGATCCGTTCACGCTTTGATCGCTTTTGCTGTACTGAGTGCCTGCGCATCAACGATCAGAGAGGTGCCGCCATGTTGGCGTGCAGCGGATTTTAAGCAGGGCGAGGGCTTCCACGGCAGTGTCTTCATCCTCGCCGGATACGATACACGATCGATGATCTTCCTGGTCGGCTGCGACGAAGGAGTTACCGCCGATCTGCCGGAGGGTGTGACTCTTCCCGGCTACAGGGGCGCAGATTTCAGCGTTCCACCCGAACGTCTCTTCTACGAGCTTTGGTGGAGGGAAAAGTAGAAGAGACCGCGATCGGGAGGCCAAGCGTTCGGCTTACCCGCGTTGTGGACCCGCAACAGAAAGCACCGCGCTGGCTTGTTGGGAACGTCCGCTAACCACCAGTTCTGGACGTTCCGGAGTCGATCGCATCGAATAACCGCTTTCGCCCAATTGCGGACATTCGACATCGCCCCTAATCTCCGGCGATGCGCTGGGGAAACCTTCTGCCCTTGACGGCAAGTCTGCCGTGGCTGGTGCTTACCGCGATCACCATCAGCACCCTGAACAATAATTCGCAGTGTTCCTCCGCGTGTATGGGAGCCTTCGATCAGTTACAGGCCGTAGGGGTGCCTACGCTTGTTCTTTCTGCACTTATCGTGGCGGGCGGATTGTTCGCTCGACGCGTGAGACGATCTGGATGGTTCCTAATTGCAGTCAGCATTTCGTCGATGGCCTTGTGGCCGTATCAACTCGTTTGGGTAACGGGAGGCGTATGAGATCGACTTTGCCTGATTCCGCTAGCCACCAGTCGCGTACAAAACGCGCCCCGCCATTGCTCAGTCTACTATGGGGGTGGTGGTGCTGCTTTAAGGTGAAGATAAAAACCGGCTATTTTTTCCCCTTTTACAAAATACGTACAAATTAGTTCGTGCTCGCCGGATCGGTCTGACGCAGAGCCATACGGACACATGCGCTTAACATCGACAAAGCGAATGTCTGATTGAACTCGATCCCGTTGATCCGTTTCGTGCGTGCTGGTTATGCGGCAACCATTCTTTTCTAGTACACCTAGGATCGATACAGTCTCTTTATTAAGTGGGCCGCCAACATCACCCATTCCAAGCTGAGCATCAGCTGTCAGCATAGCGAGTACGGTGGGCCAATCCTCCTTCGCACTTGCTTCCAATAGACGTTGGACAACTACGGCTGGCGTTTCGACGTTCGACATCACCATAATAGGAGCGGTAGCAGCCAGTAATGCGACAGTGAGGCTCATAATCGTCTACCTCGGCATCAAAGCACTAACTTAGCTGTAAAGCGGACTGGCGCAAATCAATCAAAAATTGGCCGATCGGCTCTTGCCCTGCCTACCGAACGAACGTCCGCGCACGCCATCTGCCTCCCCAATAGCGGACGGTCTGCATCCCACCAATTATTGCCGTTCAGCGGTCAGATGTGTGGAAAACCCGGTCGCTAATACGGCTGTACGACAAACGGGTGATTTTGGACGGCAGCCGCAGCCGCTGAATGGTTTCCGGGAAGCTGGCTACAAAAACCGCTACCGTGCTAGCCTTTTCCACCCAAGCCAGATACCACTTATCGACGTCACAACACCGGCGATCGAGAACAGCCAGATCAGTCCATCCCAGGCCGGCCGGTGCAATGTCAGCGTGTTCAGATCCCATCTGTGGAGGAGGTTGAATACCCAGCGGTACACCCTCTGTCGTTCATCGACCGTCCGGAGAACTTCCCCGGTAGCGGGATCGACATAGAACCAAGTCTGTGCCGGATCGGCAAAACGCAGCCGCAACACTGGTAGACGCGGTAGCATCCCGACCGCATACCAGTATGCATCGGGCGCCGTCAGGCAATCGACCGAGAGTAGCGGCGCGGAGCTCTCCAGATGACGTACGGCCCTCACGATGGCCACCTCTGTAGCTTGGGATGGCGCGAGTGTGACCGCATTCAACACTACTCGCCGCCCGTCGTGATAGGACAGCAGGACGAGGGGGGTTCCCGCATGGTGAGTCAACTGCGCTATCACCGCACCCTCGCCTGCTATGCGGAGCCGGTCGAGTGCTAGGTCCGGCATCGGATCAGAGGCCTGATAGATCCGCATCGCCGCATCGTCTGGCTTCGTCCCGCGAAACAGATGGCCGGGATCGACCGACAGCCAACCGCTAAAGATCCAGGCGACTAGGAAAGCACCACCCACCAGCCCCGCGACATGATGCCAGAGCATCCAGCCGTTGTAGGGTGTCATTCGCCCGCCTTTGAAGCGCCGTGCGCCGATGCGGGTCCGCAGGATGCCGATCCACATCCCCGCGACCGCCGCGGCGATGCAGGGACCAGACACCCATAGCACGACCTGACGCCAAGCCCTTTGATCCTGTCTTAGAACCGTCGGATAGAGCCAGTGCGGCACCGAGCCGAGCCAATTCCAGAACCGCTCGCGACGGGTGGTCACTTGAAAGACGGCGCCCGTATTCGACGACACATAGGCCTCCGTGCCGGACGCGTCGGCAAGCGCAACCTTCCAAAGTGGACGGTGTCGATCGAAGCCGCCAGCAACCGTCCACTGATCCCGGGTCAGCCGTTCTACGTGCCTCGTCGGTGCGTTGGCAAAGCGGCCAGCGACCCGACCGGCGTAACGAGCATCGACTGGCCGCAGGACGGTACCGCGACTGGCGGCGAGAGTGGTGTGCGTTCCATCCCACCCGGTCACGCGCCAGACAGGCGCGCCGTCGCGCATCTCGAGGAACAGCTCCTGCGATAGCCGTCCGCCGTCCAGCGGGGGCGGCACGTTCACTGCTGCCCAGTCGATCGCCTCGCTCCCAGCCAGCTTATCGGCTGGCGAGAGGGAGGGATAAGGCACGTAGACCATCACCAGCCCGGACAGAAACCACATGGCGAAGAACAGGCAGCTGGCGATGCCGATCCAGCGATGAACGAGGTACAGCCAGCGCCGGGCAGTCTTGCCAAGCGCCGGCCGCCTGAGGGCGTTAAAAGCTGGCACGAAGCGAGACGTCGACCGCGCGGGGACGGCCGAGCACCCATTGCTGGTTGTTGTACGTGCTGATC
>NZ_JACYTY010000008.1:0-143582 GCF_014841445.1 Sphingomonas sp. CFBP 8765 | reverse complement strand
GATCAGCACGTACAACAACCAGCAATGGGTGCTCGGCCGTCCCCGCGCGGTCGACGTCTCGCTTCGCGTCGGCTTCTAGCGCGCCCCGCGGCCGGCAGCCCTTGGGACGGGCCGCCGGCGATGTCGCCCCCCGGGAAAACCCCGGATAGCCGGTCGCGCGCGCGCCCGCCTAAGCCGCATGGCCACCCCATGAGGAGACATTGCGCATGCCGTTTTACCGGGCTTCCGAGCTGTTTACCCTCCGTCCCGTGCCGCCCACGCTCGGCAAGCCGGCATGGATGAACCTGCGCGCCGTGCCGCGGGCACCCTGGGCGGGGGAGCCGGAGGCACTGCGCGGGCCCGGCATCTACGGCATGTTCCATGACGACCGGCTCGTCTATGTCGGCCTATATGCCGGCAAGGCCGAGCGGCCCTTTGGCGGATCGGTCCTCGAGCGCTGGGAGAAGCACGTCACCTATCAGACGCTGCGCTCGCCCTATGTCACCTTCGCCCGTCGGCATCTCAAGCATCTGCATGCGCTCGCCGCCGCAGAGCCCAACGGACCGATCGAGACGATCGTTGCGATGCTGGCACTGAACGGCGATGAAAGCCCGCTTCTCCAGCGCAAGGGCGGCAGCTGCACCTTCGCCAAGGCGCAGCTCGCAGCCGCACACTGGGATGTGTTCGGGCCGGGGAACGAGGCCACGATGCTCGATCACCTCGGCTTCACCTATCTCCAATTGCCGCGCGACCTGGCCGCGACCATGCTCCCCGAGCCCGGGCAGCGGCCGAGCGCATGGGTGAAGAAGCACTGGCTTGCGCCGATCGAGCGGGACCTCATTGCCGCGTTCATGCCGCCCTGCAACGACGGCACCGAACCCGGCGACGCGCCAGCGGTCGATCCGGTCGCGTTCGAGGAGCGGCTCGCCCGGCTGCTCGCCGACCGCCCCGCACCCGCCGTCGAGGATCTGGCCGGAGAGAGCGAGGCCGATGATGAAACCGATGGTGACGAGGAAGCGCTGCGCACCGAACCGACCGCCGCGCCGAACGAGCGCGAGGCGCTGCTCGACGATCTCGCCCGGCTCTGCCCCGGCGCGCTGGAGATCTATTATACTGACGTTCCCGATCTGCGCATCCGGCCGCGCTCGCACGCACGCCGGGTGCTGCTGAACGTCTTTGCACATGGCGGCGGGCTCGCCTGCAGGACCAAGGCGAGCGTGGCGGCCTGCCGCGCGCTCGGCTTCGATGCGAACGACGCGCCGGCGGGCGTGTCGATGAGCGCGGCGTTTCCGATCGACCTGTCCCGCCACTCCGCGGCGGATCTGTTCGCAGTCGCCGGTGCCGCCCTCCCCGGCGACTGACCAGCCGGTCGGGGGGGCCGGCCATTGCATGATGTGCCCTGGCGAGCCACAAGCCCGTCAGGGCGCCCGCCCTGCTGCGCAGACCTTCCGATTCCGCGTCTAAACGCGGTTGCCTATGGATCGCTCCAGCGCCTGGCCCCCCACAGGATCAGATCACGGCCGACGAACACGACGCACACGTCGCCAATGGCAAACGCCAGGCCCAGCCATGTCCATCCATGAGATAGCAGCAATGCGGGCCACGCGACGGCGAGCACGATCAGCAGCACGCCGATCGGCCGCGTCAGGCGGTTCCACCACCGCCGCGGCACGACCTGATGGCTGTAGACGATGACGCTGCCATCCTCCTGGTACCAGCGCTCGCGCACCTCGTGAATCGGATCAGGTCCTTCCGTCATCGTACGGCTGCGCCCGTTACGCGGTGACGATTCCGCGATCGCGAGACACTATGGGCTGGCATCGATACATTCCCGGGGCTGGCTCGCGATCATCATGGCCATCGCCGCCGCGCCGAAAACCCGGGAATTTCCCCGATGGCCTATCGGCGCCGGATGCGGCTAGGCAGCCCTCAATGCCGCTGCCTCCCTCTCCGCCCCGCCTCTCGATCGGTGCCGTAGCCGGCAAAACAGTGCCACGACTGGCCGACCTTCCCTGGCTCATCGGCTATGCAGCGGCGTTCGCGGCCGCGCACCAGGCCGCGGCAGGCTGGGGCGGTCAGGGCTTCTACTCGCTGCTCTATCCCGCCGCGGGCGTCAGGCTGGCGCTGCTGTGGAGCCGTGGCCCGCGGCTGACGCTGGCGGTGATGGCGACGGAACTGATCGTGCAGACGATCGCCGGCATCATCGTTCCGGGTCAGGCCGGCTGGCTGACCGCGGCAAACGGCGTCGCCCGGCCCGCGCTGACCTATGGCATCGTCGTCTGGCTGGTCCGCCACGTCGCGGCGCGGTCGCAATCGAGCCTCGGCGTCGCGCCGATGCCGCTCGGCCTCGCCGCAGTCACCGCGCCGGTCGCGGCGACCATGGCGGCGCTGCCCTGGACCTTGTTCAGTCCCGAATTAACGGGCGTCTCGGGCCTTCGTCAGACGGTGGCATCGCTGACAGGCTTTGTCGTCGGCGACCTGCTCGGCGTGTTGCTGATCGCCCCGCCCTTGCTCTGGGTGGTCCATGCGGGGCAGGACCGGCCCCGGGCACTGCACCGCCCGACGCTCCGCCAGCTTGCCGGACTGGCCGAAGCGGCCCTCGTCCTCGGCGCAGCGATCGCCGCGAGCACGCTGCTGGCAGAGATCGGGCTGGCCGTGCCCGCCGCCCCAGCGCTGCTCGCGGTCGCCTGGATCGGCTTGCGCTTCGGCCGCACCGCAGGCTGGTGCGCGATCGTGATCGTCGCGGCGATCGTCCTCCCCTTTACCGCGACCGAACTGCCCGTCGCCGAACGGCTCGCCTTGCACATGAGCCTCGCATCGATCGTCGTCGTCGGCTACCTCGCCGGCAGCTTCGCCGATGCGCAGGCGCGGGCCCAAAGCGACCTGTCGCGGCGCGACCGCATGCTGTTCCAGGCGGAACGGCTGAAGACGCTGCGCGCCATGTCGGTGGCGGTGATCCACGAGATCAGCCAGCCGCTTTCGACGCTGGCGATCGAGGCCAAGCACCTGCACGAGATCACCGTCGCCGCCGATCCGGACATCGCCCAGACCGCCGCGCTGATCGACCGCAAGGCGGCGGCGCTGTCCACTCTGGTCCGCCGGCTGCGCCGTTTCGGCGGTCGATCGGTCGACGAACCGAGCGCCCTGCCCCTGTCCGCGCTGGTCGAGACCGTCACGGCATTGACCCGTGCCGAGGCCAGGGCGGCGCGGGTCGTGGTGGAGGTGTCGCCCATCGATCCCGACTTGGTCGTCTTCGGCCAGGAGATTGAGCTCGCGCAGGCGGTGGTCAATCTGGTCCGCAATGCGGTGCAGGCGTGCGACGGTCGTGTCGCGCTCTCCGCCCATCAGAACGAGGACCGGGTCATGGTCATGGTCGCGAACCGCTGCCCCGATCGGCGGGAAGCACGCCCCGGCATGGGCGTCGGGGCGCTCGTGGCGCGGGCGATCGTCGAAGCCCATGGCGGCACGGTGGAGCGTGTCACGCACGCCGACGGCACCATCTGCGCGACGCTATCCCTCCCGCGCCCCGGAGCCGAGTCATGACACTCCCCGCCAATCAGCCGGATCGTGCCGCCGTCTATGTCGTCGATGACGACCATGACCTCGGCGCGGCCGTCGCACGACTGCTCTGCCGTCACGGTCATGCCGCCGAACCCTTTCTCGACCCGGTCATGCTGCTGTCGGTCTACGCAGAAGCACCGGCGCTGTGCATCGTCACCGACATCATGATGGACGACCTCGACGGCTTCGGCTTTGCCGACCGCGTGCGGATGATCGACCCCGCGGTTGCGATCGTCTTCATGACCGCGTGGCCGACGACCGCGAATGCCGTGGATTCGGTGCGGCGCTATGGCGGCCTCGATTATCTGGAAAAGCCGCTCGACGAGACACGCCTCCTCAGCGCGGTCGACGAGGGGGTCGCGTGGTCCCGGCGCCAACGCAGCATCCGCGCACGAACCGCAGCCCTGTCGGCGCGCGAACGTCAGGTGTTCGACCTGCTCGTGCAGGGACATAGCAACAAGGCCGTTGCCGACATCCTCGGGCTCAGCCCCAAGACGGTCGAAGATCACCGCGCGGCCATCGTCGCCAAGACCGGTACCAACGGTCTTGCCCAGTTGATCGCGCTCGCGCGGTGACCGCATCCATTGACGGAGGTTTCATGCCGACCACCACGGCGATCGACGAGACGATGATCGAACGGGCCATTCTCGACCTGCTCAAGACCCGCCGCGAGATCTATCCGTCGCATATCGTCGGCGAATTGCGGCGCAGCCATGCGGGACTGCCGTTGGACCGCACGTGCGACGTGCTCGAGCGCCTTTTCATCGAACGACGCGTCGCGCGATTATGGCATCGCTACATGCTCCCGGCGGACGTCGAGGCGGTCCGCGCCAAGTGGCTCGGCCTGATCGAACGCCAGGCCGAACGGATCGACGCGGTCGCGGTCGATCCCGCAACGTCGCGCGACGCGCGGGATCTCGTGATGCGCTGGGACGGATGGTCGATGGAGGGGTGTGATTTTGCCGCCTGACACGCTCTCGCCATCGCGCCTCGCCGCGTTCGAGCGGTGCCCGCGGCAATTGTGGCTGATGACGTTTCGGCCCGACAGCGCAGGTTCGACGAACGATGCCGCCGATCGTCGGGCGACCGCGCATGTGATTGCTGCCGAGGCGCGGCGGCAGATGCCTGACATGGTCATGATCGACCCCGCCTCCGGTCGATCGGCAGCGTCAGCAGCGACCGGCGCAGCGATTGCGACCCGCCAGATCATCGCGGGCGCGCAGTTCTTCCACGACGGCGTGCAGGCGATCGTCGATATCCTTGAACCGGATGGCGACGGCTGGCGCATCATTGCCGTTCGCGGTTCGACCAAGGCAAAGCCGGACCATCTCGCCGCGCTCGCGACTCAGGCCTGGGTCGCCGCCGCCAACGGCCTGCTCATCACATCGGTTCACGTCCGCCACCTCGATCGCGACTTCACGCTGGACCGCTCGGGGGACCGCGGCGGGCTGTTCGTCGATACCGACGTGACCGCGCTGGTTGCGCCGATTGTGGTGACACAAGGCACGCGCGTCGGTGCGGCCAAGGCCTTGCTGACACAAAGCGAACCTGCAGCGATCGTCGGCGATCACTGCCACGCGCCGTACACCTGTGCCTTCACCGACTATTGCCACGCAGGTTTGCCGGCGGGTCCGTACTGGCCCGTGACGATCCTGCCGCGCGGCGCGGGCAAGGCGTTCCTGCAGCGTGGCATCGTTGACCTGACGCATGTCCCGGTCGAGGATCTGGGCTCCGACACCGACCGCCGCGTCCATCGCGCCACGATGACCGGGCAGGTCGAGCATGACCCCGCGGGCGCTGCGCAGGCGATGGCCGGCTGGTCGTATCCGCGCATCTGGCTGGACTTCGAAACCGTCAGCGACGCGGTGCCGGTCTGGCCCGGCTGCTCGCCCTATGAGCAGGTGCCGTTTCAATTCGTCGCGGATGTCGAAGCCGCTGACCACGGCATCGTACGGCGCGAGTTTCTCGATCTGAGCGGCAAAGATCCGCGCCGCGCCTGTGCCCAGGCGCTTGCCGCACTGCCACGGACCGGCGCGGTCATCGCCTGGCACGCCCGTTTCGAACGCGACGTCGTGCTGCGCCTCGCGCGTGCCTATTCCGATCTCGCCGCCGTGCTCGACGATCTCGCCGCGCGCATCGTCGACCTGCTGCCCGTCACCCGCGACCATTGGTACCACCGGGACCAGCGCGGAAGCTGGTCGATCAAGGCGGTCCTGCCGACGATCGCACCTCATCTCGATTATGCCACGCTGGCCGTACGGGACGGCGGCGACGCGGTCGCGGCGTATCGCGAAGCGGTCGACGTCGCATCTACGCCAAAGCGCCGCGCCGAACTTGATACCGCCCTGCGCCTCTATTGCGGCCGGGATGTCGAGGCGATGCGGGTGGTTGCAGAACGGCTGATTGAATCGGGCCCGGCTTCCCCCGTTGCATAGACACGTCCAGGGCCCGCTTGCCACCGAACCATTGCGTCTTCGGCCATCCAGTTTGCGTATCAAACCAGAGGCTTCGGGATTGACCTGTTGCGGAGAAACCGCCAGCGTTAGCGCTATCATAAAAGAGAGGATGTGCTGTGGAAATTACGCGACGCACCGGGCTGGCGATGCTGACGGGTCTTGCCGTATCGGCCGGCGCCCGTGGAACGGCCGCACCTGCACCGACCGGCCTGCACGGCATCGCCGCAACCAAGGGAATGCGGATGGGGTCGAGTTTCGCATGGGGTGCCCCGGGTGCCGATCGCGGCTCGTTCGCGAACCCAGCCTATGCTGACCTGCTCAAACGCGACTGCGGCCTGCTCGTGGCCGAAAACGAGATGAAGTGGCAGGCGTTGCGACCGAGCGCGACCGCCTTCGACTTCACCCGCTTCGATGCGATGATGGCATGGGCGGACGCGAACGCGCTGCCGGTGCGCGGGCATAATCTGCTGTGGCATCAGCCCAAATGGATGCCGCGCTGGGAAGAAACGCATGATTTCGGCGCGACCCCCGCGCGCGCCGCCGAACATCTGCTGGTCGATCATATCACCACGGTATGCCGCCGCTATGGCACGCGGATCCGCAGCTATGACGTCGTCAACGAGGCGGTCGATCCCAAGGATGCGAGCCTGTACCAGACCGCTTTGTCGCGCGCGCTGGGCAGCCCCGAGGCAACGCTGGACCTCGCCTTCCACACCGCGCGCCGCGTCGCGCCACACGCGCAGCTGGTCTATAACGACTATATGAGCTGGGAGCCCGGCAACGCGACGCACCGCGCCGGCGTGCTCAAGCTGCTCGAAGGGTTCAAGGCGCGCGGCGTGCCGGTCGATGCGCTGGGGGTGCAGTCTCACCTCGTCACGCAGGGGATCGACGCGCGCGCGACGATCGCAGGGCTGGAAGGCGAGTGGCGCCGCTTCCTCGATGCGGTCACCGCGATGGGCTACGGGCTGGTGATCACCGAGCTCGACGTCCGCGACAATTCGCTCCCTGCCGACTTCACGGTCCGCGACCAGGCGGTGGCCGATTTCACGCGCGGCTATCTCGACGTGATGCTCGCCTATCCGCAGCTTCGCGACGTGCTGCTGTGGGGGATGACCGACCGCTATAGCTGGATCGAGGGGTTCGAGCCGCGCAAGGACAAGGCCCGCCGCCGCCCCTGCCCCTATGACGCCGCGTTCAAGCCCAAACCGATGTACACCGCGATCGCCGCCGCGCTTGCTGCCGCCCCGCCCCGCACCTGACGCCCGGACAAAAAAAGGGCGCCGCGATTGTCGTGCGGCGCCCAGGGGGGAGAACGGGAAAAGGATCGGGAGGGTCGGCCGCACCGGCCGACCCTTTCGCGCTTATCTGAACGACGCGCGGATCGAGAAGGTGAAGCGGCGATCCGCGATGAACCAGTTGCGCGGCCGGGTCAGCAGATCATCGTTGATCACATATGACGTGCGCGTGATCGAATTGGTCAGGTTGACGCCTTGGAACCCCATCTTGATCGCTGGCGTCACCGCGTAGAAGATCGAGGCGTCGAGCTGCCCGTATTTCTCCGCGTAGACCGGCGAGTTCGGCACGATCACGTCGCGGATCGTCAGCAGGTTCTTCGACCGCCAGTTATACGCGGCGCGTACCTCCAGCCCGTTACGCTGGTAGAAGGGCGCGAAGTTGAACTGGTATTTCGACAGCCCCTGCAACGGCAGCCCGCTGGTGTCGACGTTGGAGATGATCCCGGCGGTGACGTTCGGATCGTCGGAATCGAGGTTCTGCTGCGACACGCCCGACGACTTCACGTAGGTGAAATTGGCCGCGAGCCCGAACCCGCTCAGGAGCCCCGGCAGGAAATCATAGGTCTGCTGATAGCCGACCTCGAACCCCTTCACGCGACCCGTCTCGGTCGAGTTCAGCGGGGTCGTGATGATCCCGTCGAATGTCGCGCCGTTGTTGGTGAAGCTCTGACGCTGCAGGCTGTTGGTCTGCACGCCGTACAGGTCCTTCTTGAACAGCGACAGCGTGAGCTGGCCGACGTTCGAGAAATACCATTCCGCGGTCACATCGTAATTGTCCGCACGGACCGGCTTGAGAAACGGGTTGCCGACCTGGAAGGTCGCGACCGGCGCCCCGTTGAACAGGATCGTCTGGTCGCTCGTGTTCAGATTGATGTTGTAATAGGACCGGGTCAGCCCGAAATCCGGCGGAGCGACGCTCTTGGTGAACGCCGCGCGGAACTGGAGACCACCGCCCATCGCCAGCTTCACGTTGAAGCTCGGCAGGAAATAGTCGTAACTCAGCTTGGCGTCGTTGGGTGTCGTGCTGCCGTTCTGGAACGCCGCGGCGGCGTCACGTACGGCTTGCGGCAGCGCGCAGAACCGCGAGACCGGCTGCCCGTCGGTCGGCGCGACGCAGCTGAACGACTGTTGCGGGAAGGCGAAGAAGCCCGACGAGACGCGATCCGTCTTGGTGTACCGCACACCGATATTGCCGCTCAGGTTCCAGCCGTTCGACAGGTCGTTGCCAAAGCGCGCCATCGCATAGACCGCGTTGTTGCGCTCGCTGACCGGATTGATCTCACCGGGCAGGAACGGCGTTCCGGCGACGACACCGGCACGGCTCGCCAGCGGCACCCAGCCATTGGCGCCCGACAGGTTGCTCGTGAAGTTGCGCCATTCCTGCGCGATCTGGCTGATCGCCTGCGTCGCCGCGCCATAATCCTGGAGGAACGACCCCGGCACGAACACGCGCCCGCCGTTCGACGAATCGTTCGCCTTGCCGCGGAAGAAGTTGTCGTAGAGGAATGCCTGCTGCGGGCCGAGATTGCCCGTATTGCGCGTGACGGGATTGCCGTCGATCGGGCGATCGAACCAGACCGGGCCACCCGGGCCGGTCGGCGCCGCTGCATTGTCCTGGTTGTTGCCGCCGCCCCAGATCTCGCTGAGCACGCCCCAGTTATAGCCGGTCGAACGCGCTTCATTCTGGCGATCGGCGAAGCGATAGCCGACGCGGACCGAGGTCAGCCAGCTATCCTCCGGGAAGGAATAATCGAGGTCGATGCGCGCAGCATCCTCGTTGCCTTCGCTGTCCTCGATATGGTCCATCGCCGAACGGTAGAAGTTGTTATAGGCGTCGAGATAGCTCGGGTGCGCGGCGTTCTGGTAATTGTTCGGCGTGTTCGTCACGGGGATGAAGTTCACATAGGCCGGGTTGGTCCCGTCGAGCCGGATATCGGCATTCTGGAAGGTCGTGCCCCAGACCGTCAGGTCGGTGACCTTCACCTGCGACCAGACATGCTGGTAGTCCAGGTTGATGCCGAGCCGGTTCGTCGCCTGCCACTTCAGGTTGAAGCTGGCGTCGTTGGTGCGGAAGCGCGACTGGTTGCCGCGCGAGATGTTGTTGCTCTGCAGGCCGTTGCTCGGCGTGCGCTGGTCGCCGCCGTTCGCCGGATCCTGATCGGCGCGATAGCCGTTCGGGCCGGTGATGATCCCGCTGGTGAAGACGTTATCGTCGTCATAGGCAAAGCTGGTGCCGGGGAAGGGCTGCGTGTCGCCTGCCGCCAGCACGTTGTCGGTCGCGACCTCGATCGAATTCTCGGTCCACGCCTCGCGCGAGTCAGTCCGCAGGAACTGCGCGGTCGCGGTCATCGACTTGTCGGGGCTACGCCACTGGCCGGCGGCCGAATAGCCGTAGCGCGTGCGGTTGAATTCCTGGCTGCGGATCGCCGCGCCACGGGGCACGTAGACGGTGCGGCCCGCGTTGACCACGCCGGTGGTCGCGTCGACCGGCTGCAACAGCGATCCGTCGGCGCCGATCACGCGCTCGCCCCAGTTCGAGATCTGCACGCTGTCGGCGCGGCTACGGACCTGCGAGCGCACGAAGCTGGCGAGGATGCCGAAGTCGCCGATGCCGGTTTCCCAGCGGTTGCTGCCGAGCACCGAGACCGTGGGCGCCGACTTCTTGACGAAATCGCCGTAATTGTTCTCGAGCGTCCCGCCCAGCACCAGTCCGGTAGAATCGAACGGCAGGCGCGTGCGCAGATTGACCGAGCCGCCGATGCCGCCTTCGATCATGTCGGCGGACGGGCTCTTGAACACGTCGACGCCGCCAAGCAGTTCGGCGGGCACGTCGGCGAAGGACAGGCCGCGGCCGTTGTTCGCGCTGAACGAATCGCGGCCGTTGATCTCGGAGCGCGTGTAGCTGAGGCCGCGGACGGTGACGCCCGACCCTTCGGTCGCGAAGTGATCGGGATCGGCACCGGCCGAGAAGCGGCTGATCGACACGCCAGGCACACGCTGCAGCGCTTCGGTGACCGAACGATCGGGCAGCGCGCCGATGTCTTCGGACGAGATCGAATCGCCCACGACTTCGGAATTGCGCTTGATCGCCTGCGCACTCTTCAGGCTCTGGCGGATGCCGGTGACGACGATGTCCTGATCGGCGGCTTCGTCCTGCGGCGTTGCGGTCGACTGCTCGGCCTGCGTCACCTCGGCACCGCCCGAGGGCACCTGCCCGTTGGCGGAGGGCTGTGCCGCGCCCGCCTGGGGCGCCCCGGCCACCGTCGCCGCAGTGCGATCAGAAGATGCGGTACGCCCGGCCGCGTTCGGCGTCAGCGTGGTCTGGCCGGCGGCGGCATCGGCTTGCTGAGCCAGAGCGCCGTTTGGCGCGGCGGCCAGGCACAGCGCAAGCAAGGAGGCACCACCTTTGAGGAGGTTCCCGCGACGCGCGGCGCGTGTGATCTCGAACTTGGCCATGACTCCCGGCATCCCCTCATTGTGTTAGCGCTATCATTTGTAAGCGCTTTTTTCTTACAATGTTTGGTAGCGAGAGGGATGAGTTCGGCCTAGACTGAATCGGACGGTTTTTAAGTGAATTGCTAGGCTTGTTGCATGATTGCAACATAGCCGGGGGGTGGAATTGGACGAACGTGCTCGGCTACGCATCGTTATCGTTGGTGGCGGTACCGCAGGCTGGATGACCGCGGCGACGCTCGGCCTAACGACCGGTACGCCGTCCGCGGCACGGCTGGCCGACATCACGCTGGTCGAGTCCGAGGAGATCGGCACCGTCGGTGTCGGTGAGGCCACGGTGCCACACATCCGTTTCTTCAATCAAAGACTGGGTATCGACGAAGCCGATTTCGTCCGGCGTACCAAGGCGACGTTCAAGCTGGGTATCGAGTTCTGCGATTGGGGTCGGATCGGCGACAGCTACATCCATCCGTTCGGCGATTTCGGGCATGACATCGACGGACTGCCATTCCATCAGCATTGGCTCCACGCGACCCGGGGCAGGCCGGATGAGACGCCCGCGCTCGCCGCCTGCTCGCTCCCGATCGTCGCCGCGCGTGCCGGGCGTTTCACGCCGCCGCTCGACGATCCGCGATCGGTCGGGTCGACCTATTCCTATGCGTATCAGTTCGATGCCGGGCTCTATGCCGCGTATCTGCGCGACTATGCTGAAGCCCGCGGCGTGACGCGGATCGAGGGTCGCGTCGAGCACGTCGAACGGGGCCCGAGCGGTATCGCGGCCCTTCGCCTGGCGGACGGGCAGCGGATCGAGGGTGATCTGTTCGTCGACTGTTCAGGGTTCCGCGCCTTGCTGATCGAAGGCGCCCTGAAGGCGGGACACGAGGATTGGGCGCACTGGCTGCCCTGCGACGCGGCCTGGGCGGTCCCGACGGCGAACACCGGTCCCCCCGTCCCCTATACCCGCGCCACCGCGCGCGACGCCGGCTGGCAATGGCGGATCCCGCTGCAGCATCGCACCGGGAACGGTCATGTCTTCTCGACGCGCTTCACCGATCCGGACCGCGCGCGCGCGGTGCTGCTCGACAATCTCGAGGGCGAGCCCCTGGCCGAGCCGCGGATGCTGCGATTCCGCACCGGGCGTCGGCACCGCCAGTGGATCGACAATTGCGTGGCGATCGGCCTTTCCGCCGGGTTTCTCGAGCCGCTCGAGTCGACCAGCATCCACCTGATCCAGCTGGCCATCGGCAAGCTGATCGAGCTGTTCCCGAACGACGCCGTGCTCGACCCTGCGGATGCCGCGGAATTCAACCGCGCGATGGCGCTGGAATATGACCGCGTCCGCGACTTCCTGGTTCTTCATTATTGCGCGACCGAGCGTGACGACACGCCGTTCTGGCGCCACATGCGGACTATGGACCTGCCCCCCTCGCTGGCCGGGAAGATCGCCGCCTTTCGCGATCGGGGCATCGTCGAACAATATCGCGAGGGCATGTTCCTGCCGGCGAGCTGGCTCGCGGTCTATTATGGCCAGCGAATCATGCCCGAACGGATCCACCCCCTCGTCGCCGCACTACCCGTCGCGGACGCGCGCGCGCGCGTCGCGGCGGTCGCCGACGCCTGCCGCCGCACCGCCGAGGGGATGCCGACGCATGCGGACTATCTTGCACGGATCGGAGCTGCCGCGTGACAGCCACGGTCGCTGTGCTGGGCGCGAACCTGTGTGGCTGGATCGCCGCGGCGGCGCTGGCGCGGCGCTTGCCACGCGAATCCTACCGCGTGGTGGTGATCGACGACGGCACCGGCGGCGATGGCCTGGGCGATTTCGCACCGGTGATCGCGGTGCCGCCAGCGCTCGCGGGCTTCCATGCCGATCTCGGTCTCGATGCGGCGACACTCGTTCGGATGACGGGCGGCGGCCATGCGCTGGGCGTCGCGTTCGGCGGCTGGCGGGCCGACGGCGCGGCGACGTTCCTGTCTTATGGCGAGACCGGTGCGCCGCTCGAGGGCATCGCGTTTCACCAACTCGCCGGACGGCTGCGCGCGGCGGGGCACCCGGTCCGGCTGGCCGATCATGCGCTGTCCGCGGTCGCCGCGCAGGCGGGCCGGTTCGCGCCCGGGGCGCTGATCGCGCATGCGCTGCATCTGCCCGTCGCGCCCTATGAAGCGTTGCTGCGCGCGGCGGCGCTGCGAGCGGGGGCCGAACGCGCCTCCGCGGACTTCGTCGATGCCGAGATCGCAGCGAACGGCATTGTCGAGAGGCTGACACTCGCGGACGGTACCGCAGTCCAACCCTGGCTCGTCCTCGACTGTTCGGGAACCGACGCGCGCATCGCCAGCCGTACCAGCCCCGCGTCCGAGGACTGGTCCGGCTGGTTGCCGTGCGACCGGACGCATGCCGAGACGGTGCCCGCGCAGGGCGCGCCCCCGCCCTATACGCAGGTCGATGCGCAGGACACGGGCTGGACGGCAACCTGGCCGCTCGACGGCGCCGATGTCCGACTGACGTGCAGCATCGGGGGCACCGGCAAGCCGTTCCACGCGGCGCGGCGGGTCGAGGCATGGCGCGGCAATTGCGTCGCGCTGGGCGCCGCGGCGGGCCTGCTCGAACCACTGCACCCGACCACACTGACGCTGTTGCTGCGCTCGCTCGCGCAGTTGATCCAGCTCTGGCCCGCCGGACCGCAGGCACCCGTCGAAGCCACCGCCTTCAACCGCACTGCGGCCGGGGCGTTACAGGGCGCGCGCGACTTCCTGATCGCGCATTATGCCGTGGCCGGTCGCGCCGGCGCGCTGTGGGACGACCGCCGCGCAGCATCGCTACCCGGACCGCTGGCCGCCAAACACGATCTGTTTGCGGCGCGCGGGCGGTTGCCGATGTATGACGACGAAGTGTTCGAGGAGGAGGATTGGGCGGTGATGTTCGACGCGATGGGCCTCATGCCGCGCCGTTACGATGCGCGCGCGGACATAGTGCCGCTGGCGGCGATCGAGCGGCATCTGGCCGGGCAGCGTGCGCGGGTCATCGCGCAGGTCCGCGCGCTTCCCCCTTATGCGCAGGCGATGGCCGCGTTGCGGGCGCGCGCATGACGATCGGCGCCCCCGTCCGCCGCATCGTCATCGTCGGCGGCGGCACGGCCGGCTGGATGGCGGCGGCCGCGCTTGCCCGGCTGATCCCGACCGGAGCAAGCATCAACCTGATCGAATCGGACGCGATCGGCACCGTCGGCGTCGGCGAAGCGACGATCCCGCCGATCCGCGGCTTCAACGCGATGCTGGGGATCGACGAACCAGAATTCCTCGCCGCGACCGCGGGGAGCTTCAAGCTCGGGATCGAGTTCGTCGACTGGGGTGCGCTTGGCGAGCGCTATCTGCATCCCTTTGGCGGCTTCGGTTTCGATATCGAGGGTGTGCGCTTCCACCAATATTGGCGCCGCCGCCGCGCCGCCGGGGTCGTGGAGGATATCGAGGCCTATTCGCTGTGCGCGGTCGCCGCGCGCGCGGGACGGTTCGTGCCCCCCTCGCCCGACCCGGCGTCGGTGCTGTCGCAGATGGCGCACGCCTATCATTTCGACGCGGGGCTCTATGCACGCTTCCTGCGCGGGCGCGCCGAGCGCGACGGCGTCGTGCGCGTCGAAGGCGATGTCGTCAACGTCGCACTCGACGGCGAGACCGGCCATGTCCGCCACGTCACGCTGGCCGGCGACCGCGTCATCGAAGGGGACCTGTTCCTCGACTGTTCGGGGTTCCGCGGCCTGCTGATCGAGCAGACGCTGGGCGCGGGCTATGAGGACTGGACGCACTGGCTTCCCTGCGATCGGGCCGTCGCGATGCCGACCGCGAACGCCGGCGCGGCGATCACCCCCTATACCCGCTCGACCGCGCGCGCGGCCGGCTGGCAATGGCGCATCCCGCTGCAGCACCGCACCGGCAACGGCTATGTCTACAGCAGCGCGCATTGTTCGGACGATGAGGCCGCGGCGACGCTGCACGCCGGGGTCGACGGCACCCCGCTCGCCGAACCACGCCTGCTGCGCTTCACTGCGGGACGGCGGCGCAAGCAGTGGATCGGCAACGTCGTCGCGTTGGGCCTTGCCTCCGGTTTTACCGAACCGCTCGAATCGACCAGCATCCACATGGTCCAGACGGGCATTTCGAAACTGCTCGCCTTGTTTCCCGACCAGGGCTTCTCGCCGGTCGAGATCGACACCTATAACCGGCTGGCGGCGACTCAGTTCGACCAGGTCCGCGACTTCCTCATTCTCCATTACCATGCGACGCGCCGCGATGATTCGCCATTCTGGCGCGAGACGCGGGCGCGGGCGATCCCCGACAGCCTCAGCGAGAAGCTCGCCTTGTGGCGTCGCCGCGGACGGCTGTTCCGCTGGGAGGACGATCTGTTCGCGGAGGCGAGCTGGGTCGCGGTGCTGCTGGGCCAGGGCATCGTTCCCGACGGCTGGGACCGGCTTGCCGATGCGGTCGATGCGCGCGAGGTCGATGCACGGTTCGACCGGCTGCGCGCGATGTTCGCCGATGCCGCATCGCGAATGCCCCGGCACGAGGACTATCTGGCCCGCACCTGCCCGGCGCGGGTGCGCGCATGACCGGCACGCTCGGATCGGTCGTGATCGTCGGCGGTGGTACCGCGGGCTGGATGGCCGCGGTCGCGTTCGGCCGATTGCTGGGCCCGGCCGGGACGCGCGTGACGCTCGTGGAATCGGACGACATCGCCACGATCGGCGTCGGCGAGGCAACGATCCCGCCGATCCGCACCTTTCACGCGATGCTCGGGATCGACGAGGACGCATTCCTCCGTGCGACCGGCGGCAGCTACAAGCTCGGCATCCGCTTCGAGGGCTGGACGCGCCCGGGCGAATCCTACGTCCATCCGTTCGGCCAGATCGGGACCGACATCGCCGGCGTGCCGTTCGCCGCGCAGTGGCTGCGCGCCCGCCAGGCGGGTGCCGCCGAAGCGCTCGGCGCCTATTCGCTCGAAGCCCGCGCCTCCGAAGCCGGCCGCTTCTCGCGCCCGATCGCGAACGGTGATTCACCGCTGTCGCGCATCAGCTATGCCTATCATTTCGACGCAGGCCGCTACGCCGTGTTCCTGCGCGCGCAGGCCGAGGCGCACGGCGTCATCCGCCGCGAGGGCCGGGTCGACCGCGTCGAGCGTGGCCCCGCCGGAATTGCCGCGGTCCATCTCGCCGATGGCAGCCGTGTCGAGGGCGACCTGTTCCTCGACTGCACGGGGTTTCGCGCGCTGCTGATAGAAGGCGCGCTGCAGGCGGGCTGGACCGACTGGTCACAATGGCTGCCGTGCGATCGTGCGGTTGCGGTCCCGTCGGCCGCCGACGCCGCGCCGCTCGCGCTCACGCGGGCGATCGCGGAACCCGCCGGCTGGCGCTGGCGTATCCCGCTGCAGCATCGCACCGGCAACGGGCATGTCTTTTCCAGCCGCCACTGCAGCGAGGACGAAGCGACCGCGACGCTGCTCGCAGGGCTGGAGGGTGAGACACTGGCCGACCCGCGCGTGATCCGCTTCGCCACCGGGCACCGCACCCGGTTCTGGAGCGGCAACTGCATCGCGCTCGGCCTCGCGGCGGGGTTCATGGAGCCACTGGAATCAACCAGCATTCATCTGGTGCAGAGCGGGCTTCAGCATCTGTTGCGAATGCTTCCGGCGGGCGGTCCCCCTGCCCCGGCGATCGTCGACCGATATAATCGCACGATGACCGGCGAGTTCGTCCGGATCCGCGATTTCCTCGTCGCGCATTATCGCCTCAATGCCCGTACGGAACCCTTCTGGCGCGAGCGCGCGGCGGCGCCGATCCCGGATGGCCTCGCCGAAAAGCTCGCGCTGTTCCGCGCCGGCGGACGCATTTTCCGCGAAGCGGACGAGCTGTTCAACGAGGTCAGCTGGCTTGCTCTGCTGACCGGACAGGACTCACCCGTGACCGGCCATGACCCAATCTGCGACGCGCTGCCGATCGCCATCGCGGCAAAGCGGCTCGCTCAGATAGAACGCGTCGTCGCCACCTCGCTGACGCACATGCCCCCCCATGCCGACGCGCTGGCACGGTTGGGCCAGGACAGGACAATCTGATGCCCATCGCCCTCTTCCTTGCCGCGGCCGTCATCAACCTCAACCAGCTCGGCTTCCGTCCCGAAGACCCCAAGCTTGCGATCGTCGCCGATCACGCGTCGCGGCCGCTCGACTGGGTCGTGGTCGACGACGCTGGCAAGACCGTGCTGACGGGACGCACCAGCGTCGGCGGTGACGACGCTGCGTCGGGCGATCATGTCCATGTCGCGCGCTTCACCGCGCTCACCCGCCCGGGCAGCTACCGGCTGCGCGTCGACGGGACCGAAAGCGGCCGCTTCCGCGTCGGCCGCGACGTCTACGCCCCGCTTGCGCTGAACGCGCTCAACTTCTTTTACCAGCAGCGCGCCGGTACGCCGATCGACGCGCGCTGGGCCGGTGCCCGCTGGGCCCGCGCGGCCGGCCATCCGCGCGAGGTAGCTGCCTGTTTTTCGGGCGCGGACGAGAAGGGCAATGTCTGGTCCGGCTGTCCCTATACGCTCGACGTCACCGGCGGCTGGTACGACGCGGGCGACCACGGCAAATATGTCGTCAACGGCGGCATCGCGGTGTGGACGCTGCAGAATCTCTACGAGACCGGGCTTGCGCGTCGCGTGTTCGCCGACGGTCAGGCGCGGCTGCCAGAAGCCGGCAACCGCCGCGACGACCTGCTCGACGAAGCGCGGTGGGAAATCGAGTGGATGCTGCGGATGCAGGTCCCCGCGGGCACCCGCGTCGCACTCCCCATCGGGCCGCATGATCGCTCGGGCAGGCTTGCACTTACGCCTGTCGATGCGGGCGGCATGGCGCACCACAAGGTTGCCGACGCGCGCTGGACGACATTGCCGACCGCACCCGCCGACGACAAGGAACCGCGGCTCCTCTACCCGCCCTCGACCGCGGCGACGCTCAACCTCGCCGCGGTCGCGGCGCAAGCATCGCGACTTTGGAAAGCGACAGACCCCGCCTTTGCCGCGCGGTGCCTTGCCGCCGCGCGCGCCGCCTGGACCGCAGCGCAGCGCAACCCCGCGATCTTCGCGGCGCAGGGCTTCGCCGGCAGCGGCGGCTATGGCGACGAGATGCTCGACGACGAACGCGCCTGGGCTGCAGCCGAACTGTTCGCGACGACCGGCGATGCCGCTTACCGCGCGGCGCTGCCGACCGGCGCGACCGGCGAACCCGGCTGGGCCAGCGTCGCACCACTCGGCATGATCACGCTCGCGACCGCAAGCGGCGTTCCCGCGACGATCCGCGATGGCGCACGTGCGGCGATCGTCGCGGCCGCCGACGGCTTCCTCGTCGAAACCGCGCGCACCGGCTACCGCATCCCCTACGCGTCGCAGACTTATAATTGGGGCTCGAATTCCAGCATCCTCAACCGCGCGATGCTGCTCGGCCTCGCACAGCGTTTCACTGGCGAAGCGCGCTACCGCGCCGGCGTCGTCGATGCGGCCGACTATATCCTCGGCCGCAATCCGCTGGGCCAATCCTATGTTTCGGGGACCGGCTGGAAGCCGCTGACCAACCCGCATCACCGCTTCTGGGCGCATCAGCTGTCGGCATCCGCGCCACCGCCGCCGCCGGGGGTGGTATCGGGCGGCCCCAACAGCAGCGCGATGGTCGATCCGGTCGCCATGACACTTAAGGGCCGGTGCGCGCCGCAACGCTGCTGGGCGGACGACATCAACGCCTATGCGCTGAACGAGGTGGCGATCAACTGGAACGCGCCGCTCGTCTGGGTCGCCGCCTATCTCGACAGCGACTGACGTTCAGCGGCGCTGGAGCGATTTCAGCAGATAGCCGCGGATTCGCTCGGTCCGGTCCTGGCTGGCCGGCCCGAGCACGCCGCGCGCGGGCGCGGGCAGATGATCGCCCGCCGCACTCGCCTCGTCCGCGAAGACATAATGTTCGAACCACGCGCGCCAGCCCGCCTTCTCCGCCGCGGGCAGGTCGCGCACCGCCATCATCGCGTGCACCACCGCATGGAACGCCGACACGCTCGAATCATAGGCGCGCCAATAGTTGCACAGCACGTTGAGCGTCCCGAACGCCTGGACGTGGTGCCACCAGATCGCCGGGATGAAGATCGCGTCGCCCGGCCCAAGATCGGCCACCACCGCGTGGCCGAGCGCCTCGGCATAGCGCGGATACCGCTCCAGATCGGGCGCAAGCGGATCGACCATGCTCGAAGGCGGCCCCGCCAGCGTCCGGTCGAGCGGCCCCAGATAGAGATTGCCGACCTGATCGGGGGGAAACAGCGTGAACCGCCGCTCGCCAGCGACCACGCAGGCGAGATTGGTCGACCCGTCATAATGCGTCGCGGTCTGCGATCCGTTGCCGATCCACAGCCGCGGCGTCGCCCCGCCCATCGGCAGTTCGAGCGGGTTCGCCGCCGCCCATCCCGGCAGATGCTCGGGCGCGGTCGCCGCGTTCGCATAGAGGATATGCCGCTCGGCTTCGGGGACGTCCGACAGGCGCAGCAATTCGCTCAGCAACACGCCGAGCGGCGCCTTTTCGCGGTGGAAGTTGAACCCTTCCAGATTATCGCCGCGATAGAAGAATTTGCCACCGAACGCCGGGCCGCCGATCAGCACCTCCATCGGCTTGCCGCCATTGCCGAGCCCGGTCAGATACGCCGCCGTCGCTCGATCGCCACCCGCCGCAGCCCGGACGCTGGCCCAGTGCGCGACCTGGCCGCGCAACACGATCGGCGCGTCGCGCAGGGCGATCTCGGCGGCAAAGGTCGCGGCGTCGACTGCGGCACGTTCCTCGACACGGGCATCGGTGGGGGCAGGATGCGATATCGTCATCCCGCTGCGATAGCAGGATAATGCGCCGCGCCCTATTGCGTTCGCTGGCCCGACGAAACGGCCGTCCGTCGATCAGGAGCGTCGGGCCCATCCCGCGACGCGCGCGTCGATCACCGCCGCGATCCGGTCGGCAATCACGGTCTGATCCGCGAGCGAGGGGTGCGAGTGGCACCCGGTGAAGGAAAGGCCGTTGACCGGGACATAGGTGAGCCACGGCGCGCCGGATCTGCGCAAGGTCGCGGCAACCTTGGCCACCTCCGCCTGGATCTCGCCATTGGCCATGTCCGTGGCCCACAGCACGATCTGCGCGCGTGGATCGCGCGCGTGGAGCGCTTGCACGAAGCGCACATAGCGTCGTTCGTAATCGCCGTGGAGGGCGTCGCGGCTCACCCATGTTTCGCCGGCGTGAAGCGGTGTGGTGAAATCGTTGGTGCCCAGCGAGACAACGATCACCTGCGGATGCCAGCCGGGCACGTTGGCACGGGATCGATGATCGAACAGGGTGAAGGGATAGGCTTCGGGCAGCGTGTCGGCTGCGAACCCGCCATAGTTGCGCACCACCCCGCGCCCGGAAATCGCATTGACTGCGTAATCCGCGCCGTAGCGGCGTGCGAGCAGCGCGCCAAAGCCGCGCGACGTATCCGTCGTCGCCCAGACCTCGTCCTGGGTACATTCGCGTTTGGGCGACGTCACACCATAGCCGACGGTGTGCGAATCGCCGACGAACTCGATCTGCCGCGTGCGACTGCGCAACTTCGTTCCGACCGTCCCCCGTTCGGCGAAGAACGGCCCGATGCCGGTCGGACCGGACTGGCTTTCCGAAGCGACCTCGATGCGCAACGCGTGCCGGCCGGCGGGCATCCCGGCGACGCGGTACAGGCCCGGAACCGGCTTGACGAGCGTCGTGATCCTGCGTCCATCGACGAGCACGTGGAGTGCCACCTCGCCCGGCCCCACGTCGAACGATACCGCCGAGCCCCGAAACGCCGTCTCGGCATAACTGCCCGGCCATTGGCGAACAAAGCCGGCGCCTTTCCGCTCGAAACGGCCGTGCATTGTGGCCGGCAACGGCGTCAGCGCGACAGGCCTCTGTGTCATTCGCTCGACGCGAGGCTGTGCGGCAGCCTCGACCGTCGCCGCGAGGATCATCAACCCGGCCGCCATCCCTGCCATCCGACCATGCTTTGCCATTCAAGAACCTCCTACCGCTCCTGCACGCTCCTATCCCTTCCGCAACGACCAGGCGACCGGCGTGGTGGACGCGACCGTCGACCTGCGGCCGCTGTTTGCCTGAGCCGGGGCGACCGGTCCCGAACCCGCCCCCAAGGGCATCGCATGAGACGAAAAGAGCCGTTGGTCGTTCGTGAGGGGAAACGGTGGCGGATCTTGCTTGAGGTCCGATTTCGACGGAGGGATGACATGGGTAGAATGATCGACGGTGCGTGGCACGCGGGCAAGGTGACGGAAGACAGCAAGGGCGGCGCGTTCGAACGGCAGGATGCGGGCTTTCGCGACTGGCTGACCCCGGTGGGGAGCCCCGGCCAGGACGGACAGCCCGGCCATCCGGCGACGCCCGGCCGATATCACCTCTATGTCAGCTATGCCTGCCCCTGGGCGCATCGGACGCTAATCGTGCGCGCGCTGCACGGACTGGAGGATGCGATCGGCGTCTCGGTGGTCGACCCTGTCATGCTGGACAATGGCTGGACCTTCGGCACGAGCCGCGGCGGTAGTGGCGATCCACTGCACGACGCCGAGTTCCTGTGGCAGTTGTACGCCCGCGCCAGGCCGGACTATTCCGGCAAGGTCACCGTACCTATCCTGTGGGATCGTGAGACCGACACGATCGTGTCGAACGAATCGGCGGACATCATCCGGATGCTCGCGGCGTTCGGCGGATCCGGGCCGGACCTCTATCCTCAGGCCCAGCGGCAGCAGATCGATGAGGTCAACGACCGTGTCTACGACACGGTGAACAACGGCGTGTACAAGGCCGGGTTCGCCACGACGCAGGACGCGTACGAGGCGGCGGTGCGCCCGCTGTTCGAATCGCTCGACTGGCTGGAAGAGAGGCTGTCCGGCAGCGACTGGCTGGTGGGCGAGGCGATGACGGAGGCCGATATCCGCCTCTTCACCACGCTGGTCCGCTTCGATGCGGTCTATCACTTCCATTTCAAGTGCAACGTGCGCCGCATCTCCGACTATCCGGCGCTGGAAGCGTACGTCGAACGGATGCTGGCAGATCCGCGCATCGCCGCGACGGTGCATCTCGATCACATCAAGACGCATTACTACGCCAGCCACCGCGACCTCAACCCTTGCGGAATCGTGCCCGTCGGTCCTGCCCTCCCTTGGGCTCACCTCACCGCAGGAGGCGATCAGACGCTAACCTGACCAGCCGATTGGCAGCAGGGACATGTTGGCGATGGAATGCTCGAAGCCCGCGGCGACGAAGATGGCGACGGGGCCTATGATCACGGCGACGTTGCCCGACAGCGTTCTGGCGAACGTCGCCATCTTGTCCAGCCTCGAATCCATTGTCGCGGCTGCAGCGTCGCCGATCGTTCATGCCGCGTCGGATCGACACCTATTCCGATGCGATAGGCTGGACAGAATTCGCTGCCTGATCTCGTGTTACGATCGCGTGTCCTCGGAAGGGGGAACCTGGGCAGACACCGGCATCCCGTTCCGACCCCCAGTCGCCGCATGATCAGCGCTCTTTGCGCGAGCGTCCGAGAGTTATACCGTCAAGCCTCTTCGGCTCGCATCACCGGTCGTGCGCCGCGCGAAGACGATGCCCGCCAAGAACGACCGCTTTTCCATGGGCCAGGGCCAGTTCGATATGAACATTCTTGCTGCGGTCATCGATTGCTTCGCTCGCGCGCCTTCGTTCTTGCTCAGCCCGGTCGCGATGATAGGCAACTCTTCCAGTCTCAGTCATCGACCCCTCGTCCCAATCCCACAATATATTCGTTAACCAACATACGTGAGAGGCATGCCGAGGTTCCCTGTCATCGGATCTTTCCGTGATCACAGCGGTCGCGATGCAGGATTTTCAAATCATGGAGCCATCGTCGAGGAACGGGAAAGAGCATAAGTCGCTGCGGGTGCCACAACCGGTCGGTTTCGACAGTTTAAGAACGACCAACGTTGAGCTTGGCGGTGACGATGCTACAGCACAGTGATCCGCTAAACCTTTGGAGTCCGATGACCGAGCTGCCCGCGCACGAGAAGCAGCGACTGGCTGCCCTCGCAGAATATGACCTGCTGGACACTCCGCGCGAGGCGGCGTTCGACGAGATCGCCGAACTGGTGGCGGCGATCTGCGACGCGCCAATCGCGATCGTGAATCTGATCGGGGACGGCCGCCAGTTCTTCAAGGCGGAAGTCGGGCTTGGCGTTCGTGAGACGCCGTTGGAGACGTCTTTCTGCGGGCGTGCGATCCTCGAGGATGAATTCCTGCTCGTCCCCGATGCGACAGACGACCCACGGTTCGACTGCAATCCCCTGGTCACGGGTGAGCCGCACCTGCGCTTCTATGCTGGCGCCCTGTTGAAGTCGTCTGATGGCTTTCCGATCGGCACGCTCTGCGTTCTGGACTATCGCCCCCGCGACCTGACCGAGGTTCAGAAGCAGACGATCCGCGTCATGGCGCGACAGGTCATGGTGCAGTTTGAGCAGCGTGTTGCAACGGGACGCCTGATTGCCGCCGAAGCGCGCCAGCGGGCGATTGTCGATAGCGCACAGGACTTCGCCATCGTAGCCTGCGATCTCGAAGGCCGTATCATCGAATGGAGCTATGGCGCGGAACGGGTGCTGGGCTGGTCGGAAGACGAGGTGATCGGTCGAAGCGTCTTCCTGTTCTTCACGGATGAAGACCGCGCGGCCGGGGTGCCGGTACAGGAGATGGCCTGCGCCCGTGAGACGGGGCGGGCCACTGATGAGCGGTGGCACGTGCGCAAGGGGGACGAGCCTTTTTGGGCCAGCGGTGAGTTATCCCTGCTCCGGGATTCGGCCGGCCGCCATACCGGTTACGTCAAGGTTCTTCGTGATCGTACCGAAGAGCATCTTGCCGGCGAAGCGCTCCGGAAAGCGCAGCAGCGCTTCCAGACAATCTTCGACACGGTCGATGCGGCTTTCGCCATCGTCGAGGTCAAGTTCGACGAGGATGACAAAGCCGTCGATTACCGGTTTGTCGAAGCCAACCCCGCTTTTGAACGCCAGTCCGGCGTCAACTTGCGCGGCAAGTGGGTCACGGAATTCGCACCTGACCTCGAGCAGTTCTGGTTCGAGACATACGGGCATGTTGCCAAGACCGGTGAAGCAACCAATTTCGAGAATTATGCCGAGGCATTCCAGCGCTGGTTCGACGTACGCGCAGTAAGGGTTGGCGATCCCGCAGATCGACAGATCGCAATTATTTTCAACGACGTGACCGCCCGCCGAGAAGCGGAGGAACGCCTGCGTGTCAGTGAAGCCGTCGCACGTCAGAACGTCGAGCGGGTGAAACTCGCGCTGGAAGCCGGCGCCATCATCGGCACCTGGCACTGGGACCTGCCAAGCGATCAATTCACCGTAGACGAGGCATTCGCGCGTGCCTTCGGCCTTGATCCGGCGCTCGGCCGATCCGGCATTCCGCTCGCGCAGATTACAGCAACGGTACATCCCGACGATCAGGCAGGGCTGACTGAGGCCATCACCGCGGTGATCGCCCGCAGTGGGTCCTATGCGCATCAATACCGGGTCCGCCGTGCTGACGGCCGATATTACTGGATCGAGGCGAACGGTCGGGTTGACCATGCACCCGACGGAACGCCGCTGAGCTTTCCCGGCGTCCTGATCGACGTCGAGGAACGGCGGAGCATCGCAGCGGAGCGCGACCGTGCTGTCGCCGATCTGCGCGCGCTCGCCGAAACGCTGGAGCAGCGCGTCGCCGAGCGAACCGCCGACCTCGGCCAGGCCGAGGATGCGTTGCGCCAATCGCAGAAGGTGGAGGCGATCGGGCAACTCACCGGTGGGGTGGCGCACGACTTCAACAATCTGCTGACGGTCATCCGGGGTTCTATCGACCTATTGCGCCGGCCCGGTCTCTCCGACGAACGCCGGCAGCGCTATATCGACGCGATCTCCGACACCGCCGAACGCGCGACCAAACTGACCAACCAGTTGCTCGCATTCGCGCGCCGCCAGTCGCTCAAACCCGAAGTCTTCGATGTCTCGGAAAGCGTGCGGACGGTCAGCGACATGGTGCGGACGCTGACGGGCGCACGCATCAAGGTATCGCATCGGCTGCCGACGGAGCCTTGCTACATCGACGCGGACCGCAGCCAGTTCGACACCGCGATCGTCAACATGGCGGTCAATGCACGCGATGCCATGAACGGCGCGGGCGAGCTGGCCATCGTGGTGGCGGCAGCCTCCGGCATGCCCGCCATACGGTCCCATCCGGCCACGCCGGGCGAGTTCGTGACGGTCTCCTTGACCGACAGCGGTCCCGGTATTCCAGCCGACAACATTGAACGGATCTTCGAACCGTTCTTCACCACCAAGGGGGTAGGCGAAGGGACAGGCCTTGGCCTCAGCCAGGTCTTCGGTTTCACAAAGCAGTCCGGCGGGGGCGTCGTCGTCACAAGCGACGAAGGCGAAGGCGCAACATTCACCATGTTCCTGCCCCGGGTCGACGGGCTGGACGGCGGAGCGGCCGAAGAAGGCGACAACTCCCTGCCGCTCGGCGAAGGCGCCTGCGTGCTGGTCGTCGAGGACAATGCCGAGGTTGGCATGTTCGCGACCGAGGCGTTGGGAGAGTTGGGCTATCATACGGTCTTGGCGATGGACGCCTCCAAGGCACTCGCCGAACTGGCGACAGATGCAGGCAGGTTCGACATCGTCTTCTCCGACGTGATGATGCCGGGCATGTCCGGTATCGAGCTGGGTCAGGAGATCGGCCGGCTGTATCCTAAGCTGCCGGTCGTGTTGACCAGCGGGTACAGCGAGGTTCTGGCGCAGAGCGGTACGCACGGGTTCGAACTGGTGCATAAGCCCTATTCGATCGACACATTGTCGCGAGCCCTCAAAAAGGTGTCACGCCGTCGATGAAGCGTAAGCGGTCGCGCAACCGGACGGTTGTGACATTGCGCTTGCTGCAAAGAGAGCAATCGCAGGAACCGCAGTCGATCATCGTTGGATGCCAGCCATTTTTCAACGGTGTCGCCAAGCATGAACGAACGTCCGCAACCGGTCGCGGCCAGGCATGGTCGATCAATCTACGCTGCCCGGCATTCCCCTGCGGCACGCTCAGTGCCGGCTCAACAAGGTTTGCAACGTGCGTCCAACGTCTTCGGCCGAGAACGGCTTGTTGAGCACGGGATGGCCGGCGAACCGCTCCGGCAGGACGGTGGCGCTGTCGTAGCCGGTGGTGAAGACGAACGGGATCTTGCGATCTTGCAGGATGGCAGCAGCGTCCCACGACATTTCGCCATCGAGATTGACGTCGACGAGCGCGGCATCGATCGCTGCCTCGCAAGCAAGCTTTAAGGCTTCCGGCAGCCGCATCGCGGGACCGACAATGTCCCAGCCCAAATCGATGACCACATCCTCGATGAGCATCAGCACCATAGCTGAATCTTCAACGATCAGGATCCGCGGCGGATTGTCGGTAGGAATGTCTGTGACTTTCGCAGGGGCATCATAGGCGATAGAGGCGTGGGAGGCGGTGCCGCCAGACTGCGCCACCGACGCGGGCATGACGATCGCGCACGCCACCCCGCCCGGGTCGAACGTTAGAGTCGAAGATCCGCTCGTTTCCAGCGCCAAGGCCCGCTCGATCAAGGTCGATCCGAAACCGCGCCGTGTGGGCTTGCTGACCGGAGGACCGCCGCTTTCCTGCCATCGCAGCTCCAGTCCAGCCTGCGGGTCAAACTGCCAACGAATGTCGACATGACCGCCGGCGGCCGACAAGGCCCCGTATTTGCCGGCGTTGGTGGCAAGCTCGTGGATCGCCAACGACAGCGCCAGTGCCGCTTTCGGGAGAAGCATCACATCCGGACCGGTGATCGTGACGTTCGCATGCTCCGCCCGATACGCATCTAGCTCCTGTTGGATCAGCACGATGAGCGACACGCCTTCCCATCGACTTTGCGTGAGCAGACTGTGTGCGCGCGACATCGACCGAATCCGCCGGTCGAGCCCATGGGTGAAAGCAGCAAGCGACGACGCACTTCGGCTCGTCTGCGCCACCATCGCCTGAATGCTGGCCAAGGTGTTCTTCACCCGGTGGTCGAGTTCGGCCATCAGCAATTGTTCCTGCTGCCAGGCGCGCAGCCGTTCGCGTGCGGCAGCATCGATCCGCCGCAGGACGACCTCCAGCAGCGACACCCGCAGGTCGAACGCAGCATCGTTGTCGGACGGCGACCAGGGGGTCGACCGACCGCGCACGGTCTCGGTCCACGCCTCGAAGGATTTGCGCGGCGTCAGCCGGATGCCGTTCGGACCGACTTCCATGGGCTTGTTCGGATCGCCGCCCCATTGCACGGTCTCGACCACCTCGGGTCTGAACCACAGCACGAAGTCGCGCGGTTCGCGCGAGACGGACATGGCAAGCAACCCGGAGGCGATCTCCGCATAGGCCTTGGCCGGCGGATAGTCTTCGCCCAGCCGATCCGTGGCATACACCCCTTCGAACGTGCCCATGCGCAGGGTCAGCCAGTCTGTCAGGGCGCCAATCTGGTCGTCATCGGGCGTATTGCCCAACGCGGTGATGCCGCTGTTGACGCGGATGGCGACACCGCCACGGGTCTGCCCAACCCGCAGCGCAAGACCACCCGCGGATATGTAATCGAGCAGCTGCTGCTGCTGCGCGACCAGTCCGGCCCCGTAATCATCCTCGCTCGCCAGCGCGTGCATGATCCCGGACAGCGCCTTGCGGGACAGCAACCGGGCCTCGAGCTGCTCGGCGCGCAGCCGCACTTCCAGTTGCAGCGAGAACATCGATCCGAACAGCTCGCAGACACCGCGGAGATGACGCGGCAGGCGGCGCGGCGTATGATGGTGACAGGCGATCAGCCCCCAAAGCCTGCCTTCGAAGATGATCGAGATCGACATCGAGGCGTCGACGCCCATGTTGCGCAGATATTCCCGGTGGATCGGCGAAACGTCACGCAGGGTCGCGTGGCTCATGTCGAGCGGCAGGCCGCTGCGCGGATTGATCGACGGCAGCAGCGGCGCGGGCGTGTAATCGACTTCGGTGATCAGACGCAGCCAGCTGGTCAGATACAGCGTGCGGGCCTGTTTCGGGATATCCGACGCGGGATAGTGCAGATCGAGGAATGGCGTGATGTCGGCGTTCCGGGCTTCGGCGAACACCCAGCCGGAATCGTCGGGCATGAAGCGATAGACCATCACCCGGTCGTAGCCCGCGACCGCCCGCACCCGCTCGGCCGCCAGTTGGCAATAGGCCTGGAGATCGGGAGCGTCGCCAAGTCCGTCGAACATTTCCTGGACGCAGGCGAGCGGATCGACGGCATGACGGTCGCTCAGGTCGGCATCCTCGACCTCGATCACCAGCGCGCCATCGCTCAGATGGACGCTGGCATCGATCGCGCGGTCGGGGACGACCCGCAGCAACGGATCCAGCAGGTGACGCGGGCGCGCGAGGCTGGAGCTTTGCAGCAAATCGCGAAGCCGCTGAAGCTGCTCGGCATTCAGCAAGTCCGCCAAGTCCTGCCCGGTCAGCGACGCCGCATCCCTGCCGAACAGGCCGAGGGTGTCGCCTGCGACCTGCTCGACCAGCATCGTTGCAGGATCGACCACGAGCATCGCACCATGGGGGAGGATCGAGCCGGGAATATGGATCGGCTCGCGATCGCAGTTGGTCAGATCGACGGCACCGTCCATTTGCTGCGTCATGCCGGCATCCATTCCTCATACGCCGCAAACATCGACACCGCCGCTGCCGTTGCAGCAGGTCGGTCCTGCACGGCAGCGTCGGGTAGGTTGGTGTCCAGCCCGACGGCACACCGGCTCCAGTCACCGGCACTCAGTCCTGGTTCGGGCAGGCCCCAGACAAGGCAGCCGATCAGTCCACCGCCGACACCGAGCATGGGGTCGACGACGGTATTGAAACCGTATGTGTGGCCGAGAAGCAGACGATATTCGTCCCGGTCGGCCGAGCTTGCCGCCCGACGCGAAAGCACGGGATGATGATGCCGGCGTTCGTGAATGTCGCCCGTGGCGGTTCGCAACCCGGAGCGGCCCCTCGGTGTCGGCACGCTGCCTTGGCGAGCAGGCATCGGGGCTTTCGGATGCTTGCCGCGCAGGGTGGTTCCGACCGCAGCGGACGCCTGTAACACTGACGCGCGCATTGGATTCCTCGATCAAGACGTACGGTCGATGATTGCCGTGGCATTCCTCGACGTTGCCGTATCCACACCATATTTTCGAAATCTTGCCTAGCGAATGTTGCTTATCGGTTTGCCGCCGCAACAATCATCGCAATTATTCCCGTAGCGCCGTGCTCATGCCCTCGAACGAATATGTCATAATTTTTGACATGTTTACGTACAAAATTCTCAGCCAAGTCAGCGCATTGACGGCCAGATACGTCGATGGCGTCAACGAATGCTAGTAAGTTCCCACAAGACAGCAAAGGGAAAAACCATGGACCCAACACGCATCCCCGGCAACGAAACCGACCCTGCGATATGTCTACGGTACCAGGCTTCAAGACGCGACCGATAACCCAGCGGCGCATACGCTGCCTGACGATGATGCCGGTGACGTGGATGGCGTCGAGCTCACACGTGACGCTTGGTCGGCGACTGCAGAAAATTGGCTTTGGGGAGGCTCGGCGCTGATGCCGTTCCCTGAAGGACCGGATTTCGAGAAGCGACACGGCTTCCCGAAACGCACTTCGCATCGAGAAATACGATACCCTCGTGCTAGACCCGACCGGTTCGCAAAGGTCTGGACCAGTCGGTCCGGGCATTCGCCTCGGCATCACGGGCCGCTTGTTCCCAATCATAATCGACGGACAGAAACTCTACCACCCAGCCATCACCCTCATTGGACAATACCGCATAGCGCGCATGCGGCGATCCGCTTTCCACCAGGTGAGCGTAGGGTCGGTCATCGTCATATGCCGGAAGACCGACGCTTCCCGGATTTATGATCATGCGCCCGTCGTCGAGCGTCATCACCCGCTGGAGATGCGTATGGCCGCAGAGGATCACGGCCGCATCGACAGTTCCCGCACGGTGTCGAACTTCCTCGCGAGTGGCCTGACGAAGCCCCGCCTCCGTCACCGTCTCTAGAAAATAGGTCAGGTCGCTGTCCGGCGTGCCATGAACAAGCAGCACATCTTTGGACAGGCGCATGGTCGTGGGCAATGCTGTCAGCCACGCACGCTGTTCAGCGCTCAGCTGGTCGAAGGCGTGGCGATCGGACAATCCCATGCGCTCGCGAGGCTGATCCGATATCTGACGTTCGTGATTGCCGCGTATAGTGGGCAATCCCAGAGGCATCAATCGATCGGCTGTTTCCCGCGGGAACAGGCCCCCTGAGCAGATGTCCCCGAGGTTCACGATCTGGTCCACGTGCCGGGTGGCGATGTCGCCGAGAACTGCGTCGAGGGCAGCGACATTCCCGTGAATGTCGGAAATTGCAGCGATCTTCATTACGGACCTATAACGATCTCGCCGTACGATCGTAACCCCCGCGCTTCGGCAACGACAAACCTGAGGCCGGCTTCGGAACCGTCAGCAGCTTGGCGCCCCCCGGCGGCACGGATTACTGGTCCCAATAGATCGTCTCGAAATCGCCGACCGGAGCTGGAGAATCGGGAATGATCGTACTCAACGGACGGCCGCTCTCGACGATGCGAATTGCCTGCCAGAGCGTCGGTCTTTTGACGTTGGCAGCCCGGCCGTTTGCAGCCGGCCAGAGCGGGGCGATGCGGGTTTACGCTAATCGCCCAGCCACACGGCGGTGATCTCGCCGCTATGCCCCTCCGGCGCCAGCACCGCGCGCAGCGCTTCAAGCATAGGCGGCAGCGCCTGCGTGAAGGCGTAGGGCGGGTTGACGATATACAGGCCCGCGCCGTTGTAGATGCCGGACTGATCGGCATCGTACAGCCAATGCTCCACCCCCAGCACTTTGGGGATACCGAGCCTGCGCAACTGCCCCGTCCACCGCGTATGCGTGGCGCGGTCCTTCAGCGGATACCAGATCACCGTCACGCCATGCGCCCATTTACGGTGCGCGGCGGCGAGGGTCGCGGTGATACGGTCGCGGTCATCGGGCTGCTCGTACGGCGGGTCGACCACCACCACGCCACGCGCGGTCCGGGGCGGCAGCAGCGCCAGCCAAAGCTCATAGGCGTCGCGCTCGTGCACCGCAGCGGGCGTGCCGCGCATCACCCCGCGCAGGGTATAGGCGTCCTCGGGGTGCTTCTCGTTGAGGATCAGCAAATCCTGCGGGCGCAGAAGCTGCGCGAGGATCCGCGGCGAGCCGGGGTAGAATTGCGGTTCGGTCCCGGAATTCACCGCCTGTACCGCGGCGCGGTAGTCGTCCAGCAAGGGGTTCGGCTCGGCAAAGGCCCGCAGCACGCCCTGTAGGGACTCGCCGGTGCGTTGCGCATCCTCGCCGTCAAGGTCGTACAGCCCGCAGCCGGCATGCGTATCGATCAGCGTCAGCGCGCCCGGTTTCTGCTGCAGGGCCCGCACGAGCGCGATCAGCAGGCTGTGCTTCACGACATCGGCACTGTTGCCCGCATGGAAGGAATGGCGATAATTCATTGTGACGTAAGACCCTGACGCTCTGCCTGCATGCGGGCTGCCGGGCACGATTGCCGGGCGCGAGGTGACCGAAGTAACCGGTCCGGTGCCATTATAAAGTCGCGCGGAAACCTTCAACGCCGTTCTGATCATGGCACGGGCCGCACGCCCTGGCCTTGTGTCGGACGATGATGATCCCGTCGCGATAATCGGTTATCGACCGTCGACGATGATGGATGGCATTGCAGATATGGCGCTCCGGCATGGCGATCGCCGCGCCCGGGCTTATGAACGGAATGAACCGGTGATCCGGTGCATCCAGGATGCGATCACCGCCTATCGCCGCGACGGCGGCGATCGTGACGGTCGCCCGACGATTGGCGCGCTGATCGCCGCGTGCACTGCTAGTGGTCTCACGGCGGCTCGTGGCGGTCCGGTGACGCGCTATACGATCTGTCAGGCGCTGAAGCTGACAGGCCTCTCCTGATGCGGGTCGACACGGGCGAAATGCACGAAGCGGCCGCGCAACGTACCCGCCGCCTCGTCTGTTCTCGCCATTATGCCAATCGATCCTGACCAGACCGCCACGATCATCACCAGCCGGGCCATCCGTGCCGGCCACGAGCAGGATTTCGAACGCTGGGTGGAGGAACTGAACCGGCACGCCCGTGCGGCGCCGGGGTATCGGGCTGCGATCCGGCTCGGTCAGACGGCGGGTTTTCAGCACCTGCTCTTTCGCTTCGACGATCGCGCCGCAGCCGATACATGGCATGACGACCCCAAGATGCGCGCGCATGTCGCTGTCGCGGACCGCTTCTCTACGGCGCTCCGCCAGCTCGAAACTGGCGACGGCGTCACCTTCGAGCTGCCGAGCGATGCGAGTGCCAGCAAGTGGAAGCGGTTCGTGACGACATGGCTGACGGTGTTCCCGGTCCTACTCCTCATCAGCATGATGGTTCGCACGGTGTTGAAGGACGCACCACTGCCGCTGCAACTCCTGCCCTCGTCCCTGCTGCTCACCGCGACCCTGCAGTGGATCATTCTCCCGCGCCTGCAACGCTATACCCGTTTCTGGCTGTTGCAGGACAGCTCGGGCCGGCTGCAGAGGTGAGGATAAGGCATGACGGCGCATTGCCGGACATCGCGCGCGCCCTCACCCCACTCCTCAGCTTCGTCCATTCATTCATCGTTGGGCTGACCGCTTTCGGCCTCTAGTCCCTCGTCATCAGCGTCGCGATCCGAGAGAGGAAAAGCCGTCAGGCAGGTTCAGGGCTGATCATTTGTCCTTCTTCCAGCCGAATGCCGACAGCATGATGTCGAAGAGCCGCGTGTTGGGCATGAAACCCCGGACCTTGTCCGCACCGGGGCCGCTCGCGGCGACGACGACCTCTTCGCCGGTATGGCCGGGTTCGACGCTGATCACCGACTTCGCATCGGGATCATATTGCGTCGCGAGCGGCGTCGTGCGCTTGCCGCCGGTCATCCGCAGGCCGAAGCTGTGATCCGCGGTGAACAGGATCAGCGTGTCCTTGCCGGCAACCGCGCTGATCCGGCGGATCATGTCGTCCATCTCGACGACATGCCGCAGGCCTGCCTTGGGATCGTCGGTGTGCATGTCCCATTCGACCATCAGGAAATAGCCCTTCGGGTTGCGGGCGAGCTGCGCGACGGTCGCCTCCACGGCGGGAAGCGGCGCGAAGTCGGCATCGCGCAGCACCGCGGTCCGGGGTGCCTGGCCGACCAGCGCGGTATCCTCGCCGAAGCGGTAGCCGGCGGTCCTGAACGCCTGTTCGGCGCTCGTGCCCGGGCCGGCGAATGTCGCGACGGCGTCGGCACGGCCCTTGCCGATCAGGATATCGACGCCGTCGCCGAAGCGGGGCTTGAGCATCTGGCGGAATATCTCGCCCTTGTCCGCGCGCGCGGCGACATGCGCAAAGGTCGCGGCCGGGGTCGCGTCCCAGATGTTCATGTTGGTGACGACACCCGTCGACAGCCCGCGCTGCTCGGCATATTCGAGAAGTGTCTTGACCGGCATCGCGCGGCCGCCCGGTCCAGAAGGCGTCGTCGACACCATCGCGTTGTTCGTCTTGTTCCCCGTCATGATCGCGGTCATCCCGGCGGCGGAATCGGTCACCCATCGATCGAGCGCGGACGTATCCGACAGCGCGACGTTGGGCATCGACTGGATGAACAGCGATTGCGGCCGGTCGTGCGCCAGGATCCCAGCGGCGCCGAGCGTCGACAGGCCACCCGCGTCGCCGAGGAAGAGGATGACGTTGCGCGCCTCCTGCGCCGCAGCGGGCGTGCTGCAGACCACGAGCATCGCGCCAGCAAACGCCGTGCCGCCGAGGAATTTGTAGAACGCGGTTTTCATTGCAGAGGTCCTTGCATCGGGGCCGGTGCCGAGGGCGTTGCCGGGTCGTATTGCGGATTGATCGGGTCGTGCGGACGGGGATCGCCAGCGCCCGGTCTTGCGCTCTCGGTCCACGCCGGAACGAGCAGGTCACCTTGCAGCGATGCACCCGCCGCGCTGCGGCGATACACGAAGTCCCGTCCCTCACGGCTGGCCGGGTCTGCGAACACGCCGCGCTTTTCGAGGTCGACGAACCAACGATCTATCGGGCGGACTTGGGGCGCGGTCACGACGAAAAACTCTGAACCAGACTAAAGACGCCCATCCTCTAACCGCAGTAAATGTAAGTTTGGCGACACCTTGATCAGATCAGTTGCCGCGACGTCCGTCGGCCCAACGATGATGATGACCCGGATCATCGCGAATGTACGCGC
The DNA here is from genome assembly GCF_014841445.1 of Sphingomonas sp. CFBP 8765. Classification (NCBI taxonomy): domain Bacteria; kingdom Pseudomonadati; phylum Pseudomonadota; class Alphaproteobacteria; order Sphingomonadales; family Sphingomonadaceae; genus Sphingomonas; species Sphingomonas sp. CFBP 8765. Next base: position 109,397 of record NZ_JACYTY010000008.1, on the reverse strand, counting down.
CGTCAGACGACACGCTCACAGCCCTCTGTGATCGAGTGCGATGATAGCTGTCGCCCGTATAATCGATTGGACAAATGTACCCGGGATCCGGCATTTTACCGACACGGTGGTAAAACTCATTAGGAGAGGACGCCAAGATGGCCGATTACGAACAGCCTAAGGCAAGCGGTTGCCCAATGGGCCCCCAGGGTGGCGGCGAGGTTAAGGCCCGCTCGCTCCTCGGTCGCACGAACAAGGACTGGTGGCCCGACGCGCTGCCGATCGATATGCTGCATCAGCACGGCGTCTCTCCCGACCCGATGGGCAAAGAGTTCGACTATGCCGAGTCGTTCAAGCAGCTCGACTATGCAGCACTCAAGGCGGACCTGACGGCGCTGATGACCGACAGCAAGGCCTGGTGGCCTGCCGACTATGGTCATTATGGCCCGTTCATGATCCGCATGGCATGGCACGCTGCCGGCACCTACCGGGTAACGGACGGCCGCGGCGGATCGTCGTCGGGTCAGCAGCGCTTCGAACCGCTGAATTCCTGGCCGGACAACGGCAACCTCGACAAGGCACGTCGCCTGTTGTGGCCGCTCAAGCAGAAATACGGCAAGAACATCAGCTGGGCCGACCTGTTCATCCTCGCCGGCAATGTCGCGATCGAGAGCATGGGAGGACCGGTGTTCGGTTTCGCCGGCGGCCGCAAGGACGTCTTCGCCTCCGAGGGCGACACCTTCTGGGGTGCCGAGGAGATCTGGGTCAACGAGGGTGCGCAGACGCGCATCAGCGAGGACATGCCCGAGCTCGAAGGGCCTCTCGCCGCGATCCAGATGGGGCTGATCTACGTCAATCCCGAGGGTCCGGGCGGTGAGCCCGACGCGCTCATGTCCGCACGCGACATGAAGGCGACGTTCCAGCGGATGGCGATGAATTCCGAGGAAACCGTGGCGCTGACCGCCGGCGGTCATGCCTTCGGCAAGGCGCACGGTGCGAAGCCGGCACCGCATTTCAAGGCCCCGTCTTCGGAATCGGTTCACATGCAGGGCCTCGGCTGGCTGACCGACAGCGAGGAAATCGGCCAGGGCCATATCACGACCTCGGGCATCGAGGGCGCGTGGTCGAACAACCCGACCAAGTGGACCGGCGACTATCTCCGCCTGCTCTTCAAATACGATTATGAGCTGACGGAAAGCCCGGCCGGTGCGAAGCAGTGGCAGCCGGTCAACCCGGAACCGGAGGACATGGCCCCCGACGCGCGCGACCCAAACAAGCGTGTGCCGACGATGATGACCACCGCGGACATGGCGTTGAAGGTGGACCCCGAGTTCCGCGAGATCGCGCTGCGCTTCCGCGACGATCAGGCGGCGCTCGACGACGCGTTCGCACGCGCGTGGTTCAAGCTGACGCACCGCGACATGGGGCCACGGGTCCGGTACCTTGGGCCCGAGGTTCCCGAAGAGACGCTGATCTGGCAGGATCCGGTCCCCGAAGGCACCGTACCGTCGGACGCTGACGTCGCGGCGTTCAAGGACGCCGTGCTGTCGAGCGGGCTGACGATCGGCCAGCTGGTAAAGACCGCCTGGGCATCGGCGTCGAGCTATCGCCGGTCGGACCACCGCGGTGGGGCGAACGGCGCGCGCATCGCGCTCGCGCCGCAGAAGGACTGGCCGGTCAACGAGCCCGAGCAGCTCAGCCAGGTTCTGGCAAAGCTGAACGACTTGCGGGGCAGCATGTCGCTGGCCGACGCGATCGTGCTGGCAGGCTCGGCAGCGGTTGAGAAGGCGGCACGCGACGCCGGGCACGACGTGGCGGTACCGTTCCTTGGCGGCCGCGGCGATGCGACGCAGGAGTGGACGGATGTCGAAAGCTTCGTGTGGATGGAGCCGCAGGCCGACGGGTTCCGCAACTACCTGAAGACGCGTCACCCGGTGAAGACCGAGGAGCTGTTGCTCGACAAGGCTTCGCTGCTCGGCCTGTCCGCGCCGGAAATGACCGTGCTGGTCGGTGGCCTGCGCGTGCTCGGCGCGAACTTCGGCGATGCGCCCGATGGCGTGTTGACCAAGCGTCCGGGGCAGCTGACGAACGACTTCTTCGTCAACCTGCTCGACAATGACACGTTCTGGGATCTGGTCGACACGTCGAGCGACGAGAAGTTCATCGGCTATGATCGCGGCGGTCGTGAAAAGAAGTGGCAGGCGACCCGCACCGATCTGGTCTTCGGCTCGAACTCGCAGTTGCGCGCGACGGCCGAAGTCTATGCCGAGAACGGCCACGAGGAAAAGTTCGTGCGCGACTTTATCCGTGCCTGGGTCAAGGTCATGAACGCCGACCGCTTCGACGTCACCGCCAAGCCGGTATCGTCGAACCAGGCGACGTAAGCTTCGTCGGTGGGTGGATAGGCTGTGTCGATCGGGGGGAAGTTTCCGAACGTACACGGCTTATCCGCCACTGGCCTGAGTTATAAGATATAGATTCTGATCAATCCGTGCCCTTTTAGCCATGGGCTTCGAGGTCGCACTGCAGCCGCCATTATCGCGCTTATAAGGGTAGCTGCTTGTGCCCTTGGCCCCAACGGCAGAGCGACCTGCGCTGAATAGCGTTTCAGGCAATCCCGGTCGCAATCGTACGACCTGTATACTGGTCCCGACGGCTGCGTGCATGGACCCGGGCCCGGACATTCGCGACGCGTTCGCCCCCCTCAGCTCCTACCATTCGATAGGGGCACCGACTTTCAATCCCGACCTTTGCGACGATCGCTTCCGAACACCGTCTTAATGATTCTTGCGGCATACCGACCGGTTGGTATGTTTGCATTATGACGAGTCGAGGATCTTCCAATAGCGCTCGCGATAAGCTGCTGGACGCTGCCGTGACGCTCATCCGCCGCAACGGCTTTGCGGCCACCAGCGTCGACCAGCTTTGTGCGGCTGCCGGGGTCACCAAGGGCGCCTTCTTCCACCATTTCGTATCCAAGGAAGCGCTGGGGGTGGCCGCCGCCGGCCACTGGCTGGCGATCACGACGCCGCTATTCGCCGATGCGGACTATCATCGCGCACCCGCCGCACTGGCGCGCGTGTTGGGCTATCTTGACCTGCGCGAGGCGCTGATCGACGGTGGCACTGACGCCTTCACCTGTCTGGCTGGCACGCTCGCGCAGGAGGTGCATCAATCACACCCCGCGATTGCGCGCGCTGCTGAGGCGGCAATCATCGGCCATGCGCGCACGCTCGAAGGCGACGTTGCCGAAGCGCTGGCTGATCATGGCGTTGCCAACGTCGATGCAGCGAGCCTCGCGCTCCACTTTCAAGTGGTGCTCCAGGGCGGTTTCGTCGTCGCCAAGGCAACTGGTGATCCGCAAGCGGCGCGCGAGAGCGTGCGGCACCTGAAGCGCTACGTGACCCTATTGTGCCGAGGAGAGAAACGATGAGCAATATTCGTGAACTCAGCGTCGAGCGCCGCATCGCTGCTCCCGTGGAGGATGTCTGGCGGACGATGGTTGATCGCTTCGAGGAGTGGTTCTGTCCGCGACCGTGGCGCGCCGAAGCACGCGAGATCGAATGGCGCCCCGGAGGCCGTAGCCTGGTGGTCATGCATGGCCCCGACGGTGAGGAGATCCTTAATGAGGGCGTCGTCCTCGACTATGAGCCAAACCGCCGCTTCGTATTCACCGATGCTTTTACAGCGGGTTGGCAGCCCAGTGGGCCGTTCATGGTCGGCCTGTTCGAGATCGCGCAAGGCACCCGTTTTACCGCCGCGGCACGCCATTGGACCGATGAAGCGTGGGAGCGCCACCGGTCGATGGGCTTCGAAGCCGGCTGGGGCGCGATGGCCGATCAGCTCCAGACGCTGGCCGAGGGAGGCGCGCTGTAATCGCCATTGCTGTGATCATGCTTTCGCAGGTCTTAGAGAACCGCCTGGCAAGCGTGGGGCGGGCAGTTCTCCCTTGATCGCAAAGTCCGCGCTAGCGGGTGAACAAAAAGCCCACCGCGATGAGAAATGTCGCGCCTTCCAGCAGCCCGACAAGGACGTTCCAGGTCGCGCGCACCAGGCTGATCCCCAACACCTGCGCGAACCAGCGCGTTTCGACGATCCAGAAGTTCAGGATGCTCGATCCGACGAGCCAATGTCCAATCATGCGCGTCGCTTGATGATGGTCCATCCCGAAACTGCTGCCGACGCTCAGACCCAGCGCAAAGACGGCCGCCGGATAACATTGCGCGTAAAATGGCTGCTGCAGGGAATTGCGATCGAGCTTGATCCTGCGTTGGCGCACCATGCGGGCTGCCAGGAAGAGTGGGAAACCCGCGAAAACGACGACGCGGAGGACCAGGGCGCTGGCATTGTCGTTGACCAGATCGGCCAGACCATGATGATTGGCAATGATTTCGTCTGTCTGGCCTAACGCCGTAGCGACGCTGTGCCCCAGCAACAGCGTGAGAGCCAGAAAAAGGGGCGGACTAAGTATCGACGCGTAGCGTTCATCGTCGGGCAGCGCGGCTTCGCGCTCGATCTCCTCCATCGTACGGATTGGCCGAAAGAGCGCCTGCCAAAGCGTAAGGGGGAAGAAGACCACCCAGCTCATCACTTCGTACAGAAGTTCGTCGAGCGAATTGAGCCACTTCATGAAGTCCATGCTGCATCATGTTCGATCCGGGCGTCGATCGCAACGGCCTGCCCTGTGCTAGACTCCGCCCCCTAGTGCTTGCCGAAGACGCAATGTCGCGGGTCCTGCCGTATGTAATGAAGTCCAGCACCGACCAAGCGGCTCTTCGGCTTAAGCGAGCATTCTCGCCCTCCAATTCGCATAGGCAGTTGGGGACCGAACGCCGTTGACAGCGATGGACGCCGTCGCTCCCTTTTTATACAATCGTTCAACTGATGATGAGGTGACTTCGAACGAACGGGAGAATCGCGATGCGTTGTCCGTCTGGCCTGTCCACGATCATGACCGCCCTTGTCATGGGCTCGGCATTTCCCACAATTGCCCACGCGCAATCCACGGGTCTCGAGGACATGGTAGGCGCCCGTGCAGGTCAGGCCGAGATGGAGTTGCAACGACGCGGCTACGTCAACATCCGGGGCGAGCAAGGCGACGATCGCGTCTATACCTATTGGTGGAACGCCGATCGCCGCCAGTGCGTGAGCATTGCGACGATGGAAGGCCGCTACAATTCCATCCAGCCGACCACCTCCCCCGATTGCAGGAAGCCCGCGAACCTCCGCCCCGACCCCGGCCATGGTGGTCAAGCTGCGCCACGACCGCGTCCCGAATACGACCCCGATCTGGCCTATGGACGCGCGCCAGCGGGCCCCGGCGGCGGTCAGGATCGCTATCCTTCGGGAGGACCTGTTGTTGACGGCAGAAACGTGGAACTCGGGCTCGTGTGTTTTGGGGACGGATCGAAAACGGGCTTTGCGAACGGGACGACCTGGAAGTGGAACCGTGATCGTGACCGCTACGAGTCCGGCACGTATACCGAAACCAGGAAGGAGGTCTTCGATGCATCGCTCATGGTACAGACCTGGGCCGGTGGTGGACGTATCCGGCTACCCAAGTCGCTGATCCCGCCGATCAATTCCCGTGGCAATCAGGGATGGTGGGATTTGTACGACGTGACTGTCAGCCCAGATACGGTCCGCGCGAGTTACCGCCTGAACGGCTTGAACAAGCCACGGCTCGTGATCGATCGGCGCAGCGGCCGCATCACGGTCGTGGGCATGAGTGATTATGGCTTTCGGGGCACGTGCGACCTGATCGGACACGAACCACGCCGCTTCTAGACCGTGCCGCGGGCGCTGCGCTCCCGAATCGAACGGTCAGGCAGACCACGAATACGAACTAGCGCGCACATCAGCCGCCATTGGCTCGGTTGGAAACCCCATGCTATCCGGCTCGCGCAATACGGGTCTACGCGTACCCGCAACGTTGTTGGGGTACAGCGATGAAATTCAGGGCATTTCTGGCGCACATGGTGAAGGTCGCGGCAATCGCACTTGCGGTCAGCGCCACGGCGCAAGCCCGGATCGGCCATGCCCCGTCGGCTGCTGCGGCCCCGCTTCGGTCGCCGATCATATCGTCGGAATTCATATATGCCGATGCGCCCTACCCGCAGGCGCATGCCTCGACGATCGTCGAGCTGCCTGACCGGACGCTGGCCGCAGCCTGGTTTGGCGGTTCCGGCGAAAGCCAGCCTGACGTCCGTATCTGGTTCGCACGACGCGGCGCGACGCGATGGGAGACCCCGGTTGCAGTCGCTGATGGTGTGTCGGCGGACGGTCAGCGATTTCCGACCTGGAACCCGGTGCTGTTTCAGCCTGCGAACGGTGCCCTGCATCTCTTCTACAAGGTCGGGCCGAATCCACGGGCGTGGTGGGGCATGGTCATCCGCTCGACTGATGGCGGACGACATTGGAGTCGGCCGCAGCGCCTGCCGGATGGCGTGTTGGGACCGATCAAGAACAAGCCCGTCATTGCGCCCGACGGCAGCTGGGTGTCGCCGTCGAGCCGCGAGGAAGGCAGCGCAGAGGCCAATATCTGGTCGATCCGGATCGAGCGGAGCACCGATCGCGGGAGAAGCTGGCAGGTCGGCGACGCGGTGGCCTCACCGATGCACATCGAGGCGATCCAGCCGAGCATCCTGTTTCACCGCGATGGTCGACTGGAGCTGGTGGCGCGGACGCGGCAGGGTGCGCTTGCGATGAGCTGGTCACGCGACGCCGGGCGCAACTGGTCACCAATCGCGGCGATCGACCTCCCCAATCCCAATGCGGGTACCGATGCGGTGACGCTGCGCGATGGGCGCCAGTTAATCGTCTACAATCACAGCGCGCATCTACCCGAGCGGCCGGGCGATGGCGCACGCTGGCCGCTCAACATCGGTTTGTCCGACGACGGCGTGCGGTGGCACAACGCTTTGACACTCGAGAGCAAGCCGCTACCCGACGGCTATGCCTATCCGGCGGTGATCCAGACGCGCGATGGACTGGTCCACGTCACCTACACGCATAACCGTACCAAAATCCGTCACGTCGTGATCGATCCGACACAGCTGCGCTGAGTAGGAGGTCACGCTCCGGCGCCCCGTCACGAGGTAAGATCTTCCCGGCGCCAGTCGCTGAATGTGATCGAGGCGGGGCTTGTTTTGCTTCGCACAGATGATCTGCGGACAGTTCGAGCGGAGCCGCCGGATCACCGCGCTGTTGTCGTCGTGGCTATTCGGCTACCAGCCAGCTGAAGGAGCGCTAAATGACGCAATGGACATGGATTTTGAGCCGGATCGTCCGGCAGGTCTGGTTCCGGGCAGCGATCATCAGCCTGCTGAGCGTCGCGCTGGCGATCCTCGCCGCTTTCGTCACGCCGTATCTGCCGTACACGTTCGATGCCGATATCGGGCAGCAATCTGTCGGCACGATCCTTCAGATCATGGCCTCGAGCATGCTGGCGGTCACGACCTTTTCGTTAACCGCAATGGTCAGTGCCTACTCCTCCGCAACGCAACTCGCGACGCCGCGTGCGACCCAGCTGATGGTCAGCGATCCGACGTCGCAGAACGCGTTGTCGACCTTCCTCGGCGCCTTCGTCTTCTCGATGGTCGGGATCGTTGGCCTGAACACCAGCGCCTATGGCCATGACGGCCGGATCATCCTGTTCGCAGCGACCGTGCTGATCATCCTGCTGGTGGTCGGCACGCTGCTGCGCTGGATCGGGCATATCACGGCGTTTGGACGGATGGCCGATGTGATCGACCGCGTAGAGGAGGCCGCGACCCAGGCAATGCAGGATTTTGCTGCACACCCTCATCTTGGCGGCCGTGCGGCTGTCGCCATCCCCGCCGATGCCGTCACAGTCACCGCGGTGCAGACCGGATATGTCACGCATATCGACATCACCGCACTTGGCACGATCGCTGACCGCAATGACCTGACGGTGTATGTCGATGTCCTGCCTGGCGCGATGATGCATCCCGCTCGTACGCTTGTGCAGGTCTCGGGAAAGATCGACGACGGCATCCAGAGCGAACTGATCAAGACGTTCACCATCGAACGGCATCGGTCCTTCGACCAGGATCCTCGACTGGGGCTGATCGCGCTGTCCGAAATTGCCAGCCGGGCGCTCGCACCGGCGACCAATGATCCAGGCACGGGGATCGAGGTTCTCAATGCCCTGCTTCGCGTATTCCTGACGCTGAGCCCCGGCGCGGCGCGTGTCGATAAGGAGCCGGACTCCCCACGGGTTCACATCGGCCAGCCAACCATGGAGGATATGCTCGGCGATGCATTCGGCCCGATCCTGCGCGAAGGGATTGCAGAGGTCGAGGTGTCGTTGCGACTGACGGCTACGCTTGCAGCGATGCACGCAAGCCTGCCGGCTGCGCGTCGGGAAATCGAGCACTGGGCCAACCGCCACGCGAAGCGGGTGGCGACGACCATGGAAGATCCCGACGACCTGACGGCATTCAACGAAGCCTATCGCAGGCACTGGCCCGCTTGAGGCACGATCAGGCGGCATGCTGCCATCTGGTTCGACGACATCGCGGCCTCTGCCGACAACCTGAAGTCATTCAAGGACATGAGCACGCACCACGTCCCTGTGGTCACGAGGCAGCCCCATCGACCCGGATCGCCGCGTAACCCTGTCGAAATACGGCGTCACCAGCAGATGCGGCATCGCCAGTGCCGCGACGCCGGCAAAGAGCGACCGCACGCCCGAGGGGTCCCACCGCAGCAGCACTCCGCCCATGATTCCGACCAGCAGCACAGCCAGGCCGAGGATTGGTCCCGTGGCGCGGAGATACGCAATGGTCGTCACGCACCGTAACCGATCTCGACGCTCTTTCGTCTGCGGCACGGCGTGCAGCACCAGAAATCCGACCGAGAACCCGACGAGCGGGGGCAGAATGAGAAGCGCGGTCGTTCCGACCAGAAGACGTCGATCATGGCGCGCCGCGCCGATGATCACCAGGCAGGCGGCTGCTGCGCCACCCGCAACTGCCAAAATGCTGACCATGGCCGGCGCACCGGACTCTCGAACTCCAGCAAGATCGAGAATGCGGGCGAGGCTTGTCGCGTGCAGCGTCGCAGGCGTTGCGACCAGGCTTATGCCGCGGGCAATCCTTTCGAACGGCCTGCTCGCGGGGGCATCCTCAAGACCAAAATGGACTGCCGACGCCAGCAGGAATGCAGGGAGTGCGATCGCAGGATCGACGATCCACCACATAAGACAGACAAACAGTGCAGATACGTACAGCATCAGGAATGCCGGGCGCCGCCGATGCTCGACGATAGCGAGATCACTGGCACCGTGCGCCATGCCGACGACCCCGACAGCAAGGGCCGCGAACGCGAGCTGTACGGTGAGCACGCAAAACGAGGCGACCAAAGCCCCCGCCAGAAGGGAGCCCCAGCCAAGGGCCGGGGCGCGCCGTGTCATGCCCGGTGGCCGCGTTCGCCGTCATCCTGCGCCAACGCCTTGTCGAGGGTGGCTGCCGCGTAGAATGCGTAGACGACCTTGGCGATCACATCCATGATCAGGAACGCCCAGACCGATGCAGGATCGGTGATCAGCTTCAAACCTTCCGGTCCGATCAGGAAGACGATCGGATAGAGGAACCAGATGACGGTCAGGAAGGTGAGGTTCTTGCCATAGGCCATTCCCAAGGCAGCACCACGGCTGAGCGCCAGTGATCGCAATGGACCCCATAGAAGATACAGGACGCCCAGAAACGCGACGCAGGACCATCCGTACCAGATCCATTTCGCCATCGATGGTGCGGCAAGCGACGATATCAGCCCCGTGACGATCATCAGCACATCGAGCACGATGACCGAGGTCAGATACCCACCAACCTCACCCGTCTTCCCATGCTCGTGAAAAGCCAGCAGCACGAGACCCGACAACAGGATCGGCGTCGTCACCGACCAATCCACGTAGCGTGCCAGATATGTCAGCGAACCGTCGCTGTTGATAAGCGTGCCGATGCCAAAGGCCATTGCGAGATACGCGGTCGCCGCGATGAACGGCACGCTGGCGTGCAGGAGCGTATGATGGCCCGACGGCTGCGTCTTCTTACCCGTCGCATATATGGCCAGCGACGCGACCGACATCACGCTGAAGCCGATCAGGAAAGCGGTTTGATCCACCAGGGAGCCCCCTATCATGAGGACGACCCGGCGCCGACCTTGAGCCACCAACATCACTCAGATGTTTTGGGTCCTGGCTCGCGATAAGTTCATGAAGCTGTCATGTTTGACGGCGTCTCAACTGACGATTTCCTGTGTCCTCGGGAAGTGTACCGCCGCACGAAGACCCGGCGCGTTGTCGGTTAATGTCAGCGATGCGCCATGAACGCGGGCCGCGACCTGTGCGATGCTGAGACCAAGGCCAGAACCTTGGGAATGCCGGCTCGTGTCGAGCCGAACGAAGCGCGTCACGACATGCTCGCGCTGGTCAACCGGTATACCCGGTCCCGTATCTGCCACGACGAGCGTGAACCCATCGATCTCATGCCCAAGCGTCACGCGGATCGACCCGCCGGGCGGCGTATATTTGATCGCGTTGTCGAGCAGATTGGCAACGATCTGCCCCAACAGCGAACGAACGCCCCTTATGGTCACCGGCGTCGTTTCGACCGTCAGATCCAATCCACGATCATCTGCCACGGGCTCGAAAAGCTCCACGGCCTCGATGACGATTGCGGCCAGATCGACAGGACCGAACTCGCTGGCCATCGTCGTCTCGGCACGGGCCAGTCTTAGCGTATCGTCGATCGTGCGAAGCAGGGCGTCGAGATCGCTGCGCATATCCGATGTCGCGTCACCATGCCCCCCGCCCAGTGCCGCAAGCTCGAGCCGAGACCGGATCCGCGTCAGCGGCGTCTTCAGGTCATGAGCAAGCGCATCCGTCGCGGTTCGCAGCGAATCCACCAAACGTTCGATCTCCGCAAAGCCATGGTTCAGCGTCGCTGCAAGCCGGTCATATTCGTCGCCGCGCCCCGTCACGGGCAAGCGCTCGTCAAGATGTCCCACCCGGAAACGATCGCCGGCAGTGCTGGCGGCATCGAGAAAGGCAAGCCCGCGCCGGCTGTACCAGAACCCGAAAAGCAGGCCGATCACTCCGGTGGCGGTCAGTGACCAGGCCAGTGCCGACACATAGCGGTCGTGCAGCAGGCGGCGATCGTCCGAGAGGCTGCCGACCAGTAGTCGATAGTCGTTGCCGAGAAGCACCGTGCGCGCGGCGACCTGTCGTTCGAACACCCTGCCGCGTGTCGTCGCGACCTGGGTCTCGAAGGTACGATACCCGGTGTGGTCGATCTCGTCAGGCCATTTGGCGAGATTGCCCGCAACCGGCTGTCCCGAAGCGTCCGTCATCAGATAGATGAAGTCGGTGACGCGCGGGCGCCCGACCGCACGCGACACCGACTGCGCGACGGCAAATGGCCCCTCACTCTGATAGCGCTCGATAAGGCCTGCCGTCTCGTCGTCGACTGCCGCCTGGGCACGCGCGTCGAGCAGGCGTATCGTCTGGACATATTGAACGCTCAGGGCGATCCCCGTTGCGATGAGTGCGATCAGCGTGATCCAGAGCGCGCCGCGCAATGCGGCCGTTGAGGGCAAGCGCATCGTCAGACAGCATCCAGTCGATAGCCGGAGCCGCGCACCGTTCTGATCATCGGGACATCCTCCGGACCGTCGATCTTGGCACGCAGACGACTGACATGGACATCGACGACATTCGTCCCCGGATCGAAGTTATAATCCCAGATCGCCTCGATCAGCATCGTACGCGTCACCACCTGCCCGGCATGGCGGGTCAGATAGTCGAGCAGCTGATACTCCTTGTTGAGCAGTTCGATACGTCTGCCGTTGCGCATGGCCGTGCGGCCGAGCAGGTCGAGCGTCAACGAGCCCGTCTGCCGGGTACCTTGCGTGGCGTGCGTATCGCTGCGCCGCCGCACGATCGCCTCCAGACGGGCAACGAGTTCGCCGAACGAAAAAGGCTTGGCGAGGTAATCGTCGCTGCCGGCCTGAAGCCCTGCGATCCTGTCGTCCACCTGCCCCAGCGCAGACAGAAGCAGCACCGGCGTCTGGTCACCCTTTGCGCGCAGCGACTTCAGCACCGAAAGTCCGTCGAGCCCGGGCAGGTTCCGGTCCAGAATGATCGCATCGTATTTGCCGACGATAGCCGCAGTGAGACCGTCGATACCGGTGGCGGCATGATCCGACGCGTGTCCGAGTTCCACCAGCCCGCGGCGGACATACTCAGCGGTTTGTGCATCGTCTTCGATCAGGAGCAGCTTCAAGCGCGCGATAATCCTTTTCAGGTGTTCAGGGAGCGGACGCGTGTACCGCCCCCCGGTTCCACACGCTCAGGACTGGCCCGACGTTTCGCTGGCGATGCGCAGGTTCAGGGAGACCTGACGGCCGTTACGCACCACCTGCGTCGGGACGATCGAACCGATCCGAGCCTCTGCTACGGCTCGGGCAAGGTCGCGCCCGTTATCTACCGGCCTGGATCCGAAGCGTCGAACGACGTCGCCGCGCTGCAGGCCGGATCGGGCAGCGGCCCCGCCATCTTCGACTTCGGCGATAAGCGCGCCCTTGGTGACGTCCGAGCCCATCGCACGCGCGATGTCCGGTGACATGTCCTGCAAGGAAACGCCGATCCGCCCCCGCGACACGTGGCCGTTTTGCGCAATCTGAAGCGCGACCTTGCGCGCTATTGCGGCAGGTATCGCAAAGCCGATGCCCACGTTACCGCCCGTCGGCGAGAATATGGCGGTGTTCACGCCGACCACCCGGCCTGCACCATCGAACAAGGGCCCGCCCGAGTTGCCGCTGTTGATCGCAGCGTCGACCTGGAGGAAATCGTCATACGGCCCGGCCCCGATCTCACGGCCGCGGGCGGACACGATGCCGGACGTCACGGTATTGCCGAGGCCGAACGGGCTGCCGACCGCAAACACGCTATCGCCTACCCGGATATGATCGCTGTCACCCCATTTGACCGGGGTGAACCTGCCCTTCCCGTCGATCTTCACCACGGCGACATCGATCTTGGGATCGCGGCCCAGGACGCGACCGGAAAACTCCCGTCCGTCCGACATCTGGACGGTGACGCGGTCCGCGCCGTTGACGACATGGTTGTTCGTGATGACGATCCCGGAGGCATCGACGATGAACCCCGAGCCGAGCGATCCGCGCTGCGGGCCTTGCTGCTGCGGCGCTTCGAATTGCCCGTGACGATCCTGCATGCCAAAGCCGAACAGCTGCCCCAGACGATCGGCCAGTTCGCTATCGTCTGACCCGAACTGGGTCGGCTCGAATGGCAACGCCTGAAGAGCCGCGGGCTTGACCTGGATCTGAACGACGCTCGGTCCTACGGCCTCGACCATATCCGACAAAGAGGCGTGCACACCCGTCGACGCGACGGCAGCAGGACCGGATGCAATGAACCGGTCGGCGATATTCACGCGACCGTCGTCCGCAGCGATCGCGCCGCCCGCGACGCCGGCGAGTGCGGTTGTGCCAAGCGCGACGGCAGCGATCATTGGACGTACAGTCAGGCGACGCTTGAATATCACGATCCATGTCCTTGTTCAGTTAGAAGCAGATGCTACTTTCTGGACCCGGATGATGGGCGCAGCCTGTTTTGAACATTACATCCGTGCAATCTTGTCAGGATGTCACGCGCGAAATGGCAGCCGCAGCGGCTATGCGCCGCGCTCGCTTGTTTCCGCCGGAGATGAGTCCGTGTCGACCGACCATATCAGGCGCAGGCGACCGCCCGCACGCCCGGAGGCTGCCCTGCCCCCTCGCGCGACGATACCCTGTGCTATCGCTGTGCGCTGACGCAGGGTCCCGCCCAGCACGTCGACCGCCCGCGCGAACCGGGCGGATACCCAGGCTGCGTCGCCGAGCGTCTGATCGTCGATGACGCCGGATTTGATACCGACGTCCGGCAAGGCCACGTCGTTCGGGGGATTGAGACTGACATGCCAATCGGCGACCACCGCGTCCGCACGACGTTCCAGATCGCGATAGCCCGCGATACCGAGACCCGTGAGGGGCGCTGCCGTCGCGCGGATCGTTCGCGCCGCCGAATCCAGCTGCACCGATGAAACGGGAATGCCCGCGATCAGCGCAACGTCCGCGATCGCCCTATCGCGCTCGCGTGCAACGCGCAGCGCATCGCCATTGCCCGCCCGCGCGATCTGCGCCGCCTCGACCGCGCCTGTCTCGGGCGAGATGCGGACCTGGTCGACATGGACATCGACCGGCCGCGACAAGCGTTGGCGAAGGTCCGCAGCGAGCTTGCGATCCGCCCCCGGTTCGATCCGCGGCGTCAGCATGACCGCACGAACGCGGACCGGGTTCGCGCCATGGTCGATCTCGACCTGGCTCAGCCGCGCGCCCGGGGGAAAATCCTCGCCCAGTGCATCGCGTACCTGCCGCTGGGCGACCGCCTCGAACGCAATGCGACGCAGACCGGCACCGAGGGGAATGGACAGGACTCCGATCGCGACCGCGAACAGCACGAGCTGCCACCCGGTGTGGTGCGGCGACAGATGGCTGCCGAACCCGTAACAGCGCGCGACGAGTGCGGCGGTCAGCGCGATGGTGATGGCATTGGTAAGGAACAGCAACAGCGCACCCGAAAAGACCACCCAGTTCCACGTCGCGATGCCGAATCCGACCACCACCAGCGGCGGCATCAGGGCGATGGCGATCGCCACGCCGACGACCGTACCCCCGCGCCCGCGGATCAGCGCATAGCCCCCCGCGATTGCCGACAGCAGCGCGACGAGCAGGTCGAACAGCGTCGGCTGCGTCCGCCCGGCGATCTCGCTCGTGATCGTCTGGACCGGGGAGAGCAGGATCAGCACGACCGACAGCGCCACCGCGATGGCCGCGCCCAGCATCAACGCGGTCGCCGCGCGGCGTATCTCGTGGAAGTCGAGCGTCGCGATGCCGAAGCCCAGGCCGATGATCGGCATCATCAGCGGCGACAGCAGCATGGCGCCGATCAGCACCGCGACCGAGGGCATCAGCAGCCCGAGCAACGAGATCGCGGCCGAAATGACGATCAGGAAGGCGTAGCGTCCCGACCACCCCGCTTCCTCGGCAATCTGTCGCAGGATGCCGTCATGGTCGACGCTTTCGGTGGCCTTGGCCATCCACGCCCGGGGGAGCGTTGCGAATTTTGCAGGGTTCAGGTGGATCGGGTCGTCTCCGTCATGGCGAAGGTCTTCGATAGACCATGGTACAGCTTCTCGCGGCATACCCACTGGCTGGCCGCATCGGCGATGAACGCGGTCGCGAACATCGGCAGCATCAGGCCGCGGCTCGCGGTCGTCTCCGACAGGATGATGACCGCGGTGAGCGGCGCGCGGACGACGCCCGCGAAATAGGCGACCATGCCCAGGATCACGATCGCGCTGGCGGGCTCGCCGGGGAAGATCTCGCGCAGCAGATTGCCGACGCCAGCGCCGACGGCGAGCGACGGCGCGAAGATCCCGCCCGGCAGGCCCGCGATCGCCGTCGCGGCGGTGGCGACCAGCTTGGCCGGCCCGAACCAGAGCGGCGCATCCACGCCGACGATCATCGCGCGCGCCGGGGCATAGCCGGTTCCCCATGTCAGCCCGGTCACGACGCCGAGCACCGCGACTATGCCCCCGCAGATCCCGGCGAACGCGACGGGATGCGCGCGCGTCCACCCCGTCACGCGATTGCGGCTGACCGCCATCGCCAGGAGAATGCGCGAGAACAGCCCGCCGGTCATGCCACCCGCGATCCCTGCGACCGGCGCGACGATCAGCGCGGACAGCAGCGGCATATGCGCACCGATCGCGCCGAAATAGATATAGTCGCCCTGCACCGACTGCGCGACCATCCCGGCGATCACGATCGCGGCAAGGACGAGCAGCGTCACCCTCTGCTCATAGGCGGACGCGAGTTCCTCGATCGCGAACAGCAGCCCGGCGAGCGGCGTGTTGAACGCCGCCGCGACGCCTGCGGCACCACCGGCGATGAGGACCCCGCCCCGCAACGGCACGCGGACGAGACGGTGCGTAAATCCCATGACGGCCGCCGCCAGCTGGACGGTCGGGCCTTCCCGGCCGACCGAGGCGCCACCCAGCACAGCGCCGATCGTCAGCACCGCCTTGGCCGCCACCGTCCGGATCGAGATCAACGTGCCGGTCGCATCATTCGGATTGGATTGCGCCGCGATGACCTGGGGGATCCCGGATCCCCGCGCGAACGGCGCATAGCGACGGGTCAGCCAGACCAGCCCCATGAACGTCAGCGGCGTCGTGACCAGCGGCAACCAATGCCAGGTCTTTGCAAAGTCGCTGAAAACCTCGCCCGCCCAATCGGCCGCCTCCGCAAACAGCGTCGCGACGATCCCGATCAGGATCGCCCCCGCAAGAATCGCACCCCGCGTCCGGAACTGCGTCGATCGCGGCCCGCGCGCGCGCAGCAACGCCCGATACCGCGACGGCGTCCAGCGTTTGGACGGTAAGAGACGATTGAACAGGCCAGCCATCGGGCTCTTTTAGGTCGCGGCGCCAGTTAGGCCACCCCTGACACCAAGCCGTTGAACCAGGACGTGGTGTATGGCGTCGACCCCATCTGTCAGCTGAGCGCCCTCAGAACGCGTCATGCCACGCCGCAGCAGATCAAGCCGATGGTCGGCGTCGGAATGGAGGCTAAGGCAATATAGCTCGATAAACGAACGCCTGCTTCCGCTGATCGGCTCCCAAAAGCGGACTGGCTGCATTCCAGCACTAAATAGTGTTTTAAGAACTGAGGCTGCCTTCATATTATAGAATACATTACTTAGTTCATTATATACTTTTATATCGACAATTTTGAAAGTATCAAAACTGGCATTATATCGCCCGTTATAAAGCTATATTCAAAAATATTTTAGTATAAACTATCCTACAGACCACGAACGCGGCCTAACCTGCCAAGAATCGCGCTTGCAGCGGCCGGGATCAATGCGGCGGCGATTTGGCATCTCTGCCGTTTGCGAGCACGTGATGCCCCCCTAAATGGCACCAGCGCTTGGCAATGATCCAGCACGGAACGCCGCCAGCCCCGCTAACCGCCATTCCGGTCATTCCCGATGCGAAAAACCAAATGGCTTGCATCCCGTTGAATTCCCACCATCGACAGCGATTGAGTTATCGGCCGACATCTATGCGTGCCGGCCGTTCGACGGCAGCGCGATATGGAACGTTAGTATTCTTATACTAGGCTAGCAGATGGTACACGGTTCTGCATGACGCTGCATAACAACAGAGCAGCGGTCGTGCGTTCCGCTACGGGTGAACGCACAGGTCTCGCCCCGATAGCGCTGCGATCACGACGAGCGTTGCATTGTCACTGCCATCACGTTGCAGTGCGTTTTCAAGAATGCGGTCCGCCATGTCACCGATCGCCGCGGGCATCGTCGCGTAGTCGCGCGGATCAAGCGATCGCGAAACGCCGTCCGAGCACAGCAGAAATCGATCGTTCGGCTGGACTAGTGTGGTGACGCTATCCAGCGCTACGGCCGGCGCAACGCCGAGCGCGCGCGTGACGACATTGGCTTGCGGATGACGGTCCGCCGCGGCTTCCGTCAGGACACCCGCGTCGATCATCTCCTGCACGACGCTGTGATCGTGGGTCAGCCGCTCCGCCCCGCCGCCGCGCATCAGATAGGCCCGACTGTCCCCCGCCCAGAAGATCGTCGCCTCACTGCCCTCGATCAACGCGATCACGATCGTCGCGCCGCTGGTCGCATGCACGTCGTAGATAGCGCGATTGGCATGCGACACCGCGGCGCGCACCGCTGCCGCGTTGATCGGCGCCGGATCATCCGCCAATGCCTGCAAGACATCGACCACCGTTTCCGCGGCGGCGGCGCCGCCGCTATGGCCGCCCATGCCGTCGACGACCGCCCAGAGCCCACGGTCT
This sequence comes from Sphingomonas sp. CFBP 8765, assembly GCF_014841445.1. NCBI lineage: Bacteria > Pseudomonadati > Pseudomonadota > Alphaproteobacteria > Sphingomonadales > Sphingomonadaceae > Sphingomonas > Sphingomonas sp. CFBP 8765. The sequence goes on along the minus strand of NZ_JACYTY010000008.1, from coordinate 91,451 downwards.
GCCCGATCGAGAAGCCGATCCTCGTTGACGCTGCGCACCCGCCCGACATGGGATCGGTTTTGCGACACATAGACGGTTTCCTCAGCGAGCGACGGACCGCCGCGAGGTTTGCGTCGCAACAGGCTGGCGAGCTTCATGCGGGATCGCGGGCCATGGCCGTATCCGCGGCGTCATAGGCGAGGGCGAAGGCGCGATCGAGCGAGCCGGGTGCGGATGCCACGATCTGCCGTGTCAGGTCGGCATGACGGTCAGCGACTTCTGCCATCTGCAGGCTCGCACGACTTTTCAGCAGCGTCGCGCGGTCCGCGATCGCCGCATCGACAGATGCCGGCTCGAACGTGCCGATCGCCGCACGCAGGCTCCCCTGCAGGCCTGCGAACGTGGCGACCAGATGCCGCTTCACGTCACGAAACGACGCCTTCAGCGCCGCCGGGCCCGACAGGAACCCGGTGGAGCCCGCAAGCAGCAGGTCGATCGCCAGCCGCTGTGTCGGCGCCCATTTGAACGGATTATTGTCCGCGCCGCTGATGGTCGTGCGCGTCAATTGATAGCGTCCGCGCGCATGGTCGCGCTCGGCCATCAGGTCGCCGATCCCCAGCACCATCTGCCGATACACCGCACCCGCCCGCCGCATGATCTCGGTCGGCTCCTCTTCGGAGAGCAGCGAACAGTCCAGCCCGGCGCCCTCGCAAAATGCCTCCAGCAACGACCCATCGCCCAGCGGTCGCGCCTCACCGGCATCGGCCCAGTCGCTCGGCACCTCCACCGACGATCCCAGCGGCGGCGTCAGCACCATGGTCAGCGCGCCATCGACTTCCAGGTCGCCATGCGGGGCCTGCGTCGCGACCATCTTGAACCGGCCGAGCCTCAGCGCGCTCGGCACCGGCAGCACCACGTCGACCGCATCGGGAAACCGTTGCCCGGTATCGGCATCGAATACGCCATTCGCGCCGAGCGCGCGCAGTGTCAGCCCATCGCCGTCGACGCGCAGTTCACAATGCGCCCGCGACAGCGCGCAATCGGGGTCGGCGATCGGCCAGTCCGCCTCGGTATCGCGACCGATGCGGAGCAGACCCTCGCGGATCAGCCGCGCATCGAGCGGCTGGACCATGTCGTCTCGGTCGAAAAGCTGGAGCATGTACATCAAACGGATCCTCAGGCGGCCAGACGAGCGGACGGCACGACGCGGGTAGCGCGCATCGCGATGTCGGCCTGCGCGCCGGTACCCGCCAGATGCGGCTCGACTGCGGCGGCGGCGCGATTGAATGCGTCGAACGCGGCGCCGAATTCGTCGCGGCGGCGATGCGATATGCGCAGGGCGAAATCGGACTTCGCCGCCTCGTCCAGCGCCTTGCGCAGTCGGGCGAGCGGCCGGGCAACCATAGCGCCGCTCAGATAGCCGATCACCAGCACCACACCCATGATCACCAGCGACAGCACCGTCAGCAGCATCCGCGCATTGGCGATCGCGGCGTCCAGCGCGGTCCGGCGCAGCACCAGGTCGACCGTGCCGAACTCGGCCCCGGCATAGCGGATCGGCCGGACGAACCGCAGTCCTGCGCCCTTGCCCCGGTCGGGTGCCGCGGTCACGCCGGCGCCGCTGCCGATCGCCGCTTCGCCAACGGTGCGGCGATAGCGCGTGCCGATCAGCTTCGCGTCGTCTGCCGCGCGGACGATCCCGCCGGTATCGGCGACCACCATGTCGCGAATCTCCTGATCGCGCGAGGCCGAAGCGACGAAGGCCTGCAACGCGGTCCAATCCTGCTGCTCGGGCGCGAGCCCCGCATTGTCGGCAGCCAGCACCGCGGTGTTGCCGGTGACGAACGCCGCGATCGAGCGACCCGACACGATCGCCATATGCTCAAGCGTGCGTTGCTGCCGCTCCAGGATCGACGAGACGCTCGCGACCAGCGCGATCGCGGTTACTGTGACGAGCGCCAGCGGGAGCTTGATCTTCAGCGGCAGACCACGGCGGCCGGGTGCTGCCTCGGCGGTCGCCGCGATCTCGCGGGTCAGCGCCTCGTACACCGCATGGCCGTCGGCGAACCGCTGCTCGGGCTTCTTCGCCAGCAGCTTGTCGATCACAAAACGCAGGCCCGGCGGGCAGTCCGCGGCGGAACGCGCGATCGGCTCGACACGCTCCTGCGCGATCTGGATGGCCAGCGTCGCCAGCCCCATGCCGGGAAATGCGACCTTGCCGGTCACCATCTCGTACAGCACCACGCCCAGCGAGAAGAGGTCCGACCGCTGGTCGACGGGGATGCCGAGCGCCTGTTCCGGGCTCATATAGCGCGGCGTCCCGATCATCTGGCCGACCTGCGTGCGCGCAAGGCGTCCTTCGGTGCCGGACACGTCGATATCGCCGATCCGCGCGACGCCGAAATCGAGCAGCTTGGCGGTGCGACCGTCCGCCGACAGCAGGATGTTCGATGGCTTCACGTCGCGGTGCACGACGCCCGCCCTGTGTGCATAGTCGAGCGCCGAGGCGAGTTGCTGACCCAACGCCAGGACGCGTTCATACGGCAGTCGCCCTTGCGCCAGCAGCAGCGTGTCGAGCGGCTGCCCCTCGATCAGCTCCATCGCGATATAGGCGACACCGTCCGCCTCGCCCACATCGTAGACCGTCGCGATATTGGGATGGTTCAGCGCGCCCGCGGCGCGCGCCTCGCGCAGGAAGCGCTCACCCAGTTCGGGGTCGCGACCATATTCCGATTTGAGCACCTTGATCGCCACGGTGCGCCCAATTCCTGGATCGAACGCGCGGAACACGTCCGCCATCGCGCCCTCGCCCAGCCGACCGTCGATCCGGTAGCGTCCCAGCGTCTCGGCCATCACTTGCGCGCCTTCACGGTGGCGGCAATGCGCTCGGCACGCGTCAGGTCGCGCGCGATGACCGGGTTGCCGGGATCGAGCGCAGCGGCGCGGCGCAACAGGCCGACCGCGCGCACGACATTCCCCGAATTGAGCGCCGCCAGCCCCGTCGCGCGCGCCTGACGCGCGGCAACCCGATTGGCCGTGGGTGCGGTCGGCTTCGTCACCGGCGCCGGCCTGGGCGCGGCTGGCTTCACGCGGGTGGGAGCGGCCGGCACGGGTCGCGGCTCGGATCGCCGGGGCGCCTCGATGCGCGGGGGCTCGCCTGGAATACGGAGCGTCCGGCCAGCCACCAGATCAGCAGGCTTGGCGATGTCGTTATAGCGTGCGAGCTGATACGCCTTCAGACGATTGCCCAGGAACCGCTGCGCCAGTCCCGACATCGTGTCGCCGTCCCGCGTGGTATAGGTGAAATTCGTCGGCCCCAGCAGATCCTTCGGATCGCGGTCGATCGAATCGCGCAGCACCTGGACCGAAGGATTCATCGGATCGCGCTTCAACGCGGCGTTGATCCGCTTCTTCGCTGCACCACTATCGCCCTGATCCAGCAATAGCAGGATTGCGTCGATCTCGCTCGCCGGCGTCGTCTGCGGCGCAGGCGCCGGTTGCGGTCCCGCCTTGGGCCCATGCGAACAGGCGGTAATCGCAAGCGCGAGCGCCAGCGCGCCGGCCTGCGCGACCTGTCGAGGAGAGAAACTCATGCGGTAAGCCTTTCGGTGATCCGGTCCCGCATCGCGTACGGGTCGATGGCCAGCAACTTCGCGAGCCCGGCGGAATCGCGTGCGAACGCGACGAACTCCGCGCCCTTCAGCGGTGGCGAGAAATAATAGCCCTGGAAATGCGTGCAGCCGTGACGCAACAGCCACTCATATTCCGCGCGTCGCTCGACCCCTTCGGCGAGCACGCGGATGCCGAGCCCGCGCCCCAGCGCGACGATGCTCTGGCAGATCGCTTGGCTGTCGCGCAGCGTATCGACGTTCGTCACGAATTCCCGGTCGATCTTGATCTTGTCGAACGCCAGCGTGCGCAGCGTGCTGAAGCTGGAATAGCCGGTGCCGAAATCGTCGATCGCGATCCGCACGCCAGCCGCCCGCAACGCGTCGAACAGCTGGGTGGCGCGCGTACCGTCGCTCATCGCGACACTCTCGGTCAATTCGATCTCCAGCGCAGCCGCCCCCAGCGAATGCCGCGCGAGCGTGCGTGCGACCAGTGCCGCCATGTCGTCGCGGTCGAGCTGATGCCCCGACACGTTCACCGCGACGCGCAGCGCGTCCAGGCCCTGTGCCTGCCATGATCGCGCCTCCCGCGCAGCGGCGTTGAGGGTCCACATCCCGATTTCGTGCGCCAGCCCCATCGCCTCCATCACCGGCACGAATCGCGACGGCGAGACCTGCCCGAGGGTGGGATGAAACCAGCGGATCAGCGACTCCGCGCCCGACACCCGACCTTCCCCGGCATCGATCAGCGGCTGGTATCGCATTTCCAGTTCGCCGCGCGCGATCGCCTGGCGAAGGTCCTGTTCCAAGGCATACCGCTCGCTGGCCAGGGCTGCGAGATCGAGGACAGGGCTGGCGACCGCGACCACGGCACCGGGCTGTACTGTCAGTGACGCCAACGTGCGGGACAACATCGCCTGCGCGTTCACGCCGTCGGCCGGCATCCTAGCCTGCCGCACGCGAATTTCGGGCAGGATTTCCCGGTCGCCGTCGATCACCACGTCGCCCAGCGCGTATCGCAGCACATCCAGTTCGGTCTGCGCAGCATCCTCGACGACATCCGGGCCGAACCAGATCGCGACGCTGGCGCGATCGACATGCGCAATCAGTCGTTCTTCGGGCAACATCCGCGTCAGCCGGTCGACGATCGTCAGCAGCAGGCGTTCGCCCAGCGCCGGGTCAAACGCGCACAGCCGATCGAAGTCCATGAATCCGATGACACCGAGTACGCCGCGCCCGTCCGCCATCACTCGCTCGATCAACGGCTCGCGGGTAGGCAAGCCGGTAATCGCGTGGCGATGACTGGTGCGATGCTCGACAGCCTTCAGTCGATCCGCGATGGTCGCTACGCTCTGTGCCAGCCTCTCACCACGCGAGGCCGTCGGAGACGTCCCGGCGAGAATTTGCAAATGCCGGATCAGTCGCGACACCCGGCAATGCTGGGCAATCGAATACGCCATTGCTGCGAAAACGAGACAGACTGCAACGGACGCTATGGCGGCGACACTGCGATCGACGAACCGCCACGTGACGATAGCCGCCGCAATTGGTAGTAGCCCGATGCACCAACGCTGCGCAGGCGGAATCGCCGTTGAAAACCCCATAACGACCTGAATAGCGGCCATTATCATACGGATGTGTTAATATAGCCCCGCCTGTGCGTCAGACCTGATTCCCGGATGCTACGCCATTGGTGAATCAGCTCGTCGGACGGAGCGGAGCGATGCGGCAAGGCCGATTCATCGAGGATCACATCATCGGGGCGCGGCGTGAGCATAAATCTGACGTGAAAGCGGCGGAGCTCGTGGCAGGCTTCGAGCGGTACCGCCGTTCTCGTGCCTGTTCCAAGCGACTGGACGCGATCAAAGCTTCACAATCCGCTATCCGCATTCCGCGAGCACACGCCCAAACAGTCCCGGCTGGAGCCATCCGGCTGTCGGTGTTGGCGTCTTAAATCGGTTGATCGACCCAGTCCTGACGGAGCGGTGTCGACGCCAGCCACATGAGCAACGCGGCCACCAGATACAGGACGAGCCCCATGAGCATCGCATAGCGCAACGCTTCGTCGCCATAATGCGCGGCGAGACCGTCCGACAGTGCGCCAAGCGCAAAACTGCCGCCGCCAAGACCGATGAGGTTGTTGATCAGCAGGAACGTCGCCGATGCGGTGGCGCGCATATGCCCGGGTACCAGATGCTGGATCGCCGTGATGACGGGCGCGAGCCAGACATAGGCGAGCGCCTGGGGCACGAGAAAGAAGACGAACGCCGCCGTCACCGAGGACGACAGGATTCCTGCGGCAAACAGGGGCACCGCGATGACGAACGCGATCGCGGGGACGCGCGCGTACATCCGCCGATCGCGCGCACCCAGCCGGTCGCCGAGAATGCCGCCGAGCAGAACGCCGGCAACACCCCCCAGCAACAGCACGCCGCCGTAGAATTGCGCGGTCTCGATCAGGTCGAGCCCGAAGCTCCGCTGCATCAGCGACGGCAGCCAGAAGGCCAGGCCATAGCCAAGCATCGAGCTCGCCGAGGCGCCGAACGCGAGCAGCCAGAAGCTCGGCTTGCGCACGAGAATGCCGAACACGCGGCGGACGGGCTCGCGGTCGCACGCATCGGACCCACGAACCGGCTCGCGCACGCACAGCCGGAACACCGGTGCGAGCACCAGCCCCGCGACACCGACCACGATGAACGCGGTCCGCCAGTCGATCGACGTCGCGATATAGCCGCCGAGCATCACGCCGGCTGCCGACCCGAGCGGGATGCCGAGCGAGTATACTGCGAGCGCGCGCGCACGGCGATGGGGCGGGAACGTGTCTGCGATCACGGCATAGGACGGCGCGACGCCCCCCGCCTCGCCAACCCCCACGCCGATCCGGAACGCGAAAAGCTGCGCAAAATTGCTGGCCACACCGCACAGGGCAGTGAACGCGCTCCACACAGCGAGCGAGAGCGTGATAACCCAGGTGCGGCTCGTCCGGTCGGCCAGCCATGCCAGCGGGATCGCAAGCGTCGAATAGAGCAACGCAAACGCCAGCCCGCCAAGCAGGCCCAATTGCGTGTCGGTCAATGCCAGGTCCGCCTTGATCGTCGGCGCGAGGATGCCAAGGATCTGCCGATCGACGAAGTTGAACGTGTAGACCAGCAACAGCATGACGAGCGCCGTCACGCGGTAGCGGCGGCCCTCGCGCGGGGTCGCCGGGATATCACTTGCCATACTCTACTCCAGCAAACGGAGGGCGATCACCCGCCCCCCGGCTGCGCTCCATCAGAATTTCGCGGTGAGGGTCGCGAAGACCTGACGCGGATTGCCGTAATAGGCCGTCAGCACGCCGTCGCTGCCGAGCGATGGCCGCAAGGCGCCCGCCGCCGTTCGCAGATAGTCGCCGGTATCGGGGTTCTGCAGCAGGAAGTTGTAGCCGGACACGACATAGCGCTTGTTCGTCAGGTTCTTGCCATGCACCCCGATCGAGAAGCGCGCGTCGATCGTATAGACCAGGTTCGCGTCGAGCAGCGCATAGGCCGGCTGGTCGAGCAGCGGCGTGCGCAGTTCGAACTGCTGTGAATCGCTGCGAAAGGACAGCGTCGTACTCGCGTCGATCGCGCCCGCGGATCCGACCGGGACATGATAGGCGAGCGTCCCGCTCGCGGTCAGGTCGGGCGTGTTCTGGAACTTGCGATTGGCGGCGACATTGATCCCGCGGGAATCGATGAAGCGCGTGTATTTGGCATCGAGATAGCCGATCGTTCCCGACAGGTTGATGCGGTCGCCGGCGCCCGCAATGCCCTCCGCGACCGTCAGATTGGCCTCGCCTTCGACACCGTTGATCCGGGCGCGGCCCGCATTGGTCGTGATGCCGATAAAGGTCTGGATGCCGCCGACGGTGGCACCGACCGATCCGGGCACCTGGACGTCGGTATATTTCGAATGGAACCCCGCAATCGCCAGCGTCAGCCGGCGGTCGAACAGTGACGCCTTGTATCCCGCCTCGAAGCTTTCGACGCTCTCGGGCCCGAACGACAGGAAGTTGTAGATATCCTGCCGGTCGCCGCCGGCACCGGTGATGCCGTTGCCGTTGAGGTCGGGCGCCGCGGTACCGACCCCGCGCGGGTCGAACCCGCCGCCCTTGAACCCCTTCGACCAGCTCGCATACAGCGTGTTGTTGGCATCGGGCTTGAAGCTGACGGACGCGCGCGGCGTGAACTTGGCAAAACTTGCGGTCCCGCGGAAGTCGGTTTGTCGCGCGATCGGCGCGCTCGTGCCGCCGAAGAAGGGGGAAGCGCCCAGATATACGTTGCGCTGGATCTGCGACATGCGATCGTCCCAGGTATAGCGTCCGCCGACCGACACGCTGAGCATCGGCGTCACGTCGAGCGTGGCATCACCGAAGACCGCCACCGTATTGGTCCGCACATTCCCGAAGGTCAGCGCAGTGACTGTCCCCGGCAACCGTACGTCGAACACGGTGCGCGCCTTGGCATCGAGATAATAGAGCCCCGCCAGCATGTTGAACGGCCCGGCATCGACCAGCAGCTGCACCTCCTGGCTGAACTGCTCGTTATTGTAGAAAGCGGGGACGTCGACATCGACGGCGGGCAGCGCGTCGAAATCGATCGGCGTCGCGCTGTCGTCCTTGCGATAGCCGGTGATGCTGCGCAGCGTCAGATATGCGGCGGGCTTGAGTTCAGCGAAGAGCGACCCGCCATAGGCCTCGACCGACTGTTTCGGTGCGACCAGCCCGCCGCGGCTGTCGAACACGTCGGACAGCACCGGCGTGCGCGACACCAGCCCCGGGATCAGCCGATGCCCGCCGCGCGGATTGCTGTCGTCCTTCGTATAGTCCCCCGACAGGCGGAAGAACGCGCTGTCGCCCGCCTCATATTGCAGCGTGCCGCGCGCACCCCAGAAATCCTTGTTGTAATTGTCTTGGCCCGTGGTGAGGTTCGTGCCGAACCCGCCCCGGCTCAGTCGCGCGACCGCGCCGCCGATCCTGAACCCCGTATCGCCGATCGGCGTGCTCGCGCTGATGACACCGTCCGCCTGGTCATAGCTGCCATAGGTTGCGCGGATGCTCAGAGTCGGGTCCGAGCCGATCCGGCGGGTCACGTATTTCACCGCGCCGCCGATCGTGTTGCGGCCATAGAGCGTGCCTTGCGGCCCGCGCAGCACCTCGATCCGCTCGACGTCGTAAATGTCGAGGACCGCAGCCTGCGGCCGGTTGAGATAGACGTCGTCGAGATAGATGCCGACGCCCGCCTCGAACCCGGCGACGGGATCCTGCTGGCCGACGCCGCGGATGAAGGCGGTGAGCGTCGAATTGGTGCCGCGCGACGTTTCCAGCGTGACGTTCGGCGTGACAGCGGCGAGATCGGTGACGTCGAGCGCCCCCGACGCCTCGAGCTGCGCGCCCGTAAACGCGGTGATCGCGATCGGCACGTCGAGCAGCCGTTCCTCGCGGCGGCGTGCGGTGACGACGATATCGCCGTCGATCTCGGCCTCCTCGATGACGGGCCCGGCCTGAGCCGCGTCTGCTGCCGGCGCGACGGGTTGCGTCTGCGCGGACGCGGATCCCGCCAGCAACGCGCCGAGTGCAACACCGGCGTTCAACAAGATCATGACGGATTTCGGCTGTGCCACGGTGTCATCCCCTCCTGCGGCGCCCGCGTGATGCGCCCGGTATGATCCGGGTTGTGCGCCTTGGCTCCAGTCTATACTGAAACCTGAACCAGTATTCAACTTGTGTATCAGGGGCAGACGAGAATGGCGAAGGCGCAGGAGACGACGCCGTCAGACCCGGCGGTCATCGGCGACAGCAAGGCACCGCGGACCGAGCGTGGCCGCCGGACGATGCGCGCGATCCTCGACGCCGCCGCGATCGAGTTCGGCGACAACGGGTTCCACCAGGCCTCGATCAGCGACATCACGCGCCGCGCCGGAGTCGCGCTCGGCAGCTTCTACACCTATTTCGACTCAAAGGACGCGGTGTTCCGCGCGCTCGTCCGCGACATGTCGGACCAGGTTCGCGATCATGTCGCCCCGGCGATCCTGTCCGCACCCGATCAGATCGCGGCCGAGCAGGCGGGGCTTCGCGAATTCATCAGCTTCGTCCGTGACCACAAGGAAATCTACCGGATCATCGACGAGTCCGAATTCGTCGATCCAGAGAGCTTTCGCCTCCATTATGCGACCACGGCGGACCGGATCACGCGTCGCCTGCGAAAGGCGGCGGACCGCGGCGAGGTCAAGGGCGACGTCAGCGAGGTCCATGGCTGGGCGATCATGGGAATGAACGTGTTCCTGGGGCTTCGCTACGGCGTCTGGAGCGAAGACGAGACACCAGATGAGATCGCGAAGGTCGTCGCAAACATGCTGAAAGATGGCATCTTACGCAGCCCGGATGACCGAGCCATGTCCGAGGTCAAGACTTGAGTGGCCGATTGGGTACACGACCCATATTCGGTCATTCGCGCGGACTTCCCCGCTCCCCAACTTCAATCATTCGTTCATCTCCGCGCTGGCCGCTTTCGTTGTCCGGTGTTCGACCATGAACGTCATGATGGGAAGGATTGCTGGCGGTCCGCTTTCGGGAAGGCGGACCGCAATAACCGATATTGCGAGACTGCCCCTTTCTGCAAAGAGAATGGTCGATCGGGAATAGAATTCCCAGGCGATCCGCACGCCGATAACATCGTGCCAGCAACGATGGGGGGAGCTAATGCTGTGCCGACTATCCGCAGGCTACTATCAGTCGTTGCCGTCTTGGCTGCGTTGACGCCCATGACTATCTCCGCAGAGCCGATCGATCGAATTACCGGTATCGGTGGCGTTTTCTTTAACAGCAAAGCGCCGACAGCCCTCATGGCGTGGTGTCGTGATGTTCTCGGCATCAAAGTTGAGGCGTGGGGCGGATTCGCTCTGCGCTATGACGCGCCAGAGCACCCGCCAGTACTCACTCTGAATGTTTTTCAGGAGGGATCCAACTATATGGAACCCTCAAAGCGCGAGTTCATGCTTAATTTCGCGGTAGATGACTTGGACGCGTTCGTTGATCGTCTGAAAGTAAAGGGCGTTGCGATACTCAAAAGGGATGACACCGACGCAAGCGGGAAATTTGCGTAGATCGTTGATCCGGATGGGACCAAGATAGAGTTGTGGGAGCCGAAGGCCGAGTCTTCATCAAAGTAGGCCCGTCTCAAAAGAAATGGGCAGTTTCGGACGCTCGCTGAGAATTGCGGTGGCGCACAGCCCGCCTCCGCGAACGCGTAATCGCGTCCTGCTGTGCGATTCCACCGCAACTAACAGCCGCGGAACGTACGCTATGCGAGGAGAACGGCCATTTGGTCAGGCTCAGCGTCAGCAGCTCGGCAGTCAGGTTCGATCGACCGTCTGCGATGGAAGCCTGATAGGCTAAATGGCTACGAAATCGGGAAATCGATGGTCAGGATCGCGCCTCGCTCCGGAGCTTCGCGCGATCTGATGCTGATCTTTCCGCCGATTTCCATGACGATCTGCCGGGAGATATAGAGGCCAAGACCTGTCCCACGATCCGTCTCCTTGGTGGTCATGAAGGCATCGAATGCCCGGTCCGGATGACTCAAAGACAGCCCGGCGCCATTGTCCACAATACTGATGCGAACGCCGCTCTCTGAGACAGTTACCTCCAGTTCGACGGCACCGGTCAGGCTCGCGTCCTCGGCTTCGCGTCGCGTTGCGATGGAGTCGACCGCGTTCTGAATGGCGTTGACGAGCACCTGCTCGAGACCGACGCGCGGAGCAAGGAGCAGAACCGGTGGCCCGTCTGGCAACGTCATTTTCACGCCGACATCGTTCTGGATCAGCAACGGCCGCATGAAGGACAAGGTTGTGCTGACGACGTCGCCCAGATCAAGCGGTTCGGGGCTGTCATTCTCGATCCGAGCGTAGCGCGAAATGCGCGCAATGATATCGCGTGCGCGGTTTACCTGTTCGCTGATCCGATCAAACTTATCGCGAGCACGCGCCGCACCATCGGGACTCGCCTGATCGAGCAACAATCGGCCATTCTCGGCAGAAAGCGAGATGGTGAAGAGAGGTTGTTTGAGTTCATGACTCAGGGCTGAGGCCATGCCCCCGAGCTCGACGAGACGCGCCTGCTGAAGCATCCGATTCTGCGCCAGCTTCGACTGCCGGAGGCGCACCAACCACCCCGAACGCCAATGGCCGGGAGCCAGGAGGTCGCGACCGACGAATAGATACCAATCAATCGATTCCTGGTCTGCAAGCCGAAACTCGACAAACGCCTCGGCATCATCGCAGATGTCCGCAAAAGCTAGGCAATCATTGGTATGGATCGCTTCGGACCGCTCCTGCGCAACCCGTTCAATGTTCATGTCCAGAAAAGCGAGGGTGCCCGTGGCAGCGTCGAAGCGGATATCCGCCGCAAGGCTCAGGTCCATTTCCTTTTTGAGTTCGATGAATGCCCGGGCAATTCGCAAGCGCTCTTGCACCAACTCGGCAAAGCTGTTGTTCGCGGTGACGATAGCTGCGATCGGGCGGTCGAACTCGTTGAACGTGAGCTTTTGAGGCAGCGAAAGGCCAGGTTGGCCGAACCCTTCCGCGACTTCCTTCCAGGCCTGCAGCGAACGACGCAGGGCGCGCGTGATGAGCAGCTGCAGCAAGATCGACACGACGAGAATGACACCCAGGCCGAGCATCTCTAGAAGCACCACGCGATAGGCACTCTCGGCAGCTGGTCGGGTTGAGTAGAGATAGAAGTATTTGCGGTCAGGAAGAGTGTAACGGCCGAGCTGACACGCGGTAACCCAGTAGGCAAACGTATTGCGGTCGTTCGGCCCCGTCACTTGCAATCCATCATCGATCCGCGTGCAGCCGAAAAGCTGCATTGCTTGTGCGGAGCGCAGACTGCTTTCTTTGTCTGAGATAAGCATTTTTTGGGGATGCCTTCCTGTATTGCGCGTTTCTGCCACGCCCAAGAACCCATTTCCGGTCACAAGCCCGCGACCGATCCGCACCTCAGCCAGACGCGCGGTTTCGGCCATGAAGGATTTGAATTCTTCCGGAAAGCGCCGGACACTGCTGACAAACATGACGAGCGCGCACGCGAGCACGATGAGTGTAATGGATGCCGGCAAGAGCTGGGCGAGGCTGATTGTTCGGCGGAGCGAGACCCGACCGGCTGGAAGGTTCACGACGGAGAGTGACAGCGCTAGATCGACCAGCGCTGCCATCAACACATCGTTGAGAAGCTTGCGGATCATCGTCAGCGCGAAAATCGTCAGCGACGCATCGTAGTTGATGCGCAGGAATAGAAACCCCGCCGCCGTCCCGATGGTAAGCAAAAAGACGGCGGTGGCGATGGCAAGTGAAGAGCCAGCGAAGCGAGTCCAATTGATGAAAACTACATGCCCCAGCGCCAGCGCGATGGTAAAGATATGGCCCCACCAGAACCAGGATGACGCCATCGTTAGCAGCACCATGGGAATGGCTAGTCGCAGACCGCCCAACCTGTATGCGAGAAGGTAAAAAATGGGGCCGAGATACATTTCGAACCCGGGCGCAAGAATAATGCGGAAGGAACTCGCGCCGATGGCCACGGCCAAAAGGACGATCGTCAGAGCCCATCCCTGGACGGTCATTTGCCGTAGCGGCTCTGCGGCTAGCTGAAACTCGCCGCCGTGGCGTAAGCGGTTGACGATGTCATTCATCAACCCCGCCCGTCTCGTGTAAGCAGTGACAGGAGCAATTCTAAGTCGACTGGCTTGAAAAGGACATGAAGATCCTTCTTCTTGGTTTCATGCTCTATTTGTTCGGTCAGATCGGTGTGGCCTGTCATCAGGATTATGGTGTTCACCTTTGCCCGCAGGTCAGGGTCGGCTCGGATTGCGCGGACCAGGTCAAGGCCACTGCCGTCTCGTAAGCGGAGGTCCGTCAACAGGGTTACGTGGCTGGAACCTTGCTTCAAGCTCTCCAGCGCAAGGGCCACACACGCTGCGCCGCTAACCGCGAACGAGCGCAATTCTAACATTTCAACCAACTCCTCCCGGACGTCGGTCTCGTCCTCGACGACCAAGATCATTGTTGGGCACTTTCAATGGTGACGCAAGCTCAAGATAAGAACGCGAAGTTTTCAACGTGTAAATGGCGACGTGAATAAACGTCGACGTTGATGAGCCTGCGCCTTAATGGCGACGTCCCCGCTCGTACGGCGCTGCCGCAACACTTCTCTCGCAAGCAGATGCGCTGCCGACTACGAATGGCCGCGTCTCTCTCGCGGTCTACGTCACAGAGGCAGGCCTCTCTCCGCCACAGCGAGTGCGAAGGCCTGACGAAACGGTAGCTAAACCAATACAAAAAGCCGTTTTTCTGCTGGGCTTAAGATCGTCACCCGGGATTCGTGCTTCTCTCAGGGGTCGGCACGAAGCCGACATAAACAGATGTCCGGTACCGGCGCGCGCGAAACCGCGGCTGAGCGTCCGGGACTGGGAGCAGGATCGACAGTCTCAGCCGTGCATTCAGGTGTTAGCCGAGGCCCGCCCTATCCCAGCAGCGATAGCGCCGAGTGCCATTTCGACAGGCTGGCAATCTGATGCGACGCTTTGTGCGCTGAGACGCGCGCGGCCCGTCGGGCTGGATCTAGCTGGCCGAGTGCAACTCCCGAAATACAACAGATTTTAGCAAGAACCACAACCGATATGGTGCCGTCCTCGAAATACGGTTAATGTTTCGCATCCGGATCGATCCCGCTGGCAGGGAGCCCTTTATGGAAGACGCAAACGAGGACGGTCACAGCGTAGAGCCTCTCGCCAAGGGGCGCCGCGCCGACTTTCTCAAGGCGGTTCCACATGGAAGCGCCGCGCTGATCCAGATGGCGGAATACACCGGCGACCTGATCGGCCTTTGCGACGCCGGCGGTCGACTCGCCTATCTCAATCCGGCCGGCCGACGCTTGATCGGAGTCGAGGCGGCCGACATTTTCCCGATGCGGCTGACCGATTACGTCGTTCCGGAACAACGCCACCTCGTCGACAAGGTCGTCGTGCCGACAGCGAGGCGGGACGGCGTGTGGGAGGGCGAGATGCAGCTCGTCAATCTGAAGACCGACGACATCATCGACGTCCAGCGCTCGACATTCGCGACGCGCGATGATCGGGGCGAAATCACCGGCTTCGTATCGGTCATGCGCGACATCACGCATGACAAGGTCCAGAAAGGCCGGCTTCGCCGCCAGATCGAGACATTCGAGGCGCTGATCGCGAACAACCCTCTCGAAACCTGCCTGGTCGATGCGGATTTCAGGCTGCGCGTAGTCAGCCGCGGCGCCCAGACGGTATTTGAAAATATCCAGCCGCTGCTCGGCCGCGATTTCGCCGACGTTCTTCGCGCTCTCTGGCCCGAGCCCTTTGCCAGCGAAGCGATCGCCCGCTTCCGGCAGACGCTCGACACCGGCATGGCGTATGACGCTGCAACGACGCCGGAACAGCGCGCGAATATCGAGGCACGCGAGGCATATGGCTGGCGGATCGAGCGTGTGACACTGCCGGACGAATGCTACGGCATCGTCTTCTATTTCCATGAACTTATCGACAGGGAGCACGGGACGCGGGCCTTGGGTCGCCGCGAGGCCGAATTGCGGGACCTGAATATTGACCTGGAGCGTCGTGTCCGTGCTCGCACTGCGGCACTGAACCAGGCCAATGCACGCCTCACGGCCGAGATCGAGCGGCGCGAAGCGGTACAGGCTGCGCAACTGCAAAGCCAAAAGCTCGAAGCGGTTGGTCAGCTCGTGTCGGGCATAGCGCACGACTTCAATAACATTCTCGGCGCGGTGATCGGCGGGCTCACAATTATCCAGAACCGCAATGACGACCCGCGCATCGAGCAGATTGCGACGATGGGTCAGCGCGCGGCCGAGCGGGGTGCTGCGCTTGTACGACAGCTGCTCGCCTTTGCGCGCCAGGAGGATGTGGTTGCGCAGCGTGTCGACCTAGCCGGCGCGATTGGCGAGATGTCCGACCTCGTCCGGCACGGCATGCGCGGCAACGTCGCGCTCGCGATCGACTGCGATGACGATCTCTGGCCTGTGCTGGCAGACCCGACACAATTGCAGTCGGCGCTGCTCAACCTTGCCAACAATGCCAGCGATGCGATGAATGGCGGCGGCCACCTGCATATCGCCGTCAGCAATTGCGCCCGGACTTCAGCGGATCTTCCGCTGGAACTGGACGGCCAGGACGCGATCAGGATCGTCGTGGCCGACGACGGTCCCGGCATGGACAGCGATACCTTGCAGCGGATTACCGAGCCGTTCTTCACGACCAAGGCGCGCGGCAAGGGGACCGGGCTGGGCCTCGCGATGGTGCAGCGCTTCGTGGAGCAGTCGGGCGGTGCCCTGCGTATCGAAAGCCGCCCCGGCCACGGAACCACATTCTCGATCTTCCTGCCGCGTGCCGTTGATCCTGGCGGTTCCGATTCTGCACCCGGCAGCGACGAGACCGGTGTCAACGCGATCGGGCGCGCTTTCGAAACGGTCCTGCTGGTCGATGATGACGCCGAATTGTGCGCCATGATCGCCGAAGGATTGTCTGACCACGGCTTCGAATTCATCGTCGCGCCGGACGCACAGGCGGCGCTGCTCGAGTTACGGACGCGGGCGATCGACGCGCTCGTGACCGACGTCCACATGCCGGACATGTCCGGTAACGACCTGGTCGCGCAGGTGCGCGCGTCGGGATCGGACATTCCCTGCCTGTTCATGACGGGGATCGCCAACGAAGCCGCTCTCGATGGCGAGACGGTCGTGCAGAAGCCCTTCAACCCCGCCGTATTGCACTATGCGCTGCGCCGCATCCTGATTGCACGGGACCAGCGTGCGTCCGATGCCGAGCGGCTCGATCGGCTGACGCTGCGCCTGAAGTCCGATTGCACCCGGTCATTGCTCGACCACTGGCGCGCCATCCGCGCAGGCCAAGTCATCCCGTTGTTCGAGACGTTCACGATCAATGCATGCAGCGAGCCGCACCGGATCGTGGTTGCGCAGATCGACTTGGGGAAGGTGCCGATCCATTTCACCTTCACGCTGGTCGGCGACACCTTGCGCAACGCTGTACCGCACAGCATCGCCGCCACCGAGATGCCGGTCAGTGGCAACGATAGCCTCGCGGCCCGCGAGGCGGCCTATCGCCGCTGCGCGCTGACCGGCAAGCCATCGCATGAATATGCCCGTATCAACCTTGGTGACGGGTATAGGGAAACATTCGAGCGGCTGTTGCTGCCCTTCTCGTCGGACGGGATCGTCGTCGATCATATCGTCGGTGCGGTTGTCATCGAACGTGAAGCGGTGGGGGAACGATGATGGTTGACGCCCGTGAGCTACCCGATTTCAACGAGCCCCAGCTGGCGATGGCGATAGAGGCGCTACCAAGCGAAACGGTCGACGCCTTGCCCTATGGCGCAATCCGGATCGGCGACGATGGCAAGGTCGAATATTATAGTGCGGCAGAGCGGCGCCTGTCGGGTTCCGGCAATCATGACCGCCTCGGCCTCGACTTCTTCAGCAGGATCGCCCCCTGTATGGACAATCCCGACTTTCGCGGTCGCGTCGAGCGTGCCCGGGTATCGGGCGTGCTCGATTTGGAGTTCAGCCACGTCGGCGACTTCGAGGACCGCGACCGGGAACTGACGGTGCGTATCCAGTCTGCCAGTACGGGCGGCTACTGGATATTCATGCGCCGCGATTGACCGCTTTTGGCGTCAGATTTTTTGTAAGTGTCGGGAATGGAGAGGAAGCGAACTTTCCACTTTTAGGGCTGCACCCCGGAAAACCAGCCACTGCATGGGCGTCCCAGATGCATCAGCCTTTTGCATCGGCGGAAGCCTAGATTTCATGCCGTTCTTGGATCAATGCAAAAACCGGTGATTTCTGCAGCTTGGATGGCAAGGTCCGATCAGTGAACTTTTCGGTGTCGTTATCTCGATCGATTCACGCTGTCCTATAATGCGCGCATGCATGTCGGCGCTTTTCCCTACCATCACGATCGGCGGCACAGGACTACGCACTGCCCCTGCGACCGAATTCGTCCAATCCTGGCTGTGCTGGCATCAGGGAACACGTGATCATGCCCCGCGATCTGATATCGCGTGGTTGGCTGGAACGGCTGGGAGACCATCGGCTCGATGGGGCGGCGCTGGACGGCCTGAAAACGCTGTTGCCGCGATTGGTGATCGCCGCTCTGGCGAGTTTGCTGTTGCTCACCCATCTGGGCTCTCGCGCTGCGATACAATGGATCAGCTTTGTCGGATTTGCGGAGCTGTGGTGCAGGCAATGCAGTATCCTGCTGGCGCGACCGGATGGCGTGCGCCTGCCGCTGCGGCTCAACTATATTGCCTCCGCACTCATGACGACGATCGCGTGGACGAGCTTGCCGGTTTTGCTGTGGTGGAGCAGGGTACCTGATATAGGTTCAGCGGTTATCGTCATGCTGATCTCGCAGCTGATCCACGCCCAGGCCTTTGCCTTCCGCGCTCCGTCGATAGTGGCGTTCAAGGTTGGTGTTCCCGCCAGCGCGATGCTCGCGCTGCCTTGGCTGGTCGAACCAGCAAGCTATTTTACCACTCTCACGTCGACAATCGCGTCGGGTCTTTGCATCAGTTATATCTTCGCAAGCGTGCGGGCAAACTGGCGGAGCGATGCGGCGCTACGCAAAGCTCATGACGAGCTCGAATATCTGGCATATTTCGACGGACTTACCTCCCTCGCCAATCGTCGACAGTTCACACGACACATGCGCAATCTCATCGCACTGTCCGATCGTCAAAAGTCCCGGCTCGCCTTGCTCCTGATCGATCTTGACCATTTCAAGGTCGTCAACGACACGTATGGCCACGATGCTGGCGATGCGCTCCTCGTCGCGGCAGGAGAGCGCCTGCGTGCTGCCGTCGGCGAGTTGACCCATGTCGCGCGGCTCGGCGGTGACGAGTTTGCCATACTCTTACCCGACGTCGGCAGCACCGCCGATATCGATGCGGCATGCGGTCGCATCGTCGATGGCGTCCAGCCTGCTGTCGACTTCAACGGAGAACAGATGAGCCTAAGTTTCAGCATCGGCATCGCGCTTTATCCCGGCGACGGCGACAGCATACAAACAATCCTGAAATCCGCTGACGTTGCGCTTTACGACGCGAAGCGGAGGGGGCGAGGCACGTGGTGCTTCAGTGACGGGTTCGGCAAGGTCGCGTAAGTCAAGTTTGAGACCTGCGGACGGTGCGCGTCTGATTCATTGCTTGCACTACACTGACATACTCGAACCAAATCCGGCCATCTCTGCCACCTTCCCCGCTCCCCGACTTCAAGCATTTCCCTGTTCGCGCTGACGGCTTTTGGCGGCTGATATTTCCTCATGGCCGCCGTGATCGAGAAGAAAGCGGCGCGTCCGATTTAGGGCAGTCGGTGGGAGGCCGCCGTTGGTTAAAACGGCTGCGAGAATGATAATCGGCGCCTTTCGGGTTGATCGCGGCGCGCACGTATTTGGACAAATGCTAAATACATCTCAGCCACTCTTTTTAAGCGACAAAGCGCTTCAGTACGACGAGTTGAAGAATTACCGTCCAGACTCCTCAGTCCAAGTGGACTCTGAAGAACTTCCTAATTCGCAACAATCTGCAGTTGGTTAGGGCCACCGGTGATGGATCCCCGCATATAAATGGTGACGTTTTTCCTGAGGCTGACGCCCTTCCTTTGGCGGGCATTCTATAATTGCTTGAGAAAGGTCGCCGTCTTATGATTACGCAGAACTTGGCCCGGCATATTGCGTCACTGCGCATAGGTCGGCCGTCGCTTCACACCACTACAGCCTTTTTTAAAACGCAGGCTCGCGTTCTGAGCATTCCCCTATGCATGGTTGTGGCGAATGGCTCGGCAGGCGCATCGACGGCGAACACGACGTTCAATGTGACGGCCAACGTCGTGTCGAGTTGCCAGATTTCGGCGACCGCGCTGACGTTCGGAACCTATACCGGGGCCCAAACCGACGCGACTTCGACGATCACCGCGACCTGCACGGATACCACCGCCTACACCATCGGCGTCAGCGCAGGCTTGGGCACGGGGGCGACCGTAACGAACCGGTACATGAACGGCCCCAGCGTCGATGTGCTCGCCTATGCCGTCTATCGCGACAGTGCGCGTACCAATAGCTGGGGCACGACGATCGGTACGGACACGGTCTCGGGCACCGGCAACGGCGGCGCTCAGGCCATTACCGTCTATGGGCGCCTTGCGGCGGGTCAATTGCCCGTTCCCGGAGCCTATTCGGATACTCTGACCGCAACGATCACCTACTGATGGCCCGGGGAAGTTTTTTTCGCTTCGAGAGGCTTCGTCGCTGGTCGATGGCGGGCGGATACGGGATCGTCCTGGCAACGGGCATCGCCCCGCTTCACGCACAATCCCTGTCGGTGAGCCCGGTCACGTTCAATCTTGCCGCCTCGCAACAGGCGACGAGCCTGACGGTTCGCAACGATGGCGCTGAGGAAACGGTGGTCCAGATCCGGCCCTTCGCCTGGACGCAACAGCCAGAGGATGTCCTTGTACCGGCCGACGATGTGGTCGTCAGTCCCCGCATCGTGACGATCCCACCCCATTCGAACCAGGTCTTCCGGGTGCTCGTGCGGCATAAGCCGACGTCCAAGGAACTGACGTACCGATTGATCCTCGATCAGATCCCGCGCGCGTCCGAACCCGGTGCCGTGCGTATGGTCCTGCGCATTTCCATGCCGATCTTCGTCGAGCCCGTCGCTCCGGCGAACCCCGGCGTTCGATTTCGGCTGGCGCGCCGGGACGGTGACACGGTGCTCGTGCTCGAAAATTCGGGAGCGCGCCATGAGACGCTGCGCAACGTTGTCCTGCGCGACACGAACGGCGCGCCGATCGCCATCAAGAATGGTGGTTCACCCTATCTGCTGGCTGGCGCTACGCGGGAACTGCCGGTCCAGGACATGCCCGTCCAACCCGCCGTGGATGGCCGCTATCGACTGACGATGGAGGGCGGAAAGGGCCCCATCACCGTTGCCCTCGCGCGGTAGCGGGGACGGGACCGTGCGATGCGCGCCAAAGCCCTCCGATCGACCTGTCGATTTCTCCTGATGATCTGCCTCGCTGACCATGCCGGGGCCGCTCCCGCACCGACGCTGCTGGAGGTCTGGATCAATGGGCGCCCGACCGGGAAAATCGGCGAGTTTGTTCTGCGCGGCTTCGGACTGGCGGCAACCCCCAAGGAACTCGCCGAACTCGGCCTTTCCCCGCGCACCACGCCCGGCGATGAACTTGCGGACATCGTCGCCGACCGTGATTTTCGGTGGCACGTCGACCAGGCTACGGGCCGACTCTACGTGACCGCCTCCGAGGGGCGTCTGGTGAGAACGACGATCTCGGCCACTGCCGATCCTGCCATGGCCGGAGCGGTGGAGAGCGGGACCGGTTCCACGCTGAACTACGATACGACAGTGACCGGCGATGCTCGTCGCCAGGCCTTTTCCGCGTACCTCGATGCCCGCGTCTTTTCAGGCCATGGGGTTGCAGCTGGCCAGGCCTTGATGACCGCATTCCGTTCGGGGACGACGACGACCTATCGCGCGACCAGGCTCGATTTCAACTACACCGTTTCGCTGCCCGACCGCCTGCTGCGGCTCAGGTTGGGCGACTTCATCACGTCGGGAGCGGACTCGCAACGGGCGATCCGGCTCGGCGGCATCCAATTCGGTTCGGACTTCGCGCTGCGACCCGACCTGATCACGATGCCGCTGCCCGATTTTCGCGGCAACGCGGTCGTCCCCACCATCGCCGACATCCTTGTGAACGACACATCCGCGATATCCCTGCCTATCGGCGCTGGTCCCTTCGAAATCCGCAACGTGCCGGTGCAGACGGGCAGCGGCAAAGTCTCGCTGAACCTCCAGAATTCCCTGGGACAATCCGTCAGGACGACGGTGGCCTATTATGCGAGCAATGCTCTGCTCGCACCCGGGTTGCACACGTTCGCTGTCCAGGCTGGCGTTATCCGGCACCAATTTGGGAGCCAGAGCAACGCCTACGGACAGTTCGCGGCAAGCGGCAGCTACCGCTGGGGCGTAACGCCACGGCTGACGGCGGCGTTCTATGCCGAAGCAACCCGCAGCGCGGCGCTCGTCGGGTCGGGCGTGTCGGTAAACCTGGCCAACCTGGCAATCGCCACGGGTGATTGCGCGGCCAGCAGCGGGCGGGACGGGAACGGCGTGCGCTGCGTCGCGCAAATCGAACACCGCGACTCGCTGCTGTCGCTCAGGCTGTCCCATGGATTCGCGACGGAGGACTTTCGCGACATCGCGGCAAGCGATGGCTATCCTGCCATTCGCAGGCAGACCGACGCCAGCATTGCGCTTGCAATGGGCCCGGCCGGTACGATGTCCCTCGGCTATACCGCACTCGATCAGGCAGGCGACGTCGCCTGGGAAAGGCTGAAGGGCACGCCGGCAATGTTTGGCCGCGGTTCCGCGGTCCGCCTGGCGTCCGTCACCTACAGCGTGCAGCGGGGACCGGTATCGATCTACGCGAACGGCTCGCACGACACCACCGCGCGCGGCGGCCGCAGCATCATGTTCGGCCTGTCGCTGCCCTTCGGACGGCGCAATCAGGCGAGTGTTGATCGGCAGATGCAAGGCGGCCGCTGGCAAAGCCAGCTGCAGGCGGCGCGCGGCACGAGCGAGGCCGATTCATGGGGCTATCAGGCGGCGATCGGGCGCGGCGCGATCGACAGCCAGTTTGTCGAAGTCCAACATCGGTCCCGCATCGGATGGCTGGCCGCCGGAATCGATCGGACCAACGGTGCAACGACGATCCGTGCCCAGGCGCGCGGGTCCGTGTCCGCAATCGATGGCTCGGTATTCCTGTCGAATACGATCAACGACAGTTTCGCGATTGTCGACACGCAGGGTCTGGCAGGTGTTCGGGTGTTGCACGAAAACAGGGTCGCCGGCCGAACCGGCCGATCGGGCAAGCTGATGGTTACCGACCTGCGGTCGTTCCAGGTCAATCACCTCGCCATCGAGCCGACCGATCTGCCACCCGATGCCGTGATCGCAACCGGGGAACGCGATGTCCGGCCACAGGATCGGGCAGGCGTCGTGCTCAGGTTTCCGATCGAGCGACCAAATGGCGCAGTGCTGATCCTGGTCGACGCGAGCGGTAGACCCCTTCCACCGGGAAGCACCGTCACGCTGGAGGCGTCCGGGGCGACGTTTCCCCTGGGCTTTGACGGGGAGACCCTTGTCGAGGGGCTCGACCAGCACACCGTACTGAACGTCGCGCGCCCTGACGGCACACGCTGCCGTGTTGGACTGTCCGTCGCTGCGCGGGACCGGGGTCTCGCGCGGCTTGGCCCGTTTTCCTGTGTCGAGACAGCCCCGTGATCGCCCGCGTGCTGTTCGCGCTCTTCTGCCTCGCGATACCCGCTGTCGCGGATGCGGGATGCTCGGTATCGGCGAGCGGGGTCGCGTTCGGGAACTATGACGGGTCTGCCACGTCGGCGGACGACGCGACGGGCACGATCACGATCAACTGCTTCATACTCTCCGGTCTCGGCGGGTACACGATCGCGCTCAGCCCGGGACGAGACGGCAGCTATACGGCGCGACGCATGATCTCTGGAACGGCGACCTTGCCCTATCAGCTTTATGCAGATCCGGCACGGACGCAGATCTGGGGCGACGGGTCGGGCGGGAGCTTCACCGTGCGGTCCTTCGATATCATCCCGTTGCTTGGCGGGAGTTCGACCTACCAAATTTACGGAAGAATCCCCGCCAGGCTCTCGCCACGCCCCGGAGCCTATAATGATACGATCATAATTACAGTAAGCTATTGAGTGGTCACGTATTTACTACCTTGGAAAAGACGTCCGATCTCGGATGGGTCAGGCGACTAAACCCGTAACCCATCGTCTGAACGAACGGCTGTTCACGGCAATCGCCGCCCGAAAGCGGAGGGGCGTCTTTCCACCGTTTTTACCGTCCAGCTCTGAGCATAGGCCGTACGCAATATAGGGGCGCGGCCTAACGCGACATAAACCACGGCCAGCGATATCCGCGGAAATCGTGCGGCGGCGTTCGGCTTCAAGCACGCGCGCTTTCAGGAAACGGTTATAGGAACCCGACGACTTGATCGCAACTTTGGGCTTAGATCCAAAGGGTGGTGGCGGAGCGGGAGGGATTCGAACCCTCGATACGCTTTTGACGTATACTCACTTTCCAGGCGAGCGCCTTCGACCACTCGGCCACCGCTCCGCATTGCTCTGGAACGCGCCTGCTAGAGCGGGTTTGGCTGCGGCGCAAGCGATTGCGTGCGGGGCGGCACTCGGGCAGTCTCACAGCGATGATCACCACCCTTCTCGCCGCCGCCCTCGCCCAAGCCACGCCGGTGCCGACACCGCTGCCGTCCGATCCGGTCGCGTCGGACTGGGTCGCGGTGCCCGATGACGAGATTCTCGTATTCACGCTGGCGAACGGGCATGGCTTCACGCTCCGCCTCGCGCCCGCCTATGCGCCCGCGCACGTCGCCAACATCCGCGCGCTCGCCCGCGCGCGCTGGTGGGACACCGCAACGAGCGTGTACCGCGTGCAGGACAATTATGTCGCGCAATGGGGCGATGCGACCGAGAAAAAGCCGCTCGTCGCCGGCGTCGCGGACGGGATCGCCGCCGAATATGACATG
This sequence comes from Sphingomonas sp. CFBP 8765, assembly GCF_014841445.1. Taxonomy (NCBI): domain Bacteria; kingdom Pseudomonadati; phylum Pseudomonadota; class Alphaproteobacteria; order Sphingomonadales; family Sphingomonadaceae; genus Sphingomonas; species Sphingomonas sp. CFBP 8765. Next base: position 67,121 of record NZ_JACYTY010000008.1, on the reverse strand, counting down.
GCCGGGCCGACCGCGATCGTGCGGCTCGCCAAGCGCGATCCCTATGCCGAATGGGCGGGCTACAGCGGGGATGGCTGGCCGCTCGCTGGGTCGGGGACGCGGCAGTGGCTGCCGCATTGCTACGGGATGGTCGGCGTCGCGCGCGACCTCGCGCCGAGCGTCGGCAGCGGCGCCGAACTCTACACCGTGATCGGCCATGCGCCGCGCGCGCTCGACCGCAACATCGCGGTCGTCGGGCGGGTGGTCGACGGGATCGAGTGGCTGTCGTCGCTGCCGCGCGGGACGGGCGAGCTCGGCTTCTACGCCACGCCTGCCGAGCGCAGCCCGATCGTCTCGGCGCGGCTGGCGAGCGACCTTCCCGCCGCCACCCGCCCGCACTTCCAGTACCGCGCAACGGCGAACCCGCGCTTCACCGCCTGGATCGCGGGGCGCGAGAACCGGACGCCGCCGTTCTTCACGGTGCCGGCGGGCGGTGCGGACATCTGCAACGCGCTCCCGCCGGTCCGCCGCACGCCGGGCTAGGCGTTGCCCTGCAACGTGCGGATGATCGCGGAGAAGTCGAGTCCGCCCTGCCCGGCCTCGGCGAACGCCTCGTAGCGCTCGGCGGCCTTCGCCCCCATCGGCGTGTCGGCGCCGACATCCTGCGCCGCCGCCATCGCGAGCCTCAAGTCCTTGAGCATCAAGGCAGCGGCGAACCCGCCCTGATAGTCATGGTCGGCGGGGGTGTCGGGGCCGATCCCCGGCAGCGGCGCATAGCTCGTCATCGACCAGCTCTGCCCCGACGAGACGCTGGCGATATCGTAAAAGGCCTGTGCGTCGAGCCCGAGCTTGTCCGCGAGCACGAACGCCTCGCAGGTCGCGATCATCGTCGCGCCGAGGATCATGTTGTTGCAGATCTTCGCCGCCTGCCCCGCGCCGTTCGCGCCGGCATGGATCACCGCCTTGCCCATCGCCGCAAGGATCGGCTCGGCGCGCTCGAACGCCGCCGCCGAACCGCCGACCATGAAGGTGAGCGTGCCCGCATTGGCAGCACCAATCCCGCCGGAGACGGGCGCGTCGACCGCCGCGAGCCCCTTGGCCTGCGCGGCGTCGGCGACCTGCTTCGCGGTCGCGACGTCGATCGTCGAACAGTCGATCAGGATCGCGGTCGGGCCCGCGACGCCGAACAGCGCGTCATACACCTCGGCGACGTGCTTGCCCGCGGGCAGCATCGTCACGATCGCCTCCGCCCCGTCGGCGGCCTCGGCGGCGGAGTCGACGGGGAGGCAGCCCGCCGCCTTTGCCTTGGCGAGCGCGTCGGCGTTCAGGTCGAACGCGTGGACGTCATGGCCGTTCTTCGCGAGGTTCGCGGCCATCCCGCCGCCCATGTTGCCGAGCCCGATGAATCCGATGCGTGCCATGTACTCTCTCCTAAATCTGCCGCGGCGACTGTGCCGCTCGCGCACCAACCCCGCCATCTGCGGCTACGTCCTGCCCCCCAAACTCCGTCATCCTGACGAAAGTCAGGATCCAGAGCCAAGACCGACACCGCCCGTAACCCTGGATCCTGACTTTCGTCAGGATGACGGGCAGCGACGATTGCGGGCGGGCGGGCAGCGACGCGCCTGCTACTTCCCCGTCCAGGTCCCCGCACGCTTCTCGACGAAGGCGGCCATGCCTTCGCTCTGGTCCGCGGTGCCGAACAGGCCGTGGAACAGCCGCCGCTCGAACTGGACGCCGTGCGACAGGCTCGTCTCGAACGCCGCGTTGACCATCTCCTTGTTCGCCAGCACCGCCAGCGGCGCCATCGCGGCGATCGTCGCGGCGGTCTTCACCGCCTCCTCGACCAGTTCGTCGGCAGGCACGATCCGCGACACCAGCCCGGCGCGCTCGGCCTCGACCGCGTCCATCATCCGCCCGGTCAGCACCATCTCCATCGCCTTGGCCTTGCCGACCGCGTGCGTCAGCCGCTGCGATCCGCCCATGCCGGGGGAGACGGCGAGCTTGATCTCGGGCTGGCCGAACTTGGCGGTGTCCGCCGCGAGGATGAAGTCGCACATCATCGCGACCTCGCAGCCGCCGCCCAGCGCATAGCCCGCGACCGCGGCGATGATCGGCTTGCGCGTCCGCGTCACCTGCTCCCAGCCGGCGAAGAAATTGCTCGCATACATGTCGGCAAAGCCCTGGCTCTGCATCTCCTTGATGTCCGCGCCCGCCGCGAACGCCTTGGCCGAACCGGTCAGCACCGCACAGCCCTGCGACGGATCCGCATCGAACGCGGCGAACGCGGCGATCAGGTCGGCGAGCACCTGCGAATTGAGCGCGTTGAGCGCCTGCGGCCGGTTGAGCGTGACGAGCGTGACGCCGCCGCGTTGCTCGACGAGGATCGTTTCGTAATCGGCCATGTCAGTCTCCTGTTCCGTCACCTCAGCGAACGCTGGGGTGACGTGCTCTATGTTCAACCCGGCGTCCACGCCTCGGCAGCTGGCAACGGCGCGAAGATCTGGTCGATCACATGATCGCTCACCGCCTCGGGCGTTGCCGGATCCCAGCGCGGCGCATTGTCCTTGTCGACGATCACCGCGCGCACGCCCTCGATGAAGTCATGCCGCTGCACGACATGCGCGCCGACCGCATATTCCTGTTTCATCTCGTCTGCGAAACTCGCCATCGCCGCGCCCTCGTGAAGCAGCCGGAGCGACACCTTCATCGTCTGCGGCGACTTGGTTTTGAGCGTCGCAAGCGTCTTCGCGGCCCACTCACCACCATCGACGTCGAGCGCGGCATAGATTTCCTCGAGCACATCGGACGCGAACAGCCGGTCGATCTCGTCACGATGCGTCATAATCTCGGCATCGTCGGGTACGTCGGACGACCCTTCGAGTATGACGTCGATCTCGCGGGGACGCTCGACGATCCAGTCCTTCACGCTCTCGAGCTTGGCGCTCGTCAGATAATGCGTCGCCAGCCCCAGCGCCAGGCAATCGGCGCCGTTGATCCGGTGCCCGGTCAGCGCGAGATACTGCCCGATCCGCCCTGGCAGCCGCGACAGATACCATCCCCCGCCGACATCGGGGAACAGCCCGATCCCCGTCTCGGGCATCGCGAACTTCGTGTTCTCCGTCGCGACGCGGTACGTGCACGGCAAGGCGAGCCCGACGCCGCCGCCCATCGTGATCCCGTCCATGAACGCGACGATCGGCTTGGCATAGACGAACAGCCGGTGGTTCATCCGATACTCGGCGTGAAAGAACGCGCGCGCTTCGGCGCCGTCGCCGGCTCCCGACGCGGCGAGCATCCGGATATCGCCGCCCGCGCAAAACCCACGACCCTCGGCATGATCCACGACGATCGCCTCGACCGAGGCATCCCCGCGCCACGCCTCGAGCGCCTCCAGCACGCCTTCGCACATCGCAAGGTTCAGCGCGTGCAACGCCTTGGGCCGATTCAGCCGAAGCCGGCCGACAGGCCCTTCGACGGTCGTGATCAGGTCATTCATAAATCACCTCCCCGGCGAAGGCCGGGGTCCAGTTGGAAAGGTCGATGTAACAGAGGATGTCACCAAGCCGATTCGCGTCCCCCACCTGGACCCCGGCCTCCGCCGGGGTGGATGCTGTTCGGCAGTCGGTGACCATATCCATCATTGCCGGGTCAGCTCGCGGCCGACGATCATGCGCATGACCTGGTTGGTACCCTCGAGGATCGAATGCACACGCAGGTCGCGCCAGAAGCGTTCGATCGGGTAATCCTGCAGATACCCGTAGCCGCCGTGCAGCTGCAACGCGCGGTCGACCACCGACGAGCCGGTGTCCGTCGCCAGCCGCTTCGCCATCGCCGCGAACTTGGTCTTGTCGGGCGCGTTCGCCGTGACCTTGGCCGCCGCCATGTAGAGCAGCGCGCGCGCCGCCTCGAGTTCGGTCGCCATGTCGGCCAGCATGAACTGCGTGTTCTGGAAGTCCGCGATCGGCTTGCCGAACTGCTTGCGGTCGCGCGTATAGGCGATCGCCTCGTCGAGACACCGCTGCGCGCCGCCGAGCGAGCAGGCGCCGATGTTGAGCCGCCCGCCGTCGAGCCCCATCATCGCGATCCGGAAGCCCTCGCCCTCGCCGCCGACCATGTTGGCCGCCGGCACGCGGACGCCGTCGAAGATCACCTGCCGAGTCGGTTGCGAATGCCAGCCGAGCTTCTTCTCGTTCGCGCCGAACGACACGCCGGGCATGTCTTTCTCGATCACCAGGCAGGAAATGCCCTTGGGCCCCTCCTCACCGGTGCGGACCATGGTGACGTACACCTCGTTCTCGCCCGCGCCCGAGATGAACTGCTTCGAGCCGGTCACGATCCAGTCGTCGCCGTCGCGCACCGCGCGCGTCTTCAGCGCGGCGGCGTCCGACCCCGAGCCCGGCTCGGTCAGGCAATAGCTCGCCAACCGGTCCATCGTCACCAGATCGGGAAGATACTTGTCCTTCACCGCGGCCGAGCCGAACCGGTCGACCATCCACGCCGCCATGTTGTGGATGCTGATGAACGCGCTCGTCGACGGACAACCGTACGACATCGCCTCCATGATCAACGCGGCTTCGAGGCGCCCGAGCGCGATGCCGCCGCTCTCCTCGCTGACATAGATCGCCGCGAAACCGAGCTCGGCCGCCGCCTTGATCGTGTCGCGCGGGAAGATGTGCTTCTCGTCCCAATCGGCCGCATGCGGGGCGATCCGGTCGGCGGTGAAGCGGCGCGCGAGCTCCTGGATCTCGCGCTGGTCGTCGGTGAGGTCGAACTGGTTGGTCATCGGGCTTTCCTGTGTCGTCATACTGGGCTTGACCCAGTATCCAGAGCGGCGAATGCTGACGCCTGCGGCTCTGGATCCTGACTTTCGTCAGGATGACGGGGTGGGGGAAGGATATGGCTAGGCAACCCGCGGTCTATATCATGGCGAGCGGGCGCAACGGAACGCTCTACATCGGCGTGACGTCCGACCTGATGGCGCGGATCGTTTAGCACCGCGACGGCATGTTCGACGGGTTCTCAAAGCGATACGGCGTGAACCGGCTGGTCTGGTTTGCGATGGCGGACACGATAGACGCGGCGATCACACGCGAGAAGCAGCTCAAGGTCTGGAAACGGTCGTCGAAGACCACGCTGATCGAGACGGACAACCCAACCTGGCGCGATCTGGCCGAGGACTGGGGCTTCGACCCCCTCCCCACCCCGTCATCCTGACGAAAGTCAGGATCCAGAGCCACGGGCGTCGCGCTCGATGGCTCTGGATCCTGGATCAGGTCCAGGATGACGGGGAGGAAACGCCGCACCCGATCACCCCATCGTCGGAATGACGAACGCGTTGGCGGCATCACCCACCCCGCCATCGGGCCAGCGTTGCGTGATCGTCTTGACCTTGGTCCAGAACTTCACGCCCTCCATGCCGTGCTGGTTGGTGTCTCCGAACGCCGAACGCTTCCAGCCGCCGAACGTGTGATACGCCACCGGCACCGGGATCGGCACGTTGATCCCCACCATGCCGACATTCACCCGCGCCGCGAACTCGCGCGCGGCGTGGCCGTTGCGCGTGAAGATCGCGACGCCGTTGCCGTACTGATGCTCGCTCGGCAGGCGCACCGCCTCCTCGAAATCCCTGGCGCGGACGATCTGCAACACCGGCCCGAAGATCTCCTCCTTATACGCCGACATCTCCGTGGTGACGTGATCGAACAGCGACGGCCCGATGAAGAACCCCTTCTCATGCCCCTGCAACTCGAACCCGCGCCCGTCGACGACCAGTTCCGCACCCTCGTCGACACCCGTCTGGATCCAGTTCTCGATCCGGCTGCGATGCGCTGCGTTCACCACCGGCCCGTAATGCGCGTCATTGTCGGTCGAAACACCCACGCGCAGTGCCGCAATCGCCGGGATCAGCTTCTCGCGCAAAGCAATGGCGGTCTTCTCGCCGACCGGCACCACCACCGGCAATGCCATGCACCGCTCGCCAGCGCTCCCGAACGCCGCACCCGACAGATCGGCGACGACTTGGTCTAGGTCCGCGTCGGGCATCACGATGCCGTGGTTCTTGGCCCCGCCCATCGCCTGGACGCGCTTGCCCGCCTCGACGCCGCGGCGGTACACATAATGCGCGATGTCGGACGAACCGACGAAGCTGACCGCACTGATCGCCGGATGATCGAGGATCGCGTCGACCATCTCCTTGTCGCCGTGGACGACCTGGAAGATCCCCTCGGGCAGCCCCGCCTCGAGGAACAATTCGCCCAGCCGCACCGGCACCGACGGATCGCGCTCGCTCGGCTTCAGGATGAACGCGTTGCCCGTCGCGATCGCGACGCCGCTCATCCATAGCGGGATCATCGCGGGGAAGTTGAACGGGGTGATGCCGGCGCCGATGCCGAGCGGCTGGCGCATCGAATAAACGTCGATCCCAGGCCCCGCGCCCTGCGTGTACTCGCCCTTGAGAATGTGCGGGATGCCGCAGCAGAACTCGATCACCTCGAGCCCGCGCTGGATATCGCCCTTCGAATCAGCGATCACCTTGCCGTGCTCGGACGACAGCAGCCGCGCGAGTTCGTCCATGTTCGCCTCGACCAGCCGCTTGAACTCGAACATCACACGCGCGCGGCGCTGCGGGTTCGTCGCTGCCCAGCCCGGCTGCGCTTTCTGCGCGGCGGCGACAGCGGCATCGAGATCGGCCTGCGTGCCGAGCGTCACGCGCGCCTGGATCTCGCCGCTATTGGGATCGAACACGTCGCCGCTACGGCCGCCGCCGGAGGACGGTCCACCCGCGGTGCCGCCTGCGATCAGATGCTCGATGGTGCGAACGGTCATGGCGCCTCTCCTTGTTTTGCGGCCTCTACACCACTGCCTCGCCTGCGACACAAGCGATAGACTTGCAGCCCTGAGCTGCATATTTGCAGTCGGTATGGACTGGAGCGACCTGCCGATCTTCCTCGAAGTCGCCCGTGCGCAGCAGCTTGGGCGTGCTGCGGCGAGCCTCGGCGTCGACGCCACCACGGTCGGTCGTCGCCTCCGCCGGCTCGAGACCGCGGTCGGCCAGCGGCTGTTCGAACAGGGCCCCGACGGCCAGATCCTGACCAGCGCGGGCGAGGACCTGCTCGCGCGCGCGACCGCGATGGCGGCGATCGCATCGGACATCCGCACCCCGCCCGCGGGCCGGACCGAGGTCGACGGCACGATCCGCGTCAGCGTCGCCGAGGGGTTCGGCACCTGGTTCGTCAGCCGACATCTCGGCACGCTCGCACAGGCGCATCCCAAGCTCGCGGTCGATCTCGTCGCGACCAGCGGCTTCCTCAACCCGACCCGGCGCGAGACCGACGTCGCGGTCCTGCTCGCACGCCCGCGCCGCGGTCCGCTGCGGACGCGCAAGCTCACCGACTATACGCTGCGGCTCTATGCATCGGCGGAGCATCTCGCGGCGCACGGCCCGGTGCACGGCATCGCGGACCTGCGCGACCGGCGGATGATCGGCTATGTGCCCGACATCGTCTATGCGCCCGAGCTGCGCTATCTCGACGAGATCCCGGGCGTCCGCGACCCGGTGTTGCGTTCGTCGAGCATCAACGCGCAGGCGCACATGATTGCGGCAGGCGCGGGGATTGGCGTGCTCCCGTGCTTCATCGGCGAAGCCTATCCCGGGCTTGTCGCGATCCTCCCCGACATCCGAATCAGCCGCGCCTTCTGGCTGGTGACGCACCAGGACACCGGCCGCTTCGACGCGATCCGTGCCTTCACCGACTGGCTGGTGGCGCTGGTCGGGCGCGAACGCGCGGTGCTGGCCCCCGATTAATCCTGCCGCGGCTCACGCGAAAGGATCGCCTCGATCCGCGCGAGCGCCAGCTTGATCTCCTCCTGCTCGGCATGCGTGAAGGCGTCGCTGTCGACGATCATCTTGGCCGCCATTTTCGCGGTCAGCAGCGGCACGAGGAACAGCGGCACCGCATGCATCAGCGCGACCGCGACGATCTTGCCCCCCATCGTCACGGGAAACACGTCGCCATAGCCGATCGTCATTGCGGTCACGAACGACCACCAGATGCCGACATCGACAGGCTTGCCCTCGAACGTCGCAAACAGCACCGCACAGATCAGGATGGTCGAGACATAGCCGACGATCAGGATCGGCAAGGCCTGGATGAACGGTCGCCACGATCCCTTTGCCCTGCGCGCCATGATACCCCCCGGTTGTTTCGGCGCATCATCCAGCAAGCGGCCGACATTTCAAGCGGCACGCACGCGGCTGATCGATCACGAACCCGATTGCCCCCGCGCGACAATTGCGCCTAGCTTGGCCGCATCCTCTTCCGGAGCGTTTCATGACCCTCAAGCTCGTCCTTCTTGCCTCGATCGCGCTCGCCACCGTTTCGTCGGCGCAGGTGCCCCAGACTGTTTCTGACAAGACTGCCCCCGCCGGCGGCGATGTCCCCGCCAAGTTCGTCCCCGCCACCGCCAACCGCGACTACGTCAAGCGCGAGGTGATGGTCCCGATGCGCGACGGGACGAAGCTCTACACCGTCATCGTCTATCCCAAGGGGCTGGCCAACGCGCCGATCGTGCTGACGCGCACGCCGTATGACGCGAAGTCGCGCGCGACGCGGATGGACAGCCCAAGCATCCTCTCGACGCTGCCGCTTGCCGACGAGATGTTCGTCAAGGGCGGGTATATTCGCGTCTATCAGGACGTCCGCGGCAAATATGGCTCGGAGGGCGAGTATGTCGTCACGCGCCCGGTGATCGGCCCGCTCAACCCGACCAAGGTCGATCACGTCACCGACGCCTATGACACGATCGACTGGCTGGTGAACAAGGCGAACCTGCCCGAATCGAACGGCCGCGTCGGCATGATCGGGTCGTCCTATGAGGGCTTCACCGTCGTCATGGCGTTGCTCAACCCGCACCCCGCGCTCAAGGCCGCGGTGCCAGAAAGCCCGATGATCGACGGCTGGATGGGCGACGACTGGTTCCATTACGGCGCGTTCCGCCTCGCCAACATCGCCTGGCTCGGCGGCCAGACCGGCTACAAGGGCGCGGGCAAGGCGCCGCCGACCGGCGGCTATGACGATTACGAGAATTTCCGTCGCATCGGCTCGGCGGGCGACTGGGCCAAGGCGTCGGGATACGACCAGCTTCCCTATTGGCAGCGCATGGTCGCACATCCCGCCTATGACGGATTCTGGCAGGGCCAGGCGCTCGACAAGTTGCTCGCCGCCAACCCTTCGAACGTGCCGACGCTCTGGGAACAGGGGCTGTGGGATCAGGAGGACATGTACGGCGCGATCACCGCGTGGGAGGCGCTGAAGGCGAAGGGCAAGATGGGCAACAACCATCTCGTCATGGGTCCGTGGCGGCACAGCCAGGTCAATCGCGACGGCCGCAGCCTCGGCCCGTTCCAGTGGGACGGCGACACCGCGCAGCAGTTCCGCGAACAGATGGTGCTGCCGATGTTCGACCAGTATCTGAAGGACGGCCCCGCGGTCACGCTGCCCGCCGCCGCGATCTACAACACCGGCGAGAATCACTGGGACAGGCTGTCGACCTGGCCACTCGCCTGCGAGAGCGGCTGTGCCGCGCCTCTCAAGCCGATCTACCTCGGTGCCGAGGGCGGGCTGGGCTTCACCAAGGCCGCGAGCGGCGGCGACAGCTATGTCTCCGACCCCGCCAAGCCCGTCCCGCATCTGCCGCGCCCGGTCAATTTCGGCGACGGCCGCTGGGGCGACTGGCTGGTCAGCGACCAGCGCGGGGTGGATGGCCGCACCGACGTGATGACCTATACGACCGACGTACTGACGACCCCGGTCCGCGTGTCGGGCGCGCCGATCGCGGACATCTATGCCAAGACGACGGGGACCGATGCCGACTTCGTCGTCAAGGTGATCGACGTCTATCCCGACGAGGTCGCGAGCGATCCGAAGATGGGCGGCTATGAACTGCCGATCAGCCTCGACATCTTCCGCGGCCGCTACCGCGACAGCTTCGCCAAGCCGAGTGCGATTCCTGTCGGCAAGACGCAGCGCTACAAGTTCCGCCTGCCGACGGTGAACCACGTGTTCCAGCCGGGGCACCGGATCATGGTGCAGGTCCAGTCGAGCCTGTTCCCGCTCTACGACCGCAACCCGCAGACCTTCGTCCCCAACATCTTCCTTGCGAAGAAGGCGGACTACAAGAAGGCGACGGTAACGATCGAACGCGGCGGCGCGACGGCGAGCGCGGTGTGGCTGCCGGTGGTCGCGGTCGACCAGTCGGCCGTGCTGGCGAAGTAAGCCCCCCGCCCCACCACCGTCATTCCCGCGGAGGCGGGAACCCAGACTGGCTGGCCTCACGGCATTGTTAGCAAGGCCAGCCAGTCTGGATCCCCGCCTTCGCGGGGATGACGGGAAAGGACCTATGCGATAGCCGGCGCAGGCCCGAACAGCCCCGCCTGGTAATCGCGGATCGCCTCGCCGATCTCCTCGCGCGTCGTCATCACGAACGGCCCGTGCGCAACGACCGGCTCGTCGATCGTATCGGCATGGCCGAACACCAGCCGCACCGGGCCTGACGCCGCGACCTCGATCATGTCGCCATCCTGGTCGAACGTGACGAGGTGCCACGGCTCGACGACCGTCCCGCTGACCTCGGGCCGCCCCTCGATCACATAGAAGAATACGCTGCGACCGCGCGGTGCAGGCAGTGTCACCTTGCCCCCGGCCGCCAACTCGACCGTCATCATCGCGACTCCCGTCAGCGACTCAACCGGCCCCGCCTGCCCTTCAAACGTCCCCGCGATGACATTCACGACACCGCCGTCGACCGCGACCGCGACCGCCGGAATATCCTCGCGCTGAAGCCCGGTATAGGCGGGCTTGGTCATCTTCAGCCGCCCCGGCAGGTTGACCCACAGCTGCAGGATCTCGAGCCGCCCGCCGTCGCGCTTGAACGACGCTGGCGAGATTTCCGCATGGATCAGCCCCGACCCCGCGGTCATCCACTGCACGCCGCCCGCCTGCATCACGCTTTCGTGCCCGCCGCTGTCGAGATGCGCCATTTCGCCGGTCAGGATGAAGCTGACCGTCTCGAACCCGCGATGCGGATGCGGCCCGAACGGCAGGCCGTTGTTACCGGGCGCATAGGTCTGCGGGCCATGATGGTTGAGGAACAGGAACGGATCGACCTGCGGCAACTGCGGCCCCGGCAGCGGGCGCCGCGTGACGAGATCGGCGATGTCGTCACGCTGGGCGGGATAGGTCCGCAGCACGCGCCGCATCTCAGTTCGCCTCGCGCACAGCCGAGGCCGGACGCGCGATCTCCGCCAGCAGGGCGTCGATACCGCTCAACAGAAACTCGAGCGTCGACTTGTCGCTCAGCCGCCCGTCGGCGATCTTCTCGTGCACCGCCCCGATCACCGACTGCGGCCGCAGCAGCATGCGCGCGCCGATCGACGCCAGCGTCTCGTTCAGCTGCGCCTGCGCGCGCGCGCCGCCGACCGCACCGGGCGACGAGGTCAGTGTGAACACCGGCTTCCCCGTCAGCGTCGCCTTGCCGTAAGGCCGCGAAGCCCAGTCGAGCGCGTTTTTCAGCACGCCGGGCATGCCGTGATTATATTCGGGCGACGCGATCACGATCCCGTCCGCCTCGCCAATCGCGGCCCGCAGCGCGGCGACCGCCTCGGGTGGCGTGTCGGTATCGGCATCCTGATCGTACATCGGGATCGCGTTGAGCGGGAAGATCCGCAGTGTCGCCTTGTCCCCCAGCGCGTCGGCGAGCGAATTGAGGATCGCGGCGTTGAACGACTGGCGGCGCAGGCTGCCGGAAATACCGAGAAGGACGGGCATGCAGAAATCTCCTGTTGTCACGCGCGAGCGCCGGGCGACGGCGGCGCGCAAGATCTTGGTATCCAGATAGGCGACGGCACCGGCGCCCACCAGCGCAGGGTCGGCAACGCTGTGTTGCCCGGTTGGACGGCGATCAGGTCCAGTAGAGGATCCGCGCCTCGGGCAGGCGCGCCGCGATCTCGTCGGCAAAGAAGGCGCGCAACGCCCGCATCGTGTCCGCGTCATAGACATATTTGACCGAGCCGAACTTGGTGCGCTTCTCGGTGCGGTTCGCCATGCCGAGATCGAGCGAGGAGCCGGGATACCAAGTCTGGAGCACCGCCTTGGACCCGGGTGTGTAGCGATGCGTGATCAGCTCCATCGTGAGGTCCGGGATATCGCCGAGCACCTGTCCCGCCTGCGCAATCAGCTCGGCATAGGCGTCGCGCCATCCTTCGGCGGCAATGATCGGTGCGATCGTCAGCCCGACCTTGTACCCCGCATCCGCCATCCGGCGCAGCGCGACCAGCCGGGCCGCGACCGGACTCGTGCCGCCCTCGAACCGCGCATAGCCCGCCGGGTTGATCGAGGCGCGCATCCGCGTCCGCCCCGCGTGATCGAGCGCGAGCAGCGGCTCGACCGCGTCGAACTTCGTCGTGAAGCGCAGCTGCACGTCCGCCTCCCACGCGCCGAAATGCGCGATCAGCGCGGACAGCGACCCCGTGACGTGATCGATCGCGAGCGGATCGGTGTAACAGGACGCCTCGAACGTCGTGCCCTCGTGCGCGCGCGTGGCGGAGCGCGACGTGACCGTCCCCTGGCCGAGATGCGCGGGAAGCTCGGCAAGGATTTCCGGCAGGTTCGCATAGACCCGCGTGATCGGCGGCCCCTTCAGAGACCCCGCGAGATAGCAATAGCCGCAATGCGCAGGGCACCCTTCGGCCAGATCGATTCGCCAGTCGGCGCTCGGCGCGATCGGCTGCAACCGGCGTTTCGACGGCGGGGCGACGACGAGCGCCAGCGTCGCCTTCGCCTGTGCATATTGCTGCCGGGGATCGTCTGGCAGGTCGAGGCGAAGACGATCGCTGGGCAGGGTCGTCACCGCCACGTCCAGCGCCCGTGCGCGCGCGACGATCTGTTCACCATGGTCCCAGAGGAGCGACGACGGCGTCGCGAGGAGGCGCCGCGGCACCCAGAGGCGGGAGGAAGAGGGCGACACCATCGCACCATAACGCCCGCCCGACGACAAGCGTTGCGGCTATTTGACCGGCCGCTTCTCGAGTTTGCGCGCGAGCGTCCGCCGGTGCATCCCGAGCTGCCGCGCAGTCTCCGAGATGTTGAACCCGGTTTCCGCGAGCGTCGCGTGGATCCGCTCCCATTCGAGCGTCTTGATCGTCGCGCGGCGTTCGGTCACCGCGGTGTCGACCTTGCCCTCGGTCCGGTCGAACGCCGCCTCGATGTCGTCGGTGTTCGACGGCTTGACCAGATAATGCGAGGCGCCGAGCTTGATCGCCTCGACCGCGGTCGCGATGCTCGCAAAGCCGGTCAGAACGACGACGAGGATATCGGGGTCATGCGCGTGTAGCGTCTGGACACAGACCAGCCCCGACGCGCCGCCGAGCTTCAAGTCGACCACCGCATATTGCGGCACGTCGTCGGCGAGCAGCACGACCAGATCCTCATGGCTCGCCGCAAGCCGGACCGCATAGCCGCGCCGCTCGAACGAGCGTTTCAGTGTGCGCGCAAACGTCTCGTCGTCCTCGACTATCACGAGGCGCTTGACCGGGGGGATATCGGGCTCGCTCATTCGTCACGCTCCAGGGCGATCGCCGCCAGCGGCAGCATCAACGTCACTTCCGCACCACCCGTCTCGCGATTGGCGACCGCCACGCTGCCCCCCAGCTTGCGCATTGCATTGACCGCGAGGAACAGGCCGAGGCCATGGCCGGGATCGCGCTTGCTCGACTGATAGGGCTTGCCGAAGCTCGCCAGCTTGTCGCGCGTGAACCCCGGTCCGTGATCGCGGACGATCAACGCCAGATGATCGCCCGACCGCTCGCCCGAAAACCCGACCCAGGCGGGCGATGCTTCGGCGGCATTGTCGAGCACGTTGGCGATCACCTGCTTGAGCGCGGGATCCGAGACGATCAGCGGATCGTCGCCGAGCCGGCTGGTATAGTCGAACTCGACACCGGCGTGCAGCGCGCGCCAGTCCTCGACGATCGCGTCGAGGAAGACGTGGAGCGGCACGACCTCGGGCGCCTCGCCGCGCGCCTCGCCCGCCGCGAGCAGGATGTTGGTGACGATCGTCTTGCACCGCTGGACCTCGGCCTGCATCTCGCCGATCTCCTCGAGCATCCCGGCATCGGTGGCGAGCGCGGGCATCCGCTTCCAATCGTTGAGGATGACCGCTAGCGACGCGAGCGGCGTGCCGAGTTCGTGCGCGGCACCCGACGCGAGCAGGCCCATGCGGACGATATGATCCTCCTCCGCCGCCTGCTGGCGCAGATCCGCCAGATGCTCGTCACGGGCGCGCAGATTGCCCGTGATCCGCGTCATGAACAGTACCAACAGCGTCGCGACGAGCAGGAAATTGAGCAGCGACCCGACCGTGTAGAGCGCGAAATACTCGCCCGCATAATCGGTCGGCAGGGCGAGCGGGCGATACCGGATCGTCAGCAGCGCGAAACACCCGCCCGTCACCCCGACGATCGCCCAGCTCGACCAGCGATCGAGCAGCACCGCGCCCAGCACGACCTGCAACAGGTACAGCGCGATGAACGGGTTGGTCGCGCCGCCACTGAGGTAGAGCTGGACGGTCAGCAATCCGACGTCGAGCAGCATCGCGAGCAGCAGCTGCGCATTCGCCCCGCGCTGCCAGCCATAGAGCCGCATGCTCGCGAGGTTGAGCGCGACCGACGCCGCCATCGCCAACAGCATCGGCACCAGCGGCAGGTCGATCCCCAGCAGGAAGCGGACCGTCAACACGGTGACCAGCTGCCCCGCCACCGCGATCCAGCGCAGCGTGACCAGCTGCCGCATGTTCGCATTGCCCGCGGCATCGGTATCCGCGCGCGCGCGGCTGACCCAGGCCTGCCACCGCGAGGAATCCATCGCCAATCTCATCGTGTCGTGCGCCGTCACGCGGTCCATCTCTCCTGCGACGCTCTCAACGCACGACGTCGCCGATCAGCGTCTATCACGACGACGATCGTGTCGCACGAACACGACGAAGCCGAGCACCGTCATCGCGGCGAGGCCGAACCATGTCAGCATGTAGACGAGATGATTGTTCGGAAACGCGATGACGGTCTGGCCGCCGACCGGTGCGCCGTCCCCGACCTTGTCCGCGTCGATGAAATAGGGCGCCGTGCGGTCAAGGCCACGCGCGCCCGCGATCGCAGCGACGTCGCGCGAATACCAGTTGTCGGTCGCGGGATCATTCTTGCGCAGGAAGCCACCACCAGGTTCGGTAATCCGCAGATAGCCCGTCACGGTCACCATCCCGACCGGCCGCGCATAGGCGCCGCGCTGTTCGGGCGAGACATAGCCGCGGTTGACCAGGACATCGAAGCCCTGTGCGGTCCGTAACGGCGTCATCACCCAATAGCCGCTGCCAAGTGCGGTTGCGGCGCGGACCAGCGTCGTGCGGTCATGCGCGAAGACGCCGCTCACCCGGATACGGCGATACGCATCGCTGCCCGCCGTGATCGCCGGCCAGTACGCCGGGCCGGGCGGCGCGACCGGTGCGGCCTGTGACCGCGCGGCCACCTGCCGGATCAGGTCGAGCTTCCAGACACGACGCTCGACCTGCCACACACCCAGCGCGCAGAACCCGGCGAACAGCAGCAGCGCGATGAAGCCCGCCACCCAGATCGCCGGCCGCGGCCGGGCATGCCCTGACATCACATATCTACCGCGGCCTGCATCGGCATCATGTTGGTGTTGAGGTGATACATGACCCAGATCGAGCCGCTGAGCGTGATCACGACCAGGATGATCGTGAAGATCAGCGCCATCATCGTCCAGCCATTCTCGGACTTTCCGTTCATGTGCAGGAAGTAGATCATGTGGACGACGATCTGGATCACCGCGAACAGCATGATCACCAGCGCGGCGGTCGACGGATCCTTGAACGCGCCGGTCATTACGGCCCAGAACGGGATCGCGGTCAGGATGACCGAGAGGAAGAACCCCTTGAGGTAGCTCTTGCGCGTCCCGTGCGACGCGTGGTCGTCGCCATGCCCATGATCGTCATGGGCGTGGTCGGCATGCGCGTCGTGCGCGGTGGCGGGGCGGTCGGTCATCGCAGCGAACCCATCAGATAGACGAAGGTGAAGACGCCGATCCAGATGACGTCAAGGAAATGCCAGAACATGCTGAGGCACATCAGGCGGCGCTTGTTCGCGGCGATCAGGCCGTGCTTCTGCACCTGCACCATCAGCGTGACGAGCCAGATGAAGCCCATCGTCACGTGCAGGCCGTGCGTGCCGACCAGTGTGAAGAAGGACGACAGGAACGCGCTGCGGGTCGGACCCGCGCCCTCATGGATGAGGGTGGCGAACTCGTACATTTCGATCGACAGGAAGGCGAGGCCGAACAGCCCGGTAAAGGCCAGCCACATCTGCATGATGCGCTGACGCCCTTCCTCCATCGACAGCATCGCGAAGCCATAGGTGATCGACGAGAACAGCAGCATCGCGGTGTTCACCGCGACGAGCGGCAGCTCGAAGATCTCCTTGGGCGTCGGTCCGCCGGCATAGCTGGTGCCGAGCACGCCGTAAGCTGCGAACAGCACCGCGAAGATGAGGCAATCGCTCATCAGGTACATCCAGAAGCCCAGCATCGTGCTGCTGCCCTCGGGATGGTGATGCTCTTCCAGCTGGTAGAACGAGAGGGGCTCACCCTTCTCGTCCAGACCGTCCTTCTTCAATGATACCGAAGACATCGCGTCAGGCTCCCTGGGTCGCGAGCATGCGGGTGCGCGCGTCCTCGCTGGCGATCACGTCCTCGACCGGGATGTAGAAGTCGCGCTTGTAGTTGAAGGTGTGGAAGATCGTCGTGGCGAAGATCCCGACCAGCGTCAGACCCGCGAGCCACCACATGTACCAGATCATCGCGAAGCCGAAGGCGATGCTGAGCACGCCCAGCACGACGCCGGTACCCGTGTTGCTCGGCATGTGGATCGCGCGGAAGCCGCTGACCGGCCGCTGATGCTTGCGGTCCTTCATGTCGTACCAGGCGTCCAGATCATGAACGACGGGCGTGAACGCGAAGTTATAGTCGGGCGGCGGCGACGAGGTTGCCCATTCGAGCGTCCGGCCACCCCAGGGGTCGCCGGTGTGATCGGCGAGCGCCTCGCGGTTGCGGATGCTGACGAAGATCTGGATCAGGAAGGCAGCGATGCCGACCGCGACCAGTGCTGCACCGAAGGCGGCGATGACGAACCAGATCTGCAGGTTCGGATCGTCGAAATAGCGCATGCGGCGGGTCACGCCCATCAGGCCGAGCACATAGAGGGGCATGAAGGCGAAGTAGAAGCCCGACACCCAGCACCAGAACGAGACCTTGCCCCACTTCTCGTCCAGCTTGAAGCCGAACGCCTTCGGGAACCAGTAGTTGATCCCGGCGAACATGCCGAACAGCGTGCCGCCGATGATCACGTTATGGAAATGCGCGACCAGGAACAGCGAGTTGTGCAGCACGAAGTCGGCAGGCGGCACCGCGAGCAGGACGCCGGTCATGCCGCCGATCGTGAAGGTCACCATGAAGGCGATCGTCCACATCATCGGCAGTTCGAACCGGATCCGCCCCTTGTACATGGTGAACAGCCAGTTGAAGATCTTGGCCCCGGTCGGGATCGAGATGATCATCGTGGTGATGCCGAAGAACGAGTTGACGCTCGCCCCCGACCCCATGGTGAAGAAGTGGTGCAGCCAGACAAGGTACGACAGGATCGTGATGACGAGCGTCGCATAGACCATCGAGCTGTAGCCGAAGAGGCGCTTGCCCGAGAAGGTCGAGGTGACTTCCGAGAAGATGCCGAACGCCGGCAGGACCAGGATGTAGACCTCGGGGTGACCCCAGATCCAGATCAGGTTGACGTACATCATCGGGTTGCCGCCCGCGTCGTTCGTGAAGAACGCGGTACCGATGTACCGGTCGAGCGACAGCATCGCGAGCACCGCGGTCAGCACCGGGAAGGCGGCGACGATCAGGATGTTGGTGCACAGTGCGGTCCAGGTGAAGATCGGCATCTTCATCATGCCCATGCCGGGCGCACGCATCTTGACGATGGTCGCGACCAGATTGACGCCGGACAGCAACGTTCCGATGCCCGCGATCTGGAGCGCCCAGATATAATAATCGACCCCGACATCGGGCGAATAGGCGATCCCCGACAGCGGCGGCATCGCGAGCCAGCCGGTCCGCGCGAACTCGCCGATGAACAGCGACATCATGACGATCACGGCACCCGCCGCGGTCATCCAGAAGCTGAAATTGTTCAGGAACGGGAACGACACGTCGCGCGCACCGATCTGGAGCGGGACGACATAGTTCATCAGCCCGGTGACCATCGGCATCGCCACGAAGAAGATCATGATCACGCCGTGAGCGGTGAAGACCTGGTCATAGTGATGCGCGTTGAGATAGCCTTCGCTACCCCCGAACGCCATCGCCTGCTGCAGGCGCATCATGATCGCGTCGGAGAAGCCGCGCAGCAGCATGACGATCGCGAGGATCATGTACATGATCCCGATCTTCTTGTGGTCGACGCTGGTGAACCACTGGTTCCACAGATAGCCCCACACCTTGAAATAGGTGAGCGCGGCCAGCAGCGCGGCACCGCCGATCGCCACCATGCCGAACGTCGCGACGACGATCGGTTCATGCAGCGGCAGCGATTCCAGCGTCAGTCGGCCGAAGATCGTCTTCAATATGGAGTCTGACATGAGCTTTTCTCTAGCCGTTCGCGACGGGGCGCGAGCCCGGCATGGTTGAGGGGGTCAGCATGGTGTGATTGCGGTTGGCAGGCGAGCCGGGCGCGGCGTTGGCGCCGTCGCGTTTTATGTCGGCTGGCGCAGACCAGTGTTTCCCGCTCCCCTTTTCGTCGCCGTCCTTCATCAAGCCGCCCTCGGGTCGGGGGCCGGCGTCCTGCGGCCCGCTGCCGCCATTGACGCCGGGCATCGCCATGCCGTCATGCGGGTTCTTGCCCATCATGTCCGACATGCACGGCTTGCCGGGCTTCACGCACTGCTCGACGATCGCCTTGAACAGCGAACTCTCGACACCGCCGAAATAGCGGACCGGCACCTTCTCGCTCGGCTTTTCGAGCTGCATGTAGTTGGCACGGTTCAGACCGCCGCCGCCGTTCCGGACCTTCGCGACCCAGGCATCGAAGCCCGCGTCGGACACCCCGTGGAAGCGGAAGCGCATGCCCGAAAAGCCCGCGCCGCTATAGTTGGACGAGAAGCCTTCGTAATTGCCGGGCTTGTTGATCACCGCATGCAGCGTCGTCTCCATCCCGGGCATGGTGTAGATCATGCCGGCGAGCGCGGGGATGTAGAAGGCGTTCATGACCGAGGACGAGGTCATCTTGAAGCGCAGCGGGCGATCGACCGGCGCGGCCAGTTCGTTGACCGTGGCGATGCCGTATTCGGGGTAGATGAACAGCCATTTCCAGTCGAGCGCGACGACCTGGACGTCGAGCGGCTTGCCGCCCGTGATCGTCTGCTGGTTGCCCGCGAGCTGCCCCACCGGCGTGTTCTCGCCGATATCGCCGCTCTGCGCGGAGATGCGGCCGAGCGGACGATAGGGATCGAGCAGATGCGTGCTGGTCCAGGTCAATGCGCCGAGCGCGATGATGATCAGCAGCGGCACGCCCCAGATCAGCAGCTCGAGCCCGACCGAGTGATCCCAGGTCGGCTCGTACTTCGCGCTCTTGTTCGCCTGCCGGTAATGATAAGCGAAAAACAGCGTCAGCGCGATCACCGGGACGATGATGATGAGCATCAGCCCGGTGGAGATGAGGACCAGGTCACGCTGCTGCACCGCAATATCGCCAGATGGCGACATCACGACCCAGTTGCATCCACTGATCAACAGCGCGGGCAGCAGGGCTGCTGCGCGTAAGAGCCAGGATCGGGGCCTGGAATTCGATAGCTCGGCGGTCATGTACTCGCCCCTACGCCGCTGTTAGATCATTCCATAGTGGACAATTTGTCCAATGGGCGCCGCACTGCAGCAAAGGCATGGCGCTCATGATGCGACAGAGATAGGTCTCTCGGTGTGACTCCGAAAGGCCCTGCCCGCAGTCGACGAAAAGGCGTATGATCGGTGCGCCGTCCGAAAAGGCCATTGGGCGGCGAGCCGCCTCACGGAAGCGAGTTTGAGAATGAGTGCACACGCCGCATCGACGTCTTTCGAAGACGATGCCCGCGATCTTCACGATCACGGGAAAAAGGTGTCGCCGGGCGAGATCGCGATCGGCGTCGTCATCGGACGCACGTCCGAATTTTTCGACTTTTTCGTCTATGCGATCGCCTCGGTCATCGTCTTCCCGACGCTGGTCTTCCCCTATGTCGACCGGCTGCAGGGGACGATCTACTCGTTCGCGGTCTTCGCGCTCGCCTTCATCGCGCGCCCGCTCGGGTCGGTGATCTTCATTGCGGTCGATCGGCTCTATGGCCGCAGCGCCAAGCTGACGATCGCGCTGTTCCTGCTCGGCACGGCGACCGTGGCAATGGGCTTCCTCCCCGGCTATGCGCAGGTCGGCAACTGGTCGGTCGTGCTGCTGTCGATCCTGCGTATCGCGCAGGGCATCGCGCTCGCGGGCGCCTGGGATGGTCTCGCCTCGCTGCTCTCGCTCAACGCGCCCGAGGGTCGCCGCGGCTGGTACGCGATGCTGCCACAGCTCGGCGCGCCGTTCGGCCTGCTGGTGGCCAGCGGCCTGTTCGCCTTCTTCGTCGCGACGCTGCCTGCCGCCGACTTCATCGACTGGGGCTGGCGCTATCCGTTCTTCGTGGCCTTCGCGATCAACGTCGTCGCACTGTTCGCCCGCCTCCGCCTCGTCGTCACGCCCGAGTTCACCACCCTGTTCGAATCGCGTGCGCTACAGCCGGCGCCCGTGCTCGATACGATTCGCGCCGAAGGCCGCACCATCGTGCTCGGCGCCTTCGCCCCGCTCGCCAGCTTCGCGCTGTTCCATATGGTGACGGTGTTCCCACTGTCGTGGATCGTGCTGTTCACGCGCGAGACGCCAGGCCGGTTCCTGACGATCGAGGTGATCGGCGCGGCGATCGGCCTGTGCGCGACGCTCGTTTCCGGGCTGCTCGCCGATCGCATCGGTCGCCGCACGCTGCTCGGCAGCACCGCGGTGCTGATCGCGCTGTTCGCGATCGGTGCGCCGATGCTGCTCGACGGCGGCGCGACCGGTGAGTGGGTGTTCATGATCGTCGGCTTCGCGCTGTTCGGCCTGTCCTTCGGCCAGTCGTCGGGCTCGCTCGCGACCAGCCTCGGCAAGACGCACCGCTATACCGGGTCGGCGCTGACGACCGATCTGGCCTGGCTGTTCGGTGCGGGCTTCGCCCCGCTCGCCGCATTGCTGCTGTCGAGCAAGCTCGGCCTCGCGGCCAGCGGCGCCTATCTGTTCTCGGGTGCGGTCTGCACGCTGATCGCGCTTGGCGTGAACAAGGAACTGGCGAAGCGCGCCAACGAGGGCTGAGCTGACCGGCGGGCCGGCTTACAGCTGCCCGCCTATCCAGACTACACGACTGACGTCACCCGCCGCACCCGCGGCGGGTGACGTTACGGTTTTCAGGCCCGGTCGAAACCCTACCCGTCGGTACAAAAGGCGATTGACGCCCGCCTGCGCTTACTATACCGAGCGGTATCGAAGACGATCGGGGTCCAGGGATCCTGCTCCGGTCTTCACCTAACGATGATTTTGCTGCCGCCCCGAAGCGCTGCACCACAATTCGACCTGTTTCCCACGCGGCACCTTCGCCGCGTGCCCCTTTGTCCATCCGAAGAGACCCGACCATGGCCTATCTCGACCTCGACAACCTGTTCGCCGCCCCCGTCGCCAGCCGGCCGACGATCAGCGCCGCGCAGACCGAAGGCCGGGCCGGGTTCACGCAGCTCGAATGGCATGTCATCATGCTTGCGAAGCAAGACGGCCTGCGCAGCCTGGCGGTGCCGGGACGGCTGGACCGCGCGCTGCGGACGATCTTCGGCCTGTCCGAGCGCTCGCCGCTGGCCGACCCGCGGCTCGAGGCGCTGCGTCGGCTCTCGGTCCATGCGTGGCGCCACGGCTTCGCGCTGCCGGTCGCCGAGATCGAGCGGTTCCTCGCCGCCGGGTTCCATCGCGGCCAGATCGAAGTCCTGGTCCAGCGCGTGACGGGTCTGCGCGTCGCATCCTGAGGCGGCCCGGCCGATCGTCAGTCCGTACTGAGCGCCTTGCGTAACGCGGCGTGCCAGCCGGCGATCAGCGCGGCGCGGTCGTTCGTCGCCATGCGCGGCTCGAAACACGCCCCCCGCCGCCACGTCTGCGACAACGCATCGAGATCGGGCCAGACGCCGGTCGCCAGCCCCGCATGGAACGCTGCGCCAAGCGCGGTCGTCTCGAGATGCGTCGGCCGCTCGACCGGTGTCTCGAGCATGTCCGCGAGAAACTGACACAGCCAGTCGTTCGCCGCCATGCCGCCGTCGATCCTGAGCGTCGCGGGCGCCGCGCCGCCGTCCGCGACCATCGCCTGCGCCAGATCGAGCGTTTGATAGCCGACCGCCTCAAGCGCGGCGCGTGCGAGATGCGCGCCCGTCGCGCCCAGCGTCAGCCCGGTGATGAGCCCGCGCGCGTCGGGATCCCAGTGCGGCGCGCCCAGCCCGACAAAGGCGGGGACCATGTAGACGCCGTGGCTGTCGGGAACCTCGGTCGCCATGTCGTGCGTCTGGTGCGCGCTGGCGATCACGCCGAGCCCATCGCGCAGCCACTTGACCGCCGCGCCGGCGACGAAGATCGATCCCTCCAGCGCATAGGTCATCTGCCCGTTCAGCCGATAGGCGGGCGTGGTCAGCAACCGGTGGTCGGACGCGATCGCCGTGTCACCGGTGTTGAGCAGCATGAAACATCCTGTTCCATAGGTCGACTTGACCATGCCGCGCGCGAAGCAGGCTTGGCCGAACAACGCCGCCTGCTGATCCCCCGCCATTCCCGCGATCGGAATCGGGACGTCGAACAACCCCGGTGCGGTCGTGCCGAACACATGGCTGTTGTCGTGCACCTCGGGCAGCACCGCCTGTGGCACGCGCAGCAATCTGCACAGCACATCGTCCCAGTCCTGCCGGCGAATGTCGTAGAGGAGCGTGCGCCCGGCATTGGTCACGTCGGTCGCATGCACCGCGCCGCCGGTGAGCCGCCACAGCAGAAAACAGTCGATCGTGCCAAAGGCGAGCTGCCCCTTGTCCGCGCGCGCACGCGCACCCGGCACGGTGTCGAGGATCCACGCGATCTTGGTCGCGGAGAAATAGGGATCGAGCAGCAAGCCGGTCTTGTCGCGGACCATCTGTTCCGCGCCCTCGGCCTTCAGGCTCTGACACACATCCGCGGTGCGGCGGTCCTGCCAGACGATCGCGGGGTAGATCGGCGTGCCCGTCGCGCGATCCCAGACGACGACGGTTTCGCGCTGGTTGGTGATGCCGATCGCCGCGATGTCGCGCGCGGGCACGCCGCCGCGCGCGATCGCCTCGCGCGCGGTCGCCAGCGTGTCGCGCCATATGTCCTCGGGGTCATGCTCGACCCAGCCGAGTCGCGGATAATGCTGCGCGAATTCGCGCTGCGCCGTCGCGACCGGTCTGGCCGTCGCATCGAACAGGATGCTGCGCGTCGATGTCGTACCCTGATCGATCGCGAGGACGTGCGTGGCTTGGCCCATGCGGCTCTCCTTTGCGACCGCTCTAGGCCGCCCCACCACCCCGCGTCGAGGCTAGCCACCGGTCGGCCCGCGGTGGTAAACGGGAGACGATGATGAAAACGCCCGCGAAATTCGACGTCGACCTGTTGATCGTCGGTGGCGGCATCAACGGCACCGGGATCGCGCGCGATGCCGCCGGGCGCGGACTGTCGGTCCTGCTGGTCGAGCAGGACGATCTGGCCAGCCATACCTCGTCGGCCAGCACCAAGCTGATCCATGGCGGGCTGCGCTATCTCGAATATGGCGAACTCCGGCTGGTGCGCGAGGCGCTGATCGAACGCGAGCGGCTGCTGGCGATCGCGCCGCACATCATCTGGCCGCTGCAGTTCGTCCTGCCGCAGACGCATTCGCCGCGTCCCGCCTGGATGGTCCGGCTCGGGCTGTTCCTCTACGACCATCTGGGCGGCCGCAAGATCCTGCCCGCGACGCGGACCGTGCGTCTCGACCGCGATCCGCTGGGCGACGGGCTGAAACCCGGCGCGACGCGCGCCTTCGTCTATTCGGATTGCTGGGTGGAGGACAGCCGGCTGGTCGTGCTCAACGCGCGCGATGCGGCCGAGCGCGGCGCGACGATCCTGACGCGCACCCGGCTGGTCGCGGCGACCCGACGGGACGGCGGCTGGTCCGCGACGATCGCCGATGCGCAGGGCGAGCGGACCGTCACCGCCCGCGTGCTCGTCAACGCGGCGGGACCCTGGGTCGCCGATGTCCTGGGGAAGATCCCCGATTCGCACCGCGACCGCGGGGTCCGGCTGATCAAGGGCAGCCACATCGTCGTCCCGCGCCTCTATGCGGGCGATCACGCCCTGCTGTTGCAGAACCCGGACAAGCGCGTCGTCTTCGCGATTCCCTATGAAGGTCGCTTCACGCTGATCGGCACCACCGACGAGGCCTGGCAGGGCGCCCCCGGCCCCGCGACGATCGACGCCGCCGAGACCGCCTATCTGTGCGACACCATCGACCGGTATTTCCAGCGTGGCATCACCCCCGCCGACATCGTCTGGAGCTATTCGGGGATCCGCCCGCTCTACGACGATCACGCGGCCAGTGCGTCGGCGGTGACACGCGACTATGTGCTAGATCTCGACGCCGCGGAGGATCGCGCCGCGATGGTGAGCATCTTCGGCGGCAAGATCACGACCTATCGCAAGCTCGCCGAGCACGCGATGATCCAGCTTGCCCCCTTCTTCCCCGATCGAAACACGGACCTGACAAAAAGCTGGACCGCGACGGTCGCGCTGCCCGGTGGAGATCTGCCCGAGAGCGATTTCGACCGGTATCTCGAAGCGCTGATCCGGGCGTACCCCGACCTGTCGACTGAACTGCTGCGCCGACTCGGCCGCGCCTACGGGACGCGGGTGGGCCGGATCCTCGGTGCGGCGCGCACCACCGCCGAGCTTGGCGAGGATTTCGGCGCGGGGCTTCATGCTGCCGAGATCGACTATCTCGTCGATCAGGAATGGGCGCGGTCGGCGGCCGACATCCTCTATCGCCGCAGCAAGCTCGGGCTGCACGTACCCGCCGACGCCGCCGCACGGATCGACGTATATCTGGCCGGTCGCATCGATGGGGCGGCGGGAGGCGCACCGCCCCCCGCCGCAGCACCCGATCAGATCCGCGTGTCGCCCGCATAGGCGAACAGCAGGTCGGCATCGTCGCTGGCCTCGATCCGCTCGGACCCGGTCACGGTCACGCATTCGCCCGCCTTGAACGCGACACCCGCGACGCTGCCCGATCCGGTAATCGGGATCAGCCAGGCGGTCCGCCCCTCGGGCAGGGTCACCGCATGCTCGCCACCGGTCCAGCGCTCGAGCACGAACTTGGGGCCTTCGACCTGGATCGTCCGACCTTCGGAGACGACGCCCGGCGACACGATCGGCTGATAGGGCACCGGATCCGAGACCGCGATGCCGTCGTCGAGGTGCAGTTCGCGGTCGCTGCCATAATCATAGAGGCGATAGGTGGTTTCCGAGTTCTGCTGAACCTCGATCACCGTCAGGCCGCCGCCGATCGCGTGGATCGTGTCGGAGGCGCAGTACATGAAATCGCCCGCCTTGACCGGCTTCCAGTAAAGCTTGTCCTCGATCGTGCCGTCGATCGCGGCCGCGCGCAGGTCGTCGCGCGACATCGGCGCCTTGGTACCGACGGCGATCGTCGAATCGGGCTCGGCGGCCAGCACCGTCCAGCATTCGTCCTTGCCCCGCGGCAGGCCGAGCGCATGCGCCTGGTCGTCGTCGGGATGGACCTGCACCGACAACTTCTCGCTGGTGAACAGATATTTGATCAGCAGATCGGGGGTCGTGTCGCCGGGTTCCTGGAACCAGACCTCGCCGATCGCCGGCGCATCCGGGGCGGGATCGTCAAAGCCGGGCCACAGTGTGTGGCGTCCCCAGGGCTTCTCGACACGATGGGTGTGAAGCAGGGTGGCGGGCATCAAACGTTCCTTCTCAAGGCTGGCGGACTGGCGCGACATAGCGCCCCGCGGCCCAACTGGCGAGACGCCGGGAATGTCCCGTCGTCGACGCGGCATCGCGCCAGGCGTATCCCGCCCGTCGACCGGTGAATTGTGGCTGAATAGACCGCCTCGAAGGCCGCTGCTTCAGACGCCTCCAAACCCCCTCGCTAGGGGGGATTGTTCGCGTGCCCCCGGTTACGCTAAGGACGACGTCCATGCGTATCCCCCAGTCTCGCGCGCTCTCGATCGCGCTCCTCGCCGCCATAGCGCTCCCCATGGCCGGGTGCGCGAGTTCGCGCACCTCCACCGACATCCCGTATGTCGCGCGCGACGTGGGCACGCTCTACTCGCTGGCGAAGAAGCGGCTCGACCAGGGGCGCTACAAGGAATCGGCACAGCTGTTCGACGAGGTCGAGCGCCAGCATCCCTATTCGATCTGGGCCCGCCGCGCGCAGATCATGAGCGCGTTCAGCTATTATCTCGACACCGACTATACCAAGTCGATCCAGTCGGCGCAGCGGTTCATCGCGGTCCACCCGGGCAACCGCGACGCGCCCTATGCCTATTACCTGATCGCGCTCGGCTATTACGAGCAGATCACCGACGTCACGCGCGACCAGAAGATCACGCGCCAGGCGCTCGACGCGCTGGGCGAGCTGACACGGCGGTATCCGAACACGCGCTATGCGTCGGATGCGCGGCTGAAAATCGATCTCGTCAACGATCACCTTGGCGGCAAGGAGATGGAGATCGGTCGCTTCTACGAGACGCGCGGCCAGTGGCTCGCGGCGAACGGGCGGTTCCGCACCGTGATCGACCAGTATCAGCAGACCACGCACACCCCCGAGGCGCTGATGCGTCTGACCGAAACCTATCTCGCGCTCGGCGTACCGATCGAGGCCGAAAAGGCCGCGGCCGTGCTGGGTCGCAACTATCCGGGCACGCCCTGGTATCAGCGCGCGTACAAGCTCATGCAGGAGCATCCGGTCAAGCCGCTGGCGCCGATCGCGACGGGCGCGCAGATCGTCCCCGCCGGCACCCCCGGCGCGCTCCCCGCCGCTGGCCTCGGCGAGACCCCGGCAATCCCGGGCTCGCCCGGCAATGGCGGCTCTGGTTCCGCTGCGGCAGGCGGGTCGGGCCCGGTCGGCCCCGCCGGCACCACGCGCACCACGCCCGGCAACTGAGGACCTAGGGGCTCGGCCCCGTCCCCCGAGCAACGTCATCCTGACGAAAGTCAGGACCCAGAGCCATTAACGGCACGCGCGTTACCCTGGGTCCTGACGTTCGTCAGGATGACGATTGGCGTCGCGCGCTTGGAAAGAACGGACGGCCCCTAGCCCCGCTGACGAACCAGAACATTGGGGGATCATTTTCGCATCCGGATCGTCTAAGGGACGAACCGATGCTGACAGAACTCTCCATCCGCGACGTGGTATTGATCGAGGCGCTCGACCTCGGCTTCGGCCCGGGGCTCGGCGTGCTGACCGGCGAGACCGGGGCGGGCAAGTCGATCCTGCTCGATGCGCTCGGGCTCGCGCTCGGCGGCCGTGGCGACAGCGGACTGGTCCGGCATGGCGCGGCGCAGGCGGTCGTCACCGCGACCTTCGATCCGCCCGCCCCCGGCACGCCGCTGATGGCGCTGCTCGACGAGAACGGGCTGACGATCGAGGCGGGCGAACCGCTCATCATCCGCCGCATCGTCAAGGCCGATGGCGGCAGCCGCGGCTTCGTCAACGACCAGCCGGCCTCCGCCGGGCTGCTGCGCGAGATGGCGCCGACGCTGGTCGAGATCCACGGCCAGCATGACGAGCGCGGCCTGCTCAACCCGCGCGGCCACCGCGCGCTGCTCGACATTTTCGGCCGTACCGAACCCGCCGCGACGACGCGCGCGTGGACCGCATTGCGCGAGGCCGAGGACGCGCTGGCCACTGCCCGCGCGGATATCGAGAGCGCCGCGCGTGATCGCGACTGGCTCGAACACACCGTCGCCGAACTGACCGCGCTGGGGGCCGAACCCGGTGAGGAGGAGACGCTCGCCGATACCCGCCGCTCGATGCAGCGCGCGGAGAAGATCGCGGACGACCTGTCGGCGATCGACGACTATCTCGAAGGCTCGGACGGCGGGCTCGCCAAGCTGCGCCAGGCGGCGCGCGTGCTGGAGCGGATCTCGGGCGATCATGTCGCGCTCGCCGACGCGCTCGCCGCGGTCGACCGCGCGGTGATCGAGGGATCGGTCGCCGAGGAACGGATGCGCGATGCGCGGATCGACCTCGCCTATGACCCGCGCAGCCTCGAGGACGACGAGGCGCGGCTGTTCGAACTTCGCGCGATGGCACGCAAACACCGCGTCCAGCCCGACGACCTCGCCGCGCTGACCGATGAGATGCGTGCCCGGCTCGAACGACTCGACGCGGGCGAAGGCGGGATCGCGGTGCTCGAGGCGACGCTCGCCAAGGCGCGTGCCGCCTACGACAAGGCTGCGGACGCGCTCTCGGCCCGCCGTGCCAAGGCTGCGCTGCGACTCGACACCGCGGTCGCGGGCGAACTCGCGCCGCTGAAACTCGACGCCGCCCGCTTCCGCACCGTCTGCGCCCCGCTCGGCGAGGAGGGCTGGTCGGGCGCGGGCAAGGACCGTGTCGAGTTCGAAATCTCGACCAACCCCGGCGCGCCGTTCGCCGGCCTCACCAAGATCGCCAGCGGCGGCGAATTGTCGCGCTTCATCCTCGCGCTCAAGGTCGCGCTCGCGGAAGAAGGCGGCGCGACGACGATGGTGTTCGACGAGATCGACCGCGGCGTCGGCGGCGCGGTCGCCAGCGCGATCGGCGAGCGACTCGCACGCCTCGCGCAGAGCACGCAGCTGCTCGTCGTCACGCACAGCCCGCAGGTCGCGGCGCGCGGCGCCAAGCATCTGCTGATCGCCAAGAGCAACGACGGCACCGTCACGCGCACCGGCGTCCGCGCGCTCGACGAGGCCGAACGCCGTGAGGAGATCGCCCGGATGCTCTCGGGCGCGACGATCACCGACGAAGCGCGCGCACAGGCCGAACGACTGCTCGAAACCGCCTGACACTCTTGCCGCGCGCGGGGCAGCTGCCTAACCCCGCGATCATGACTGCGCTGCCCACGTCCGCCCTTCCCGCCACCGAAGCGGAGGCCGCCGCCGAGCTGGCGACGCTCGCCGAGCGCATCGCCTATCACAATGCGCGCTATCACACCGACGACGCGCCCGAGATCAGCGACGCGGAGTATGACGCGCTGGTCCGCCGCAACACCGCGATCGAGGCCGCCTTCCCCGCCAGCGTCCGCGCCGATTCGCCGAGCCGCAGCGTCGGCGCCGCCCCCGCCGGGCACCTGTCGAAGGTCGCGCACGCCAAGCCGATGATGAGCCTCGACAACGCGTTTTCGGACGAGGAGGTCGAGGAGTTCGTCGGCCGGGTCCGTCGCTTCCTCAAGCTCGCCGACGACGCCCCTGTCGCGCTCACCGCCGAGCCCAAGATCGACGGCCTGTCCTGCTCGCTGCGCTACGAGGACGGCCGGCTGGTCCAGGCGCTGACCCGCGGCGATGGCCAGGTCGGCGAGGACGTCACCGCCAATGTCCGCACGATCGCCGACATCCCGCAGCAACTGGCCGGCGAGCCCCCCTACCCTGCGGTCTTCGAAATCCGCGGCGAGGTCTATATGGCAAAGGCCGACTTTGCCGCGCTCAACGCCCGCCTGCTCGCGGACGCCGCACAGACCGGCAAGGAGGCGCGCCAGTTCGCCAACCCGCGCAACGCCGCCGCCGGTTCGCTCCGCCAGAAGGACGCGAGCATCACCGCCGAGCGCACGCTGCGATTCCTCGCACATGGCTGGGGCGAGGCGAGCACCGTCCCCGCGGAGACACAGTCCGCGATCGTCGACCAGTTCCGCGCCTGGGGCTTCGCGGTTGCCGACGGCTTCGCGCGCGTCGAGGACGAACAGGGCGCGCTCGGAATCTACCGTGCGATCGAGGCCGGCCGGGCCGAGCTGCCCTTCGACATCGACGGTGTCGTGTACAAGGTCGACCGGCTCGATTGGCAGGCGCGGCTCGGCCAGGTCGCGCGCGCGCCGCGCTGGGCGATCGCGCACAAATTCCCCGCGGAGCGCGCGCAGACCACGCTCAACGCGATCGACATCCAGGTCGGCCGCACCGGCGCGCTGACCCCGGTCGCGCGACTCGACCCCGTCACCGTCGGCGGCGTCGTCGTCACCAACGCGACGCTCCACAATTTCGACGAGATCGAGCGGCTCGGCGTCCGCGTCGGCGACCGCGTCCTCGTCCAGCGCGCGGGCGACGTCATCCCGCAGATCGTCGAGAGCCTGACCGCCGCCGAGGATCGCCCCGCCTATGTCTTCGACCGGCTCTGTCCCGAGTGCGGGTCGGCCGCCGAGCGCGAGGAGGGCGAGGTCGTCTATCGCTGCACCGGCGGGCTGATCTGCCCCGCACAGCGCGTCGAGCGGCTCATCCATTTTACCTCGCGCCACGCCTTCGACATTGGCGGGCTCGGCCAGACCCTGGTCGAGGCGTTCTTTCGCGATGGCCTGATCGAGTCGCCCGCCGACATCTTCCGCCTCACCGAGGAACAGCTGGTCGCGCGCAAGAAGGATGGCCGCGTCTGGGCGGCCAAGCTGATCGCGGCGATCGACGCGCGACGCAGCATCGCGCTCGACCGCTTCCTCTTCTCGCTCGGCATCCGCCATGTCGGCGAGATCACCGCACGCGACCTCGCCCGCCGCTATCGCTCGGCCAAGGCGCTCGGCAGCATGCTGCGCCGCGCGGTGTTCCTGTATCACAGCATCACGCCGGTACTCGGCGAGCCCGAACGCAAATATGTCCTGCGCCGCGACAAGCTGCTCGTCGGCGTGATCGAGACCGCGGGCGTCGGCCCCGAGGTCGCCAACGCGCTGATCGGCTTCTGCGCCGAGCCGCACAACCGCGCGGTCGTGTTCGACCTGCTGCGCGAAGTGACGCCCGCCGACGTCGTCCACGAAACCCGCGATTCGGACGTCAGCGGCCAGACGCTGGTCTTCACCGGCAGCCTCGAGACGCTCAGCCGCGACGAGGCCAAGGCACAGGCCGAGCTGCTCGGCGCTCGCGTCGCAGCCACGGTTTCGGCCAAGACCGACCTCGTCATCGCCGGCCCCGGCGCGGGGTCGAAGCTGAAGAAAGCGACCGACCTGGGGATTCGCGTGATCACCGAGGCGGAATGGGCGGCGATCGTCGCGGCGAGCTGAACGCGCAGCGTGCCACGCACTTGATCGAGATTGGTTCCGTCGTGGACCAGTCGATGCCGGGCCGTGGCTTTTTTGCAACGCAATATGACGGAGTGCGTCCGGCGCAACACGCGACTCGCCAATGTCATGGAACCGAAATATTTGGAGCGCAGGGGCGCGGCTGACCGAACGATCAAGTCGCGGATCTCGAGCATAAGCTCAAAGGGGACATTTCAAATGCGTAACAACCTTTTCCTGGGTGCGGCGGCGATTGCGCTGATCGCGCCGATGGCCGCGTCCGCGCAGGAGACGACCTCCTCGATCCGCGGCACTGTTACAGCCAATGGCGCGCCCGTAGCCGGCGCGACGGTGGTGATCCTGAACGTGCCGTCGGGTTCGCGCTCGACGCAGACGACCGACGCCTCGGGCAGCTTCAATGCCGGCGGCCTGCGCGTGGGTGGTCCGTTCACCGTCACGGTCACCGCGGCGGGCTATCCCGAAACGTCGATCACCGACATCCAGACCACCGTCGCGCAGACCTATGAACTGCCGATCGAGCTGGCCGCCGCCGAATCTGGTGGTGCGGACATCGTCATCACCGCGTCGTCGCTGCCCCGCGCGCGCAACGTCAGCCAGGGCCCGGCAACGGTCCTGAACGCCGAGCAGATCGGCTCGGTCGCATCGGTGAACCGCGACGTCCGCGACCTGATGCGCCGCGATCCGTTCGCGCGTCTCGACGACACCCCCTCGGGCGGTCGTGCCGTTTCGTTCGCCGGCCAGAATGCGCGCTTCAACCGCTTCTCGGTCGACGGCGTGCCGGTCACCGACAATTTCGGCCTCAACCCCGACGGCCTGCCGACCCGCCGCGCGCCTATCCCGTTCGATTCGATCGGCCAGTTCCAGACCAAGGTCGCGCCCTATGACGTCCGCGAAGGCAACTTCCAGGGCGGCGCGATCAACGCAATCCTGAAGTCGGGCACCAACGAATTCCACGGCACGGGCTTCTATGCCTATTCGGACGACAGCCTGACCGGCAACCGCACGAAGGCAGGCCCCGGCGTTCCCACCGGCCGCGTCAACATTCCCGACTTCAAGTACGAGAATTTCGGCGCGGAGCTGTCCGGGCCGATCATCAAGGACAAGCTGTTCTTCATGATCGCGGGCGAGCGCATCCGTGCGAACACCCCGATCGTCGAGGGTACCGCCGGCACCAACGCCGGTACGGTCGTCCCCAACATCACCGACGCACAGGTCGGCCTGATCCAACAGATCGCGGACTCGCGCTACGGCTATGACACCGGCGGCGTGCTGCAGGATTCGAACGATCGCGACGATCGCCTCGTCGCCCGTATCGACGCCAACCTGTCGGATACGCAGCGCGCGTCGCTGACCTATCTCTACACGAAGGATTCGATCCAGCTCGGTCAGAACACCTTCGTCACGGGCACGCCCGGGCTTGGCCTCGAGTCGAACGGCTATATCTCGTCGAACCGCCTCCACACCGGCGTCGCGCAGCTGAACAGCGACTGGAGCGAGGAATTCTCGACCGAAATCCGCGGTTTCTACAAGGACTATAAGCGCGGTCAGGACCCGATTCTCGGCCGTGGCTTCGCCCAGATGCAGGTCTGCACCGCGCCGACCTCGGATCGCAGCACCGGCACCGCCACCAACAACGACCTGTCCAACACCTGCCAGTCGGGCTTTGGCAACGTCTCGTTCGGACCGGACATCTCGCGCCAGTCGAACGAACTGACCAGCCGCAGCTTCGGTGGCCTGGTGCAGGGGCGCCTGACGCGGGACAATCATGACGTCCGCGTGTTCGGTGAGTTCACCGATTCGAAGATCAACAACCTGTTCGTCCAGCGGACCGCGGGCGATTACTACTTCGACTCGATCGCCGATTTCCAGGCCGGCAATGCGCAGCGTTTCCGCTATGGCAATGCCGTTCCGTCGCTCGACCCGGTCAACGGTGCTGCGCGCTTCCGCTACCAGTCCTACAGCTTCGGTGTTCAGGACACGTGGCGCGTGAGCGACCTGTTCACGCTGTCCTACGGCGCACGCTACGACACTTTCGGCGGCCATAGCCGTCCCGAGCTGAACTCGGCATTCCTGTCGCGCTACAACTTCCCGAACACCGCCTATATCTCGGGCCGCGGCGTGTTCCAGCCACGCATCGGGTTCGACTTCAAGCCGGTGTCGGCGGTGTCGCTGCGCGGCGGTATCGGCATCTTCTCGGGCGGCGCGCCCGACGTCTATGTCTCGAACAGCTTCTCGAACACGGGCTTCCTGACCAACGCGATCGACGTCCGCCAGAACAACAACAACAGCTACACGATCGCCGGGCTGTCCGCGGCGGACGCGCAGACCAACGGCGGCGCGATCCTGACCAACGTGAACGGCACGGCGGTCCCGGCGGCGGCCAATGGCGTGCTTACCAACGCGACGGTCAACACGCTTTCGCCGACCAACGCGCTCGATCCGAACTTCAAGGTGCCGTCGCAGTGGCGTGGCACGCTGTCGGCCGACTATGATCCCAACTGGGGTGGCACGTTCGGCGATGGCTGGCACTTCGGCGCCGACTTC
The DNA here is from genome assembly GCF_014841445.1 of Sphingomonas sp. CFBP 8765. Lineage (NCBI taxonomy): Bacteria > Pseudomonadati > Pseudomonadota > Alphaproteobacteria > Sphingomonadales > Sphingomonadaceae > Sphingomonas > Sphingomonas sp. CFBP 8765. The sequence continues at coordinate 33,093 of NZ_JACYTY010000008.1, read as the reverse complement.
CTGTGGTCCGACGTCCGCAACCAGGTGTTCTTCACCGATCTGCGCGTCGCGCCGACGGCATTGCGGACGCCAGATGGCCGCGTACGCTATGCCTCGCGGACCACGTTCGCCGACACCAATTCGGACCTGTATCTGACGAACACCACGCGTGGCCGCAGCTACATCGGCGTCGCGCGCGTCAGCAAGGACTTCGATTTCGGCCTCAACCTGGGCGTCAGCTACACCTATCAGGACATCAAGGATCAGGCGCCGGCAACGTCGTCGACCGCGTCGTCCAACTACGGCAACGGCGCGTTCCTCGATGCCAACGGCGCCGCCTATGGCATCTCGAACGACCAGGTGAAGCACAACATCAAGTATAACGTCAGCTTCAACCACGCGTTCTTCGGCGACTACAAGACCAACTTCACGCTGTTCGGCGAGACGCGTATCGGTCGCCCGTACAGCTACACGATGCAGGATCTGTCCTCGAACCGGTCGCCGGTGTTCGGCACGATCGGCAGCGCATCGCGCTACCTCCTCTACGTGCCGACCTCGACCACCGATGCGCTGGTGTCGTATGACAGCGTGGCAACGCGGGACACGTTCGAGGCGCTGATCAACTCGACTGACCTGAAGAAGTATCGTGGCAAGATCACGCCGCGCAACGGCTTCAACTCGAAGTGGTTCACGCGTTTCGACCTTCATCTGTCGCAGGAAATCCCGACCTTCGTCGGCGCCAGCCGCGTCCAGCTGTTCGCGGATATCGAGAACGTCACCAACTTCCTGAACAAGAACTGGGGCCAGATCCGCGAATACCAGTTCCCGTACACGATCCCGGCGGTTCGCGTTCAGTGCCTCCAGACGGCGGTCGCGACCGGCACGGCGCCGGGCGCAGCGGTCACGGCGAATTCGAGCCAGGCCTGCGCACAATATCGGTACAGCGCGCCCGCATCGGCGCCGAGCGACACGATCTATTCGCGTCAGTCGCTCTACTCGATCCGCGTCGGCGCACGGTTCAGCTTCTGAGCCCTATCGCCTCGACGTGACGACCGGGCCGCCGTTTCCAGATGGGAAACGGCGGCCCTTTCGCGTCCGGTCACCGGCCCTTCGCCGCCGGCACGAAAATCTCCTGGAGCCGCAACCACTTTTGCGCCCGCCGCCGCCCGCGTGTAAGACCGCGAGCAACCATGGCCAGTTCCCCCGCCCCGTCTTCCACCCAGCCCCCCGGCACGCCCCCCCGCCTGCCCTTTTCCGCGCGGCCGTTCTTCGAGAACAAGGCGCGCGCGTTCTGGACGCTGCAGGCGGTGGGCTGGAGCGGCTATCTGATGCTGCGCGGCGTGTCGTCGGTGTCGAACGGCCTCACGCTCACCTCGATCATCCCGGTCATCATCGAGGCGATCGTCGGCTATTGCATCACGCTGCTGCTCTCGACGCTCTATGGCTATTACCGCCGGATCCCGCGCGTGATCGGGCTGTTCCTGACGATCGCGACGCTGGCGGCGGCGACGTTTCTCTATGCGGTGCTCGACGCCTTTTCCTTCTCGTTCATCCAGACCGCGACGCCGGGAATCACGATCACCCGCATGCTCGGCTTCGTGTTCCTCAACTTCGTCACGCTGGCAGGCTGGTCGGCGCTGTATTTCGGGATCAACTTCTACCTGATCGTCGAGGAGCAGATCGATCAGATGCAGCATCTGGAGAATCAGGCCTCCTCGGCGCAGCTCGCGATGCTGCGCTATCAGCTGAACCCGCATTTCCTGTTCAACACGCTGAACTCGATCTCGACGCTCGTGCTGCTCAAACAGACCGAGCGCGCGAACGCGATGCTGTCGCGGTTGTCGTCGTTCCTGCGCTACACGCTGGCCAATGAGCCGACCGCGCACGTCACCGTCGCGCAGGAGATGGAGACGCTGAAGCTGTATCTCGAGATCGAGAAGATGCGGTTCGAGGACCGGATGCGGCCCAAATTCGACATCGACCCCCGCGCCGAACGCGCCCGCCTGCCCTCGCTTCTGCTGCAACCGCTGGTCGAGAATGCGATCAAATATGCGGTCACGCCGCAGGAGGAAGGTGCCGAAATCTGCGTCACGGTGCGGCTGGCCGGGGAACGGGTGCAGATCGCCGTATCCGATACCGGACCGGGCTTGATCGATGGCCGGATCAGTCCAAGCCTTTCAACAGGCGTCGGGCTCGCTAATATTAGAGACAGGTTGGCGCAGGCATATGGCCCCGACCATCGTTTTGAAACCCGCTCCACGCCCGCTGGCGGCTTCTCGGTCGAGATCGAGATTCCCTACCAGCTTGAAGACGTGAACAGAGAGGCCGCATGACCATCCGTACCATTCTCGTCGACGACGAGCCGCTGGCGATCCAGGGGCTCGAACTCCGCCTCCAGGCGCATGAAGACGTCGAGATCATCGAAAAATGCTCGAACGGCCGCGAGGCGATTCGCGCGATCAAGACGCACAAGCCCGATCTCGTCTTCCTCGATATCCAGATGCCCGGCTTTGACGGCTTCTCCGTCGTCCAGGGGCTGATGGAGGTCGAACCACCGCTGTTCGTCTTCGTCACCGCCTATTCGGACCACGCGCTGCGCGCGTTCGAGGCGCAGGCGGTCGATTATCTGATGAAACCGGTCGAGGAATCGCGGCTTGCCGACACGATCGAACGCGTCCGCCAGCGCCTGTCGGAAAAGCGCGGCGTCGAGGAGGTCGACCGGTTGCGCGAAGTGCTTGCCGACGTGGCGCCGGATGCGGCGGCCGACATGCCGGACGGCGATGCGGTGTCCGCCAACCGCTTCGAAAAGCTCATCAACATCAAGGATCGCGGCCAGATCTTCCGCGTCGATGTCGACACGATCGAGCGGATCGACGCGGCCGGCGATTATATGTGCATCTACACCGGCGACAACACGCTGATCCTGCGCGAGACAATGAAGGATCTGGAGAAGCGCCTCGACCCGCGCCGGTTCCAGCGCGTGCATCGCTCGACGATCGTCAATCTCGACCTCGTCAAGCAGGTAAAGCCCCACACCAATGGCGAATGCTTCCTCGTGCTGAACTCAGGTGCGAGCGTGAAGGTGTCGCGCTCCTATCGCGACGTGGTGGCGCGCTTCGTTCACTAGAACGCGGCGGGTCGTCTCCCGCCGCTCCATACTCCCCGCCGTCATCCTGACGAAAGTCAGGATGACGGCGGGGCGAGAGGCGCCGCCCCGCGATCGGCGCTGCCCCGCCTCGCCCGCCCCCTCGCAAAACCATGCTGCATCTGCTAACGCCCGCGGCCATGCTGAACCTGAACAATATCACGGTGCGCCTCGGCGGACGCGTTATCCTCGACGGCGCCAGTGCGGCGCTGCCGCCGGGCAGCCGCGTCGGGCTGATCGGCCGCAACGGCGCGGGCAAGTCGACGATGGTGCGCGTGATCGCAGGCCAGCTGGAGCCCGATGACGGCTCGGCGGACATGCCCAAGGGTGCGCGCATCGGCTATCTCGCGCAGGAAGCCCCGCACGGCGTGAAGACCCCGTTCGAGACCGTGCTCGAGGCCGATCTCGAACGCGCCGCGCTGATGCTCGAGAGCGAGACCAGCGAGGATCCCGACCGGCTCGGTGACGTGTACGAGCGGCTGATCGCGATCGACGCCTATACCGCGCCCGCGCGTGCGGCGCAGATCCTGCTCGGCCTCGGCTTTGACGAGGAGATGCAGGCCCGCTCGCTCGACAGCTTCTCGGGTGGCTGGAAGATGCGCGTCGCGCTCGCCGCGCTGCTGTTCTCGCAGCCCGACCTGCTGCTGCTCGACGAGCCTTCGAACCATCTCGATCTCGAAGCGGTGATGTGGCTCGAGGACTTCCTCAAGAGCTACAAGGCGACGATCGTCGTCGTCAGCCACGAGCGCGATTTCCTTAACAACGTCGTCGATCACATCCTGCATCTGCAGGGCGGCAAGATCACGCTGTATCCCGGCGGCTATGACGCGTTCGAGCGCCAACGTGCCGAGCGCCTCGCGCAGATCGAGGCGGCGCGCGCCAACCAGGCGGTGCAGCGCGAGAAGCTGCAGGAATATATCGCGAAGAATTCCGCGCGTGCCTCGACCGCCAAGCAGGCCCAGTCGCGCCAGAAGATGCTGGCGAAGATGCAGCCGATCGCCGAGAGCTATAATGATCCGACGCTGTCGTTCGGCTTCCCCAACCCGACCGAGCTGCGCCCGCCGCTGATCACGCTCGACATGGCGACCGTGGGCTATGCGGACGTGCCGATCCTGAAGCGGCTCAACATGCGGCTTGATCCCGACGACCGGGTCGCGCTGCTCGGGCGCAACGGCAACGGCAAGACCACACTCGCTCGGCTGCTCGCGGCGCAGCTGACCCCGATGGACGGCGACATGGCGTCGTCGAACAAGATGAAGGTCGGCTATTTCACCCAGTATCAGGTCGAGGAACTCGATCCGCACGATACGCCGATCGAGCATATGGCGCATCTGATGAAGGGCGCGACGCCCGCCGCGGTACGCGGCCAGCTCGGCCGGTTCGGTTTCTCCGGCGACAAGGCGACGACCAAGGTCGGCAAGCTGTCGGGTGGCGAACGCGCCCGCCTCGCGCTCGCGCTGATCACGCGCGACGCGCCGCATCTGCTGATCCTCGACGAGCCGACCAACCATCTCGACGTCGACGCGCGTGAGGCACTCGTGCAGGCGCTCAACGCCTATACCGGCGCCGTCGTGCTGGTCAGCCATGACCGTCACATGCTCGAACTCACCGCCGACCGGCTCGTGCTGGTCGATGGCGGCACGGCGAAGGAATTCGACGGCAGCCTCGACGATTACATCGCGTTCGTCCTGAAGGGCGATGCAGGCAAGGGCGATGCGGCGTCGAAGGCCGACAAGAAGGCGGGCAAGAAAGCCGCGGCGGAGGCCAAGAGCAACGACGCGGCGCTGCGCAAGACGCTGCGCGAGGTCGAAGAGCAGACCGCGAAGTTCACCAAGGAACGCAACGCGATCGACCGCGCGATGGTCGACCCGGCCAATGCCGAGCCGCGCTTCTCGCGGATGTCGATGGGCGATCTCAGCAAGCGTCGCGCCGAGGTGAATGCGAAGCTCGAGGCGAGCGAAGCCAAGTGGCTGGAGGCGAGCGAGGCGCTGGAGGGCGTGGCGGCCTGACGGTCATCGTCTGACGGGCGTTGCACCATCCGGGTGCCGCCCCCTCCCCCGTCATCGCGGCGAAAGCCGGGATCTCCCGGTTCGAGCCACGGCACCCGACAACGGGGATACCCCAGCTTCCGCTGGGGTGACGAAGTCTGTCAGAAGCGCCGGCCGATGAGACCGGCGAAACTCGGTGAAATCAGCCCTCGTCGGCGTCGCTCGCCGCAGGCCGCTCGAACCATGCCTCGACCGGCCCCGACAGCTTCAGCGTCAACGGGTTGCCGTTGCGATCGACCTTCTTGCCGAGCGCGACGCGGATCCAGCCTTCGGAGATGCAATATTCCTCGACGTCGTGGCGCACGCCATCCTTGAAGCGGATGCCGATCCCGCGCTCCAGCAGCTCCTGCTGGAAGAACGGGCTGCGATGGTTGGTCGAAAGGCGATCTGGGGGCGTGTCGGTCATCGCGCGCGCTTAGCCGCAAGCGGGCGGGTGGCGCCACAAAAAAACGGCGCCGGGATTGCTCCCGACGCCGCGTTTTCCGTCAGATCAGATCAGCTGCAGACCTGCACCTGGACCTGATCGCCATAATAGGGATCGACCCGCCACTCGCTCCAGCACCGCGGGCGATAATCCTGGCGGTAATAGGTCCGTACCGGCGGACCGTCGTAATAGCCGCCATTATAATAGCCGCGATCGACATAGCGGTCGCGGTTGCTGCTCGCGATCGCTGCACCCACGCCGAGCCCGAGAATACCGCCGAGCACTGCCGCACCCGCGACATTGCCGCCGCCGCGATGGTGATACCCACCCCAGCCGCCGCCGCGATAGCCGCGACCCCAACGCTGCGCATCGGCTGGCGCTGCCGCCGTCAGCGCGGTCGCCGCAAGGGCGATGCCGAGACCTGCCTTCTTCATCAATCCGTTCATCGAGAACCTCCTCTACGTCCGGTCCGCATGAAGCAAACGCATGAACCGCGACCGTGGTCCCGCTCTATCCGAGTCGGTCTGAACCGAAGCGGAATGTGCTGTTAAGCTGAGGTTTAACGGCATGGAGAGCATCCCCGCCCCGCCATGACCGCCTGCTAGGTCTCGTCGCGATATTTCATCTCGAGGAAGCGACCGCGCGTCGCCAGCGTGTCGAGATCGTCCTGCGCGAGCCTCTGTGTCATCTCGCCAATCTCCTGCTCGATCAGCGACAGCCCCGCGACGAGTTCGGCATCGGGCGTGCGGCCATTGCGCGGCGTCGTACGCAGCGCCTGGGGCACGCGTTCGTAATCCTTGACGAACGCGGGCAGCTGCTCGCCGACCAGCTTGCGCACCTCGATCGCCTCGGGCGCGTCGTCGGCGAACCGCGCGAGCTGCGGCGCGAGCGTTTCGAGCCGCACGCCGATCCGGTCGACCAGGGTCACCGCGGGCGCGGGCAAGGCGGGGCGCTGCGCCTCCAGCCAGCGTTCGGTCTGCCGCGGCAGTGCCTTGATATCGACCGATGCGAGCCGCTCGGGCGTCGGCGCGCGCTCGGCGGGCCACATCGCGAACAGCAAGGTCGCCGCGACCAGCAACGCCATCACCAGCATCGCCCCGCCGATCCCTAGTGGCACCACCCAGCCGATCACCATGGCGGCAATCAGGATCACCGCATCCGCCACGACGATCCGCGTCAGCCGCTTGCCGATCGCCTGCGTATTGCGCGCACGGGCCCGCGTCGGCAGCCGGGCCGCGCCGACGGCGCCGCGGTCGTCCGAGATCCGCGACCAGGAGGCGCGCGCGCTGGCGATGGCGTCGTCGACTTCGCTCACGCCTTACATCGCCTCCAGCTTGAACGCGCTCGGCGACGGGCCGCCCAGCTGCCCCCCATTTTGACCTTGGGTGGCGCCCTCCGCCCGCGCGATATAGCCGCGCGACTTGACGACCTCGTTCGACAGCGCGCCGACCGTGGTCTTCATGCTGTCGAGCGCCTTCAGCTTGAACACGTCGATCGCTTCCATCGTGTCGTAGATATTCTGAAACGCGCGCTGCAGCGTCTCCAGCGGGATCGTCGCCGATGCCGCCTGCTCATGGATCTGCGCGGTCTGCGACTTCAGCAGCTTGCCGGTCGAGTCGATGATGTTCGCGGTCGTCGTGTTGAGCGCGGTGATCTGTTCGAGCACCAGCTTCTGGTTGGTCAGCGCCTGCGCGACCGTCACCGCGGTGCGCAGCGCGGACACGGTTGTGGTCGAGGCGCGATCGACGCCCTTCACCAGCTCGACATTGTTCTTCTTGACGAGATCGAGCGCGAGATAGCCCTGCACGGTGACCGCCATCTGCGTCAGCAGGTCCTGCGTGCGCTGGCGGGTGTAGAATAGCGCGGTCTCTCGGATCGCCTTGGCCTTGGCCGGATCGCTGTGGTCGAGATCGTTCGCGACATCCTCGAGCTTCGCATCCATCGTCTTCGACAGGTGGATCATCTGTTCGAGCCGCCCCATCGCCGCCCACAGATTGGCGCGCTCGGTATCGATCGCGGCATTGTCCATCAGCAGCTCGTCCTTGCCCGACGACAGGCTCTTCAGGATCTGCGCGATATGCGTCTGCGACGATTTGTAGCCGTCGAAATAATTGCGCATCTTGCCGCCGAACGGGATGATCCCGAACAGTTTCTGTGGCGCGGTCAGGTTACCCTTCTTGCCGGGATCGAGATCCTCGACGACGCGGCGCAGCTCCGCCAGATCCTTGCCGACGCCGGTTTCCTGATCCATCGCGCGGACCGGGCGATCGAGGAACCGGTTCGACTGGCCCGCCGCCTCGCGGATTTCCTTCGCCCCCATCGCGGTGATCGCATCGACACGCTTGCCGAATTCGGGGCTGTTGACGTCCTGCGCGACCAAATCTGTGACAAAGCCGGCGACCCGGTCATCGAGCTGCGACTTCACCCCCGCATCGACCGGCACGAGTCCCGCGGCTTTCGTCGCGGAGACAGTCGGCACGGGGTCGGGCGGCGTCAGGACCAGGCCGGGCTCGGTCGTCAGCGTCTCGGGTGTCGTCGCCATGCAATCCTCCAATCGGTGCCGCATCCTAGGGGAACGACACCCGCATTCAACTGTGGTGTCTAGATAATACACGCAAGCCACGCAATCGTCTTGGCGGCTCGCCCGGAGACTGGCGCGGGCCACCCCGAAACAGGCTCGCGATCAGCGATTTTTCCGGCAGCGGGGAACCATTCGGGCGGCAATCGAAACGCCAAACTTGCCGCATCGCGGAATAAACGCTAAGCGCGCCTGCAAATTCCGTCCAAACCGAAAGCATTCCCATGAGCCTCCGCAACGTGGCGATCATTGCGCACGTCGATCACGGCAAGACGACGCTGGTCGACCAGCTCTTCCGCCAGTCCGGCACCTTCCGCGACAACCAGCGTGTCGAAGAGCGCGCAATGGATTCCAACGACCTCGAAAAGGAGCGCGGGATCACGATTCTCGCCAAGCCGACCTCGGTCGACTGGACGCCCCCGGGCGAGAGCGAGAGCATCCGCATCAACATCGTCGACACGCCCGGCCACGCCGATTTCGGCGGCGAAGTCGAGCGCATCCTGTCGATGGTCGACGGCGTCGTCCTGCTGGTCGATTCGTCGGAAGGCGCGATGCCGCAGACCAAGTTCGTCACCGGCAAGGCGCTGGCCCTCGGCCTCAAGCCGATCGTCGTCGTCAACAAGGTCGACCGTAACGACGCACGCATCCAGGAAGTGCTCGACGAAGTGTTCGATCTGTTCGTGTCGCTTGACGCGAATGACGAGCAGCTTGATTTCCCCGTGCTCTACGCCTCGGGCCGCAACGGCTATGCCTCGACCGACATGGACGCGCGCGAAGGCACGCTGATCCCGATGTTCGAGACGATCGTGAAGCACGTGCCGCCTCCCGCCGTGGAAGTCGCCGGCGTGCCCTTCACCTTCCTCGTCACTTTGCTCGACCGCGATCCGTTCCTCGGCCGCGTCCTCACCGGTCGCGTCAATTCGGGTACCGTGAAGACCAACCAAGCGATCCACGCGCTCGATAACGACGGCAAGATCATCGAGACGGGTCGTGCGTCGAAGATCATGTCGTTCCGCGGTCTCGACCGCGTGCCGGTCGACGAAGCCAAGGCCGGCGACATCATCTCGCTCGCAGGGCTTTCGGTTGCGACCGTCGCCGACACGATCGCCGACATCACGGTGACCGAGCCGCTGCACGCGCAGCCGATCGATCCCCCCACGCTGTCGATGCGCTTTGCCGTGAACGACTCGCCGATGGCGGGCCGCGAGGGTACCAAGGTGACGTCGCGCATGATCCGCGAGCGTCTGTTCCGCGAAGCCGAGTCGAACGTCGCCGTGAAGGTGACCGAGGCGGCCGACAAGGACAGCTTCGAAGTCGCCGGTCGTGGCGAGCTTCAGCTGGGCGTGCTGATCGAGACGATGCGCCGCGAGGGCTTCGAGCTCGGCATCTCGCGTCCGCGCGTGCTGTTCGGCGAGGACGAGGACGGCAAGAAGACCGAGCCGTACGAGACCGTCATCATCGACGTCGATGAGGAGCATTCGGGCACCGTCGTCGAGAAGATGAACATCCGTAAGGCCGAGATGACCGACATGCGTCCGTCGACCGGTGGCAAGACCCGCATCACCTTCTCGGCGCCGAGCCGCGGGATGATCGGCTATCATGGTGAATTCCTGTCCGACACGCGCGGCACGGGCATCATGAACCGGCTGTTCGAGAAGTATGGTCCGCACAAGGGCCAGATCGAAGGCCGCAAGAACGGCGTGCTGATCTCGAACGGCTCGGGCGAAGCGAACAACTACGCACTGGGTCCGCTCGAAGAGCGTGGCATCCTGTTTGTGGGCCACGGCGAGGCTCTCTATGAGGGCATGATCGTCGGCGAGAACGCGAAGCCGGACGACCTCGAGGTCAACCCGATGAAGACCAAGGCGCTGACCAACTTCCGCGCAAGCGGCGGCAAGGATGACCAGGTCCGCCTGTCCCCGCCGAAGCGTGCGACGCTGGAGCAGGCGATCGCGTACATCGACGACGACGAGATGGTCGAAGTCACGCCGAAGTCGATCCGTCTGCGCAAGCGCTTCCTCGACGCGAACGAGCGCAAGCGCGCGAGCCGGGCTAAGCAGAGCGCGTAAGCCTGGCATGGCGAAGCCGGCCAGGCTTACAAGCTCGGCCGGCCTCGCTCACGCGAGGTCCGACGACGCGGCTTAGCCGCGGCGCTCCCCAAAACGAAAAAGGCCGGAGGGAAACCTCCGGCCTTTTTCGTGTCCAGCGAAGCGCCCAGCCCTACCCTAGAATAGCCGCCGCCCGATCCGCCAGCCGCGCGATCGCCGCGCGGTGGATCCCGCGCGTGCTCGCGACGACCCCGAACGCCTGCGGGCGCGGCTTGTTGAACACCAGCGGGATCCCGACCGCGTCGGTCACTGCGGCGCCCGCCTCGCTCGCGACCAGCGCGGCGGCGGCGATGTCCCACTCATTTCCCCAGCGCAGCGTCGCGACCAGATCCGCCCGATCCGCCGCGACCATCGCGATCCTGAGCGCGATAGAATTGGGTTTCTCGACCACCACGAGATCGCGGTCCGCCTTGGGCAGCGCATCGGTCGGCACGCGCGATCCGGGAAAGTCAGTGCGGGATCCGGCGCGCAGCACTGCACCGTTGAGCGTCGCGCCTTCGCCCAGCGCCGCCGACCAGATCTCGCCCCGTGCCGGCGCATCGAGCACGCCGATCACCACCCGCCCGCGCTCGACTAGCGCGATCGACACGCACCAGCCCGGACGTGCCCGGATATAGTCGCGCGTGCCGTCGATCGGGTCGACGACCCAGAGCCGGTCGCGCGCGAGCCGCGCGGGATTGTCGGCGGTTTCCTCCGACAGCCAGCCGGCATCGGGCAAGAGTGCGGACAGCCGCACCTTCAACATCCGGTCGATATCGATATCGACCTCGCACACCGGGCTGCCCGGCGTCTTCTCCCAGCGGTGGAAATCGGTCCCGAACCGCGCGAGCGCCATCTGACCGGCTTCGGCGGCGATCGATTCGACCGCCGCGCGCAACGTCGTGACCGGACTCGGCGGCGGTTCAGCCACTCGCCACCGTCATCCCCTCCACACGCAACGTGGGCACGTTGATGCCGTAGCGGAATTCTAGGTCGTTGGCGGGGGTCATCGCCAGGAACATGTCCTTAGCATTCCCCGCGATCGTGAACTCGGCGACCGGCCCGGTGATGACACCATTCTCGATTCTGAAGCCCGCCGCGCCGCGGCTGTAGTCGCCGGTGACGCCGTTCGCGCCGCCGCCCATCAGTTCGGTGACATAGACGCCCGACACGATATCCTCGATCAGCGTCTCGGGCGGCATCGTGCCCGCTTCCATGAAGACGTTGCTCGTCGACACGCTCGGCGCGCCGTTGACGCCGCGCGCGGCATGGCCGGTTGGCTCGAGTCCCAACTGCCGAGCCGAGGCCGAGTCGAGCAGCCAGCTTTCGAGCATGCCATGCTCGATGATCGCGGTCGGCGACACCGGCAGGCCTTCGCCATCGAACGGCCGCGACCGCAATCCGTAAGGCCGATGCGGATCGTCGCGGATCGTGATGCCATGCGCAAACACCTGCGAGCCGAGCGAATCGAGCAGGAAGCTCGTCTTGCGCGTGATCGCCTGCCCCGCGATCGCCGCGATCAGATGGCCGAGCAGCGAGCTGCCGACACGCGGATCATACACCACCGTCATCGGCCCGCTCGCGAGCCGCCCCGGATTGAGCCGCGCGACCGCCTGCTCGCCCGCGCGCTGTCCGATCGCCTCGGGCGATTCGAGATGCTGGCGGTGCCGCACGCTGTGATAGGCATAGTCGCGCTGCATCGCGCCGCCCTCGCCCGCCAGCACGCTCGCCGACACGCCATAGGCGGTCGAGGCATACGCACCCGCGAATCCATGGCTGGTGGCCAGCGCCCAGACGCTGCTCGACGCGCTCGCGCCGCCGCCTTCGCTGTTCGTCACGCCGGGCACCGCGCGCGCCGCATCCTCTGCCGCGGTTGCCGCATCGCGCAGCTGCTCGGGCGAGACCTCACCATGATCGGCGAGCCCGAGCATCGGCGGTACGCCGTGCAACAGGCGGTTTTCGGGGGCGAGGCCGGCCCAGGCATCCTCGGGGGCCTCGCGCGCCATCGCCACCGCGCGCGCCGCGAGTGCGTCCATCGCCGCGGACGACAGGTCGGAGGTCGAGACGCTCGCCGATCGCTTGCCGACGAACACACGCAGGCCCAGGTCCTCGCTTTCCGACCGGCCGATATCCTCGAGCTTGCCGAGGCGGATCGAAACGTCGAGCGAGGCATCGGCGGCGAAGACCGCATCGGCGGCGTCCGCGCCGGCGGCCTTGGCGCGCGCTACGATGTCATGGGCGCGGTCGCGGGCTTGATCGGGTGTGAGCATGTCGCCGATCTAGGGTCACAGGCTCGTGCCGACAACCACGCAGGCAAGGAAGATCAGCAACCCCGTGAAGCGGTTGGCGCGGAATCGGGCGAGCGCACCGGCGCTGTCGTCCGCGCGCAGCGTCGCGACCTGCCACCCCAGATGCAGCGCGGCGGGCGCCAGCGCGGCGATCGCGAGCGGATCGGGCCGCATCGTCCAGAACGCCGCCGCCCAGAACCCGACCGCGATCGCATAGAAAATCCCGACCCCCGCCTTTACATGCCGCCCCATGCGCAGCGCGGACGACCGGACGCCGATCATCGCATCGTCCTCGCGGTCCTGCAGCGCATAGATCGTGTCATAGCCGATCACCCACGCGATCGATCCCGCATAGAGCAGCCACATCGGCAACGTCAGCGCGCCGGCGATGTCGCTCCACCCGACCAGCAACGCCCAGCTGAACACCAGCCCGAGCCATGCCTGCGGCCACCAGGTGATCCGCTTCATGAACGGATAGACGGCGACCGGCGCGAGACTCGCCAGCGCGACGATCGCGGCAAGCGGTGTCAGCTGCAGCAGCACGACCAGCCCGACGAGCGCCAGCGCGCCCAGCCAGATCCACGCCAGCCGTAGCGAGACGAGCCCGCTCGGGATCGGTCGCGCGCGCGTCCGCGCGACCTGCGCGTCGAGATCGCGGTCGACGATGTCGTTGAACACGCAGCCTGCGCCGCGCATCGCGATGCTGCCGAGCAGGAACCACGCGATCAGATCCCAGCGCGCCCACGCCCCGCCCGCCAGCGCGATCCCCCAGGCGCCGGGCCAGAACAACAGCCACCAGCCGATCGGCCGGTCGAACCGCGCGAGCAGCGCCAGCCCGCGCAGCGTCGGCGGCAGCCGCGCGACCAGGCCGCGATGTTCGCTGTCGGGGACGATGTCCATCGGGCTCGGTGTGGTCTGCATGACGCGGGGCGTAGGAAGACGGCGTTTGGCGCGCAAGCCCGCAGCGGCTAGGATAGCGTCAGTGTCGCGTTCGAGCCCCTTTGCATGATCGGCCTGTCGGTCGCGGTCGGCCGTTTCGTCGAGGCGCTCTTCTGGGGCATCTTCCGCGTCGCCGGCGCGGTCGCGGGCGCGCTGATCCTCGGCATCGCGGTCGCGATCATCGTATGGATCGTCGCCCGCAAACTCTGGAACCGCCGCTAACCAATCCCCCTGACGGCGGAGGATCGCGAACGAGCGAAACGCCCTCCCCGCATGCGGCGGGATTTGCTAGGCCCCCGCAATGCCTGCAACCCCAGCCTGGCCGCCGCAATCCACGCCGCGGCTGTTCGTCGACACCCCGCTCAGCCCCGGCCCACTCCCGGTCGACGGCCCCGCCGCGCATTATCTCGCCGGCGTCATGCGGCTGAAGATCGGCGACCCGGTCAAGCTGTTCGACGACCGCACCGGCGAATGGCTCGCCACCGCGGCCAGCGTCGGCAAGCGCGACCTCGTCCTCGACGTGACCGAACGGCTCCGCGAACGCGAGGCGGTGCCCGATCTGTGGCTCTGCGCCGCGCCTATCAAGAAGGGCCGGGTCGACTGGCTCGCGGAGAAGGCGTGCGAGCTCGGCGTCGACCGGCTCGTCCCCGTCGTCACCCGCCGCACCGTCGTCGACAAGCCCAATACCGACCGCCTGCGCACGCACATGATCGAGGCGGCCGAGCAATGCGGCCGCACCGCGCTGCCGCAGGTCGCCGAACCGGTGAAGCTCGCAGCTTTGCTCCGCGACTGGCCCGCCGACCGCATCCTGTTCTTCGCCGACGAGACGGGCGGCGCGCCCGCGCTCGCGGCAATGCGTGCGCATGCCGGTCCCGCGGCGATCCTGATCGGCCCCGAAGGCGGTTTCGACGCCGACGAGCGTGCGGCGATTCGCGCGCACCCGCAGGCGGTCGGCATCGGGCTCGGCCCGCGCATCCTCCGCGCGGAAACCGCCGCGGCGGCGGCGGTCGCGCTGTGGATGGCTGCGGCGGGCGATTGGGCGGCCGAACCGCCCGTCCCGACACCCGTCGCGTGACATTGCTACCGACCGGTCCGAATCCCCTCTAGCACCCTCGTTCATCGCCGCGTAAGGCGCGGCGATGACGAGCAAGACCGCCCCTGCAAAGACCAGCCCGACGATCGAGTCGCGCGACCAGTTGATCGCCAGCTTCGCGCGCGGTGAAAAGCCCAAGGACCGCTGGCGGATCGGCACCGAGCACGAGAAATTCGTGTACGCGAAGGACGACCATCGCGCGCCTTCGTACACCGAGGCGGGCGGCATCCGCGCACTGCTCGGCGAGCTCGAGCAATATGGCTGGGCCCCCGTGTTCGAGCGCGGCCCCGACGGTACCGAGAACGTCATCGCGATGACCGGTGCGGACGGGAGCATCAGCCTCGAGCCCGCGGGCCAGTTCGAACTCTCGGGCGCGCCGCTCGAGACCCTGCACGAAACCTGCGCCGAGACCGGCCGGCATCTCGAACAGGTCAAGGCCGCGGGCGAAAAGCTCGGCATCGGCTTCCTCGGCCTCGGCATGTGGCCCGACAAGACCCGCGCCGAGCTGCCGATCATGCCCAAGGGTCGCTATGCGATCATGCTGCGGCACATGCCGCGTGTCGGCAGCATGGGGCTCGACATGATGCTGCGGACCTGCACGATCCAGGTGAACCTGGATTACGCGTCGGAAGCGGACATGGTGAAGAAATTCCGCGTCGGCCTCGCGCTTCAGCCGCTCGCGACCGCGCTGTTCGCCAATTCGCCGTTTACCGAGGGCAAGCCCAACGGCATGCTGTCCTATCGCAGCCATATCTGGTCCGACACCGACCCGCACCGCACCGGCATGCTGCCCTTCGTGTTCGAGGACGGCTTCGGCTATGACCGCTATACCGACTATGCGCTCGATGTGCCGATGTACTTCGTCTACCGCGACGGCAAATATATCGACGCGGCGGGGCTCAGCTTCCGCGACTTCCTGAAGGGCGAGCTCAGCGTCCTGCCCGGCGAGAAGCCGACCCTCGACGACTGGACCGATCATCTCTCGACCGCCTTCCCCGAGGTGCGGCTGAAGACCTTCCTCGAGATGCGCGGCGCCGATGGCGGGCCGTGGAACCGGATCTGCGCCCTGCCCGCGCTCTGGGTCGGGCTGCTCTACGATCAGGGTGCGCTCGATGCGGCATGGGATCTGGTGAAGGACTGGACGATCGACGAACGCCAGTCGCTGCGCGATTCGGTGCCCAAGCTCGGGCTGAATGCGCCGATCGCAGGTGGCGGCCAGTTGCGCGACATCGCCGCACATGTGCTCGATATCGCGGGTGCCGGCCTGTCGTCGCGCGCGCGCCTGAACAAGGCGGGCGACAACGAGACCGGCTTCCTCGATCCGCTGCGCGAGATCGTCCGCTCGGGCAAGGTCCCCGCCGAGCTGCTGCTCGACAAATACAACGGTGTCTGGGGCGGCGATATCGCCAAGGTATACGGCGTGGAAAGCTTCTAGGCGCCTGACGCTCAGCGCGATCCCGCCACCCACGCCAGGAGGCGCGGTACCGGTCCGTTGCGCGCCATCCAGTCGCTATAGGCGCGGTAATCGGGGTCGAGGCCGAGATGCCGCTCCTCGGTCCGCGCACGCCAGTAATAGACCCCGCTGACCGCCGCGAGCAGCAGGGTCGCGCGCATCGCGTCGATCGGCGTCCCCGTCGTCAGCACGGGGATCGTCGACAGCCACCAGAACAGGTTCTTCGACAGATAGGCGGGGTGCCGCGACCAGGCATAGGGCCCGTGCGTCAGGATCCCGCGGTTGGTGAGATTGGAGAATCGCAAGCCGAACGCCATCGTCGCCCACGCATAGATGGCGGTCAGCGCGACCAGCACCGCGCCGATCAGCACCAGCAGGACGGGGTGATACTGGAACCAGACGTCCCATTCCTGCGTGCCCGGGTGATAGTCCATCGGCCCGCCGTCACTCATCAGGATGATCGGCGGATAGCACATCAACGCCGCCATCCACGCGGCCGCAAACGGATTGGCGCTGCGGATATGCGAATCGAGCGGTCGCAGCGTCAGGACATAGCCGACCGTTGCGAACGCAACGTCGATCAGGAACATGAAGGTGATCAGCCACCTGGCGAGCGCGACCGGGTCGCGCAGGATCGCGGTCGTGTCACCGCGGACGAAGTCGCCGAACCGGCCCGGCACGATCGCGAGCATGAAGGCGAGGAAGAACGCCTTCACTCCCCAGCTGCGCAGGTGGTTGTGGACCGCCGCGCGGTCGACCCCCGGCTGCCCGGTCAGCCATGCCCCGAGCGACCACGCGCCGTCCTTCGGCGCGACCAGATAGCGGTCGAGCCAGAGGACATAGGGGATCGACACGAGCACGAGGATCGGCGCGGCGTTGGTGAAGCACCACATCGCAAACGCGAAATTGCCCTCCCAATAGAATCGCCCGGTGCCATAGATCACCGCGATCCCCGCCCAGGTCACCCAGAAGGCGGCGAGCTTTGTCAGGCTGACGTCGATCGTCTCGCGCCATGGCCGGGGCCGCGACCAGTCCAGCCCGGTGCTCGGCCGGCGATGGACCTTGTCGATCAGCACCGACCACAGGACCATCGGGACCGCGCAGGCGAGCAAATTGACCAGCGCGGCATAGGGCCCGTCCATCCCCCAGCCGCGCGCGCACGCCACCCAGCCGAGCACCCCCGCCAGCCCCGCCAGCCCGGCGCCGTGACTGACGGCGGACGCGGGGCGCGGATCCGCGGCGCGGCGACGCTGCAGGGTCAGGCTCGTCGTCTCGGGAAGCACAGGCGCGTCGGACATGGCGCCAGGGGTAGCCGATTTTCGTCAGCAAACCATGAACCATCCTGCCCCGGCTTGCACCACCCCACGACCCGCGCTATCGCGACCCTACACCTTCTGCCGCCCGTCTCGCCTTCGCGACGGTCAGAGCGGGGGCGCAGGCCGCGGCAACGCCGGCTTCGCGGGTATAGTACAATGGTAGTACAGCAGCCTTCCAAGCTGAATACACGGGTTCGATTCCCGTTACCCGCTCCATCGTTTCCAATAGCGCCGACCAGTCACGATGGGCGTGACCCGATCATTGCCTGACTATGCCGTGAGATGCGCTGTTATAAGCGGCGATAGCCGGCATGGCGAACTCTCTGCCTTACAACACCCGCCCCGCCGCATTTTCTGATTATTAGAAGTCGGGCTCCCCATTCCGATTTCGACATGACCCGTTTGCTGATTTCTGGTAGCTCTATGGCGCATATTACTGATAATTTCGGGATGAAATACTATGAGCAAGTCTTTTCAACGATGGGACGTCGACTTCACCCTTTCGCTTCACAATCGAACCGGAAAGTACTTTATCGGCAGGGATATCATCGACACGCTGCCGGATGTATTTCGCAGCGTGAAGATATGGAGACTTCCCGAAAGGGTCGGCGTCAATGCCTTGTCCCGCAAAGTCATCGGTCGATTATGGGCCGAAGAAGATCGCCTCAGAGCCCGGTATCCCAGGCTGCTGCCGCGACAGCGGAGCCGACGCGCGGTCCTTCATCTCGATCCGATGACCGTGCTGGGCTGGCACGTCACGTCGCATGATGCCGTGCTGTGCCACGATCTCGGCCCCCTGACGCATCCCGAACTCTTCGCCCCGTCCGTCACCGCGCTCTACGAGCGGGTCTATGCACGCATCGCCGAACGCCAGCCCCGCATGGCCTTTGTCAGCCAGGCATCCAAGGCGGCATTTCACCGCCTCTATGGCACCGGGTCCCCCGCCACCGTGATCTATCCACCGATCCGCACGGGCGTGGCGGGTGGCGCGCAACACGCCGTGGACGGCGTTGAAGGCCTGTTTCTGCTGACCGTGGGGAGCATCGGGCGCCGCAAGAACCAGCTGGCCAGCATCCGCGCATTCGCACGCGCGGGCCTTGCCGATGCGGGCTATCACTATGTCATCTGCGGCAGCCGCGAACCGGGATCCGAGGCCGTCATCGCCGAGGCGGAGCAAACCCCCGGCGTCATCCTCCTGCCCTATGTCTCGGACGAGCAGTTGCGCTGGCTCTATGCGCATGCGCGGGGGTTCGTGCTGGTGAGCCTTCTCGAAGGATTCGGCGTCCCCGTCGCGGAAGCGATGCGCAACGGACTGGTGCCGCTGATCAGCGCCAACAGCGTCCTCGAAGAGGTCGCGGGACCAAGTGCGATCGCGGTCGATCCGCACTCCGTCGAGGCCATCGCCGCGGGAATGACACAGCTCGCCGAACTCCGCCCGGACCAGATCGCGGCACGGCGGGTCGATCTCGAGGCGCGTCTCGACGCGTTCTCAATGCCGACCTTCGTCGATGCGTGGAGGGCCTTTCTGGGTGCCGAGGCCGAGCATCGGCCGGCGCCGCTCGTCGCATCGCGCTAGCCGACCGAAACGGCGCGACGCGGGAGGAGCAGGCGCGCGCCCAGAAAGGCGAGCGCCGGCTTTTCGACGAAACGGCGGACGATCTCCGCCACGATCAGCGCAGCCCCCACGATACCGACCGCTGCGATCAGTCGCTCGGCGAGCGGCTGGCCCGCCATCAATCGAGAGAGCAGCATGACGACCGGCAGATGCGTGGCATATAGTGGGAAGGAGACATTCCCCAGCCATGTCAGCACGCGCGACTGCTCTCGTTGCCCAAGTGCGCCGAGCAATACGATCATCGGGTTGGCGCACAGGATGTAGAAGAGCGACAGCGGGATGCCAAACCAGGAGACGCCGGGCACGATCATCGGAAAGAGGAGTGCGGCGATCAGGATCACGGGCGCAACATCCGCCTTCACGCGACGCGCCTCGTAGATCCGGTATGCGACCACCCCCATGCAGAAGGACGCCAAGGCCCTGACCGTCGTTGGCACGATCATATCGACCGACTGATAAAAGAAATGGACGCTATTATGGTCGATGGCGACCCAGGTGATCGCGACCGAAAGGACGAAGGCGATCGTGATCAGCCCGCGATTGCCGAGGGCCTTGACGGATACCGCCCAAAGCAGATTGACGAGGATCTCTGCAAAAAGCGACCAGTAGACGCCGTTGAACCAGACCAGATTCTGCCCCTCGAGCCGCGGCAGGACGATGAGGGACAGGGCAAACGCCCGATAGGCGGATGACGCCCCCGGGCCGCCCGCCATGCCGAGCGCCACGAGCAAGGCCGCCACCGATCCGGCGAGCACGCTCGGCCAGAGCCGAACCACCCGTGACATCAGAAAGCGAGCGAACTCACCGCCGCCCTCGCGCAACCGCCGCTCATGCGCGAAGGCGAGGACGAAACCGCTAAGACACAGGAAAAAGTCCACCGCGATAGTGCCATGGACCGTCATTCCGCTCGGAAACTTCAGGAAGATGCCGATATGATATGCCACGACCATCAGCGCCGCGACCCCCCTCAACCCATCTAATGCGACAAAGCGACGTTTCGAGTGTTCGGCGGCCCGGACAGGCTGCATATACATTCCCCCAGCGCTTATCCCGATTAGGCGGGGCAAAACACAAATATCGGGAGAACTGTCGGGGGCATCGACAGACAAGTCTATCGTGTTTTTTGACCAAGACCGTCCCAGGTCGACATGATTTCGACGGCTTTACTATTCTGGCGTTCTGATGTTCGCTCACGCATGACCGCAAGGTGGCCGATCTTCGTTAGCGGGGCGGATCGGATATGGGGCATTTCCCGCCAGCAGGGCCCGCGTGCGTGCCATAGCTTACCCCTCCCCGGCAATGCCGGGGAGGGCGCGGTCGAGGACAGCTGTCAGAGGGCGAGGTCGGGGCTGCGGTCCGCCTTGACGCGCATCGCGGCGGGGCGGGGCTTGGTCGCGACATGGACCGCCGGCGAGGCGATGGCGAGTTGCAGCGTATCGGCGGTATTGCGCCAGTGATCGGCGAGCAGTTCGGGATGCTCATTGAGCTTGATGCCGTAGCTCGGGACGATCTCGCGGATCTTGGCCTGCCAGCCGGCGGTCGACAGCCGGTTCGGAAACACCTTCTTGAGCAGGTCGAGCATGATCGACGGCGCGGTCGACGCACCCGGCGACGCGCCGAGCAGCGCCGCGATCGAGCCGTCCTTCGACGCGACGATCTCGGTGCCCAGCTTCAGCACGCCGCCCTTTTCAGGATCACGCTTGATGATCTGCACGCGCTGGCCCGCCTGCCACAGGCGCCAGTCGCCGTCCTTGGCGCCGGGGAAATATTCGCGCAACGCCTCCATCCGGTCGGCATCCGACATGATCAGCTGCCCTGCGAGATATTCGACCAGCGCGAAATCGTCCCAGCCGACCGCGACCATCGGCCGGAAATTGTCGATCGTCACCGATGCAGGCAGATCGAAATAGGACCCCTGCTTCAGGAACTTGGTCGAGAAGGTCGCGAACGGTCCGAACAGCAGCGCCTGCTTGCCGTCGAGATAGCGGGTGTCGAGATGCGGCACCGACATGGGCGGTGAGCCGACCGCGGCCTTGCCGTAAACCTTGGCGAGATGGCGGTGCGTGATCTCCGGCTTGTCCGCGACCAGGAAGGATCCGCCGACCGGAAAGCCGGCATAGTCGTCCGCCTCGGGGATGCCCGACTTCTGCAGGATCGGCAGTGCGCCGCCACCCGCGCCGGCAAAGACGAAGCGCGCATTGATGACCTGCTTGTCGTCGGTCTTCATGTCGCGCGCGGTGACTTCCCAGCCGCCCTTGGCATTGCGCTCGAGCGAACGGACCTCATGCCCCGTCGTCAGCGTGAAGTTCGCCTGCTTGTCGAGCGCGGCGATATATTGCCGCGTCACCGCACCCCAGTCGCAATCCGTGCCGAGCGGCGAGCGGGTCGCCGCAAGCGGCAGCGCCGGATCGCGGCCCTGCATCATCAGCGGCACCCATTTGGCGATCTGGGCGCGGTCGGTCGAGAACTCCATGCCGGAGAAGAGCGGACTGGCGCCCAGCGCTTCCCAGCGCTTGCGAAGGAAGGCGACATTGGCGTCGCCCCAGACGAGGTTCATGTGCGGGGTCGAGTTGATGAACGTCCGCGGTGCGCCGAGCATGCCGGCCTTGACCTGGTGGCTGAGAAACTGGCGCGTGACCTGGAACTGCTCGTTGATCTCGACCGCCTTGGCGATCTCGACACGGCCGTCGGCCGCGTTGACCGGCGTGTAGTTGAGTTCGCACAGCGCCGAATGGCCGGTGCCCGCGTTGTTCCAGCCGCCCGAGCTCTCCTCGGCGACCTTGTCGAGACGTTCGACCAGCTCGATCGTCCAGCTCGGCTCGAGCTGGCGCAGCAGCACGGCGAGCGTCGCGCTCATGATGCCGCCGCCGATCAGCAGCACGTCGACCGAACGTTCCGTCGTCGCGGCCTGCGCCGGCGACAGGGGAACCATGGCGGAGGACCCTGCGACGCCCGCAACGATCGCCGAGCCTAGAAGATTGCGGCGCGTTACGCCCGTGCCGGCCGCTGGAGCTTCGCCTGACTGCTCGGCGGTCCGCGTGTCGTCGTTCGATCCAATTCGCACTATGATGCCTTTTTCGTTACCGCCTGCCCGCCCCCGATCCCGGCCCCCGAGGGGCGGAGACGGCTAAGGGCGCATCGCCGGATGATGGATGGGCTGCGCAGGATCGGCCGAAAGACGCACAGAAGCGATCGACCGAGCACAACCGTTGCTCAAAGTCCTCGCCCATTTGCCGGAATTTATTGGGAGGCCCGCAAACCAGTAAAATTGACGGGTATCCGAGACTTACATGCCATCGCAGGCGCAATTTTTCAAGCTTTGGATGGCGGATGGCCGGATCGGGGCCCGCCATGCGCGGCGTATCGAGCCGCGCGGCAGCAGCCGCGAAGACGCCCGGTCGGCGCCGGCCGCAGGGATCTTGTTCGTCCGTCCGCCAAGCTCGACCGGTCACCCGGCCAGCTTGCGGATCAGCAATCCACCAGACCCGCGAGCAGATCGCTCATCCGCTGACGCCCGACGACCGACAGCTGAATATGCGATCGTCGACCGTCATTTTTGTCGCGGGTCCGCAGGACGAGACCCGCCTCCTGCAGGATCGCAAGGTAGCGCAGCGCCGTCGCCGAGGGCGCCCGCGCGCCGATGCACACCGCGGACACGCTGAGCTGACGCCCCTCGTGATGCGAGATGAACAGGTCGAGCAGCATGTCCCAGGCGGGTTCGGAGAACAGGTCCGCGCCGAATGCCGCGTCGCGCTGGCGACGCAGTTCGTACAGATGCTTGGCAGCGCTCACCAGGCGGGCGGGATCGACGGCGGCGGGTGCAAGAGCCGGCCCGGGCCGTGCGCCGTTCAAGAGTCGCATGAAAGGAATGGCATAAGACATTTAAAGCCTCAGATGCAGGGCTAAGGAAGGGTCGGGTCCTGGCGGCTCCAGTCGAGATCCCAGCCTCGCGACCGGACCCGTCTGGCATGCCGCATCGTTCCGACGGCGAGCAGCAGGACGATGGGGTAGCTCCACATGACCGACAGGACCGCATAAGCGAGCCGGATCACGTCGGGGTTGATCGCCCGGGCCAGATGCGCCCCGGTTCCCAGTGCATGGAGCGCGGTGACCCAGGCCGGCCAGAACCGATCGGCGTGCAGCGTGATGGCGATCATCACGCCGAGCAGGACGATGTCGACGGTCATGATGCCGATCTCGACGTCGACGAACTCGCCTGCGCCAAGCTGGTGAAACATCCGCGTGGCCAGTGCCGCGAGCAGCAGGGCAAGCCCGGTCAGCCGCTCGGGGGCACCGCCACGCCAGAATGCATAGCCGGTCGCCGCCAGTTGCAGCGCGTTGAAGATCCAGACGCGGTCCACGTTATCGGGTCAAGCGATCCACCGGCCGCGTCGTCAGGCGGCAACGACGAGGTGCAGCAACGCATCGTCGCGCAGAGCCCCTTCGTTGGGCGGACACTCGCCCTCGTCACCATAGGCATAGAAGGCACCGAGGCCGATTTCGCTGCGTACCGCGACCAGCGCATGGTGCGCGTCGACGAAGCGCTGGCGGGCCTTGATCAGATCGGACGATGCATCCGCGACGAGTTGCAGCGCGGCGATCCCGGTCGCGACCGGCAGTTTTGCCGCCGCACGCTGCTGCAACAAGGTCGCGACGCACGATGCGGCGAGCGACGCGGCCTGGTCGACCGCCGCCTCCGCCTTCAGAAAGTCTGCGGTGACCCTGTCGGTTGCCTGACGACGTTCCTTCAACATGTCGAATTTCCCACCCCAGCGCGACGAATGCTCGACCCGGGGAGAGGCGGCGCTGCCGCGAACCTGCCTGAACAGGCTCGTCATGGTCATCGTCATCGTCACCAGCGCCACCGTGGTGATCGCCAGCAACGCCATGAGCCCGACCAGCCGGATCAGCCTGTCCCCCTTGGACAGGCGGTTCCGCGCCGCTCCCTCCGGTCCGCCTCTGGGCGTCATCCCTATGAAGCGGCGGACGAGCCCCCATGGATCGTCCTGGCCGACCTGTGGCGGATGCGACGGCGCGCGCGCTACGTCGATTGGTTCGGATGGGAGCCGATCATACGTCGCGACCAGCAGGTCCGACGACGGCATTGGCGACGTCCCGTCCTCCGTCCTGTCGTTCGCGGCGCGGGGCGCGGGCGTGGCGGAGGGCATGACGCGGGGCTCTGCGGGCACATCGAAATCCCCGGCGGTTTCGTGCCGTTGCAACAGCCGCGCAGCCTCGAACCGCGACCCCGCGCCCAGCACCTGAACCGCGCGTTCGATCCGCTTGTCGATCGCCGACGGCGACACGCCGAGCAGCGCTGCGATCTCCTTCGAATTGTGATGCGTCAGGACCAGTCGAAGACAGGCCCTTTGCGCTTCGGTCAGGAGATCAATGCGGCTGGCAGACATAGACCTACATTAACCGCAATTCTGCGGTTAGGCATCCCTGTTTGAAGCGCGCCGAATGCCGTCGCGGGACGCGTTTTCGCGCACGATGTCCGCACGACATCCCGGCACAGATCTGAAGGTTGTAAGGTTCGCGCCTGGCCTTGCTACCGGCGAAGGACCAAAGCTTGGGCGGTGATACCGCAAAGCTTTGGTGGACAGGGCTGCTACTGCGTACATTCCATTAAGGTCCTGTAATATGTGCATTATTCGAATTTTCGCATCGTCTAGTGCCCCCTTGCGTGCCCCCAATCGATCCCCCCTGGAAATTTGAAGGAGCAAGTTTGACCAGTGTCATGCTGGGACAGGAGGCTTCGCCAGACGCGCTTTTAGCCACGTATCGACGTCCGATTGCCACCAGCCGATGCAGCGCTTCGTGAGGGGGTGCTGGGCGGGAAAGTCGTTGTTCGCGACCATCCGGTAAATCGTCGCACGGCTTAGTCCGGTGCTCGCAATCACGTCGTCGATACGCAGGAAACGACCCGCTGCACTGGCATGACCATCTTGCTTCGCTTGGGCGACGTTCTTCATGCGGCTTCCTCGAGGCGCTCGGCGTCGTGCAACCCCGCGAAGCTGGGCTGCGCGTTATGGATCTTCAGCTCCATCTTCGGCGTGCCGTCCGCGTTCAGAACAGGACGCTTCGACTTGCGATATCGCGTCCTGCCATCGACGGGCGGCGTAGTGCGAACGACGTGCGGAGCTTGCCGGTTGTCGTTCTTTGCAATGGAAGCCGTTAATGTGGCGGCTGAAAACTTGGGGTTTGTCATCGAATGCGTTCCGGCAAGGCGGTGGCGTTCTCGGAAGCGCGCTCCGAGAGATGGCTAGAAAGGACGTGTCGAAATTAGCGGATCCGCTTAGCCTTGGGCGGTCGCAGGCGCGGCTTGCTGGTCACGCGGCGCGCCTCGGCCAGTAGCGACAGTCACCAGCGGACCAATAAGACAGGAAAAACCTCCCCAATCGGGTGGGGCCTCGGCACGGTTTCGGACGAAGTGTACCGGCAGCCGGGTCGCCAGGGCTCACGATCATGGAAAGGTACCGTGTTCCGGCCGATTCCAGACCTCATAGAGTACAGCTGTGACGTCGACCGCGATCATGGCCTTTGCGCCATCCTTGGTGGCCTCGCCGCTCGCTTTCGGACCCCATGCAAAGCGATATTCGTCGCCCTCGCCGGTGCGCCAGAAATAGGTCATTTCCTCAAGATTGGCGCTGTGGCCAGCGGGATCATCGGCCTTTGGTTGCTCGGTGACGGTTAGGTAAGCGTGTAGGTGCCGGTAAAAGTCCTCGCGCTCTACATTCTCCCGGATTTCGGCAATTTCACGAGTTAGGCGCTTTTCTCCATGCGCTTCTCCTGCCGCCGCAAGCATCGCCTCTTTAAGCTCTTCCTCCTGTTCATCTTCGGAAAGATCGACGAAAGCTGCGACAATGCTCGGGTTCTTGTCACGATCGAAGCCGGGTGAGTTTACGAGGTTCCGTAACTCCGCCTGCCTCAGCATTCTCGCGACAAAGCTATCTTCGACAATGAAAAGCGACCACAGACCATAAACTTGGTTACGGTTCAGCCCCAACCCGTCGAAGTAAGCAATGGCCTCGCGGTAGACGCGACCAATCGACAGCATACCCTCGATTTTTACCCCGAGTATGCGAAGCTGGTTCATGATCGCGGCGATATTTGCCTCATACCAGGAGAAGCGGAGCTTAAAGCCGGTTCCCGTAGGGGCTTCCATCGGACGCAGCACACCGCCGCGAACCCAGAACGTCATGACGTCCCGAGGAATTGCCGCCTTGACCATGATATCGCCGCGTAGAATCGGCTTTTGGGTAGGCATCGGCCTTCCTTATGAACAACTGACGCTCAGCATTAAGTGACAATAGGTCACTCTGCAAGCCGTGATTAGTAAGGGCTTCGTCCGCGCCTTAGCCGACTCGCTGTGCTCTGCGTCAAAAAGGCGATCCCGACACGATGCAGCGTACGTTCTTCTCGCTGTAAAAGCGGAAGCGCGACGAGACCTGTCATTGCAGATTTCCACTAGCCTAGGCGCCCCTCCCGGGCGCTGGATCTCGATTGGCATTCGTTGACGGTGAAGTCCTCGCTGTCCGCAACCGATTAGAAATCGTTGGACTATGGTAGCGCTATCGATATCCTTAGAAAAAGAACGATAAGATCGGGAGAGCGACCATGGGATTCGGATCCCGCTTGAAAGCCACCCCTCGATGGGTTCGGCGCCCTTTTTCGTACCTCTCCTGCTTGACGATTTGCGCAATCTCCCCCGCGCTGGCGCAGACCAATGTCATGGCTCCTATCGCCACCGGGGCGCAAACGAGCCCGGCCGTCAGTGATACGGGTAATCTTGCAGGAGCAAGCGCACGCCCAGCTTCCATCCTGACCGCGCGCGCAGCAGTGGCGGCAATGGTGCAAGCCAAGTGAAACGGGCCGTGCTCACGGCACTTGCGCTGCTGGTGGCCGTTCCGCTGGGGGCGCAGGATCCCGCGCCCGAGCAACCTCCGCAATACACTGTGATCAAGCTCTGGCCCAACGGCGCGCCGGGATCGGCTGCGCACCGTGGCGAGGCCGAGATCGCCCGCGACTATTGGGTACGCAACATCCATGATCCGTCGCTGATCGCCTTCCCCGCCGCGCCTGCGCACCGCAACGGGGCGGCGATGGTGATCATGCCTGGTGGCGGCCACAAACTGCTCGTTTGGACCAATGAAGGAACCAAGGTCGCGACCGCACTGAATCGCATGGGCGTCACCGCGTTTGTGCTCAAATACCGGCTCGCGAACGAGCCTGGGTCGAAATACTCGGTCGAGGGCGATGCGGCGGACGATGCGCGGCGCGCGCTGCGCTGGGTTCGCGCGCATGCCACCGACTATGGCATCGACCCGACGCGCGTCGGTGCGATGGGCTTTTCAGCCGGAGGCGAACTCGTGTCGCTGATCGCGGACAATCCAGAGCCAGCACGACGCAGCGCCCTTGATGCCGTCGACAAACAATCCGCACGCCCTGATTTCCAGGTGCTTGTCTTCCCCGGACCGCGTGGCATCCCAGCCACCGCCGTCAAGAACGCGCCGCCGGCCTTCCTGGTCGCCGGAAGCCGCGATCCCTGCTGTGCAGCACCCACCGTCGCGCTCTACGAACAGCTGAGGAAGAGCGGCGTGTCGGCTGAGTTGCACATGTATGCGGACAGCGGCCATGCGTTCAACCTCGACGAGTCGGATCGGATATCGATCCTGCACTGGCCTGATCGCCTGCAAGACTGGCTGGCTGACAGCGGCTGGCTTTCGCCACGAGTGACGAAGTGAAGTGCAGATGGTACCGCTCGATCGGATTGACCATCCTGCGCTGCGATCCGCAGTCTCCACTCACCAACTGGCATTGTCGGACTTCAGCAACCCGCGTGAGATCCGCTGTCCATGCGAATTTCCTGTTCGGGTCATGATGTCCGCCGTCGCGCTGCGAGCGTGGTCAAAGACGACATCGTCCGCATGCTGTTCGTCTCCGGCGGAGCAGGTGACGGCATCATGATGCGGTTGATGATGATCGGTTTTGCGGCGATCGCCGTTCTCGCTCCCGCAAGAGCTGAGCCGACCCCTGATGCCGACGCGTTTTCCGTGGTCGTAGAGGTCGATGCCGGTCGCCCAGAACGGCCCGTGGAAACTGTGTGGCGGTTCTTCGGCGCTGACGAGCCAAACTATGCGACGATGAAGGACGGACGAACCACGCTGTCGACCTTGGGCAAACTCGCGCCCGACCACGTGTATTTCCGCACCCATAACCTTCTGACCTCGGGCGATGGCACCCCTGCGCTGAAATGGGGGTCCACTGGTATCTATTCGGAAGATGCGAGCGGTCGCCCGCTCTACGACTGGACCGTGATAGACCGGATTTTCGACACGTACCGCGCGCGCGGCGTCAAACCCTATGTCGAGCTCGGCTTCATGCCCGAGGCAATGTCGACCAGGCCGGTCCCCTATCAGCATGACTGGCGGCCGGGCAGCGGCGCGTTGCGCACCGGCTGGGCCTATCCACCACGCGACTATGGGCGTTGGGAAGACTTGATCTACCAGTGGGTGCGTCATTGCGTCGACCGTTATGGCCGCGAAGACGTCGCGAGCTGGTATTTCCAGACTTGGAACGAAGCCAATCTGCCGCAATATTACTGGGGCGGGACGCGCGAGGAGTTCTTCCGTTTGCACGATGCCGCGGTGCGCGGTGTCCGGCGGGCGCTACCCGGCGCGCGGGTCGGAGGACCGGACAATGCCGGCGCCGGTGACGACTTCCTGACGGCATTCATGGCTCACGTACAGGCGGCGGGCACACCGACCGACTTTCTCTCCTTCCATGCCAAGGGCCAGCCCGAGCTGGTCCAGGATGCGAAGGGTGGCCATGTGCGCATGGGCCTGAACACCCACCTCAAAGCCGCCGAGCATGAATTCACAGCGATTAGCGCCAACCCGGCATTCCGCAACAAGCCCATCGTAATCGGCGAATCCGATCCGGAAGGCTGCGCGGCCTGTCAGGGGCCGGCCAATGCGTACCGCAACGGTACCATGTACTCGAGCTACACCGCGGCATCCTTTCCCCGCCTGCTGGCGCTTGCCGACCGCCATCGCCTCGATCTGGAGGGCATCCTGTCGTGGGCGTTCGAGTTCGAGGATCAGGCACCGTTCGCGGGCTTTCGCCAACTCACCTCAAACGGCATCGACCTGCCCGTCATGAACATGTTCAAGATGTTCGCGCAGATGAAGGGTCGCTACGTCCCCGCCATGTCCGACCATCAAGTCGCGTTAGACACAGTGATGACCGAGGGCGTGCGCGGCACCGCGGACGTCGGCAGCGTCGCCAGCCTCGACGGCGACAAGCTTGCTGTGCTCGTCTGGCACTATCATGACGACGATCTGCCGGGGCCGAAAGCCGCGGTGCGACTGCAGCTGCGCCGATTACCGCGCGCCTTTGCCAAGGGCGCGACAGTGACCCACTACCGGATCGACGCCAGCCACTCGAACAGCTTCGCCGCATGGCGCGCCATGGGATCGCCGCTCGCCCCGACGAACGAACAGCGTGCCACGTTGCTGAAGGCCGCCGAACTCACGACCATGGATGCCGCGCCGACCCGCCTGACGGCTCGCAGGGGTGACGCCACGCTGGCGTTCGATCTGCCGCGGCAGGGCGTGTCGCTACTGGTCATCACGCCCACGTCACGCGACGCCGGGCATCGGCGGACCGGTGGCAGCAGCCAATGAGACGCCGCGCAAATGCTATCCGAGCCCGGCAATGTGGACGGACGTCCAACGCCGACGCATCACGCGTTCGACGCGATAATCGGCTGGTCGCTCGATCGCGTTTGCGACACACCGGCCGCCTGTATTGAGAGGATCGCCTGTGCCTGCCTATCCTAGACTGTCCATGGCTGCGCTGTCGCTGCTGATCAGCTGCGGACCGACGGACCGCGCCGCCCCACCGGCCGGCTCGGAGGCGCCCGCGCCACCGGTGAACTACGGCGCGGCGACCCCCGCGTCGTCCAAGCCGTTCAAGGTCGATCCCGTCGCCGCGTTCGACTCCCCCTGGGCGCTGGCCTTTCTGCCGGACCAGAGGATGCTGGTGACCGAAAAGCCCGGCCGGCTGTGGCTGGTCAGCGCGGCGGGCGTGAAGACGCCGGTCGGCGGGGTGCCGCGCGTCCACTTCGAGGGACAGGGCGGTCTGTTATTCGTCGCCGCCGCGCCCGACTTCGCGCAGAGCGGGCACGTCTACCTCACCTATGCCGAACCCGGCGCGGGTGGCGACGGTCTGGCGTTGGCGCGCGCGACGCTCGATCCCGGCGCGGCGCAACCGGTGCTGAGAGACCTTCGGGTTGTGTGGCGGCAACTGCCCCGCGGCAATGGCGGGCAGTTCGGCGGCTACATCGCATTCTCGCCCGACGGCCGCTATCTTTTCCTCACCTCCGGCGAACGCCAGCGTTTCACGCCCGCGCAGGACCCTGATCAGGCGCTCGGCAAGATCCTGCGGCTGACGCTGGATGGCACGCCAGCGCCCGGCAATCCCGGCGCCGGCAAGATCGGCGCGACCACGATCGGCATCATCGATCCGCCGGAAAATACCGGCGGCGCCGCCACCGCGCCGGTACGCCAGGTCACGATTCCCGGCCCGAACCTGACTCGGGCGGAGACCTGGACGACGGGTCATCGCAACCCCTACGGACTGGCGTTCGATGCCAAGGGTCGCCTTTGGTCGACTGAAATGGGTCCGCAGGGCGGCGACGAGCTGAACCTGATCGAGCCCGGCAGGAACTATGGCTGGCCGATCGTATCCTACGGCAAGAACTACGACGACAC
This sequence comes from Sphingomonas sp. CFBP 8765, assembly GCF_014841445.1. Lineage (NCBI taxonomy): Bacteria > Pseudomonadati > Pseudomonadota > Alphaproteobacteria > Sphingomonadales > Sphingomonadaceae > Sphingomonas > Sphingomonas sp. CFBP 8765. The sequence continues at coordinate 2,351 of NZ_JACYTY010000008.1, read as the reverse complement.
GCCGATCGCCTCGCCCGCCGGCAAGACGAAATTCCAGCAGCCGGCGCTGTACTGGAGCCCGATTATCGCGCCGGCCGGGCTCACCTTCTATGACGGCACGATGTTTCCGCAGTGGCGAGGCTCCGCCTTTGTCGGCGGACTCGCATCGGAAGCGCTGATCCGCATCGCGTTCGACGGCGCGGTCCCCAGCGAAGTCGAGCGGTGGAGCATGGGTGCGCGGATCCGCGCGGTCATGGCCGGCCCGGACGGGGCGCTATGGCTGCTGGAAGACGGACCTGGCGGGCGGCTGCTCCGCCTGCATTCCAATCGCGCGGGTTGAGAGTTCGACAGGGGGGGAGCAGAACCAAATCTGCTAAGAGGCGCCAGCTCCGACGCGTGGCTTATGGCTTGAGAAGCCATGTTAACGCCGCACGGACGCCCGAATGGACGGTCAGCTGGTCCTTGGCGCTCTGCAACTTCAGACGCTTGTCCAAGAGGCCCGCGGCCACTGCCAACGAACGAGAGTTGCGCCAAAATTCTTCAAAACTTGTCGGCACTGCGAAAAGCCAAGGTTCCCCGTAAATCACTGCTCGTGAGCCGCCGTTTAAGCGTACTGGTGGGCATGGTCATCAGCAGATTGTCGACCTAGATGGCGGCGATGATCGATAAGCGGACCTCCTCCATGCCCCCCGGTGAATTCGTCGCGTTCGTCGCCGCGCTGATGGCGGTCAACGCATTGGGCGTGGACCTGATGCTGCCTGCGCTCGCCGACATCGGCCATCAGCTTGCCGTCACGACGGCCAACCACCGACAGTGGATCATCACGGTCTACATGCTTGGCTTCGGTGCTGGACAGCTCGTCTACGGCCCGCTTGCAGACAGATTTGGCCGCAGGCCGATCTTGCTCGTCACCATTGCGGGCTTCGTGGCAGCCAGCATCTTCGCCGCAGGTTCGCAAACATTCCCCGCCCTTCTCGGCGCACGCGCACTCCAGGGCCTCATGTCGGCATCGACGCGTGTACTTGCGGTCGCGATCGTGCGTGACCGCTATTCGGGTCGCCAGATGGCGCGCACGCTCTCCGTCGCCCAGATGATCTTCTTCCTGGTACCGATCATGGCGCCCAGTCTCGGCCAGGTCCTGCTGGCTTTCGGACCCTGGCGGTTCATCTTCTATGCGCTGGCGGCCTTTGCGGCTGTCGTCCTTGCCTGGTCGACGGTCCGTCTACGCGAATCCCTGCCGGTGGAACGTCGGTCGCCCTTGTCGCGGGCGTCGCTCGGCCGCGCCTACCGATTGACGCTAACGAACCGCTTCTCCGCGGGCTATGCCGTGGCGGCGTCGATGACATTCGGCGGCATCATCGCCTTCGTTTCGTCCGCGCAGCAGATCTTCGTCGATGAATTCCATGCCGGTGAACGCTTCACGATTCTGTTCGCCGTCTGCGCCTTCTCGATGGGCTGTGCATCCTTTGCCAACAGCCGCCTCGTCGAGCGGCTTGGCACCCGCCTCATCTCCCAGTCCGCATTGCTCGCGTTGATCATGCTGTCGCTTCTCCACCTCGTCGTAATCGGCGTCGGACGGGAGTCGCTGGAGACGTACATGCTGTTCCAAGCGCTCAGCATGACCTGCATCGGACTATGCGGGTCGAATTTCGGTGCGATGGCGATGGAGCCTGTCGGACACATCGCCGGTACCGCGTCCTCGATACAGGGTTTTATCACCAGCGTCGGTGCGGTGATCGTCGGCTCCATCATCGGGCAGGCCTATGACGGAACAACCTATCCGCTGGCCTTCGGCTACCTGGCGATCGGCGTTGCAGTTCTGTGCGTCGTGTACTTCACGGAAGGACGAAGGCTGTTCCAGGCTCGACATGCTAGTGGCACACAGAATTCGGGACACGAATAGACTAAATTCCGGCCACTAGGCCTAATAGAATTTCCATTTTAAGCCAGACCCCCATTTAACGGACATTGCAGAGCAGTGCTGCGCTCTACAATATCGTTCGATCTAATCCAACCGGCGCGTAAGTGCTCTGCTGGGCAAATGGATGGTTAGTCTCTGCCGTTCAGCTTCCTTAAAGCGAGCAGCCTTTTTCACTAGGCCACGTATGGCTGCACGACCAACAACCCTATCGCCGCCAAGCCAGCCACTGCCAAGCGCAACCGCAGGTGCTAGGATAAGGAGGCCATAAGAGTCAGGTGCGAAATGCTCAATTATGTCGATGGTGCCCCTTTTGCCGTGATCGCGGCTTGCCTTCATACCGACGCTTTCTGCTTGGCGACCGGCGGGCCTTTAGACCCACGAGCGATCGTTCAGTGCCCGAACGCGGCATCCCAGAATCGGCCGTTCGTTCACGTAACCGGCCGAGGCCATG